>NZ_JAXCLC010000020.1:0-109038 GCF_034043715.1 Kitasatospora purpeofusca | reverse complement strand
GGGTGGCCCCAACTTCCGGCGGCCCCCCCCCCCCCGGGGGGGGGGGGGCGGCCGGGGGCCTGGATCGGCGCAGCTCAGGCGGGGTTCCTGACGTCCTTCTCCAACTTGTCGAGCTTCTCGGCGAGGGCGTCCTGGGCCTTCCCGCCCGGAGTCCCACCCGACTTCTCGTCCGGCTCGTCGGCCGTCTTGTCGGCCGACTTACTGGCTGACTCGCCGGCCGCCTTGCCGCCCGCCTCGTCGGCCGACGCCGACGCCCGCTCGTCCGCGTCGGCCATCGGGTCGATGCTCGCCGGGTCCTCGCGGCCGGGGTGCTTCCTCCCGACGATCACGAGGTACGCGACGGCGCCGAGGAAGACGAAGATCGCGACCCAGTCGTTCAGCCGCAGGCCGAAGATGTAGTGCGCGTCGTCGATCCGCAGCCACTCGGTCCAGAACCGGCCCACCGTGTACGCGGCCACGTACAGCGCGAAGGCCCGGCCGTGGCCCAGGGCGAACCGCTTGTCCGCCCAGATCACCAGCGCCGCGACGCCCACGCACCAGAGCGACTCGTAGAGGAAGGTCGGGTGGTAGATCCCGGTGACCACCTCACCGCCCGGCAGCGTCTTCTTGATCTCCAGGCCCCAGGGCAGCGTGGTCTCACGGCCGTAGAGCTCCTGGTTGAACCAGTTGCCCCAGCGGCCCAGCGCCTGGGCGAGCGCGATGCCGGGGGCGATCGCGTCGGCGTAGGCGGGCAGCGGGACACCCCGGCGGCGGGCTCCGATCCAGGCGCCGACCGCGCCCAGCGCGATCGCGCCCCAGATGCCGAGGCCGCCCTCCCAGATCTTGAAGGCGTTCCAGGGGTTCTTCCCCTCGGCGAAGTACAGCTGGTGGTCGGTGATCACGTGGTAGAGCCGGCCGCCGACCAGGCCGAAGGGCACAGCCCAGACGGCGATGTCGCCGACCGTGTGCTTGCCACCACCGCGGGCGACCCAGCGCTTGCTGCCGAGCCAGACGGCCACGACGACACCGAGGATGATGCAGAAGGCGTAGGCGCGCAGCGGGACGGGTCCGATTTCCAGGACGCCCCGCGACGGGCTGGGAATGTAGGCGATATCCATGGCAGCTCCGACGCTACAGGGTCGACGGCCCGTCCAGGACACCCCGGCGGGTCACAGTCGGTGCACAGATCCGTGCACGGACCGGTGCACAGACCGGCGCACGGACCGGTGCACCGATCGGCGCGCGGGCCGGAAGCACGGCCCGCCGCCCCCTCCGGCCGGGGAGGGGGCGGCGGCGGCCGTGGCGCGGGGGCCCGGCTCAGCCGGCCTTCGGCGAGGGGTTGTTGCTCTCCGAGGCGGTGCTGGTGGGAGCCGGCGACTGGCCGTGGGTGCCCGGGGTGCCCAGCGTCTTGCCCTGGTTGGCGGCGTCGACCCACTTCACCAGGTTGGCCGGGGTGATCTCCTCGTTGTTGTACTTCGGGTAGATCGGCTGCCCGTTGAGCAGCACGGTGGGCGTGGACTTGTAGCTCGACTTGTCGAAGTCCTGCTGGACCGCCGACACCCATCCGCCGTACGTGGAGTTGTTGACGCAGGACTCGAAGGCGGGGGTGTCGAGTCCGTTGACCTGCTTGCCGAGACTGATCAGGGTCGCCTTGTCGCCGAAGGCGTCGCTGGTCTCGTCCGGCTGGTTGCGGTAGAGCACGTCGTGGTAGTCGCGGAAGTGCCCGGCGTCCTGGGCGCAGGCCAGCGCGTTGGCGCCGTAGCGGGAGCCCTTGCCCGGCACCGCCCGGTCGATGAACGAGACGATGTGGTAGTTGGTGTAGACCTTGCCCGCGTCCTCCAGCTGGCTAATGGTGGACGCGAACTCCCGCTCGAAGGTGCCGCAGGCGGGGCAGCGCGCGTCCTCGTAGACGGTGAGGACGGCCGGCGAGTTGTCCGAGCCGACCGGGATCACCAGGTTCTTGTCCCCGATCGCGCCGGCCGGGGCGGCGGTGGGGGTCTCCGGCTTGGAGCGCTGGTCCTGCACCACCACGCCGGTGACCACGGCGGCGGCGATCACCGCGAGCGCCACCCCGCCGATGATCAGCTTCTTCTTCTTCCGGCCGCGGGCCTCGTCCGCGGCCCGGTCCGCCAGCATCCGCTCGCGGGCGGTGCGCTTGCCTTCTCGGTTCTTCTCGCTCATCAGCCTTTGGACATTCCAGATTCGGGGGCGGGGGTGCGGTGGGAGGACGGGGCGCTCAGCGCGCCAGCCAGCCGTCCACCGAGAACTTGGTGCGGGGCCACCGGAGCAGCCAGCCGGCCAGCAGCAGGAACCCGGTGTCGCGCAGGATCTCCTGGAGGTACTCGGTCTGCGAGGAGTCGACCGCCCCGCCGCCGCCGAAGCATCCGCAGTCGATCGAGATGCCGCGCGCCCAGGCGGAGGCGATCCCGGCGATGAAGGCGAGCAGCAGCCCCGCCGAGAGCGCCGCGACCAGGCGGGTGCCCAGGCCAACCACCAGCAGCAGCGCGAGCGCCAGCTCCAGGAAGGGCAGTCCGTGGCCGATCGGTTTGACCAGGGCCTCGGGCAGGATCTCGTACGCGCGCACCGCCTGGGCGGCCTCCGCCGGGTCGGCGATCTTCGCCAGCCCCGCCCAGCCCCAGACCACGGCCAGACCCAACCGGGCCGCCGTGCCGATCCACTCCGTCACCGGCCCGGCCATCCGGACCACCCCCTCGGGAAACACCGTCACGCCCTATGAACCGTCGACGGTGACGCCGGGTTCCTCCGGTTTCGCGAGTTAAGCCAAAAGAGTGAACATTGATATCGGTTGACCAGGTTTCACCCTAAGGAGTGACCGGGTCACAGCCGGGCGGCCACCCGAGCTCGTACCGGCCGACCTCGTACCTGCCGGGCTCGTACCGGCTGTCGCCGAGGAGCGCCGGCCGCCCCTGCGGATCCGAGCGGCCGGCCCGCGCCACCGCCTCCATCCGGACCGCCTCGGCGCACACGTACGCGTCCCGCTCGGCCCGCTCCACCCCCCGTTTGGCCAGGGCCGGGACGACCGCCGCCTGCGCCCCGAGCGCGGCGCCGAGGGCCAGCGCGGCCGCGGCCGCCCGTAGCAGCACGGCTCGCTGAAGACCGGGCATCGGCCGACCCCTTCCGCTCGCTCCCGCGCCCCCGGGGGCACGTGGTTCGTGCACTCGTCCCTCCACTCAACGCCGGTCAACCCCTGCTGATGCGCGCGCCCCGCACTGTTCACCCGTTCGGGTCCGACCGGCCGCCCGCACCCGGGGGAACGCCGACGGCCCGCCACCTCCGGAGAGGCGACGGGCCGTCAGTAACGCGACCGTCAGCAGTGCGATCGAAGGAGGGACTAGCCGCGGCGGACGCCCTGCGCGAGTTCGCCGGCCAGCTCGCGGACCGCCGCGAGCGCGGCTTCCTCGTCCCCGTCCGCGTCCAGGATCCGCTGGACGAAGGCCGAACCGACGATGACGCCGTCCGCGAACCCGGCGACCTGGGCCGCCTGCTCACGGGTCGACACGCCGAGGCCGACGCAGACCGGCAGCTCGGTGGTGGCCCTGGTCCGGGCGACCAGGTCCTCGGCCAAGTCGCCGACCTGCGCCCGGCTGCCGGTCACGCCCATCACCGCGGCCGCGTACACGAAACCGCTGCCGGCCGCGGTGACCTCCGCGAGCCGGCGGTCCTTGCTGCTCGGCGCGACCACGAACACGGTGTCCAGACCGTGCTCCTCGGCCGCCTTGCGCCACTCCACGGACTCCTCCACCGGCAGGTCCGGCAGGATGCAGCCCGCCCCGCCGGCCGCGGCCAGGTCGGCGGCGAACCGCGCGACGCCGTACCGGTCCACCGGGTTCCAGTAGGTCATGACCAGCACCGCCGCGGCGGGGTGCGCCGCGGCCACCTCCTGGACGGTGCGCAGCACGTCCTTGATCCGCACCCCGCCCTTCAGTGCGATGTCGTCCGCGGTCTGGATGGTCGGGCCGTCCAGCACCGGGTCCGAGTGCGGCAGGCCGATCTCGACGATGTCGCAGCCGCCCTCGATCAGCGCGCCGACGGCGCGGATGCCGCCGTCCACGGACGGGAAGCCGGCCGGCAGGTAGCCGATCAGCGCGGCGCGGCCCTCCGCCTTGGCGGCGGCCAGGATGCCACTGAGCTTGGAAGTCATGGTCACTTACCCCCGTGGGCGGAGCCGGCGCCCGGCTCGTCGTAGAGGCCGAAGTACTCGGCGGCGGTGTGCATGTCCTTGTCGCCGCGCCCGGACAGCGAGACCAGCACGGTGGCCTCGGGCCCGAGTTCGCGGCCCAGCTCCAGGGCGCCGGCGAGCGCGTGCGCGCTCTCGATGGCCGGGATGATGCCCTCGGTGCGGGACAGCAGGCGCAGCGCCCGCATGGCGGCGTCGTCGGTGACCGGGCGGTACTCGGCCCGGCCGGTGTCCTTCAGCCAGGCGTGCTCGGGGCCGACGCCCGGGTAGTCGAGGCCGGCCGAGATCGAGTGGGACTCGATGGTCTGGCCGTCCTCGTCCTGCAGGACGTACGTCCGGGAGCCGTGCAGCACCCCCGGGTCGCCCTTGGTGAGGGTGGCGGCGTGCCTGGGCGTGTCGGCGCCCTCGCCGGCCGCCTCGCAGCCGATCAGCCGCACCCCGGCGTCCGGGATGAACTCGTGGAAGATGCCCATGGCGTTGGAGCCGCCGCCGACGCAGGCCACGACCGCGTCGGGCAGCCGGCCGGTGCGCTCGAGCACCTGCTGCCGCGCCTCGATCCCGATGACCCGGTGGAAGTCCCGGACCATCATCGGGAACGGGTGCGGACCGGCCACGGTGCCGAACAGGTAGTGGGTGGAGTCGACGTTGGCGACCCAGTCGCGGAACGCCTCGTTGATGGCGTCCTTGAGCGTCCGGCTGCCGGAGGTCACGGACACCACCTCGGCGCCCAGCATCCGCATCCGGGCGACGTTGAGCGCCTGCCGCTGGGTGTCGACCTCGCCCATGTAGATGGTGCAGTCGAAGCCGAACAGGGCGCAGGCGGTGGCGGTGGCCACGCCGTGCTGGCCGGCGCCGGTCTCGGCGATGATCCGGGTCTTGCCCATCCGCCTGGTGAGCAGGGCCTGCCCCAGGACGTTGTTGATCTTGTGCGAGCCGGTGTGGTTGAGGTCCTCGCGCTTGAGCAGGATCCGCGCGCCGCCGGCCTCGGCGGAGAACCGCCGCACATCGGTCAGCGGGCTGGGGCGGCCGGTGTAGTCCTTGAGCAGCGCGTCGAGTTCGGCGGCGAAGGCCGGGTCGGCCTTGGCCTTCTCGTACTCCTCGGCGACCTGCTCCACGGCGGCGACCAGCGCCTCCGGGATGAAACGGCCGCCGTACGCGCCGAAGTAACCGCGCGCGTCGGGCACCTCGGCACCGGGCAGGTGGTCCCGCCCGGACTCTGCGGAGGACTTTTCGGACTTCTCGGACATGGTGGAGTCCCTCGGGATGATGTCGACGGATGTCGACGGATGACGTGACGTCTGCTGGCTGTGCTCAGCCGGACGTCGTACGCCATCGCCTCCCGGGTACCTGTCCGGGCTCGCAGCCGATGACGTACCGCACCCGCCGCCCCAGCACCCGGCGCGCGGGCGCGCGGCAGCCGCGCGGGCGGCAGCCGGGGGCGAGACGGGTGGCGATCTTCATGGCGGCGGGATCAGTCCTTGTGCCGGATCGCCGGGTGGGCGCCGGCCGCGACCAGGTCGGCCACGGCGGCCCGCGGGTCCTTGCCGGTCACCAGGGACTCGCCGACCAGGACCGCGTCCGCGCCCAGGTTGGCGTAGGAGATCACGTCCAGCGGACCGCGCACCCCGGACTCGGCGATCTTGACGACGCCGTCCGGAATGGCGTGGACGACATTGCCGAAGGTGTTGCGGTCCACCTCGAGGGTCTTGAGGTTGCGGGCGTTGACGCCGATGATCCGCGCCCCGGCGTCCACCGCGCGCTTGATCTCCTCCTCGTCGTGCACCTCCACCAGCGGCGTGAGGCCGATCGACTCGGCGCGCTCGATCAGCGACACCAGGGCCGGCTGGTCGAGAGCCGCGACGATCAGCAGCGCGAGGTCGGCGCCGTGCGCGCGGGCCTCCCACAGCTGGTAGGCGGTGACGATGAAGTCCTTGCGGAGCAACGGGGTGTCCACGGCGGCGCGGACGGCGTCCAGGTCCGCCAGCGAGCCGCCGAAGCGGCGCTGCTCGGTCAGCACGCTGATCGCGGCGGCACCGCCGGCCGCGTAGTCGGTCGCCAGGGAGGCCGGGTCGGCGATCGTGGCCAGCGCGCCCTTGGACGGGCTGGAGCGCTTGACCTCGCAGATCACCCGGATGCCGTCACCGCGCAGCGCGGCCACGCCGTCCTTGGCGTCCGGGGCCTTGGCGGCGAGCTCCTTGAGCTGGTCCAGCGGGACCCGGGCCTGTCGCTCGGCGAGGTCCTCGCGGACCCCTTCGACGATCGAGTCGAGCACACTCACTCGGGCGCCCCCATCATGATTTGCCGGTACTACTGGCGAGGAGCCGGCGACCAATGGGCCCCCGGCCCTCCGATGGTATCGGCACGGGGGGGCGCGCAGCGCATCCGCCCGGCGCGCGTCTCGTGGTACGGACACCGCGCGGGGGCTGCGGCCTGCGCCTTCACCGTTCCCCCGCCGCTTCCCGGCTCAGACCGACGGCGGGGCCAGACCGGCACCGACCGGCAGATTGCGGACCACCGTGAAGACCAGGACGAACAGCGCCACCAGCACCCAGCGCCGGGACCCGAGCGCGAGCCGGGGCCCGGGCAGGCCGCGCGACGCCGCCCAGAGCCAGCGCGCCCAGAGCACCGCCAGCACCGCGAACAGCAGCACCGCCACCGCGTTGTCGTGCAGGGCGCCGTTGAAGTCCCCGTGGGTCAGCGCGTGCACACAGCGCAGCCCGCCGCAGCCCGGGCACCACCAGCCGGTGGCCGCGAGGAAGGGGCAGTCCGGATAGTGCCCGGGACTGTTCGGGTCCACCGCGGCGATGTACCCGGCGGGGACGGCCACGGCGACCGCGGCGGCCAGCGGCGGAACCAGCCGGCGGGGGCCGGACGGCCGGGCGGCGGCGGTGGGAGCGGGGGCGGCGTTCACGCCCATGATTGTGCCCCTCCCGGCGGCCGGGCGGGAGAAACGAAACGGCGGGCCTGCCGCCCGCCGTTCACGTGAGGAGGTCCGGCCGGGTTCAGGCCGGGCTGGCGGCCAGCGCCGCCTGCTCCTCCGGGGTGTAGACGTGGGCGCTGGGCTGCGCGCCCATGCCCGCCATCGCCATGGCCTTGCCGACCACGCCGCCCAGGACCACGACCGCCAGGCCGCCCCAGACCAGCAGCACCGAAGGCAGGATCATCGCGACACCCGCGATGGCGAAGCCGATGAAGGAGATCGTCACGCCGGTCCAGGCGGCGACGGTGTGGCCGCTGGCGGCCTTCGTTCCTGCAGACATCAGATGGTGCTCCTACGCTCTCGGGGCCCCGGCCGGGCCTGCGGGCCCCTGGCGGGTTGACGCCTCCATTGTGCCGGGCCGTACACCGGCGGCCCAAAGCGGGTGGCGGGTCTATCGCGTCACAGTGCGACCGGGTCCGCCCGGCTCACCGGGCGGTCGGGTCCTCGCCCCGGTCCAGTGCCTTCCACAGGTCCGCCGGGGTCTCGGCCGCCGTCGCCCGCCGGACCGGCGCCCGGCCGGTCGGCGCCTCGTACCGGCTGCCCATGGCCGGCCAGCCGCGCCCGTACCGGACGGTCAGGAACCCGGCCAGCGCCAGCAGCAGCCCGCCCAGCAGCGCCACCCACGGCCAGGCGGTGTGCCCGACCCCGGTCGCGGCGGAACCGGTCAGCGCCAGCTTGCGGGCCGCCTCGGCGTCCAGCGCCGCGGTGTCCCCCGCGCCCACCGCGGCGGCCACGGCGGCGCCCAACCCGGCCAGCACCGTCAGCGCCCCGACCGCGAGCCGGCCTACGCCGCGCGCCGCGAACACCGCGACCGCCGCCGCCAGGGCCACCAGGGCCAGCCCGGCGGGCAGTTCGGAGATCCTGCCGCCGGTCACGGACACCTCCAGGGTGCCGGCCAGGCCCTCGGCCCAGACCCGCCCGGCGGCGGTCAGCACCAGCACCGCGCCCAGCGCGGTGAGCAGCAGCATCACCGCGAGCATGCGCCGCCCGGCCCGTGCGGCGGGCGCGGATGCGGCGGCGGGGTCGGCGGACACGGCGTCGGTACGGGCTTCAGCGCTCACCGGACCAGTGTCCCCCGCCCTCACCCCGCCGCCGCACCCGGGGTCGGCGGCTCGACCGGGAAGTCGCCCGTCTCCAGCACCAGCGTCCCCTCCTCCAGCGGCAGGAAGAGATCGTTCCCGAACGGCACCCGCTCCGCCTCCCGGTACCCCACCCCCGGCAGCGGCCGGCTGTGCACGGTGCAGACCGCCTCCCCCGGGTCCACCAGGACGTACAGCGGGACCCGCGCGTCCGCGTGGGTGCGGTGGCCCCCGGTCGGCCCGGGCACCGGCGCGACCTCCAGCACCACCAGCGCGTCCCCGGTCCGGTACCGTCCGGCGGCGTCCGACGAGGCCCCGGGGGCCAGCACCAGGAGCCTGGTTGCCGGCCCGTCCTCGCTCACCACCGAGCGCACCCCGCCGTGGCCGCCGGACTGCCGCAGCAGCTGCTCCCTGGCGGCGGCCACGATCCGCCGCTGCACGTCAGGCATGCTGTCGTCCCTTCCGCTGCGGCGGCCCCGCGACGTGCGCGGGGCCCAGGGCCCACGCCCTACGGCCTACGGCCTACGCAGCGTATTCGCGGTGGCGACCGCGCGCAGGACGGCGGCGGCCTTGTTGCGGCATTCGGTGTCCTCGCCGTGCGGGTCGGAGTCAGCCACCACGCCGGCGCCGGCCTGGACGTACGCCGTGCCGTCGCGCAGCACCGCGGTGCGGATCGCGATCGCGGTGTCCGAGTCCCCCGCGAAGTCCAGGTAGCCGACGCAGCCGCCGTACAGGCCGCGGCGGGTGGGCTCCAGTTCCTCGATGATCCGCATCGCCCGCGGCTTGGGCGCGCCGGAGAGCGTGCCGGCCGGGAAGCACGCGGTCAGCACGTCGAAGGCGGTCCGCCCCTCGGCGACCTTGCCGGTCACCGTGGAGACGATGTGCATGACGTGGCTGTAGCGCTCGATCTGCATGAAGTCGACCACCTCGACGCTGCCCGGCTCGCAGACCCGCCCGAGGTCGTTGCGGCCGAGGTCCACCAGCATCAGGTGCTCGGCCCGCTCCTTGGGGTCGGCGAGGAGTTCGGCGGCCAGCCCGGCGTCCTCGTGCGGGGTGGCGCCGCGGTGCCGGGTGCCGGCGATCGGGTGCAGCATCGCCTCGCCGTCGGTGACCTTGACCAGCGCCTCCGGGCTGGAGCCGACCACGTCGAAGCCGCCCTCGGCGCCCCCGTCCGGGCCGGGGAAGCGGAACAGGTACATGTACGGGCTGGGGTTGGTGGTGCGCAGCACCCGGTAGACGTCCAGCGCGGAGGCCGGGCAGGGCGCCTCGAAGCGCTGCGAGGGGACCACCTGGAACGCCTCGCCGGCCCGGATCCGCTCCTTGATCTCCTCCACCGCGGCCCGGTAGGGCGCCCCGCCGAACGGTGAGCGGACCTCGCCGGGGCCGGTCGGGGTGAAGGTGGCCAGGCCCGGGTCGACCGGCTTCAGCAGGTCGGCCTCCATCCGGTCGAGCCGGGCGACGGCGTCCGCGTGGGCCTCGTCCACCCCGCTCTCCAGGTCGTTGTGGTTGACCGCGTTGGCGATCAGCAGCACGGTGCCGTCGACGTGGTCGAGCACGGCGAGGTCGGTGGCGAGCAGCAGGGTGAGCTCGGGCAGCCGCAGGTCGTCCGGGTTGAGGTCGGGCAGCTTCTCCAGGCGCCGTACGACGTCGTAGCCGAGGTAGCCGACCAGGCCGCCGGTGAGCGGCGGCAGGCCGTCGTCGGGGTGCCGCGGGGTGTGAAGGGTCCGCAGCGCGGCGCGCAGCACCTCCAGCGGGTTGCCGGTGGTGGGGATGCCGACCGGCGGGGCGCCGAGCCAGCGGGCGTCGCCGTCCGGGCCGGTGGTCAGGGTCGCGGCGCTGCGGACCCCGACGAAGGAGTAGCGCGACCAGCTGCGGCCCTGTTCGGCGGACTCCAGCAGGAAGGTGCCGGGGCGCTCGGCGGCGAGGCCGCGGTAGAGGCCGATCGGGGTGAGGCCGTCCGCGAGGAGCCTGCGGGTGACCGGGATGACCCGGGTGTCGACGGCGAGCTTGCGGAAGGCTTCGAGGTCCATGCGGGCGGCACCTTACGGGGAGGGCGGAGCGGGCGGTTCAGCCGAGCGGGAGCACGTCGGCGTCGAAGCAGGTGCGGTCGCCGGTGTGGCAGGCCGCGCCGGTCTGGTCGACCTTGACCAGCAGGGTGTCGCCGTCGCAGTCCAGCGCGACCGACTTGACCAGTTGGACGTGGCCGGAGGTGTCGCCCTTCACCCAGTACTCGTGGCGGCTGCGGCTCCAGTAGGTGCAGCGGCCGGTGGTGAGGGTGCGGTGCAGCGCCTCGTCGTCCATCCAGCCCAGCATCAGCACCTCACCGGTGTCGTACTGCTGCGCGACGGCCGGGACCAGCCCGTCCGCGGTCCGCTTGAGCCGGGCGGCGATCTCGGGGGCCAGGGCGGTGGAGCCGGGAGCGGCGGGTGTGGTGGACATGGGGCCATTGTGACAGCCCGGTCCGGCCGCCAGGGTCGCCGCCCGGCTCGCGGCCGTGCCGGTGAGCGGCAGGTGAGCGGCCCGGGAGCGGCACGTGAGCGGGGGCGCGGGGCGCGGCGTCCGACCGGGAGGACCATCCGATCGAACGAGTTGTGCCAACCGCCTGCCGGGTGGCCCCGCTCTGCGCCATTCTCGTGCTCATGACCTCCGAGCAGCACTCCGCCGAGCCCGCCGAGCCGCCCGGCCGCGACCGGTCCGCGGCCGACCGTCCCGGCGGCGACCGTCCCGGCGGCGACCGTCCCGGCGGCGGTCGCCCCGGCGACGACGACGCCCGGCCGTCCCGGGGCCTGCGGGTCGGCGTCGCGGCGGTGCTGGTGCTGCTGCTCGCGGTGGTCGCCACGGTCCTGCTGTGGCCGGGGGACGACCCGGCCCCCGCGCCGCCCCCGCCCTCCCCCACCGCGACGCCCACCCCGACACCCACCCCCACGCCGACCCCGACCCCGACACCCACCCCGACGCCGACCAAGGTGGTCCCGTACAGCTTCTTCACCGTCGGCACCTGCCTGGACCACCCGCAGCTGAGCCGGACGGTCACCAAGCCGGAGGCCCGTCCCTGCGAGGGGAAGCACGACGGCGAGGCGATCGCCGACCAGCTGCTCCCCGACGGGCTGACCGGCGACTACGCGGTCGCCAACGCGATGCGGGACGGCTGCAAGGACGTCCAGGCCGCCGCCGAGGCCCGGCAGGGCGGCGGCGGGCCGTACTACAGCTATTCGGTGGGCCCGAGCTACGCGTTCTACCAGCAGGGCTGGCGCGACTACACCTGCGTCCTGACGGCGGGCAACCGGCCGGACACCGGCAAGCTCACCGGGCGCCTGCGCTGACTCCCCGTCGGCACTCGTAGGGTGGGCCGCATGTCTAACCACGCTCTCGCCGAGCGCCACCGTCTGGCCGAACTGCTGACCGCCGCCGGGCCGGACGCGCCCACCCTCTGCGCCGGGTGGTCCACCCGGGACCTCGCCGCCCACCTGGTGATCCGCGAGCGGCGGCCGGACGCCGCCGCCGGCATCCGGGGCGGCCCGCTGGCCGGCTGGACCCACCGGGTGCAGGAGTCCTACGCCGGGCGGCCGTACGAGGAGCTGGTCCGGATGTTCCGCGCCGGGCCGCCCCCGTTCTCCCTGTTCTCCCTGCCCGGCGCGGACGAGGCGGCCAACACCGTCGAGTACTACGTGCACGCCGAGGACGTCGCCCGGGCCGGCGACGACCCGGTGCCGACGGCGGTGCCGGCCGGCCGGGCCGAGGCGCTCTGGCGCCGGCTGTCGCTGCCCGCCCGGATGGAGGCCGGCCGCCGCTCCCCGGTGCGGCTGGAACTGTGCCACCCCGACGGCCGGAGCCTGGCCGTCGGCCCGGCCGGCCCGTCGACGGTGCGGATCACCGGCGAGCCCGGCGAGCTGGTGCTGCTCGCCTTCGGCCGGGGCGCCCGCGCCCGGGTCGAGGTCGACGGCCCGCACGACGCCGTCGAGGCCCTGCGGCACGCCCTCCCGCTCCCCGAGCGCGGGTAGCGCGGGTAGCGCCGGGAGCGCCGGGAGCGCCGCCGGATCCCGCCCCGGCTGCGGATGTCGGTGGCGGGGTGCAGACTCGCAGGTGGCCGGGAGGGGCGCCGCCGGGCCCACGGTGGCGGCCGTCCGGCCCCTGCCCGTCGTTACCGTCTCCCTCGAAGGGACGCGACACCATGCTCACCACCGACTTCCCGGCCGGCTCCCCCTGCTGGGTCGACCTCGGCAGCCCCGACCCGGCCGCCGCCGCCGCGTTCTACGGGGCGGTGTTCGGCTGGACCTTCCGGTCGGCCGGCCCGGAGGCCGGCGGCTACGGCTTCCTCCAACTGGACGGCCGGACGGTCGCCGCCGTCGGCCCGCTCACCGAGGACGGCGCGCACTCCGCCTGGACGACGTACTTCCGCGCACCGGACGCCGAGGCCGCCGCCGCGGCCGTCGAGCGGGCCGGCGGCACCGTCCGGGTCCCGGCCTTCGACGTGATGGACGCCGGGCGGATGGCCCAGCTGACCGACCCCCAGGGCGCGGAGTTCGCGGTCTGGCAGCCGGGCGCCGTCACCGGCCTGGACGCCGTGTCCGAGGACGGCGCGCTGATCTGGGTCGAGCTGCACACCGGCTCCGTGGACGCCGGCTTCGGCTTCTACCGGACGGTGTTCGGCTGGCGCGAGGAGGACTTCCCGGCGCCCGGCATGACGTACAAGGTGCTCTCCCCGGCCGAGGGCGACCTGCGGGCGACCTCCTTCGGCGGCATCGCCCCGGTGATGGCCGAGTCCCGGCCGCCGTCCTGGACGCCGTACTTCGGCTCCTCCGACGTGGACGCGGTGGTCGCCCGGGCCACCGGCGCCGGGGCGACCGTGCTGATGGGCCCGGAGAGCGTGCCGGACGTCGGCCGGATCGCCTGGCTGGCCGACCCGTTCGGCGCCACGTTCGCCCTGATCAAGGGCGAGCCGCCGAAGGACGCCTGACGGGTGCCGCACCCGGCCCGGCGCGCGACCGCTCGGCCGCGCGCCGGGCCGGGCAGCGCCATGCCGGGCGAGTGCCGGGCCGCGCGGTCAGCGGACCGGGTGCCCGGCCTCCCGCAGCGCGTCCTTGACCTCGCCGATCCGCAGGTCCCCGAAGTGGAAGACGCTGGCGGCCAGCACCGCGTCCGCGCCGGCCTCCACCGCGGGGGCGAAGTCGGCGAGCTTCCCGGCGCCGCCGGAGGCGATCACCGGGACGGACACGGCCGCGCGGACGGACCGGATCAGCTCCAGGTCGTAGCCGTCCTTGGTGCCGTCGGCGTCCATCGAGTTGAGCAGGATCTCGCCGGCGCCCAGCTCGGCGGCGCGGCCGGCCCACTCCACGGCGTCCAGGCCGGTGCCCTCGCGTCCGCCGTGGGTGGTGACCTCGAAGCCGGAGGCGGTCTCGGTGCCCTCGGCGCAGCGGCGGGCGTCCACCGACAGCACCAGCACCTGGCGGCCGAACCGCCGGGCGATCTCGCGGACCAGCTCGGGGCGGGCGATGGCGGCGGTGTTGACGCCGACCTTGTCGGCGCCGGCCCGCAGCAGCTTGTCGACGTCCTCGACGGCGCGGATGCCGCCGCCGACGGTGAGCGGGATGAACACCTGCTCGGCGGTGCGGCGGACCACGTCGTAGGTGGTCTCGCGGTCGCCGGAGGACGCCGTGATGTCGAGGAAGGTCAGCTCGTCGGCGCCCTCGGCGTCGTAGAGCCTGGCCATCTCGACCGGGTCCCCGGCGTCCCGCAGGTTCTGGAAGTTGACGCCCTTGACCACACGGCCGGCGTCGACGTCCAGACAGGGGATGACACGTACTGCGAGGGTCACGGCTGCTTGCCTTCCAGAGCTTCCAGGGTGGCGGCGAGCCCGGCGCGGTGGGCGTCGAGTTCGACCTCGACGAGCAGCCGCGAGTCGACCAGGCTCTGCACCACCACGACGGTGGCGACCGGGCGCACGGTCCCGAAGAGTTCCTGGTGGGCGCGGCCCGCCGCGTCGATGTCACGGGAGTGGGTGAGGTGCACCCGGGTGCGGACCACGTCGTCCGCCGTCAGACCGTACGCGGCCAGGGCCTCCAGCGCGTTGCCGAAGGCGGCCCGCACCTGCTCGTAGGGGTCGCCCTCGCCCTGCAGCACACCGTCCACCACCGGCCTGGCGCCGGCGACGTGGACGTGGTCCCCGGCGGCGACCGCCTGCGACACGCCGAGGATGTCCTCCCAGGCGGAGAACCCGCCGACCCGGCCGCGCGCGATCCGACGTTCCGTCATCCCGAAACCGCCTCCAAAGCCTCTCCGAGGGTGAACTTCTGCTCGTAGAGTGCCTTGCCGACGATCGCGCCCTCGACTCCCTCGCCGACCAGGCCGGCGATGGCGACCAGGTCGTCCAGCGAGGAGACCCCGCCGGAGGCGACCACCGGACGGTCGGTGGCGGCGCACACATCGCGCAGCAGCTGGAGGTTGGGGCCGGTCAGGGTGCCGTCCCGGTTGACGTCCGTGACCACGTAGCGGGCGCAGCCCTCGGCGTCCAGGCGGGCCAGCACCTCGAAGAGCTGGCCGCCCTCGCTGGTCCAGCCCCGGCCGCGCAGGGTGGTACCGACCACGTCCAGGCCGACGGCGATCCGGTCGCCGTGCTCGGCGATGACCTTGGCGACCCACTCCGGGCTCTCCAGGGCGGCGGTGCCGAGGTTGACCCGGGTGCAGCCGGTGGCGAGGGCGGCGGCCAGCGAGGCGTCGTCACGGATGCCGCCGGACAGCTCGACCTTGATGTCGAGGGTCTCGGTGATCCCGCGGACCAGCTCGCGGTTGGAGCCGGTGCCGAAGGCGGCGTCGAGGTCGACCAGGTGCAGCCACTCGGCGCCTGCGCTCTGCCAGGCGAGGGCGGCGGCGAGCGGCTCGCCGAAGGAGGTCTCGGTGCCGGAGGCGCCCTTGACCAGGCGGACGGCCTGCCCGTCCCGGACGTCGACGGCGGGCAGCAGTTCGAGGCGGCTCATGAGGTACACGTCTTCCGTGGTCAGAGGGTGTTGACCCAGTTGGTCAGCAGGGCGGCGCCGGCGTCGCCGGACTTCTCGGGGTGGAACTGGGTGGCCCAGAGCGGGCCGTTCTCGATGGCCGCCACGAACGGCTGCCCGTGCGTGGCCCAGGTGACCAGCGGCGGGTTGATCCGCGCGCTGTGCGTCTCCAGTTCCCAGTGGCGCACCCCGTAGGAGTGGACGAAGTAGAAGCGGGCGTCCGCGTCCAGGCCGGCGAACATCCGGTTGCCCTCGGGGGCGTCCACGGTGTTCCAGCCCATGTGCGGCACGACCGGGGCCTCCAGCGGCTCCACCGTGCCCGGCCACTCGTCGCAGCCGGCGGTCTCCACCCCGTGCTCGACGCCCTTCTCGAAGAGGATCTGCATGCCCACGCAGATGCCCATGACCGGTCGGCCGCCGGCCAGCCGGCGCCCGACGATCCAGTCCCCGCGGACCGACTTCAGCCCGCGCATGCAGGCTTCGAAGGCGCCGACGCCGGGGACGAGCAGGCCGTCGGCGTCCATCGCGGCCTGGTAGTCGGAGGTGACGGTGACGTTGGCGCCGGTCCGCTCCAGGGCGCGCTGCGCCGAGCGGAGGTTGCCGGAGCCGTAGTCGAGCACCACGACGTTCTTGCCCATGTTCAGGTGTCCAGTCTTTCGTTCGCCGAGCGGTTACAGGCGCCGGTCACAGGCTCCGGTCGCGGGCGGCGGTCACAGGCGCCGGTCACAGGCGCATCAGGCCGGCGCCCAGGCACATGACCGAGCCCAGCGCGAGGACGACGATGACGCCCTTCGCCTGCTTCTGCTTCCAGAACGAGATCACCCCGCCGGCCAGGAAGAGCCCGACGAAGATGAGGATCATCGCGGTGTTGCTCACAGTGCGCCCTTGGTCGACGGGAGGATGCCGACCGCGCGCGGGTCGCGCTCGGAGGCGTAGCGCAGGGCCCGGGCCAGCGCCTTGAACTGGCACTCCACGATGTGGTGGGCGTTGCGCCCGTAGGGCACGTGGACGTGCAGGGCGATCCGGGCCTGGGCCACGAAGGACTCCAGGATGTGCCGGGTCATGGTGGTGTCGTAGGCGCCGATCATCGGCGCCATCTGCTCCGGCTCGGTGTGCACCAGGTAGGGGCGGCCGGAGAGGTCGACGGTCACCTGGGCGAGCGACTCGTCCAGCGGGACGGTGCAGTTGCCGAAGCGGTAGATGCCGACCTTGTCGCCGAGCGCCTGCCGGAAGGCGGCGCCGAGCGCGAGGGCGGTGTCCTCGATGGTGTGGTGGCTGTCGATGTGGAGATCGCCGTCGGTCTTCACGGTCAGGTCGAAGAGGCCGTGGCGCCCGAGCTGGTCGAGCATGTGATCGTAGAAGCCGACGCCCGTGGAGATGTCGGTCTTGCCGGTGCCGTCCAGGTCTATCTCGACCAGGACGGACGTCTCCTTGGTGGTGCGCTCGACGCGTCCGATACGGGTCATACGGGGTTACAGCTCCTGACTGGCTGCGCGCGCGGAGCGCGGACGATCAAGGGTGGCGGCGGGCGACGGGAGGGCTGTGGCGACGGCGGCCAGGAAGGCGTCGTTCTCGGCGGGGGTGCCGGCGGTGACGCGCAGCCACCCGGGGACGCCGTTGTCCCGGACCAGGACGCCGCGGTCGAGGATGGCCCGCCAGACGGCGTGGGTGTCGGCGAAGCGGCCGAACTGGACGAAGTTGGCGTCCGAGTCGGTCACCTCGAGTCCGAGTCCGCGCAGGGCCCCGACCAGCCGGTCGCGCTCGTCCTTGAGCCGGCCGACGTAGCCGAGCAGGGTGTCGGTGTGCTCCAGGCAGGCCAGCGCGGTCGCCTGGGTGACGGCCGACAGGTGGTACGGCAGGCGTACCAGCTGGACCGCGTCCACCACCGCCGGGTCGGCGGCCAGGTAGCCCAGGCGCAGCCCGGCCGCGCCGAAGGCCTTGGACATGGTGCGGGTGACCACCAGGTTGGGGCGGCCCTCGAGCAGCGGCAGCAGCGAGTCGCGGTGCGAGAACTCGACGTACGCCTCGTCGACCACCACCAGGCTGGGCCGGGCGGCCTGCGCGGCCTCGTACAGCCGCAGCACGGTGTCGGCGGCGACGGCGGTGCCGGTCGGGTTGTTCGGCGAGCAGACGAACAGCACGTGCGGCCGGTGCTCGGCGATCGCCGCGACGGCGGCGTCCGGGTCGATGGTGAAGTCGTCGTCACGCGGGCCGGAGATCCAGCCGGTGCCGGTGCCCCGGGAGATCAGGGCGTGCATCGAGTACGAGGGCTCGAAGCCGAGCGCGGTGCGGCCGGGGCCGCCGAAGGTCTGGAGCAGCTGCTGGAGCACCTCGTTGGAGCCGTTGGCGGCCCAGACGTTCTCCCGGGCGACGGCGAAGCCGGTGGTCCGGGTCAGGTAGCCGGCCAGGCCCTCGCGCAGCTCGACCGCGTCCCGGTCGGGGTAGCGGTTGAGGTGGCGGGCGGCCTCGGCGACCCGCTCGGCGATCCGGGCGACCAGCTCCTCGGGGAGCGGGTACGGGTTCTCGTTGGTGTTCAGCTGGACCGGGACGTCGAGCTGCGGGGCGCCGTAGGGCGACTGGCCGCGCAGCTCGTCCCGGACGGGGAGGTCGTTGATCGTGGTCACGTGCCGGGAACCGTCCACTCGCTCTGCCAATTGTGTTCGTCTCCGACGAAGCGTGCCTTGATCGCGTCGCCGTGACCGGGCAGGTCCTCGGCGTCCGCCAGGGTGACCACGTGCGCGGCGATGCCGGCCAGCGCCTCGCGGTCGTACTCGACGACCTGCACGCCGCGCAGGAAGGTCTGCACGGACAGGCCCGCGGAGTGGCAGGCGCAGCCGCCGGTGGGCAGCACGTGGTTGGAGCCGGCCGCGTAGTCGCCGAGCGAGACCGGGGTGTACCGGCCGATGAAGATCGCGCCCGCGTTGCGGACCTTCGCGGCGACCGCGTGCGGGTCCCGGGTCTGGATCTCCAGGTGCTCGGCCGCGTAGGCGTTGACGACCGCCAGGCCCTGCTCCAGGTCGTCGACCAGGATGAGGCCGGACTGCCGGCCGCCGAGGGCCTCGGCCACCCGCTCGCCGTGCTTGGTCCTGGCGACCTGGGTCTTCAGCTCGGCCTCGACCGCGTCGGCGAGCGCCACCGAGGCGGTGACCAGCACCGAGCCCGAGGTCGGGCCGTGCTCGGCCTGGCTGATCAGGTCGGCGGCGACCTCCGCCGGGTCGGCGCTGTCGTCGGCGAGGACGGCGATCTCGGTCGGTCCGGCCTCGGAGTCGATGCCGATCCGGCCCGCGAAGTAGCGCTTGGCGGCGGCCACGTAGATGTTGCCGGGGCCGGTGACCATGTTCACCGGCTCGCACTCCTCGGTGCCGAGCGCGAACATCGCGACCGCCTGGGCGCCGCCGACCGCGTACACCTCGGTGACGCCGAGCAGCGCGCACGCGGCCAGGATCGTCGGGTGCACCCGGCCGCCGAAGGCCTTCTGCGGCGGCGAGGTCACCGCGATCCCGGCGACGCCAGCCTCCTGGGCCGGCACCACGTTCATCACTACGGAGGACGGGTAGACGGCCAGACCGCCCGGAACGTACAGCCCGACCCGGTCCACCGGCACCCAGCGCTGGGTCACCGTGCCGCCGGGCACCACCTGGGTGGTGTGCCCCTCGCGGCGCTGGTCGGCGTGGACCAGCCGGGCCCGGCGGATCGACTCCTCCAGTGCGGCGCGCACCTTCGGCTCCAGCTCCGCGAGGGCCTCGGCGAGCTGCTCGGCCGGGACCCGGGTGGACTCCAGCCGCACGCCGTCGAAGCGTTCGGTGATCTCGATCAGCGCCGCGACACCGCGATGGTGCACGTCCTCGGCGATCGGGCGCACCTTCTCCAGGGCGGCCGCGACGTCGAAGTCGGCACGGGGCAGCAGTCCGCGCGGGTCGTCGAGCGAGCCGCGCAGATCGATTCGAGAGATCACGCCTCCCAGTGTAAGGAGTGGCCGGAACCCGCGATCCCGCATTTCAGTCCGTGATACGAAGGGCGAGACGACCGGGGGACACGGGGGGACGGCATGGCGGAGCGGATACCGGACGGCTGGACGGCGGCCGAGCAGGCACTGTGGCAGGCGTTCCGGCACGGCCGGACCCTCGATCTGCGCACCGGCGAGGCCGCGGCGGACGACCCCTTCGGCGAGGCCGTCTGGGACGCCCGGCGGACGGTCCGGGCCGAGGTGCTCTCCCGGCTGCTGCTGGACGGGCCCGCTCCCGTACCCGGACGGGTCGCCTCGCTGAAACTGACCGGCGCGCTGGTCACCGGGCCGCTGCGGCTGGCCGGCGGCACGATCGGGCACTACGTCGAGCTCCACGACTGCCGGTTCGACCAGAAGATCCTGATGTCCGAGGCCGAGGCCGGCACCCTGCGCTTCATCAACTGCCTGGTCCCCCGGCTGGAGGCCTCCCGGCTGGTGACCTCCGGCGACCTGCACCTGGCCCGCTGCCGAATACGCCAGGGGGTCCGGCTCACGGATGCCCGGATCGGCACCGACCTGCTGCTCAACCAGGCCGTCCTGGGCGGCGACCGGTTCGGCCGGGCGCTGTCCGCCGACGGCATCGCGGTGAACCAGGACTGCGAGGCCGACCGGCTCACCACGGACGGCGAGGTCAGCCTGCGCACCGCCCGGATCGGCGGCCGGCTCTCGCTGCGCGGCGCCCAGCTGCACGCCGTCCCGGGCAACCGCAACGCCCTCAACGCCGTCCGGCTCACCGTCGGCCACACGCTGTACCTGAGCGGCTCGGCCGACGGCGGCTGGTACGGGTCGCAGACCTACTACGGCTCCGGGTACGGCGAGGTGCCGCCGCCGGACTCGCCGAGCACGCCGTTCCGCGCCTTCGGCCAGGTGCGGCTGTCCGACGGCCGGTTCGAGAACGCCTGCCTGCTCTCCGACGCCGAGTTCCACCTCGACGAGGGCGACGAGGTCACCCTGCGCCGGATCCAGACCCCGGAGCTGCGCTTCACCTGCCGCTTCCCGGCCGGCGGCACGGTCTCGCTGTCCCGGGCCCGGATCGGCAACCTGGTCGACGCGCCCGGCTCCTGGCCGCGGGGCGGCACGATCGGCCTCACCGGCTTCACCTACGAGTGCCTGCGCCCGGCCGTGCCGTTCCCCGCCCACCAGCGGATCGCCTGGCTGGAGGGCGCCACGGTGGAGTTCCAGCCCGAGTCCTACGAGCAGCTCGCCGCCGCGCTGCGGCGCGACGGCGCCGACGACGACGCGCGCGAGGTGCTCCACGCCAAGCAGCGCCGCCGCCGGCAGACCCTGCCGCTGCCGGCCCGGATCTGGGGCCGGGTCCAGGACGCGACCGTCGGCTACGGCTACCGGCCCGGGCGGGCCGCGCTCTGGCTGCTGCTCGCCTGGGCGCTCGGCAGCCTCTACTTCGCGACCCACGCGCTCCAGCCGCTGAAGGCCGACGAGCGGCCGCACTGGAACCCGGTGCTGTACGCGCTCGGCCAGCTGCTGCCGGTCGTCGACCTCGGCCAGGGCGGCTGGAACCCCGGCGGGGCCTCCCAGTGGGTCTCGGCGAGCCTGGTCGTGATCGGGTGGGTGCTCGCCACCACCGTCGCCGCCGGCGCCAGCCGGATGCTCCAGCGCGGATAGCCGCGAACGGCCGGCCCGGGACCGCCGCGGCCGGCCACGGACAGCTGGGGACAGCTACGAACAGCTACGGACGCGCTCCCGCGGACAACCCCGGAGCGCTCGCACCGCCCGGGGAACTACGCTGTCCGCCGTGACAGAACGGCTGCCGCTCTTCCCGCTGAACAACGTGCTCTACCCGGGCCTGGTCATGCCCCTGAACGTCTTCGAGGAGCGCTACCGCCGTCTCGTCGCCGATCTGCTCGACGGGCCCGAGGACCGGCCGCGCCGCTTCGGCGTGCTCGCCATCAAGGACGGCCGCGAGGTCGCCCCGGTCCGCCCCGACGACGGACCGGCCGGACCGCTGGACGGCCTCGGCACCGCCACCGGCGACCCGCTGGAGGCGCTGTACCACATCGGCTGTGTCGCGGACGTCACCTCCGCCCAGCCGCAGCCCGACGGCCGCTACGAGCTGCTGGTCACCGGTACCACCCGGTTCCGGCTGCGCTCGGTCGACGTCGGCGGCCCCTACCTGGTGGGCGAGGCCGAACCGATCGAGGAGCGCACCGGTGAGGGCTCCGGGGCCCTGGCCGCCGAGGTCGAGCGCGCCTTCCGCACCTACCAGCGGCGGCTCGCCGGCGCCCGGGAGGCCAGCACCGTCGGCCGCCCGGAGCTGCCCGACGACCCGCAGGTGCTGTCCTACCTGGTCGCGGCCGCGGCCGTGCTGGAGGTACCGCTCAAGCAGCGGCTGCTCGCCAGCCCGGACAACGCCCAGCGGCTGCGGGCCGAACTCGAGCTGCTGCGCCGCGAGAGCGCGGTGCTCGGCTGGCTGCCCTCGCTGCCCGCCGTCAACCTGACCCGCCAGTCCTTCAGCCCGAACTGACCCGGCCCCGAACGAACCGGCCCGGCCGACTCAGCCCGGCCGACCCACCCTGACCGACTCAACCTGACCGACCCAGCCCGACCGGAGGCCCCGTGGCCGCGAAACCGAAGAAGGGCGGCCGGGGCACACCCGCGACGGTCGCCCTGGAGACCGCCGACGTGCCGTTCACGGTGCACGCCTACGCGCACGACCCGGCGGCCGCCTCGTACGGGGAGGAGGCCGCCGAAGCGCTCGGGGTGACCGCCGACCGGGTCTTCAAGACCTTGGTCGCCGACGTCGACGGCGTCCTCACCGTGGCCGTGGTCCCGGTCTCCGGGCAACTGGACCTCAAGGCACTGGCCGCGGCGGTCGGCGGCAAGCGCGCCGCGATGGCCGATCCGGCCGCCGCCGAGCGGAGCAGCGGCTACGTCCGGGGCGGCATCTCCCCGCTCGGCCAGCGCCGGGCGCTGCGCACGGTCGTCGACGAGAGCGCGCTCGGCCATCCGACCGTCTACGTCTCCGCGGGCCGCCGGGGCCTGGAGGTCGAACTCTCCCCCGCGCACCTGGTCGCCCTGACCGGGGCCCGCACGGCCCCCATCGGCCGCTGACGGACCGCGCGGCCGGTCAGCCCTCCCGCCGGTCCTCCCGCCGGTCCTCCCAGCGGTCCTGCGGCCGGTCCTCCGGCCAGTCCGGCCGCCGGTCCTCCGGCGGGGCGGCCGGGTACCCGGCCGGAAGGCCCGCGCCCGCGCCCGGGACCGGCGGCCCCGGGACCCAGTACGGCGGCGGGTCCTCCTCGCGCTTGCCGAACGCCGCCGACAGCGCCAGCAGCAACACCATGGCGGCCATCGGCCAGGCCAGCACCGCGCCGTACGCCCCGAGGTCGATGTCCGCCGAGAAGTGCCCACCGTTGCCGACCCGCCGCGCCTGGGCCACCAGGTCCCCGCTCGGCCCGAGCCAGCGTCCGAGCCCCCAGGCGCCGACCGAGGCCAGCAGTCCGCCGACCGCCAGTCCGACCGCCACCGCGATCCCGCCGCCCCGCTTCCGGGTGAACAGGAACGCGCCCAGCGCGGTCAGGAGGCCCGCCCCCAGGCCGAGCAGCACGAAGACGCTGTCGGCCCCGGCCCGCTGCTCGCCCTCCGGGTCGGCGTAGAGGATCTTGTTGCCGTCCACCACCAGCGGCACCTTGGGCGCCAGCCAGACCCACAGCGCGCCCATCACGACCCCGAGCACCAGACAGGCCAGCACCGTGGCCGCCCCGACCCTCAGCTCGGGCAGCAGCCGCTGCGCGAGGGGCTCGACCGGCCGGTCCTTCCCGGCCGTCACGTCCACCCCGGGCGGGAGCCCGTACGGCTCGGACGCGGGCCCGGGCGCGGCGTACGGATCGCGGTCGGCGGCGTACGGGGCGGGCACGGCATCGGTGACACCGTCGGCGCGCGCGGGATCCGGAGGTGTGTTCGGTACGGTCACGCCCCCATCGTTTCACGCTCACGACCGCCGGGGCCCGGCCACCCACCGAACCACGGGCCCGACGGCCGGCGTCGCCCGGGAGATCTCTAGCGCCGGGTCGCCCGCCGGTACGCCCAGGTGGCCACGGCCAGCGAGACCACGCCCGCTCCCGCGCACACCCCGAGGTCCGCGACCACCGTCGCCCAGTCGGGGTCCGGCCGGAACGTCCGGGCGAACGCCTCCACCGCGTAGGTGGACGGCAGCAGGTCGCGCAGCCACAGCACCGGCTGCGGCAGGTGGTCGACCGGCAGGACGCCGAGCAGCAGCGCCGCCGACATGCCGAGCTGCCCCAGCATGGTGGCGATCTCCTGGCGGGGCGCGAGCAGCCCGCAGGCCGCGCCGAGCCCGGCCAGCGCCGCCCCGGCCAGTGGCACCACGGCGAGCAGCACCCACAGCTGCCCCACCGGCAGCCCGAACATGACCGCGCCCGCGGCGGCCGTGACCAGCGACCCCGGCAGGGTGAACGAGGCGAACGCGGCGGCCGTGCCGAGCACCACCGAGGCGGCCGGCACCGGCAGCGTCGCGTAGTGGTCCAGGCCCCCGCCGGCCCGCAGCCGCCCGAAGTACTGGGCCAGCAGGTTGAGCGCCACGAAGGCGACCACCAGCACGCTGGAGCCGGCCACCACGTAGCGGGCGGCCGAGGTCTGCCCGGAGTCGACGACGCCCCGCATCATCACCAGGATGCCGAGCGACTGGAAGGTGGCCACGAACAGCAGCGGGATCCGCGCCACCCTGGCCCGGGCGAGCTGCGCCCGGTAGACGGCCGCGAGGGCGGGCAGCAGCCGGGCGGCGGGGGCGAGCGGGGCGGGTCCGTCGGCCGCGGCCGGGGTGGTCCGCGGCGGTGCCGAGAGCAGCGTCACTTGGCCAGTCCTCCGTGGCGGCCGCCCAGTTTGAGGTAAGCGTCCTCAAGGCTCGGGGTGGCCAGGGTGAAGTCGTCCAGGGCGGCGAACGCCGGGCCGGTGGTGACGGCCGAGACCAGTTCGCGGGCCTGCTCGGGGGTGGTGCGGACGGTCCAGCGGCGGCCGGTGCGCTCGGCCCGCTCGGCCAGCGCCGCCACGGCGGGGACGCCCAGCGGCGCCTCGTCGCGCCAGACCAGGTCGAGCCGGACGTCGCCGTCGACCAGCGCCTTGAGCCCGCCGGGGGTGTCGCAGGCGATCACCCGGCCCTCGTCGATCACGGCGACCCGGTCCAGCACGGTCTCCGCCTCGATCACGTTGTGGGTGACCAGCAGCACGGTGGCGGAGCGTTCGGCCCGGCGGCGCTCGACCGCCGACCAGACGGCCCGCCGGGCGACCGGGTCCATGCCGGTGGTCGGCTCGTCGAGGACGAGCAGCGGCCGGTCGCCGACCAGGGTGGCGGCGAAGCAGGCGAGTCGGCGCTGACCGCCGGAGAGCTTGGCGAGCGGGCGGTGGGCGAGCGGTTCCAGGCCCAGTTCGGTGATCACCGCGTCCGTCGCCGCCCGGGCCTCGGCCCGGCGTAGGCCGCGCAGCCGTCCGGTGGTCTCGGCCGCGAGGGAGACGGTCAGCTCGTCGAGCGCGGTGGACTCCTGGCCGAGGTAGCCGAGCAGCCGGGCGGCGCGTTCGGGGTGCCGGACCACGTCGTGGCCGAGGATCTCGATGCTGCCGGAGTCGGGCCGCAGCAGGCCGGTGAGCTGGCGGACCAGGGTGGACTTGCCCGCGCCGTTGGGTCCGAGCAGGCCGAAGATCTCGCCCTGCCGGACGGTCAGGCTGATGCCGTCATTGGCCCGGACCGTCTCGGCGGCGCCGCCGCGCCCGGCGCGGTACGTCCGGACCAGGTCCCGTACGGCGCAGCACGGCGCGCTGTCCTGGGGTGCCCGCCCGGCCGACTCGCTCACGACCGAAGACTCTACGCGGTGCGACCGGCGAACCGGACAACGGGGCCCGTTCCGTCCCGGTCCCCGCCGCCTGCCGGGGTCAGTCGTCGACCACGACCAGGTTTCCGCCGGGGACCCGGGTGGCGAGTTCCTTCCAGAATCCGGCCCGGATCGCGTACCGGTCGTGCTCGTCGATCTGGTCGTCCTTGTGCGCGAGCAGCCCGAACCGGGCGGCGTAGCGCAGCAGCTCGCCGTCGACCCGGTGCGGGATCCGGGGGTAGTCGGGCCACAGGACGGTGAGCCGTTCGACGTCGCCGGCCCGGGTGGTCCAGCGGCGGGCGAAGACCTGGCCCACCTCGTGGGCGTCGCCGCCGATGGAGGTGATGTCCTCCTCGCGGTCGGCCCAGCGCTGCTCGGCCGTGGTGAGCTGGGCGAGGGTGGGCAGGCCGTCGCCGGCGGTGGCGGCGGGTTCCTGGGCGGGGCGCTCGATCCAGCCCCGGTCGGAGGACCAGCGCAGCACCGGGCCGCTCTGGTGGCGGTCGACGGCGGTGGCCTGCCGGTCGGCGCTGCGTCCGGCGAGGTCCTTGGGGGTGGGGACGACCTTGAGCCCGCCGGCGGTGGCCGGCTGGGGGCGTCCGTCGACGGCCGGGCCGGCGGCGGCCGAGGCGGCGACGGCCGCGGCGGGCGCCCCGGCGGCGGGACGGCCGGGCACCGGCTCGGCGGGCAGCGGGCCCGGCAGTCCGGTCGGGGGCCCGGCGGGCGGGGCGGCGAGGATCTTGGCGATGTCGTGCCGGGCGCCGGGGGCCGGGAAGACGCTGGAGGTGTCGCGCAGGCTGAACGGTCCTTCGATCCACTCGCGGTCCAGCACCCGGCGTTCGTCGGCCTCGCCGACCAGGTCCTCGGACTGGTTGAAGTCGCCGTCGGCGGCCTGGAGCGCCCACAGGTGGACGACGACGCCGTGCTCCTTGGCGGACATCATGCCGGGCAGCAGGTCCCCGTCGCCGGTGATCAGCACGACGTCGGCGCAGGCCCGGTTGCGGGCGAGTTCGGAGAGTTCGGCGTGCATCGCGGCGTCGACGCCCTTCTGCACCCAGCGCCCCTCGGCCCGGGTGAGCGCGCCGAGCCGGACGGTGACCCGGGGCAGTACCCGCAGCCGCCGGTGCTCGGGCATCGGGCGGCGCTCGGGCGCGGCGTCGAACCAGTAGATCCGCAGCAGCGGGAGGCCGGTCTCGGCCTCGGCGCGTTCGCGCAGGGCGGCGATCAGCGCGATGTGGTCGACGGTGACCTTGGAGCGGGACGGGTCACCGGCGAGCAGGCTGGCGGCGGCGCCCAGCAGGTATCCGGCATCCACGAGGACGACACAGCGGTCCATCGCGCACCTCTTTCCGCTCGCCCTCGGGTGGGGCTCCGCCGGGCCGACGGTGCCGGGGGTGGGCGCGGTCCGCCCGGCGCCCGGGCGGGGTGGGGTGAGGGGGTGCCCGCAGCCGCCCGATCGTTGGGTCACCTTTTCCCACTGACCCGCCCGCCGAACCTCGGGCTCCGCCGCTGTCCCGCGACAGGCCGAAGGGCCCCGTCCGGTCGTGGACGGAGCCCTTCGGCGCGATGCGGCAGGTCAGCCCCTGAGCTCGGCGGCGACCAGCTCGGCCAGCTGGACGGCGTTGAGCGCGGCGCCCTTGCGCAGGTTGTCGTTGGAGATGAACAGCGACAGGCCGTTCTCGACCGTCTCGTCGACCCGGATCCGGCCGACGTAGCTCGGGTCCTGGCCGGCGGCCTGGAGCGGGGTGGGGATCTCGCTCAGCTCGACGCCGGGGGCGCCGGTGAGCAGCTCGACCGCGCGCTCGGGGCTGATCGGGCGCTCGAAGCGGGCGTTGATCTGCAGCGAGTGGCCGGAGAAGACGGGGACCCGCACGCAGGTGCCGGCCACCTTGAGGTCGGGGATGCCGAGGATCTTGCGGCTCTCGTGGCGGAGCTTCTGCTCCTCGTCGGTCTCGTTGGAGCCGTCCTCGACGATCGAGCCGGCCAGCGGGACGACGTTGAAGGCGATCGGGCGCCGGTAGACCTTGGGCTCGGGGAACTCGACCGAGGAGCCGTCGTGGGCGAGCGCGGCGGCGCCGTCGACGACCTTGGCCGCCTGCTCCTGGAGTTCGGCCACGCCGGCCACGCCGCTGCCGGAGACGGCCTGGTAGGTGGAGACGACCAGGGCGGCGAGGCCGGCCTCGTCGTGCAACGGGCGCAGCACCGGCATGGCGGCCATGGTGGTGCAGTTCGGGTTGGCGACGATGCCCTTGGGGCGGTCGGCGACGGCCTGCGGGTTGACCTCGGAGACGACCAGCGGGACCTCGGGGTCGCGGCGCCAGGCGGAGGAGTTGTCGATGACGACGGCGCCCGCGGCGGCGGCCTTGGGGGCGAGCTCCTTGGAGGTGGAGCCGCCGGCGGAGAAGATCACGATGTCCAGGCCGGTGTAGTCGGCCGTGGCCGCGTCCTCGACGGTGATCTCGGTGCCCTGCCAGGGCAGGGTGCGGCCGGCCGAGCGGGCCGAGGCGAACAGCCGCAGCTGCTCCACCGGGCCGACGCCGCCCGGGAGGTCCGCGCGCTGCGCCAGGATCTCGCGGACCACGCCGCCGACCTGACCGGTGGCCCCGACAATGCCGATCTTCATCCGTCTACTCCTCTTGATGTCGCCGTTCACGGCCGCACTCCGCCCATCATGCCTTGTCACGGGCTTCGGACGGCCGGATATTCCACCCTGTGGTCTCAGTGGTCCAGACCACTGAGGAGTTCCAGCGCCCGCTCGACCTCCGCCGGCCCCGCCGGCAGCAGCGGCAGCCGCACGTCCGGCGTCGGGATCCGCCCCTGCGCGTGCAGCACCCCCTTGACCACCGCCGGGTTCGGCGCCGCGAAGGCCGCCGCCGCCAGCCCGGCCAGCCGGTGGCCCAGCGCCCGGGCCCGCGCCGCGCCCCCGGCCCGCCACGCCCCGGCCAGCTCGACCCAGCGCGCGGTGGCCAGGTGGGCGGAGGCCAGGATGCCGCCGGCCGCGCCCAGCGCGAGCAGCGGCGCGAGCACCGCGTCGTCCCCGCCCAGCACCGAGAACCCGGCCGGAGCGGCGGCCAGCAGCTCCACCGCCGCCTGGTCCACCCCGCCGGTCGCGTACTTCACACCCACCACCCCGGGCAGCGCGGCCAGTTCCAGCAGCGCGGCGCCCGACAGCTCCTGCCCGGTCCGGTACGGGATGTGGTAGATCACCAGCGGCACCGGACTGGCCTCGGCCAGCGCCCGGAAGTGCGCCACCGTCCCGGCCTCGCCCGGCCGGACGAAGGACGGCACGGTGACCAGCGCGCCCGCCACCCCCGGCACCCGCGCGGCCAGCCCGGCCAGCTCCTCGGCGGCCGCGGCGGTGCCGGTCCCGCCCGCGCCGACCAGCAGCGGCACGCCCCTGGCGGCGCAGACCCCGGCGCAGACCCCGGCCACCGCCCGCCGCTCGTCCGCGGTCAGCGCGGCCGGCTCGCCGGTGGTGCCGAGCGCGACCAGGCCGGCCGCGCCCTCGTCCAGCAGCGAGCCGGCCAGCTTCTCCAGCGCGTCCAGCGCCACCGAGCCGTCGGCCGCGAACGGGGTGACCAGGGGGACGAGAATGCCCGTGAGTTCCATGGCCACGATCCTGCGGCCGGGCGATCCCCCGGGTCCAGTTCATGTTTCCGACGCTTCTCGTAAGCTGGGCCGATGCTCGACGTCCGACGCCTGCGCCTGCTGCGCGAACTCGCCCACCTCGGCACCATCGCCGCCGTCGCCGAGGCGCTCAGCTTCAGCGCCTCGGCGGTGTCCCAGCAGCTGTCCGTGCTGGAGAAGGAGGCCGGTGTGCCCCTGCTCGAACGCACCGGCCGCCGGGTCGTCCTCACCCCCGCCGGCCGCAACCTGGTCCGGCACGCCGAGGCCGTGCTCGAACGGCTGGAGCAGGCGGGCGCCGAACTCGCCCACGCCCGCGAGGGCCTGGCCGGGCCGCTGCGGATCGGCACCTACCCGTCGGCCGCCCGCGCGATCGTCCCGGCCGTACTCGCCGAACTGGCCGGCTGGCACCCGGGGCTGGAGCCGATGGTCACCGAGGTCGACCCGGCCGAGGTCGCGGCGGCGCTGCGGGCCGGCGAACTGGACGTCGCGCTGGTGCACGAGTACGACCTGGTCCCGGCCGACCCGGAACCCGGCCTGGCGACGACCCGGCCCGTCTTCACCGAACCGATGTACCTCGCCGCCCGCGCCCCCGGCACCGTCGCCGACCAGCGCGCCGAACCGTGGATCGTCTCCCCGCCGGGCACCCTGTGCCACAGCATGGCCGTCCGGGCCTGCGAGAGCGCCGGCTTCGCGCCCCGGATCCGCCACCGGATCGACGACTTCGCCACCGTGCTCGCCCTGGTGGCGGCCGGTCAGGGCGTGGCGCTGGTCCCCCACCTCGGCATCGACCGGCCCCCGCCCGGGGTCGTCCTCACCCGGCTGCCGATGTACCGCCGCACCCGCGCCGCCTTCCGCGCCGGGGCCGGGGCCCACCCGGCGGTCTCC
This sequence comes from Kitasatospora purpeofusca, assembly GCF_034043715.1. GTDB lineage: Bacteria > Actinomycetota > Actinomycetes > Streptomycetales > Streptomycetaceae > Kitasatospora > Kitasatospora purpeofusca_A. The sequence goes on along the minus strand of NZ_JAXCLC010000020.1, from coordinate 79,455 downwards.
GCCTTCGTCTCCGCCCTGCACACCGCCGTCCCGGCCCCGCTGCGCAACTCCGCCTGAGCCGGGGCCGCCCGGCCCGGGCGCCCCAGCAGCGGGACTCAGCCCCGACCGCGGCGTCAGCCCGCCGCGCCGCCCGTCCCGTTGGCGGCCAGACAGCTCGGCCCGAGCAGCTGCTTGAGGTCGCCGAACAGCGCCGGGTCCGACTTCACCCGGTGCCGGTCCAGCCGCAGCACCGTCGTCCGGTGCTGCTCCTCCAGCCGGACCCGGACCTCCGTCGTCCCCCGGTGGCTGCTCAGCACCTCGCCGAGCCGCGCCACCAGCGGCGGCGTCACCTTGCCGTCCGGGATGATGATGACGATCGGCGCCTCGGCGTGCGCGTTCGACAGGTCGGGGGCGGACAGCTCCATCCCCATCAACCGCGGCACGTCCTCCCGCTTGTCCACCTTGCCCCGGACGAACACCACCGCGTCCTCGACCAGTTGCGAGGACACCAGCTGGTAGCTGGCCGGGAAGAACATGCAGTCGATCGAGCCCGCGAGGTCCTCGACCGTCGCGATCGCCCAGGCGTTGCCCTGCTTGGTCATCTTCCGCTGGAGGCCCGAGATGATGCCGCCGATGGTGACGATCGCCCCGTCCGGCCGCTCGGCGAGCTCCGCCACCGCGCAGTCCGCCTTCTCCGCGAGCACGTGCTCGATGCCGTGCAGCGGGTGCGAGGAGACGTACAGGCCCAGCATCTCCCGCTCCTGGGCGAGCAGGAAGGACTTCTCCCACTCCTCCTCGGAGAAGACGACGTCCAGCCCGAAGGTCGGCTCGTCGCTGGTCGCGTCGCCGCCGAAGAGGTCGAACTGCCCCTCCGCCTCCTTGCGCTTGATGCCCACCACGTTGTCGATCATCGGCTCGAACTCCGCGCTCAGGCCCTTGCGCGTGTGCCCGAGCGAGTCGAAGGAGCCGGCCTTGATCAGCGATTCGACGGTCCGCTTGTTGCAGACCACCGACTCCACCTTGTCCAGGAAGTCCGGGAAGGAGGCGAACTTCCCCTTGGCCTTCCTGGTCCGGATCATCGACTCCACGACCGGGCCGCCGACGTTGCGGATGGCGGTCAGACCGAACCGCACCGTGGTGTTCCCGTGCGGGGTGAAGTCCGCGTCCGACTCGTTGACGTCCGGCGGCAGGACGTTGATGCCCATCTTGCGGCACTCGTTGAGGTAGACCGCCGACTTGTCCTTGTCGTCCTTGACCGAGGTGAGCAGACCCGACATGTACTCGGCCGGGTAGTTGGCCTTGAGGTACGCCGTCCAGTACGAGACCAGCCCGTACCCCGCCGTGTGCGCCTTGTTGAACGCGTAGCCGGAGAAGGGGACGAGGACGTCCCACACCGCCTGGATCGCCGCGTCCGAGTAGCCGCGCTCCCGGCAGCCCTTCCGGAACGGGCCGAACTCCGCCTCCAGGATCTCCTTCTTCTTCTTGCCCATCGCGCGGCGCAGCAGGTCGGCCTGGCCGAGCGAGTAGCCGGCCAGGATCTGCGCCGCCTTCTGCACCTGCTCCTGGTAGACGATCAGGCCGTAGGTGGGCCGGAGCACCTCCTCCAGGGGGGCCTCCAACTCCGGGTGGATCGGGGTGATCTCCTGCTGGCCGTTCTTGCGCAGCGCGTAGTTCGTATGTGAGTTGACGCCCATCGGGCCCGGCCGGTAGAGCGCCAGTACGGCGGAGATGTCCTCGAAGTTGTCGGGCTTCATCAGCCGCAGCAGCGAGCGCATCGGACCGCCGTCGAGCTGGAAGACGCCGAGCGTGTCGCCCCGGGCCAGCAGTTCGTAGGTCGGCTTGTCGTCCAGGGGCAGCTCCAGGAGGTTGATCCTGATGCCCTTGTTCTTCTCGATCGCCTTGACGGCGTCGTCCATGATCGTCAGGTTGCGCAGGCCGAGGAAGTCCATCTTGAGAAGGCCGAGGCCCTCACAGGTGGGGTAGTCGAACTGCGTGATGGTGACGCCGTCGGTGTGCCGGGTCCAGACCGGGATGTGGTCGGTCAGCGGCTCGGCGGACATGATGACGCCGGCCGCGTGCACACCGGGCTGGCGGATCAGGCCCTCGATGCCGCGCGCGGTGTCGATCACCTTGCGCACATCGGGGTCGTTCTCGTACAGCCCGCGGATCTCGCCCGCCTCGCTGTAGCGCGGGTGGCTGCTGTCCGTGATGCCGGACAGCGGGATGCCCTTGCCCATGACGTCCGGCGGCATCGCCTTGGTGATCCGGTCGCCCATCGCGTAGGGGTAGCCGAGGACCCGCGAGGAGTCCTTGATGGCGGCCTTCGCCTTGATGGTGCCGTAGGTGACGATCATGGCGACCTTGTCGGATCCCCACTTCTCGGTCACGTACCGGATCACGTCACCGCGCCGGCGCTCGTCGAAGTCGATGTCGACATCGGGCATGGAGATGCGCTCGGGGTTGAGGAAGCGCTCGAAGATCAGACCGTGCGGGATCGGGTCGAGGTCGGTGATGCCCATGGCGTACGCGACCAGCGAGCCGGCCGCCGAACCGCGGCCGGGGCCCACCGCGATGCCCTGCCCCTTCGCCCACATGATGAAGTCCGCGACGACGAGGAAGTACGCCGGGAACCCCATCTGGACGATGGTGTCCATCTCGTACTCGGCGAGCTTCCGGTGCTCCTCGTCGTACCCGTTCGGGAAGCGCCACTCCATGCCCTGCCAGACCTGCGACCTGAAGAACTCCGCCTCCGACTCGAAGCCCTCCGGGATCGGGAAGCGCGGCATCAGATTGCGGAACTCGAACATGCCCGCGGTGTCGACCCGCGAGGCCACCAGCAGCTGGCTGTTGCGGCAGCCCTCCTGCCAGGCGTCCGACTGGTCCAGCGCGTACATCTCGGCGGCCGACTTGATGTAGTAGCCGGTGCCGTCGAACCGGAAGCGGTCCGGGTCGGAGAGGTTCTTGCCGGTCTGCACGCAGAGCAGCAGGTCGTGGGCGCCCGCGTCGGCCTCGGTGGTGTAGTGCGAGTCGTTGGTGACCACCGGCGGGATGCCGAGCTTGCGCCCGATCTCGATCAGCCCGTCCCGGACCCGCTTCTCGATGTCGAGACCGTGGTCCATCAGCTCCAGGAAGTAGTTCTCCTTGCCGAAGATCTCCTGGTACTCGCCGGCCGACCGGAGCGCCTCGTCGAACTGCCCGAGGCGCAGCCTGGTCTGCACCTCGCCGGACGGGCAGCCGGTGGTCGCCATCAGGCCGCCGGACAGCTCGGAGATCAGCTCCTTGTCCATCCGCGGCCACTTGACCAGCCAGCCCTCGGAGTACGAGCGCGAGGTCAGCTTGAAGAGGTTGTGCAGGCCCTCCTTGTTCCGGGCCCAGATCGTCTTGTGGGTGTAGGCACCGGACGCCGAGACGTCGTCCTTCTTCTGGTGCGGCTGGCCCCACAGAATGCGCTTGGTGTTCGAACGGGACTCCGGGGCGACGTACGCCTCGATCCCGATCACCGGGGTGATGCCCGCGCCGGTGGCCTGCTTGTGGAACTCCGCGGCGCCGTACATGTTGCCGTGGTCGGTCATCGCGACATGGGTCTGCCCGAGCCGCTCGACCTCCTTGAACATCTGCTTCAGCCGGGCTGCGCCGTCCAGCATCGAGTACTCGGTGTGGACGTGCAGGTGTGCGAACGGCTGATCGCTCAAGGCGGGGCCTCCGTAGGCTCGTACTGGCAGCTGGGGGAGCCGGCGAACGCGCAGGTCACAGAGGATGCCCGGAAACAATTGCGGCCCGAGCCACTCACCGGGCCCGGACCACCACTCACACGTTCACGCCCCTACTCTAGCCTCCTGGGGCAGCTCAGTTCCCGGCCACCCGCCGAGCCCGAAGGATCCCGAATGTCGCAACCGCCGCCCCCCGCCACCGACCGCGCCGAGGCCGTCCTCGGCGTCTTCGACACGGCCTTCGGCGACCTCCTCGCCCAAGACCCGGCGGCCTTCCGCGTGAAGTTCCGCAAGATGGCCGCCTCCGCGTTCGCCTTCTACCGGGGCACCGCCGCCCTCTACTACGCGGACCTCACCACCGCCCCGTTCGATTCCTTCGGCGCGTCCTTCCTCGACGACCGCACCAGCCGGGTCTGGATCCACGGCGACCTCCACGCGGAGAACTTCGGCACCTACCTCAACGCCGAGGGCCGGCTCGTCTTCAACGTCAACGACTTCGACGAGGCCTACGTCGGCGCCTTCACCTGGGACGTCCAGCGCCTCGCCGCCTCGCTCGCCCTGATCGGCTACGCCAAGGCCCTGTCGGACACGACCATCACCGGACTGGTCACCGCCTTCGCCGAGGCGTACCGGGCCCGGATCGCCGCCCACGTCACCTCCGGCGACGCCGACCCGTACACCCTGGACACCGCCACCGGCCCGGTCCTCGCCACCCTCCGGCAGGCCCGGCTGCGGACCCGGGTCTCCCTGCTCGACGGCGACACGGTGGTCGAGGACTTCGACCGCCGCTTCCGCCTCGGCGGCGGCGCGTTCGAGCTGGACGAGCCCACCAAAGCCGAGGTCCTCGCCGCCTTCGAGGACTACCTGTCGACCCTCCCGCCCTCCACCCGGGTCAGCCCCACCGCCCTGCGGGTCAAGGACGTGGTCGGCCGCCGCGGCATCGGCATCGGCTCGGCGGGCCTCCCCTCCTACAACGTCCTCCTCGAAGGGCACACCGACGCCCTCGAGAACGACGTGATCATCTACATGAAGCAGGGCCAGACCCCGGCCGTCTCACGCCACGTGACGGACCCCGCCATCGCCGGCTACTTCGAGCACGAGGGCCACCGCACGGTCATCTCCCAGCGCGCCCTCCAGTCCCACAGCGACCCCTGGCTCGGCTACACGACGCTGCGCGGCCGCGGCCAGCTGGTCGCCGAGGTCTCCCCGTACGCGACCGACCTCGACTGGCGGGATCTCAACGAACTCCCCGACCTGCTCGCCGTCACCCGCTACCTGGGCCGCGCCACCGCCACCATGCACGCGGCCGCGGATGAATCGTCCAGCGGCCACACCCTGGTCCCGTTCTCCACCGAGCACGCGATCCACGAGGCCATCACCCGCGACGAGGCGGGCTTCACGCAGATGCTCGTCGACTTCGCCCACGCGTACGGCGCCCGGGCCCGCGCCGACCACCAGCTCTTCGTCGATCTCTACCGCAACGGCCGCATCCCGGGCCTCTGATCACCCCTGGGTCAGGGCCGCCAACCGCCCCCGCGCGGCGGCCCTGACCTTCTCCGCCTCCAACTCGTTCTCCGCCAAGTACCTCAATCTCTCCCGCACCTCCACCCCGTCCCGAGTTCGCTCCACCCCCAGCAGCCGCGCGTCCTCCTCACAGTCCCAAAGACACTCCACGTAGATGCCGTCCAACCCCGCCGGTTCGATGGCCGCCAACGCCTCCAGATACCCCACCCGCTCGTGCGAGTGCGGCGTCCACAACCAGAACCGCCGCAGCAGCGACACCGCGCCCCTGGCCTCCGCCCCGTACGTCGCCAGCGCCCGCGCCGTACGCACCGGCCCGCACCACCGCTTCTCCACCCACTCCCGCTCCAACCGCTCCACCAACGCCGCGACGTCCCCCTCCACCTCGACGTCCTCCTCGTGCCGCCGCCCGTCCACCACCTCGGGCAGGTCACCCCCTACCCCGGCATCCCGCACCAACCGCGCCAGATACACCGCCCGCTGATCCGCGTCGTCCCACCGCCAGTCCCAGCGAGCACACATCTCGACCACCTCGGCCGTCCCCCGCGGATCCTCCGCCACCATCCGCGCCCCCAGCCCCCGCCCCCGCTGCACCAGCCCGACCAACGACCCCGCCGGCGCATACCGCCCATCACTCATCCTCGTCACACCCCCATCCTCCCCCGCCCCGGATTTCCCACCTCCACCAGCGCGCAGACCACCTTCCCCTCCGCCAACGGCTCCCACCACCAGCACCGCGCCAACTGCCGCACCATGACAAGCCCCCGCCCGTGCTCCCCGGGCTCCCGCACCACCCGCCGCCCGAAGAACCCCGGGTGCGCATCACTGACCCGAATCACCACCGCGCCCGCCTCGGCCACCTGAATCCCGACACCGACGACCAGCCCACCGGCGTGCGAGACCGCGTTGGTCACCAACTCGGTGACCACCAACTCCACCTCGAACGAGTCGGCGAGCTCAATACCCCAGGCCCTGATCTCCACCAACGCTCTGTGCCGCACGTAGCCGACAGCCTCCTCCCGCGAGGGGACGACCCATGAGACCTGTCGAGGTTCGGTCTTGATGGACAGCACCGGATGCCTCCTATGAGATCGCACACCGACACGTGCCGCGACGATGCCCTCACGTATCGCTACCTCCGGCAGCATGCCCTCGGACTCTGGAAGTGGGCAATATTCCCGCCCAATTTTCCCCCATTCGAGTTGCCCGAGGGTCTCCAGGTGGCACACTGCTGCCCATGGCATGGAAGAGGAACCCGGCACCGCCCTCGGTGTACCGACGCCAGCTCTCCGCTCGCTTCAAGGAGTTGAGAGCACAGGCCGGACTGACGCTGACCGAGGTGTCCGCCGTGGTGGAGGTCAGCCAGGGCTCGCTGAGCCGCATCGAGAACGGCGACCGTGGGACAACCCCGGTACTCGCGAAGGCGCTTCTGGACTGCTACGGCATAACCGACCCGGCAGCCCGCGAGGACATCCTCGACCTGGTCCGCGCCGACGCGGCGCAGCGGCAACCGTGGTGGAGGAAGTACTCCGCCGTCATCAACACCACGAAGTACGGCGGCTACCTGGCCCTGGAGTCCAGCGCCTCTTCCTTGCTCACCTACGAATCCGAACTGATCCCCGGGCTGCTCCAGACCGAGGAATATGCCCGCCACGTGCTGACTGTCATGCGTTTCGATCTGGAGCCGCCCCAGGTCGAAGAGCTGGTCAAGGTGAGAATGACGCGCCACGGCCTGCTCACGGGCGAGCAGGCCGTCAAGCTCTGGGCTGTCATCGACGAGGCAGCCATTCGTCGACTCGCTGAGACTCCCGAGCTTCTGCGCGGCCAACTGCAACACCTGCTGGACATGGGTGCGCGGACCAACATCACCGTGCAGCTCCTCCCGTTCAGCGCCGGCCTTCACCCCGGCCTGGACGGCCCCTTCGTCATCATGAGCTTCCCCGAGCCCAATCCGGATGTCGTGTGGGTCGAGAATGGACCCAACTCGGTCTACTTCGAGGGCTCCAAGGATGTGAAGCTCTACACCGAGGTCTTCGATCACCTCCGGGCCCGCGCCCTCGGACCGCCCGAAACCCATACCCACCTGCACGAGTTGCTCAAGGAGACGCGAAAGTGATCAACAAGCCCGACCCTGCCGAACTCGACTTCTCCGACGTCTCCTGGGAGAAGTCCCCGTTCAGCGGTGGCGGCGACAACTGCGTCGAGTTCGGCGTGATAGGCCAGTTCATCGCCATCCGCGACTCCAAGACCCCGACGCAGACCCCACTCGTCTACACCCGCGCCGAAATCGGCGCCCTCCTCGACGGCGCGAAGTCCGGCGCCTTCGACCACCTGCGCTGAGGCTCCCAACGGGCACGAATTCGGCCGCCTTCGTCGCACACGACGAAGGCGGCCGGAAGCCTGCGCTGTGTCGAGCCGCTACTCGTCCGCAAAGAGAAGCGTCGACTCGGCGAGGATGTCGCGACCTGCCTCGCTCTTGTAGATCTCATCGACGCTACCGAACCGGGCTTCGGAGTAGTCGAGTTCGAGCAGGGTCGCGGCCTGGCGGACGGACGCCTCGTCGGGGCCTTCGATCTCCACGAAGGTGGGGAGGTCGGGCCAGGTGTCGAAGTCGAACGCGACCTCGCCCAGGTGCCACTCCTCACGGTAGTTCTCCTGATAACGGACCTCCCGCAGTCCGAGGCTGCGCAAGATCTCGGCCATGGCCGGCAGATCGGTGACCTCGGTCTCGATCTCGGTGGTGCCGTCGATCGTGGTGGAGTCGGTGACCTGCTTGAGCGTCAGTGTGGAGCGGGTGCCCTCGTCGCGCAGACGGACCCATGCGCCGCCGTCGAGTGCGTCGTTCTCGAAGATCTTCCTGGTGAGCAGGGTCCGGGGGAACGCCTGGACGGCTCCCAGGGCGGTCAAGCGCGCCTGAAGGTCGGATACGTCGACGGCGAGGAACTTGGCCTCGTACTCGTGCTTCATGAGTTCTTCTTCTCGTGTAGGTGAGGGGGGCCGGGCGTGCGGGCTGCGAGAAGCAGTCCCATCCGGTGGGTGTGGTCCCTGAGCCGGCCGAGGTGGGCCCGCTCGGTGAACTCCGCCGTCCGCAGCGTCAACAACAGGTGCCAGGCGCTGATGAAGTGGCGGCTGAGCTTCTCAGGTGACGTGTAGTGCTCGACCAGGTGGTGGCGCGGCTCCACCGGCATCATGAACTCCGCGCCGAACAGGCCGCCGGGGCGCACCAGGAGCTGCATGCGGGCGACGAATTCGGCGAGCGGGCGGTGGTGGTTGGCGCTGTAGTGCCAGGAGCAACTGGTCCAGACTGCGTCGCAGAGCCTGTCGAGCGGCTCGGAATCGAGGAAGTCCTCCTCGACGACTTGGACCCGGTCGTAGAGCCCTTCGATCTTGAGACGGTCGATCAGGCCCATTGCTCGGGCAATGACGAAGCCAGGCAGGCGGACCTCGCCGCCGTGAAGTGCGAGCGGGTCGCGTTCGACGGCGATGACGCGGTAGCCGGCGGCGGCCAGCGGAAGGACGAACTTGCCGTCGCTCGCGCCGATGACCGCGACGGTGGCGTCAGGGGGTGCGTGCTCCTTCAGGGCCGCGAGGAACTGGGGGAAGAAGGTGAGGGTGTGCTCCCATAGGCTCTGCGTCTGCACGGCGATGGGCTCCTTGCGTGTCGGTGGCCAGGATGGCCCGGACGACCTGATCCGGCTCAAGGCCAGTGGTGTCCACCCGGTGCATCGAGAACTGCGCGTAGGCGGCGGCGATCCGCCCCGCGGCGTCCTCACCGAGGGCGTCCCACCGGGAGGTCGGCTTGTCCCGCTCGGCAAGGCGGCGCAGACGCTCCTCCTCCGTGCAGAACAGCTGGTATGTGACAGGGTGGGGCAGGTCCGGCGGCAGTGTGACGCTGAGGCGCGCTCCGAGGGCGTGGTGGTTGACCAGACACCGGGCAAGGAAGCTCTCCACGACGACCGGGGTACCGGCGGCGAGGTGGCGCTGTATCTCATCGACAGCGGTGAAGAGCGCGGAGAGATAGAAGCTCATCCGGGCCTCGACGTTGTCCCGCAGGTCGATCTCGCGCCGCAGGGGTTGGTAGAAGAGCGGCACGGTGGGGACGAGGACTGCCTCGCGGACTGCGGCAAGCATCGGCGCGACGGTCGACTTGCCGGTGCCGCGGAGCCCTTCGATGCTCTCGAACAGCGGGCGGTCAGACACGGGCGTACACCACATCCGGCACAGCGAGGGTGAGCTCGTCGGTCGCGGACGGTCGGTGGACGATGTGGCCGGCGAGCTTGTCGTACCAGAAGGCGTGCGAGTCCTTGCCGACGGCCTTGCAGGACATGGTGAGCGCACCGCGCGGGTCGGCCTCGATCCGCTCGATCTCCCGCGGTCCGCCGACGGGAGCGCAGACCTCCGGGGCGCCGTCCTCGGACAGGTCCTCGTCGACGATCACCTCGATCGCGAGCTTCGCACCCTTCAGCTGTTCGCGTAGGCGGGCGTAGACGGCGGGCTCGGTCACGAGCAGCTCGGGATGGTCGACCGCATTGCCGACCGGACGCATGCAGTGGAGCTTCAACTGCCGGGCGCCGAAGTCCTGGAGGGTTCGAGCCAGCGGCAGCACCTCGTCGAAATTGCGGGCGGTCACCGTCATGGTGGCCCCTGTGGCGATGCCGAGCTCCCGCGCCAGGTCGAGCACGCTCAGCGCGCCCTGGTAACTACCGAACTTTCGGATGTGGTCGTTGGTCGCCCCGATGCCCTCCAGCGACACCCTCAGCAGGTCGAGGTAAGGGGCGATCTCCGTGAGCCGGCGCTCGATGCGGTAGCCGTTGGTGCAGATCTCGACCTGCAGACCGAGCTCCTGTTTGGCGTAGCGGACGACCTGCGTCAGGTCCTTGTAGACGAACGGCTCGCCGCCGAGCAGGGTGACGGCCTCGGTTCCGTACTGGTCATGCATGAGAGTGAGAAGGTCGATGGCTTCCTCTGCGGAGAACGCGTCGGCGTGCTTGAGACGCTCGCCGTGGAAGCAGTGCAGGCACTCGAAGTTGCAGCGGTACAGCAGCTGCAGGTAGAGCATCCGGATCCGCTGGATCCCGGTCACTTCGCCGATCATGTGGGTCTCCGTCGGTCGGGTATCTGGTTGGTGACCTGATGGTGGCGGGGAGTGTCGGGACCGCGGCACCGCATCCCGGGACGGTTCCAGGACGTCCTGGGACGTTTTCAGTGCGTCGCGAACGACCGCAGGAGTGCCAGAAGACCTACGCTGTCCGCCAGATCCGGCAGCACGGTACTCGCGCCGGCGGCGACGAGGTCGGCCTGGCTGTCGACCCCCGTGGCCACGCTCTCCCGAACGTCCCGCGACGTCCTTGCGAACCCGGGCACGCCTCGGCTTGTATTGGATCCGTGAACGAGCGACTCCGCTCCGTACTCGCCCAACGAGGTGTCTCCCCCGAGTCCCTCGCCGCCACGTGCGAAGTGGACCCCAAAACCGTAGGCCGTTGGCTCGGCGGGCGCGTGCCGCATCCTCGACACCGCTTCGCTGCCGCCCAGCACTTACGAGTGGAGGAGACTTTCCTCTGGCCTGTGCCGCAGCCCCGGTCAGGCCGACCGGACACGGTCGGCATCGAGCTGGTCGGTACCTATGCCAACCGGGCGAGCGTGCCCGGGGAGGTGTGGCTGTCCCTGCTCCAGAAGGCCGAGACACAGATCGACGTGCTCGTGTTCTCCGGGACGTTCTTCGCCCAGACCAATCCGCACGTTGCCGGGATGCTCGCGGAACGGGCCGCCGCCGGCGTTCACGTCCGTCTCTGCTTCGGAGACCCGAACGGCCGGGCCGCCGCTGTCCGGGGCCGCGAGGAGGGCATCGGCGACTCCCTGGCCGCGAAGATCCGGGCCTCGCTCACCTACTACCGGAGCCTGTCGACAAAGGCCGGCTGCGAGGTGCGCCTCCACGACACCACGCTCTACAACTCACTGTTCCGCTACGACAGCGATCTCCTGGTCAACCCGCACGTGTGGGGTCAGCCCGCGAGCGCCAATCCCCTGCTCCACCTCAAGAGACTCGACTCCACGGGCTGGTTCGACAACTACGCTCAGAGCTTCGAAGCCGTCTGGGACAGCGCAAAGCCCTGGACGCCCGAACCGGAGAGGACCACCACGCATGGGCAGGACTGAGTACCTCAACGACCCCGACGCCCCGAAGGCCAACACCCTGATCCCCGCCAGCAACCTCCTCGTGGTCGACGACAGCGGTGCCATCCTGCTGCAGCGCCGTCGCGACACCGGCCAGTGGGCGCTGCCGGGTGGAGCGCAGGACATCGGCGAGACCGCCGCCCAGTGCGCGGTGCGCGAATGCCTGGAGGAAACCGGCGTCATCGCCGAGGTGACCGGCTTCCTGGGCGTCTACACCAACCCGCACCACATCGTCGCCTACTCCGACGGCGAGATCCGCCAGCAGTACGAGAACACCTACATCGGCCGCTCTGTCGGCGGCGAGCCCACGATCAACGACGAGGCCGACGGCGTCCGCTGGATCCAGCCCGCCGACCTCGACCGGTATGACATTCACCCCAGCATGCGCCAACAGATCGGCGACTACCTCGCCGGCACCTACCCCTACCTCGGCTGAGCAGCCAGCGCCGCCTCCATCTGCGCAACCGCCGCGAAGATCTGCGGCGTCGCTCGGCGGATGAATCGCCCCACCACACTGTCCGCACCGTAACGGCCGACGATCTCCGTCACCCTCGCCTCCGCGGCCGTCGGCTCTCCATCGGGCGTGGTCGTCATGTCGCACCACACCAACGCATCCACCAGAAGCCCGTTCTCCAGAACGGGAAACTCAAGTTCAAGTGGTTCTCGCATCCCTCGCTCCTCAGCCTCCAGAAGCGCGAACGAGTGGTTCGCCACCAACCGAACAAGCCGATCGTCAGCGCCATGGACATCACGGAGGAACCGAGCTCCGTCCAGTGGATGAAAGCCCGTCATCGCGAGCCGCGGGGCGTAACCCACATCATGAAGCACCGCAGCCGAGGCCAGCAGCTCCACTTGGCCCTCCAGGACCGGGGCGAGGTGCAGAGCCCGCCGGGCAACCCCTTTCGAGTGCGCCCATCGTCGAGGAAGCGAAAGGGCGAGCTCGTGCTCGGCGACCGACCGTGCCCACGCGGAAAGAGCTGACTCCATGGGCAGGCCATTCCCCCGGCCCCGGCGATCAACCCGCACGAATGCGTCCGAAGCCCGCTACGCCCCAGCAATCCGGCCTGGCGGATATTTGCCAAGTCCAGCCTCACTTGATCACGCACCGCTTAATCCGGAGGCACCGGCGCGACCCCTCCGGCTATGGTGACGCCAGTCCCCGGGCGGCCGTCTACCGCCCGACCCAGTGGCGCGACCAACGCGCCCGCAACCAGGGAGTTGCCGACCATGACGCGTACCCTCGTCGCAGACCTTCCCAGCCACCTCGACGAGACGGTCACCGTCTACGGCTGGATCAACACCCTCCGCCTCCAGCGGCGCATGCAGTTCGTGCTGGTCCGCGACCACACCGGTCTCGTCCAGGTCACCCACGCCCGGGGCGGCGAGGGCGACGGGATCGAGGCGGCCTTCGAGAGCGTCACCACCGAGTCCGCCGTGAAGATCACCGGCAGGGTCGTCGGCAACCCCCACGTCAAGCTCGGCGGTCTGGAGGTGGTCCCCGAGCGCGTCGAGGTCGTGTCGCCGGCCGATCCGAAGCTGCCCATCGACGAGAACACCGCCCTGGACCAGCGCCTCGACTGGCGCTTCCTCGACGTCCGCAGGCCCTCGCAGCAGCTCGTGTTCGCCGTCCAGACCACCGTCGAGCAGGCCATGCGCGAGGTCACCGCCGAGGAGGGCTTCACCGAACTCCACACCCCGAAGCTCATGGGCACTGCCTCCGAGTCCGGGGCCGAGGTCTTCAAGGTCGGCTACTTCGACCGCACCGCCTACCTCGCCCAGTCCCCGCAGTTCTACAAGCAGATGGCCATCGCGGGCGGCATCGACAAGGTCTTCGAGATCGGCCCCGTCTTCCGTGCCGAACCGTCCTTCACCTCCCGCCACGCCACCGAGTTCACCGGCGTGGACGCCGAACTCGCCTGGATCGACGGCGTCGAGGACGTCATGGCCTTCGAGGAACGCCTCCTCCGGCGCGTCCTCCAGCGGGTCGCGGAGCGCCACGGCGACGCCGTCGCCGAGCACTTCGGCGCCCGGGTCGTCGTCCCCGAGGCGCCGTTCCCCCGTATCACGATGGCCGACGCCCTCGCCAGGCTCCGGGCCACCGGCTGGGACCCCGAGGGCGTCAAGGAGGACCTCGACCCCGAGGGCGAGCGCAGGCTCTCCGCGCTCGTCGCCGGGGAGACCGGGCACGAGTTCGTGTTCGTCACCCGCTTCCCCGCCTCCGTCCGCCCGTTCTACCACCTGCGGCCCGAGGACGACCCCACCGTCACCGAGTCCTTCGACCTGCTCTGGAAAGGCGTCGAGATCACCACCGGCGCCCAGCGCGAGCACCGTTACGAGCGCCTCGTCGCCCAGGCCCGCGAGAAGGGCATGGCCACCGGGCCGCTCGCCGGCTATCTCGACTGCTTCCGCTTCGGGACCCCGCCCCACGGCGGCCTCGGCCTCGGTCTCGGCAGGCTGCTGATGCTCCTGCTCGACGTCCCCAGCATCCGCGAGGTCACGTTCCTGTTCCGCGGCCCGCACCGGCTGGAGCCGTGAGAGCAGGGAAGGCCCGTTCCGGCCCCCTGCGCGGGAAGTCGGCCACGCCGACTTCCCGCGCAACAGGAGCCACGGACTAGGCGGCGTCCAGCTCCGCCAGGAAGTCCAGGGCGACCGCCCACGCCTGCTCCGCCGCCTCGGCGTCGTAGTCCGGCAGCTCGGGGTCGGTGAACAGGTGGCCGGCGCCGCGGTAGCGGTGCACCTCCACGTCCGCACCGGCCCTGCGCATCCCCAGGTACCAGGCGTTCAGCCAGTCCTCCGACTCGAACGGGTCCGGCTCGGCCACGTGCAGCTGGACGGGGATCGCGGTGGCCGCGTCCTCGCGGATGTCCGAGGTGCCGTGCAGGAGCAGCAGGCCGAGGGCCTTCTCGTCGGCGAGCGCGAGGTTCTGGGCGAGCGAGCCGCCGAGCGAGAGGCCGGCGTAGACGAGCGGTGTCCCGGTGCCCAGCAGCGGAGCCGCGGCCCCGACGGCCCGGCGCAGCAGCTCGTCGCTGCCGATCTCCTCCTTGTGGGCCATGGCCTCCTCGACGTCGTCGAAGGTCCGCCCCTCGAAGAAGTCGGGGGTGTGCACGGTGTGCCCGGCGGCGCGCAGCCGGTCGGCGGCAACCTGGACGGCGGGGCGCAGGCCGTACACGGAGTGGAGGAACAGGACGTGTGCCACGGGCGGGACTTCCTTGCGACGGGGGCCGGAACAGCCTCCCATCATCGCGCATGTCCGCCGGGTGGCCGCGCGCACCCGGCGGGGTGGCGGGACGTCACGTCGCGGTGAAGCGGCGACGAACAGTCAGTTCAGCATATGGAACACTGCATTACCCACCGGTAGCCTGTCCGCCGTGACTGACCTTGTCAATGACATGACCGCCGCCCGCCCCCACCGACGCCAGGTGCTCAAGGCCACCGCCGCCGTCGCGGGCGCCGCCGCCCTGCCGCTCGCCCTCGGCGCCGCCGCCGCCCAGGCCGCCACCGCCCCGCAGTTCCTCCACGGCGTCGCCTCGGGCGACCCGCTGCCCGACGGCATCCTGCTCTGGACCCGGGTCACCCCCGCCCCCGAGGCCGTGCCCGGCTCCGGCCTGGGCGCCGGCACCGAGGTCCGCTGGGAACTCGCCGCCGACAAGGGCTTCGCCCGGATAGCCGCGAGCGGCACCGTGACCAGCGACGCCACCACCGACCACACCGTCAAGGTGGACGTCCGCGGCCTCACCCCGGACACCGCCTACTGGTACCGCTTCACCGCCGGCGCCGTGGCCTCCCCGGTCGGCCGCACCCACACCACCCCGGCCGCCGACGCCGCCCTCGACCGGCTCCGCTTCGGCGTGGCCTCCTGCGCCAACTGGGAGGCCGGCTACTTCTCGGCCTACCGCCACCTCGCCGCCCGCGGCGACCTCGACGCCTTCCTCTTCCTCGGCGACTACATCTACGAGTACAAGAGCGGCGAGTTCTGCGCCCGCGGCTCCGTGGTCCGCCCGCACGCCCCCGCCCACGAGATCCTCAGCCTCGCCGACTACCGCACCCGGCACGGCCGCTACAAGACGGACGAGGACCTCCAGGCGCTGCACGCACAGGTCCCGACCATCGCGATCTGGGACGACCACGAGTTCGCCAACGACGCCTGGTCCGGCGGCGCCGAGAACCACACCCCGGGCACCGAGGGCGACTGGACGGCCCGGATGGCCGCCGCCAAGCAGGCCTACTTCGAGTGGATGCCGGTCCGCCCGTCCATCGCCGGCACCACCTACCGCCGCCTGCGCTACGGCAAGCTCGCCGACCTGCACCTGATGGACCAGCGCTCGTTCCGCTCCCAGCAGGTCAAGGTCGGCAACGGCGACGTCGACTCGGCCGACCGCACCCTCACCGGCCGCGCCCAGATGGACTGGCTGAAGTCCGGCCTCGCCGCCTCCGACACCACCTGGCGCCTGATCGGCAACGAGGTGATGATCTCCCCGGTCGCCCTCTTCTCGCTGCCGGACTACCTGCTGCGCCCGCTGGCCAAGCTGCTCGGCCTGCCCGGCGAGGGCCTGGCGGTCAACACCGACCAGTGGGACGGCTACACCCACGACCGCCGCGAGCTGCTCGGCCACCTGAAGTCGAACGGCATCACCAACACCGTCTTCCTGACCGGCGACATCCACTCGGCCTGGGCCTCGGACGTCCCCGAGGAGGCCGCCACCTACCCGCTGTCGGGCAGCGTCGCCACCGAGTTCGTGGTCACCTCGGTCACCTCGGACAACATCGACGACTTCCTCAAGGTCGCGCCGCAGACCCTCTCGCTGGTCGCCGCCGCCGCGATCAAGGGCGCCAACCGCCACGTCCAGTGGGTCGACCTCGACTCCCACGGCTACGGCGTCCTGGAGGTCACCCCGGCCCAGACCCAGATGGACTACTACGTCCTCTCCGACCGGACCCGCAAGGACGCCACCACCAAGTGGTCGCGCTCCTACCGCACCAAGTCCGGCACCCAGCAGATCGAGCGGGTCTACTCCCCCGTCAAGTAGCCCCCGCCGGAGGACCCCGCCCGCCGTCCCCCGGCGGGCGGGGCCACCTCCCGCACGACCTCCCGCACGACCTCCCGCACGGCTACGACACCACGTCCTTGCGCGCGAAGCCCCGGAACGCGAGCGCCAGCAGCACCACCGCGTAGGACAGCGACAGCGAGACCCCCTGCACCATCCCGCCCCACTCCATCCGCGGCTGCAGGGCGTCCGCCCAGGCGTACTGCCAGTGCGCAGGCAGCCACGCCCGCAGGTCGCCGAGGGCGGTGATGGCGTCCAGCACCCCGGTGACGATGGAGGCGAACACCGCCCCGCCGACCGCCCCCAGCGGCGCGTCCGTGGCCGTGGAGAGCCAGAACGCGAGCGCGGCGATCACGACCTCGCTCAGGAACACGAACGCCACCGCGACCGCCAGCCGGGGCAGCGCCTCGCCGGCGGTCAGGCTCGCCCCGGCCGGCAGCCGCAGGTCGCCCCAGCCGTACGCCGCCGTGCCGACCGCCAGCCCGACCAGCGGCAGCAGCAGCACGGCCGCCGCCGAGAACAGCAGCCCGACCAGGAACTTGCGCATCAGCAGCCGCGCCCTCGGCACCGGCGCGGCCAGCAGGTACCGCAGCGAGGACCAGCTGGCCTCCGAGGCCACCGTGTCCCCGCAGAACAGCGCGACCGGGATCACCAGCATGAAGCCGGTGCCCATGAAGAGCATGGTGGCCGCGAAGTTCGGCCCGGACGAGGTCGCGAGCTCGATGAACGTGGTCCGGTCGGTCCGCCCCGGCGTCCCGGCCACCGCGAACGCCGCCAGCACGACCAGCGGCATCGCCGCCAGCACCCCGCCGATCACCATCGTGCGGCGCCGCCGCAGCTGGCGGACCACCTCGACCCGGAACGGCAGCGTCCGCCCGGGCCGGTAGCCGGCCGCGTGATCGGCCGACACCTCAGCAACCGCGGCACTCACGCCGTACCTCCGATCAGCGACAGGAACGCGTCCTCCAGCCGGCGCTGCGGCCCGGCCGACTCCACCGGCACCCCGAGCCGCACCAGCTCGGCCAGCAGCCGGCTCGCCGCCATGCCGTCCAGCCGGACCAGCAGTCCGCCCTCCACGGCCTCCGCCGTGTCGACCCCGTCCAGCGCGGCGACCTTGTCGGCCGCCGCCGCCAGCTCCACCGCGCTGTACGAGGCCCCGGTGCCGATCAGCAGCTGCGAGCCCGCGCCGATGATCTCCGCGACCGCGCCCGTGGTGACCAGCCGGCCCCGGTCCATCACCACCAGGTCGGTACAGCTCTGCTCGACCTCGGCCAGCAGGTGGCTGGAGACGATGACGGTCCGCCCGGCCGCCGCGTACCGGATCATCACTTCGCGCATCTCCCGGATCTGCGGCGGGTCGAGCCCGTTGGTCGGCTCGTCGAGGATCAGCAGGTCCGGCAGCCCGAGCATGGCCTGGGCGATCGCCAGCCGCTGCCGCATGCCCTGCGAGTAGGTGCGCACCGCCCGGTCCAGCGCCTCGCCGAGCCCGGCGATCGCGAGCGCCTCGTCCAGATGGGCGTCCGCCCCCGGACGGCCGGTGGCCTGCCAGTAGAGCCGCAGATTGGCCCGCCCGGTGAGGTGCGGCAGGAAACCCGCGCCCTCGACGAAGGCGCCGACCCGGGAGAGCACGGGTGCCCCCGGCCGGATCAGGTGGCCGAAGATCCTGATCTCGCCGGCGTCCGGCCGGATCAGCCCCATCAGCATCCGCAGCGTGGTGGTCTTGCCGGCGCCGTTGGGGCCGAGCAGGCCGAGCACCTGCCCCCGTTCCACCCGGAAGCCCAGGTCACGGACGGCGTACCGGTCGGCGGCGCCCTTGTAGCGCTTGCTCAGACCGGTGATCACCAGCGGCACCCCGGCGAGCGCCGGGTCGTACGCGGGTCCGTGCGCGCGCCGCCCGGCCCTGGCCGCCCGCAGCCTGGGCACCAGCACCAGCCCGGCGGCCAGCGCGAGCGCGACCAGCGGCAGCATCCAGGTCCGGGACGGCAGCGGCGCGGCGTCGGTGACCAGCCCGTCGACGGTGGGCAGGGTGACCGGCCCGGTGACAGCCGCCCGGTAGGTGGCGGGCTCGACGGGCGAGGCGTACGCGAGGTCGGTGGCGGCGAGCACCAGCCGCAGCCGGTGCCCGGCGTCGAAGGTGTGGTCGACGGTGGGCAGCGCCACGGTGACGCTCCGGCCGTCGGGGGCGTCCGCCCCGGTCACCCGCAGCGGGGCGGACAGCTGCTGCGGCAGGCTCTGCCTGCCGTCGGGGGCGACGTCGTACAGCTTGGCGAAGAGCACCGCGTCCGGCCGGTCGGCCCGGACCCGGACCGGCACGGTCGGCTGCCCGGTCAGATGGACCGAGGAGTCCAGCGGCGCCGACTCGAAGGCGGCGAACTGGCCGGGGAAGTCCAGCCCGAGGCCGGCGCCCAGCGCGGACGCCTGGCCGAGCAGGCCGCCGAGGCCCGGCAGGGCGGAGATGTTGGACGGCGCGCCGCCGGGCGGGTTGGCGAAGGCCTGCTCGGGTTCACCGTCCGGGGCCTTCAACTCGAACTGCCGCGAGCCGGTGCCACCGAGGCCGGGGTAGCTGTCGGCGGTGGCGCCGCGCAGCACCGCCTGGAAGCCGGTCGAGTCGACTCCGCCGGTCCGGGTGACCCGGAACGCCGCGCCGGTGTCGCCCCCGCCGTCGCCCGCGCCCCCGTCCCCCCGCAGATAGCGGTCGAACCAGGCCGTGACCCGGTCGTCCACCCGGTCACTGGTGTCGGTCGCGCCGTCGTGCCCGCCCGCGAACCAGTCGACCGCCACCGGAGCGCCGTTGGCGGCCACCGCCCGGGCGATCGCGTCGCCCTGGTCGAGCGGGAACAGCGAGTCCTGCTGGCCCTGGACCACCAGCGTGGGCACCTTGAGCCGGTCCGCGACCGAGGAGGGGCTGGACCGGTCGAGCAGGGCCACAGCCTCCGGGTCGGCGTGCCCGGCGGTCGCCACCCGGTCGTACATCCGGCACAGCTCGTCCAGGAACCGCCCGCAGCCGACCTGCCCGCCGCCCTGCTCGGGAGCGAGGGCCGGACGCGCCGCGCCGCCGGACGGGCCGAGTTCGCCCACCGAACCGGTGGTGAAGAAGATCCCGGACCACAGCTTCTTGAACACGCCGTCGACCGCGCCCGAGCCGCGCACCCCCTGCGGGAACAGCGCGTCGGCCAGGTTCCACCAGGTGATCGCACTGGCCACGGCGTCGATCCGCCGGTCGTACGCGGAGCCGAGCAGCGCCACCGCACCGCCGTAGGACGCGCCGGTGATGCCCACCCGGGGGTCGCCGGGCCCGTCCAACCGCACCTCGGGGCGCTGCGCCAGCCAGTCGACCAGGTGCTTGACGTCCTCGACCTCGCGGTCCGGCGCGTTCAGCCCGATCTTGCCGCCGGAGCGCCCGAAGCCGCGCGCCGACCAGGTCAGCACCGCGTACCCCTGCCGGGCGAGCTTCCGGGCGCGCTCCCGCTCGCCCTCCTTGGAGCCGCCGAAGCCGTGCCCGAGCAGGACGGCGGGGCGCGGGCCGCTGCCGGTGGTGAAGAAGGAGGTGTCGAGCTGGACGATCTGCGTGCTGCCGGGGGTCTCGGCCATCGCGAGGAACCGGTCCTCCTGGCGGACGGGCTGTTCGCCCCCGGCGGCGACGGCCCCGGCCACCCCCACCGCGACGACGGCCACAAGGGCCACCGCCCCGGCCACCAGTCTCCGTCCGGCGACCGTCCCACGGCCTCGCCACCGGCGCCACGCCCCACCGAGCTCCATGGGCGTGATCGTAGCCGCCCCCGGAGTAGGCGTCCGATAAGAACACCGGCCCCCGGGAGAGCTCCCGGGGGCCCGCTCCCCGCCTGTCGCCCCCCGGCGCTACAGCACCCGGATCATCGTCCGGTGCGGAATCCCGGCGTCGTCGTACACCGGTCCCTCCGCCGCGTACCCGAGGCGCTCGTAGAACCCGAGGGCCTGCACCTGGGCGTGCAGCTCCATCTCGCGCGCCCCGCGCGCCTGCCCCGCGGCCTCGACGGCCCGCACCAGCTCGGCGCCGAGCCCGGTCCCCCGGGCCGTCTTCAGCACGGCGAGCCGGCCGAGCAGCACCCGGCCGCCGACCCCGCCGGTGATCCCGAGCGCCTGTTCCCCGAAGATCAGCCGCGCCGTGCCGACGGGCTCACCCTCCGGCCCTACCGCCAGCAGGTGCTCCGAGGTGGGGTCGAGGTCGTCCCACTCCTCCTCCTCGGCGATCCCCTGCTCGACGATGAAGACCTCCCGCCGGACCTCGTGCACCAGCGCGAGGTCCGCCTCTCCCCGCGCGACCCGGATCGTCACCGTCATCCCGGCTCTCCTCAGCTCTGCTACTCGGCTCTGCGACTCGGAGCCCCGATCCAGGGCTCCGATCCAGGCTCCGGCTCAGCTCTCCGGCTCAGCTCTCCGACGCGATGATGTCCAGCGCCTTCCGCAGGTCCGCGGGGTACTCGCTGGAGAACTGCACCCACTCGCCGTCCGACGGGTGCTCGAAGCCGAGCGAGACGGCGTGCAGCCACTGCCGGGTCAGCCCGAGCCGCTTGGCGAGGGTCGGGTCGGCCCCGTAGGTGATGTCGCCGACGCAGGGGTGGCGCAGGGCGGACATGTGCACCCGGATCTGGTGGGTCCGGCCGGTCTCCAGCTTGATGTCCATCAGCGAGGCGGCCCGGTAGGCCTCGATGAGGTCGTAGTGGGTGACGGACGGCTTGCCCTCTCGGGTGACGGCCCACTTCCAGTCCGCGCTGGGGTGGCGCCCGATCGGCGCGTCCACGGTGCCGCTGAGCGGGTCCGGGTGGCCCTGGACGAGCGTGTGGTACTTCTTCTCGGTCACCCGGTCGTGGAACTGCCGCTTGAGGTCGGTGTAGGCGCGCTCCGACTTGGCCACCACCATCAGCCCGGAGGTGCCGACGTCGAGCCGGTGCACGACGCCCTGGCGCTCGGCGGCGCCGGAGGTCGAGATCCGGTAGCCGGCCGCGGCCAGCCCGCCGATCACGGTGGGGCCGGTCCAGCCCGGGCTCGGGTGGGCGGCGACGCCGACCGGCTTGTCGACGAGCACGATGTCGTCGTCGTCGTGGACGATGCGCATGCCGTCGACCGGTTCGGCGACGATCTGCACCGGCGCGGCGGGGGCGGGGATCTCGACCTCCAGCCAGGAGCCGGCGGTGACCCGGTCCGACTTGCCGGCGGCGGCGCCGTCGAGCGTCACCTTGCCCTCGGCGGCCAGCTCGGCGGCCTTGGTCCGGGAGAAGCCGAACATCCGGGCGAGGGCGGCGTCGAGGCGTTCGCCCTCCAGGCCGTCGGGAACAGGGAGGCTTCGGGTCTGCGCTGCGGTACTCACCCGTACGAGTATGCCGGACGCGGGGGCTCCCGCCCGCGCCGTGCCCGGCGGCGAGCGGCGGCCGTCCCCGCCCCGCCCGCCCTACTCGCCCTTGTCCGCCTGCTCGCCCTTGTCCGCCTGCTGGTGCACGGTGCCGTCCGGGTTGCTGCCCCGGAAGGAGAGCAGGACGACCAGGATCCCGCCGCAGACGATCGCCGAGTCCGCGAGGTTGAACACCGCGAAGTGCTGGACGGAGATGAAGTCGACCACGTGCCCGCGGAAGACGCCGGGCGAGCGGAACAGCCGGTCGGTCAGGTTGCCGAGCGCGCCGCCGAGCAGCAGGCCGAGCGCGATCGCCCAGGGGAGGCTGTACAGCCGCCGGGCGATCCGCCAGATCACCACGATGACGGCCGAGGCGATCATGGTGAAGACGACGGTCAGCGCCTGCCCCATGCCGAAGGCGGCGCCGGAGTTGCGGATCACCTGGAAGGTCATCACATCGCCGATCACCTTGATCGCCGAGTGGTTCTCCAGCCTGGCCACGACCAGCAGCTTGCTGCCGAAGTCGACCAGGAAGGCGAGCAGCGCGACGACCAGGAGCACGCCGATCCGCCTGCGCCCCTTCGGCTCCTCCGCCTCGGTCGGCCCGGCCGGCCCGACCGGGGCCGGCATCGGGATCGGCGCCGGGGCAGTGGCCGTCCCGGGGGCCTCCAACCGGACCGGAGCCCCGTCACCGGGCCCGGCCACGTTGTCCGGTCCTGCCACGTTGACCGGTCCTGCCACGTTGACCGGTCCTGCCACGTCGCCCGGCCCGCCTACGTCGTCCGGCCCTGCCACGTCACCGGGACCGGGCCCGGCCAGGTCTCCGGCCGGGGCCACGACGTCGGCGGGCGTGGGGACGGAGTCGTCCCGCGTCTGGGGGGAACCTTGCGTACTGATGATCCGCTCCGCTGCCGTGACGTGGGGGGCCGATGGGCCGGTGGAAAACCCGATCTCCGACGGATCATCCGACGGATCAGGCGACGTTACGGGGTCGAGCCTACGGCAAGCCCGACCCCGCCCGTCGTCCCGGTCGACCGCCCGGAGCGGTCAGCGGCGTTCCTGCTTGGCCTTGCACTGGACGCACAGCGTCGCCCGCGGGAAGGCCTGCATCCGCGCCTTGCCGATGGCCTGGCCGCAGGACTCGCAGGTGCCGAATCCGACACCCTCCAGCCGGACCAGCGCGTGCTCGGTCTGGGCGAGGCTGTCGCGGGCGTTGTTGGCCAGCGCCACCTCGCTCTCGCGCGAGATGTTCTTCGTACCGGCGTCCACCTGGTCGTCGCCGGCCCCGTCGTTGGAGTCCCGCATCAGACCGGTGATGGCCGCCTCGGCCAGGTCGATCTCCTGCTGGAGCCGCTCGAGCTCGTTGATCAGCTCGGCGTGCAGCTCGCGCACCTCCTCGGAGGTCCACGGGTCCTCGCCGGGACGGACCGGCAGCTCGGCCGGGTCGACCGACTCGGCACCGCCGGGGCGGGCGGTGGCCCCGACCGGGGTCCGGGTGCGGCCGGGGGCCACGAGAGTGGTGTCGGTGGTGTTCTTGCGCCGTGCGGTAGTGGTCACGGTCCCCTCCCCTGGATCGCCTGCCACGGCCTTGCGTGCCCGCGTGGTGGCGGTACCCGCGACGGTTGTCTTCTCAGCCATGGCTTCGACCCCATCTACGAACGAATCGAGCCGCCGGTTCCCGGCGGCCTCCAGTGCCGGAACGATAATCCCGATCAAAAATGGTCACAACATGACATACCGACGCCTCACCATGATCCCACCCAGCCAGCCGCCACACGCGACACGCCCGCCGCGCCGAACAGAGTTGTGCCCCCCGCCCCGGCGCGCCGAAACCGACTTGCGACGGCCGATACACTGGGCCTGCAAGGCGCAGATGGGGACGAGTACCGCAGTACGCAGCCACCAGCGACCCGGGGACGGTGCGAGCCCGGGGGTGTGCACCGCGCGAAGATCACCCCGGAGCCGCCGGAAGAACGGTCCGCGATCCCCTTCGCCGGTCCGCTAGACCCGGCAGCAAGCCCAAACAAGAGGGCCGTGGAGAGCATCGCGGCCAAGGAGGGTGGTACCGCGGGGCGGCATGCCGTCTCGTCCCTCCGTCGGATCCCGTCCATGCATCCGCCGGAGGTAGACGCCCGTTATGGCCAGCTCCTACAACCCCGTCCCCGCGCAGGTCGACCTGCCCGCCCTCGAACACCGGATCCTGTCGTTCTGGCAGGACAACAAGGTCTTCCAGCGCAGCCTGGAGCAGTCCGAGGGCCGCCCCGAGTGGGTCTTCTACGAGGGCCCGCCGACCGCCAACGGCATGCCCGGTGCCCACCACATCGAGGCCCGCGTCTTCAAGGACGTCTTCCCCCGGTACCGGACGATGAAGGGCTACCACGTCGCCCGCAAGGCCGGCTGGGACTGTCACGGCCTCCCGGTCGAGCTCGCCGTCGAGAAGGAGCTCGGCTTCTCCGGCAAGCAGGACATCGAGGCGTACGGCATCGCCGAGTTCAACGCCAAGTGCCGCGAGTCGGTGACCCGCCACACCGACGCCTTCGTCGAACTCACCAACCGGATGGGGTACTGGGTCGACCTCGACCAGGCCTACCGCACCATGGACCCGTCCTATGTGCAGTCCGTCTGGTGGTCGCTCAAGCAGATCTTCGACAAGGGCCTGCTGGTCCAGGACCACCGGGTCGCCCCCTGGTGCCCGCGCTGCGGCACCGGCCTCTCCGACCACGAGCTGGCCCAGGGCTACGAGACCGTCGTCGACCCGTCGGTCTTCGTCCGCTTCCCGCTGACCAGCGGCCCGCTGGCCGACCGGGCCGCGCTGCTGGTCTGGACCACCACCCCGTGGACCCTGGTCTCCAACACCGCCGCCGCCGTCCACCCCGAGGTCACCTATGTGGTGGCCACCGACGGCACCGAGCAGCTGGTGGTCGCCGAGCCGCTGCTGGCCAAGGCCCTCGGTGAGGGTTGGGAGCCGACCGGCGAGTCCTTCACCGGCGCCGAGATGGAGCGCTGGGGCTACCGCCGCCCGTTCGACCTGGTCGAGATCGAGAACGCGCACTACGTCCTCAACGCCGAGTACGTCACCACCGAGGACGGCACCGGCATCGTCCACCAGTCGCCCGCCTTCGGCGCCGACGACCTCGCGACCTGCCGCAAGTACGGCCTGCCGGTGGTCAACCCGGTGCTGGCCGACGGCACCTTCGAGCCCGGCGTCCCGCTGGTCGGCGGCCAGTTCTTCAAGAAGGCCGACGAGGCCCTGGTCGCCGACCTCAAGGAGCGCGGCCTGCTCTTCCGCCACCTCCCCTACGAGCACAGCTACCCGCACTGCTGGCGCTGCCACACCGCGCTGCTGTACTACGCACAGCCGTCCTGGTACATCCGCACCACCGCGGTCAAGGACGCGATGATCCGGGAGAACGAGGCCACCAACTGGTTCCCGGACAACGTCAAGCACGGCCGCTTCGGCGACTGGCTGAACAACAACATCGACTGGGCGCTCAGCCGCAACCGCTACTGGGGCACCCCGCTGCCGATCTGGCGCTGCGAGGAGAACCACCTCACCTGCGTCGGCTCGCTGGCCGAGCTGTCCGAGCTCACCGGCACCGACCAGGCCGGCCTCGACCCGCACCGCCCGTACATCGACGAGGTCACCTTCGACTGCCGCGAGTGCGGCGGCACCTCGACCCGCGTGCCGGAGGTCATCGACGCCTGGTACGACTCGGGGTCGATGCCCTTCGCCCAGTACGGCTACCCGTACCAGAACAAGGAGCTGTTCGAGAAGCGCTACCCGGCGCAGTTCATCTCCGAGGCGATCGACCAGACCCGCGGCTGGTTCTACACCCTGATGGCCGTCGGCACCCTGGTCTTCGACAAGAGCTCGTACGAGAACGTCGTCTGCCTGGGCCACATCCTGGCCGAGGACGGCCGCAAGATGTCCAAGCACCTGGGCAACATCCTGCAGCCGATCCCGCTCATGGACCAGCACGGCGCCGACGCCGTCCGCTGGTTCATGGCCGCCGGCGGCTCGCCCTGGTCGGCCCGCCGGGTCGGCCACGGCACGATCCAGGAGGTGGTCCGCAAGACCCTCCTCACCTTCTGGAACACCGTCGCCTTCCAGGCCCTGTACGCCCGCACCTCCGGCTGGGCGCCGTCCGCGGGCGACCCGGCGCCGGCCGACCGCCCGCAGCTGGACCGCTGGGTGCTCTCCGAGCTGAACACCCTGGTCCGCGAGGTCGACGCGGCCTTCGAGGCCTACGACACCCAGCGCGCCGGCAAGCTGCTCTCCGGCTTCGTCGACGACCTCTCCAACTGGTACGTCCGCCGCGGCCGCCGCCGCTTCTGGCAGGGCGACGCCGCCGCGCTCGCCACCCTGCACGAGGCGCTGGAGACCGTCACCCGGCTGATGGCCCCGCTCACCCCGTTCATCACCGAGCAGGTCTGGCAGGACCTGGTGGTCCCGGTCGTTCCGGACGCCCCCGGCTCGGTCCACCTGGCCTCCTGGCCGGTGGCGGACGAGTCGCTGATCGACACCGACCTCTCCCGCCACATGGCGCTGGTCCGCCGGCTGGTCGAGCTGGGCCGGGCCACCCGCGCCGAGTCGGGCGTGAAGACCCGCCAGCCGCTGTCCCGCGCGCTGGTCGCCGCCCAGGGCTGGGACGAGCTGCCCGAGGACCTGCGCGCGCAGATCGCCGAGGAGCTCAACGTCTCCACCCTGGAGTCGCTCGCGAACGTCGGCGGCTCGCTGGTCGACACCACCGCCAAGGCCAACTTCCGTGCGCTGGGCAAGCGTTTCGGCAAGGGCGTGCAGGACGTCGCCAAGGCGGTCGCCGCCGCGGACGCCGCCCGGCTCGCCGCCGAGCTGCGCGCCGGGGGCACCACCTCGGTCGAGCTGGACGGCGAGACGGTGGCCCTGTCCCCGGACGAGGTGATCATCACCGAGACCCCGCGCGAGGGCTGGGCCGTCGCCAACGAGTCCGGCGCCACCGTCGCGCTGGACCTCGCGATCACCCCCGAGCTCAAGCGCCTCGGCGTGGCCCGGGACGCGATCCGGCAGATCCAGGAGGCCCGCAAGAACTCCGGCCTGGACGTCGCCGACCGGATCGTCCTGCGCTGGCGGGCGACCGACGACGAGACCGCCGAGGCCATCGCCGAGCACGGTGCGCTGGTCGCCGAGGAGGTGCTCGCCACCGACTTCGCCGCCGGCGCCGCCGACTGGCAGTCCGACACCTTCGCCGACGAGTCCCTCGGCCTCGCCTTCCAGCTGCGCAAGGCCTGACCCGACCCCGGAGCCGCCGTCGCCCACCGGGCGGCGGCGGCTCCGCCGTTCCCGTCCCCCGCACAGAACAAGCGCCACCCCTACCCGCACGCACGAAAGCGCCCCCTCCCCGACCCCGAAGGGCCGAGAAGGGGGCGCCTGTGCCGACGGCTACCGCTTAGTTGTCGCCGTCCTCGTCGATCAGGAAGCCCCGCATCGGAGCCGGCGCCTGCTGCATCGGCTGCATCGGCTGCGGCGGCTGCGGCCGGACCGCGGCCATCGGCTGGGTCATCCCGGCCGGCTGCATCTGCGGCGCACCCGAGTTGCCACCGGCCGACCCGCCGAAGCTCGGCGCACCGCCGTTCCCGCCGAAGGCGCTCTGCCCACCGAAGGACGGCTGGCCGCCGAACGACTGCTGGCTGCCGCCGAAGCTCGGCGACGGACTGCTCATCGCGCTCGCACCGGCCGGAGCCATCGACGAGGGGGCCGGCGGCAGCGAGGCGGTGGCCGGGATCCGCGGCGGCGCGAGCGAGTCGTCCGCCTGCGACTCCAGCTGGCGCAGCTGGGTCTCCAGGTAGGACTTCAGGCGCGTCCGGTACTCACGCTCGAACGCGCGCAGGTCCTCGACCTTGCGCTCCAGCGTGGCGCGGGCGGACTCCAGCGAGCCCATCGCGACGCGGTGCTTCTCCTGCGCGTCCCGCTCCAGCGCGTCGGCCTTGGCACGGGCGTCCCGCTCCAGGCCCTCGGCACGGCTGCGGGCCTCGCCGACGATCTTGTTGGCCTCGGAACGGGCCTCGGAGATCGCCTGGTCCGCGGTCTGCTGGGCGAGCGCCAGCACCCGGGCGGCGCTGTCGCCACCGGGGCTCTGCTGCTGCTGCTGCATCGGGGCGCCCATCGGGCCGCCCATCTGCTGCGGGCCGCCCATGGGGCCGCCCATCTGCTGCATCTGCTGCTGGCCCATGCCCTGGCCCATCGGGTTGCCCATGCCCTGCGGGCCGCCGGGGCCGCCCATCGGCTGGAGCATCTGACCGCCCATCGGCTGGACCAGCTGCTGCTGGCCGCCCATGGTCTGGCCCATCTGCTGCTGCTGGCCGGGGCCGCCCATCGGACCGCCCTGGCCGACGGGCAGCTGCGGGGCGCCGGACGGCAGGCCGAGCGGCTGGTTGCCCATCTGCTGCTGCTGTTGTTGTTGCTGCTGCTGCTGCTGCTGCTGCTGGCCGGGGCCCATCTGCTGCTGCTGCTGCGGACCGCCCGGGCCCATCTGCTGCTGGCCGGGGCCACCCTGCTGGCCGGGAACCGGCGGGCCGGATATGGCGGCCGGCACCGGGGCGCCGGGGCGCGCGTCCTGCGGCGGCTCCTTGCGCATGTTGGCCTGGTTCTGCGCGGCGGCCCGGGTCGCGGCGGCCAGCTTGGCGCGCAGGTCCTCGTTCTCGCGGAGGAGACGGGTCAGCTCCGCCTCGACCTCGTCGAGGAAGGCATCGACCTCGTCCTCGTCATAGCCTTCGCGCAGGCGGACGGTCGTGAACTGCTTGTTCCGAACGTCCTCGGGGGACAATGGCATCTCTTCACCTCAACGTGATCGTCGGCACACCGGCATCCTGTCGCATCGCTCACCTACGACTAGGGCCGCACAAGCGAGATCAGGACATACACAATGATCATCAGTACGAAGAAGGACAGGTCGAGCGCCACGCCCCCGAGACGCAACGGCGGAATGAACCGCCGCAGAAGCTTGAGCGGCGGATCCGTGACAGTGTACGTGGCCTCCAGGACCAGGACCATGGCCTTGCCGGGCCGCCACGAACGCGCGAACTGGAAGACCCAGTCCATCACCAGCCGCACGAGCAGGAACACCAGGAAGACGGTCAGTGCGTAATAGAGCACCGCCCACACGATCTCCATCGCGCTTCCCTCTCCCCGGTTGTCGGCCCTCGGGCCGCTCGTCTGTCACTGACTCACTGTCGATCAGATCCACACGTAAAGTCGTGGTCGGGTCAGCTCTGGTTGAAGAACCCACCCTCGGCGATCCGAGCCTTGTCCTCCGCCGTGACATCGACGTTAGCAGGCGACAGGAGGAACACCTTCTGCGTCACGCGCTCGATACTGCCGTGCAGACCGAAGACGAGTCCAGCGGCGAAGTCTACGAGCCGCTTGGCATCGGTGTCGTCCATCTCCGTCAGATTCATGATCACAGGAGTCCCGCCACGGAACTGTTCCCCGATGGTACGGGCCTCGTTGTAGGTCCTCGGGTGCAGCGTGGTGATGCGGTAGGGCTCTCGTTCGTTCACTACCTTGGGCATGATCACCGGGGCGCTCTTCTCCAGGTTGTGGCGGCGTTCGGGTGTGATGGACGACACTGGTGCCATCCTCGGGGTCTCCTGACGAATCGGGACCGCGGCCGGCACCGGCTGCGGGGTGATGGAGGAGACCGGCGCGGGCGGCGGGGAGGCCGGCCGCGGAATGTCCTCGGTGCGTCCGGTCCGGATCGGCTCGGGATCGGCGTCGTAGTCGTCGTCGGGGTCGTACCCCTGGCCGTCGTACGTCTCGTCCTCCACGAGGCCGAGGTAGACCGCCATCTTGCGCATTGCGCCGGCCATGCTCCTGTCTCCTCCGCTTGTGGTGGACCGACTCCGTCCCGACGGCCGGGCCGAACGGCCCCGTCCGCGGATTCCGCGGTCCGCCCACGACGCTTCGTCAGGCCGACGGCCAGTCAGAGTTCGTGGATGAGGGCCGCGGAGCTGCGATCCACGGTTGGCTAGCGCTCCGATAAGCTGCTAGCTTCTGTCCTATTTTGTCCTGCAGTCTGATCTACTACCCGGTGACGTTACCTGAGGGGTGACCGCACTCCGAGTACCGCCGTTCCGACGCGCACATGTGTCGCTCCGGCGGCAATGGCCTGCTCCAGGTCGCCGCTCATCCCTGCCGAGACCATGGTGGCAGCCGGATGGGCCGCTCGTACGGCGGTTGCGATTTCCGCCAGCCGATCGAAGGCCGCGGCCGGATCGCCGGCCAGCGGACCCGCGAGCGGAGCGACCGTCATCACACCGTCCATGCGCAGTCCGGGCGTGTCGGCGATCGCGTCGGCCAGCGCGAGGACCTCCTCGGGGGCGACCCCGGCGCGGTGCTCGCCCTCGCCGGCCTCCTTGTCCAGCGCCACCTGCACCAGGCAGCCCAGGTCGGCGCGTCCGGCCTTGGCGACCGCGGCGCCGAGGGACTCCACCAGCCGCCCCCGGTCCACCGAGTGGACGTAGTCGGCGTACCGGACGACCGAGCGGACCTTGTTGGTCTGCAGCTGGCCGACGAAGTGCCAGTCAAGAGGAAGGTTTCTGCACTGCTCCGCCTTGGGTGCGGCGTCCTGGTCGCGGTTCTCCGCGACATCGGTGGCGCCCAGACCGGCCAGCAGCGCGGTGTCCTCGGCGGGATAGGTCTTGGTGACCACGATCAGCCGGACCTCGTCGCGGGCCCGCCCGGCGGCGGCGCAGGCGTCGGCGATCCGCCGCTCGACGACCTCCAGGTTGGTGCCGAGCTCCTCGTAGCGGGCCCGCTGGCCCTCCGTCAGCGCGTCCAGCCAGGACTTGTCCAGGAATCGGGCGGAATCGCCCGGGAACGGTCCGAAGATGTCATTCGTCATCAGTGTGAAGAGCCCAACCAGACGTAGCTCGCGAGCCGGCCCGTGCGCTGCTCGCGCCGATAGGAGTAGTGGTCGGCGGATTCGAGGGTGCAGACCGGTGACAGCACCGGCCCGTTGACGCCCGCGGCGGCCAGCTGGGCCGCGACTCCCGCCGGCACGTCCAGGGCCGGGGTACCCCAGGAGGTCACCGCGTGGGCCGCGGGCACCCGCCCGGCGACCTCGGCCCGGAGCTGCGCGGGCACCTCGTAGCAGCGGCCGCAGACCGCGGGTCCGGTGGCGGCGGCGATCCGCGCGGGTTCGGCGCCGAGCGCCACCATCGCCCCGACCACCGCCGGGACCACTCCGGCCGCGAGACCGGGCCGTCCGGCGTGCGCCGCGCCGACCACTCCCGCGACCGGGTCCGCCAGCAGCACCGGGGTGCAGTCCGCGGTCAGCACCGCGAGCGCCAGCGGCCGGTCGGTGACCACGGCGTCGACCGCCGGGGCCTCCCCCGCCGGCTGGCGCTCCGTCACCACGGCGACGTCCGCCCCGTGCACCTGGTTCATCCACACCACGTCGGCCGGGTCGAGGCCGAGCTCGCGGGCCGCGATCGCCCGGTTCTCCAGGACGGCCGCCGGGTCGTCCCCCACCGCGCCGCCGAGGTTCAGCTCCCCGTACGGCGAAGTGCTCACCCCGCCCCACCGGGTGGTGAAGGCGAAGTGAGCACCGTCGCGGACCGCGTGGTCGATCACTTAAGGAAGTCCGGCACGTCGAGTTCCTCGGCCTGGCTCTCCACGAACGGCTGCCGGGCCGGCTGCACCTGCGGCGGCACCGGGGCGGCCGTGGTGGTGGCCGGCGACTCGGCCGAACGGGACGAGGAGGCGCCGTCGCCGTCCGAACGGGAGGTCACCGAGCCGATGCCGCCGTACGCGGGCCGGCCGGACGGGCGCTCGGGGGTGCCCGAGGAGGCCGGCGGGTTGGCCGGGGTCGCGCTCGCCTTGACCACCGGGTCGCGGACGATCGCCGGCGGCTGACCGCCGTCGAAGCCCGCCGCGATGACGGTGACCCGGACCTCGTCGCCCAGGGCGTCGTCGATGACGGCACCGAAGATGATGTTGGCCTCGGGGTGGGCCGCCTCGCTGACCAGCTGGGCGGACTCGTTGATCTCGAACAGGCCGAGGTCGGAGCCGCCGGAGATGGACAGCAGCACGCCGCGGGCGCCGTCGATCGAGGCCTCCAGCAGCGGCGAGGAGATCGCCATCACGGCGGCCGCCTTGGCACGGTCCTCACCGCGGGCCGAGCCGATGCCCATGAGCGCCGAACCGGCGTCCGACATGACGGACTTGACGTCGGCGAAGTCGAGGTTGATCAGGCCCGGGGTGGTGATCAGGTCGGTGATCCCCTGGACGCCGGAGAGCAGCACCTGGTCGGCGGAGCGGAACGCGTCCAGCACGCTGACCTGGCGGTCCGAGATGGACAGCAGCCGGTCGTTGGGGATGACGATGAGGGTGTCGACCTCCTCGCGCAGGGAGGCGATGCCGTCCTCGGCCTGGTTGGCGCGCCGCCGGCCCTCGAAGGTGAACGGACGGGTGACCACGCCGATGGTCAGCGCGCCCAGCGAGCGGGCGATGTTGGCGACCACCGGCGCGCCGCCCGTGCCGGTGCCGCCGCCCTCGCCGGCGGTGACGAAGACCATGTCGGCCCCCTTGAGGACCTCCTCGATCTCCTCGCGGTGGTCCTCGGCGGCCTTCCGGCCGACCTCGGGGTTGGCGCCGGCGCCGAGGCCCCGGGTGAGTTCACGGCCCACATCGAGCTTGACGTCGGCGTCGCTCATGAGGAGGGCCTGCGCATCGGTGTTGATCGCGATGAACTCGACGCCCTTGAGACCGACCTCGATCATCCGGTTGATGGCGTTGACACCACCGCCGCCGATACCGACGACCTTGATGACTGCGAGGTAGTTCTGCGGTGCTGCCACGTCGAAGGCCTCTCGCCTCGAATTTCCAGGTCGGCCCGAATGCCCGATCAGGGCCGGACCGACGGATGTCGATGGGTAGGGAGCCTGGTTCCTGACGTAATGTCCGAAATGCCGACCGCCGACCCCAACCCTAAACTTGACCTTTAGGGTTAGTGCTGTGCCTCTGTCAGATCACCAGGGAACACAGTCTGGTGAGACAGGACACTAGGTGGCTCCGGCCACGTGTTTCAACGAACACGCCGAGCTTCCCTTTTTCTTTTGAGCCTATGTGATCATCGACCGGCGGATGACACCGGGGTGACCACCAAGGGTCGAGCCGACACGAACCCGCGTCAACCCCGCCCGCAGCCCGCCGCCTTCGTTCCGACGACGCGCTCCGCGCAACACCCTTGCGCACAGAACCTACCGGATCATCCGGACACCGCAGGCGCGCCCGGAGCGCTCACGTCGAAGTTCGTACCCTTCTGACGCAGCAGCGCCACCAGCACCCGGGCTTTGCGATCCGTCTGCTCGGGACTCCCCCAACGCACCGTCGCACCCCCGGCCAGCTGCAGCTGGATGTCGTCGTACGAATGCACCAGAACGGCCCCGGCCCGCTGGCGGACCTCCTCCGGCAGCCCGGCGGCCACCGCCACCGCGCCCTCCACCAGCTGCGCGCGGCCGATCACCGACTCGGTGTCCAGCGCCTGCTGGCTGAGCCTCAGCTCCACCACCGGGACCCCGGACGGGGCGGCCGGCTCGGTGGCGAAGCTCACTCCGGCGGCGTCGACCTGGGTGAAGCGACCGTCCTCGCCCTTCACCGCCGCGACCGCCGTGCGCTGGGTGACCTTCACCCGAAGGGTGTTCGGCCAGCCCCGCCAGACCTCCGCCGCGGCCACCCGGGGGATCGCCGCCACCCGCGCGCGGGCGTCGTCGAGGTCCACCCGGGCCAGCGGCCCCGAACCGACCCCGCCGATCGCCGTCCTGACCTCGTCGGCCGTCAGCCGCTCGTCCTGGAGGCCCTGCACCGCGACGGAGCGCACCTCCAGCACCGAGGAGAGGAAGACCAGCCAGGACAGCACCCCGAACAGCAGTGCGACCAGAGCGCCCAGCACCACCACACCCCGCCGGGAGAGCCGAAGCCGAGGAGCGTGCTCCTCGGCTTCGAACTCCTCGTCCAGGGGGTCGGCGAGCCGGGCGTCAGCCACGACGGCGGCCGCCCCGAGCGGCCTCGATGGCCTCGTAGACCATGCCGACGAGCAGCTCGTCGGCGTCCCGGCGGCCGAACTCGGCGGCCGAACGGCTCATGTCCCACAGCCGCTGCGGGTCCGTCAGCACCGGCAGTACGTTCTGCAGCACCCAGTCCGGGGTCAGCTCGGCGTCGTCCACCAGCAGGCCGCCGCCGGCCTTCACCATCGGCTGCGCGTTCAGCCGCTGCTCGCCGTTGCCGATCGGCAGCGGCACGAAGGCGGCCGGCAGGCCGACCGCGGCCAGCTCGGCCACCGTCATGGCGCCGGCCCGGCAGAGCATCATGTCGGCCGCCGCGTAGGCGAGGTCCATCCGGTCCAGGTAGGGCACCGCGCGGTACGGCGGCATCCCCGGGATGTCGTCCACCTGGGGCAGCTCGTTCTTCGGGCCGACCGCGTGCAGGATCTGCACCCCGTACTGCTGGAGCCGGGGGGCGATCGCGGTGATCGTCTCGTTCAGCCGGCGGGCGCCCTGCGAGCCGCCGGTGACCAGCAGGGTGGGCAGCCGCTGGTCGAGGCCGAAGTAGTGCCGCGCCTCCGGGCGGGCCGCGTTCCGGTCCAGGGTCGCGATCGTCCGGCGCAGCGGGATGCCGATGTACCGGGAGTCGCGCAGCTTGCTGTCCGGCGTGGAGACGGCGACGAAGTCGCTGTACCGGGCGCCGATCTTGTTGGCCAGGCCGGGCCGGGCGTTGGCCTCGTGCACCACGATCGGCACCCCGGCCCGCTTGGCGGCCAGATAGGCGGGCATCGCGACATAGCCGCCGAAGCCGACCACGGCGTCCGCCTTCACCCGCTCGATGATCTCCTGGGCCGCCCGGACGGTGCCGCGCAGCCGGCCCGGTACGGTGATCAGCTCGGGGGTGGGCTTGCGGGGCAGCGGGACGGCCGGGATCAGCTCCAGGTGGTAGCCGCGCTCGGGGACCAACCGGGTCTCCAGGCCGCGCTCGGTGCCGAGGGCGGTGATCCCGACGGACGGGTCGTGCCTGCGGAGGGCGTCCGCGAGGGCCATGGCCGGCTCGATGTGACCGGCGGTCCCCCCGCCGGCGAGTACGACATGCACCGAAATTCACCGCTCCCTGCGTGCCGGTCCTGGGACCGGGCGCGCTGTGGTTCGTCGTCGTGGCAGCACCCGGGCCAGCTGTTTCCTGATCCGGGAGTTCTTGCTCCGGGCGGCCAGGGCCGCCTTCGCGCCCGAGCTGCTGCGTGCCAGGCAGAGCAGCACCCCGATCGCGGACATGGCCGACAGCATGGCGGAACCGCCGTAGGAGAACAGCGGGAGCGGGACGCCCGCGATGGGCAGCAGTCCCAGCGCCGACCCCAGGTTGATCACGGCCTGAGCCATGATCCAGGTGGTGGCGGCCCCCGCGGCGTACCTGACGAAGGGATCCCTCGTACCGATGGCCACACGGATACCCGCGTAGCCTAGTGCCGCGAAGAGGCCGATCACCGACAGCGTCCCCACCAGACCCAGTTCCTCGCCGGTGGTGGCGAAGATGAAGTCGGTGTGCGCCTCCGGCAGCTGGCCCCATTTCTCGACGCCGGCGCCGAGTCCGGAGCCGAACAGGCCGCCGAGGCCGAACGAGTAGACGCCGTGCAGGGCCTGGAAGCAGGCGCCGGCCGGGTCGAGCTTGGTCACCCCGATGCAGGAGAGCCGCTCGGCCCGGTGCGGGACGGTGACGACCAGCGCGGTGCAGACCACCACGGCCACCCCGAGGGTGGCGACGAACAGCCGCAGCGGCGCTCCGACCATCCACAGCAGTCCGAACAGCATGGCCACCAGGATCATCGTGGTGCCCATGTCGCCGCCGAGCATGATCAGCACGATCAGCAGCAGGGTGCCGGGCACCAGCGGGATCAGCAGGTGCTTCCACTCGCCGAGGGTGCCTGTCCGGTGCTTGCGGGCGAGCAGGTCGGCACCCCAGAGCACGAGGGCGAGCTTGGCGAACTCGGAGGGCTGGAACTGGAACACGCCGAAATCCAGCCAGTTCCGGTTGCCGTTGACCTCCATGCCGATGCCGGGGATCGCCACCAGCACCATGGCCCCGATCACCGCGAGCATCACCGGGTAGACGATCACCCGCAGCACGGCCACCGGGACGAGGGCGAAGCCGAGCAGCAGCGCGAAGCCGAGCACCACGGCGAGCAGCTGCTTGTAGAAGTAGAACTGGGTGGAGCGGTGCTGGCCCAGCGCGAGGATCTGCGAGGCCGAGAAGACCATCATCAGACCGAGCACGACCAGCAGCAGCACCGTGCCGGCGATCAGCAGGTACGGCGTCAGCGGCCGGTCCAGGGTGTACCGCGCGCGGGCCCGGAAGGCCTGCACCCGGGCCAGCGGACCGGCCGACTTGTAGGCGGTGGTGGTGGCCGAGATCACCCGCAGGGACTCGGCCGGGCGGCCCTTGTCCGGCGCGCCCGAAGCACCCGCCCTGCCGCTCGCGGCCACAACGCTCCCCTTTTTTCGTGCCTCGTCGGCCTCCGGCCGGGCGCGGCGACGGCGGCCGGAGGCCGTCCGTCCCGCTACTGGTCCCGGTCCGCCAGCTCCCGGACGGACGCGGCGAAGAGGTCTCCGCGCTCGCCGTAGTTGGTGAACATGTCCATCGAGGCACAGGCCGGGGCCAACAGCACCGTGTCACCCGTTCGGGCGAGCGAAGCGGCCGCGCGGACCACCTCGGTCATCGCCACCGCGCCAGTCTGGCCCTCGGCCGCCTCGATCACCGGGACATCCGGCGCGTGTCGCGCCAGCGCCTCCCGGATCAGCGCGCGGTCCTCGCCGATCAGCACGACGGCCCGCAGCCGCTCGGCCGCGCCTTGGACCAGGTCGTCGAAGGCCGCGCCCTTGGCCAGGCCGCCGGCGATCCAGACCACCGGCCGGTACGCGGCCAGCGAGGCCGCGGCGGCGTGGGTGTTGGTCGCCTTGGAGTCGTCGATCCAGGTGACCCCGCCGACCACCGCGACCTCGGCGATCCGGTGCGCGTCCGGGCGGAAGGCCCGCAGGCCCTCGCGGACCGCCTTCGGCTCCACACCGTAGGCGCGGGCCAGCGCGGCGGCGGCCAGCGCGTTGGCGATGTTGTGCGGGGCCGGCGGGCTGACGTCCTCGACCGAGCCGAGCTCGGCGGCGTTCTTGGCCCGGTCGGACACGAACGCCCGGTCCACCAGCAGGCCGTCGACGACCCCGAGGTTCGACAGGCCGGGCGCCCCGAGGCCGAAGCCGATGGCCCGGCAGCCCTCCTCGACGTCGGCCTCGCGGACCAGCGCCTCGGTGGCCGGGTCGGCCAGGTTGTACACGCAGGCGACGGTGTTGCCCTGGTAGATCCGGCCCTTGTCGGCGGCGTACGCCTCCATCGAGCCGTGCCAGTCCAGGTGGTCGGGGGCCAGGTTGAGCACGGCCGCCGAGTGCGGGCTCAGCGAGGGCGCCCAGTGCAGCTGGTAGCTGGAGAGCTCGACGGCGAGCACGTCGTACGGCTCCTCGGCGAGCACCGCGTCCAGCACCGGGACGCCGACGTTGCCGACGGCGGCGGTGCGCCGGCCCG
This sequence comes from Kitasatospora purpeofusca, assembly GCF_034043715.1. Lineage (GTDB taxonomy): Bacteria > Actinomycetota > Actinomycetes > Streptomycetales > Streptomycetaceae > Kitasatospora > Kitasatospora purpeofusca_A. Next base: position 42,066 of record NZ_JAXCLC010000020.1, on the reverse strand, counting down.
CGGCGGTCAGGATCGAGGCGAGCATCTGGACGGTGGTGGTCTTGCCGTTGGTGCCGGTGACGGCCAGCCAGGGGGCCGGCTCGCCGGTGGCGGGGTGCGGCTTGCGCAGCCTCCAGGCCAGCTCGACGTCGCCCCAGATGTCGAGGCCGGCCCGGTCGGCGGCCTCGAACAGCGGGCTGCTCGGCGGCCAGCCGGGCGAGGTGACGACCAGCCGGGTGCCCTCGGGCAGGGTGTCGCCGTCGCCGAGGCGGACGGTGACGCCGAGCGCCTCCAGCTCGGCCGCGCGGGCCTTCGGCCCTTCGCCGGAGCCGCCGTCGACGACCGTGACCAGGGCGCCGAGGCCGTGCAGGACCCGGGCGGCGCTGATGCCGGAGACGCCGAGCCCGGCGACGGTGACCGGCAGGCCGGGCCAGTCGGGCAGGCCGGGGGCCGGGCGCCCGGACCGGTCGGAGTCGGTCATCCGGTCACCCATCCCGCGTAGAAGAGGCCGAGGCCGACGGCCACGCACAGGCCCTGGATGATCCAGAACCGGACCACGACCAGGACCTCGCTCCAGCCCTTGAGTTCGAAGTGGTGCTGCAGCGGGGCCATCTTGAAGACGCGCTTGCCGGTCATCCGGAACGAGCCGACCTGGATGATCACCGAGAGGGTGATGATCACGAAGAGGCCGCCCAGCAGGACGAGCAGGATCTCGGTGCGCGAGCAGATCGCCAGACCGGCCAGCGCGCCGCCGAGGGCCAGCGAGCCGGTGTCGCCCATGAAGATCTTGGCGGGCGAGGTGTTCCACCAGAGGAAGCCGAAGCAGGAGCCCATCAGGGCGGCGGCGACCACCGCGAGGTCCAGCGGGTCGCGGACGTCGTAGCAGTTGGCGGTGGCCGAGGAGACGTAGGCGCAGCTCTGGCCGTACTCCCAGACGCCGATGAAGGTGTAGGCGCCGAAGGCCATCACCGAGGCGCCGGTGGCCAGGCCGTCCAGACCGTCCGTCAGGTTGACGCCGTTGGAGGCCGCGGCGATCAGGAAGTACGCGAAGATGACGAACAGGACGGGGCCGACGGCCCACTCGAAGTCCCGGACGAAGGAGAGGTGCTCCGAGGCCGGGGTACGGCCGGCGTTGTCGGGGAACTGCAGCGCCAGCACCGCGAACGCCAGGCCGACGATGGACTGGCCGGCCAGCTTGGCCTTGGCCCGCAGACCCAGGGAGCGGCGCTTGACGACCTTGATGTAGTCGTCGAGGAAGCCGACCAGGCCCAGACCGGTCGTCAGGAACAGCACCAGCAGGCCGGAGGCGGTCGGGCTCTCGCGCGTTATCGCCTTGGTGGCGAAGTAGGCGATCAGGGTCGCCAGGATGAACGCGATGCCGCCCATCGTGGGCGTGCCCTTTTTGCTGTGGTGCGCCTTGGGGCCGTCGTCGCGGATGTACTGGCCGTAGCCCTGCCGGGCGAGCAGCTTGATCAGCGCGGGGGTGCCGGCCAGCGACAGGATCAGGCCGATCATGCCGGAGAAGAGGATCTGCTTCATTACTCGGCCGCACCGTCCGCGAGGAGGGCCTCGGCCACCTTCTCCAGCCCCACCGAACGGGACGCCTTCACCAGCACCACATCCCCCGGCCGAAGCTGACTGCGCAGCAGTTCGACCGCCGCGTCCGCGTCGGACACCAGCACCGACTCCTCACCCCACGAACCTTCGTTCCTCGCGCCCAGTTCCATGCAGGCCGCCTCGCGTCCGCCGACCGCCACCAGCTTGGTGACGTCGAGCCGGACCGCGAGCCGCCCGATGGCGTCGTGCTCGGCCAGGCTGTCCTCGCCGAGCTCCCGCATCTCGCCGAGCACCGCCCAGGTGCGGCGGCGCTCCGGGCCGCGCCCCCCCATCGAGATCAGCGCCCGCAGCGCGGCCCGCATCGAGTCGGGGTTCGCGTTGTAGGCGTCGTTGACGACGGTGACACCATCGGCCCGGTCGACGACCTCCATGCGCCAGCGGGACAGCGCACCCGCCTCGCTCAGCGCTTCGGCGGTGTCGTCGACGGTCATCCCGAGTTCCATCGCCACCGCTGCGGCGGCGAGGGCGTTCGAGACGTGGTGCTCACCGTACAGGCGCAGCTGCACGGGTGCGGAACCGGCCGGGGTGCTCAGCGTGAACGATGGACGTCCGGTGGAGTCGAGGCGAACATCCTGTGCCCGGACCCCGGCCTCGGCGGACTCGCCGAAGTACACCACCCGGGCCTTCGTCCGGGAGGCCATGGCGCGCACCAGGCGGTCGTCCGCGTTGAGGATCGCGACGCCGTCGGCGGGCAGGGCCTCGACCAGCTCGCCCTTGGCCTCCGCGATCGCCTCCTGGGAGCCGAACTCGCCGACGTGGGCGGTGCCGACGTTGAGCACCAGGCCGATCCGGGGCGGGGTGATCGAGGTGAGGTACTCGATGTCGCCCTTGTGCCGGGCGCCCATCTCCAGCACCAGGTGCCGGGTGGTGTCCTCGACCCGCAGGGCGGTCATCGGGTGGCCGATCTCGTTGTTGAGCGAGCCCGGCGGGTAGACGGTGTCGCCCAGGCGCTGGAGCAGCTGGGCGACGAGGTCCTTGGTGCTGGTCTTGCCGGCCGAGCCGGTCAGCGCGACCACGGCGGCGTCGGCGCGGCCGACCACGGCGCGGGCGAGCTTGCCGAGCGCGTCCACCACGCTGTCGACCAGGACGGTCGGGCCGCCGACCGGGCGGGAGGCCAGCACCGCGACGGCGCCGGCCGCGAGCGCCCGGTCCGCGTAGTCGTGGCCGTCCACGTGCTCGCCGGCGAAGGCCGCGAAGAGCCCGCCGGGGCGGACCTTGCGGGAGTCGACCTCGACCGGGGCGGTCACCAGGGCGTCCGGGTCGGCGTCGGCCAGGGTTCCCCCGACTGCGGCGGCCACCTCGGCGAGGGTCAGTGCGATCACTGCTGCTCTACTCCTCGGGTGCCCCGGGCGGCCGTGGTCCGCGCGATGGATTCGCGCAGCACCTCCCGGTCGTCGAAGGGGCGGATCTCGTCTCGTACGTACTGGCCGAGCTCGTGGCCCTTGCCGGCCACCAGCACGGTGTCGCCGGCCTGGGCCCGGGCGACCGCAAGCTCGATCGCCTCGGCGCGGTCCGGCACGACCAGGACGGCGCCGCGCTCGGCCTCGGGCACCTCGGCGGCGCCGTTCAGCATGGTGGCGAGGATCGCCAGCGGGTCCTCGCTGCGCGGGTTGTCGCTGGTCAGCACGGCGGTGTCGGCGAGCCGGGCGGCGATGCCGCCCATCGGGGCGCGCTTGTGCGGGTCGCGGTCGCCGCCGCAGCCGACCACCACGTGCAGCCGGCCCTTGGTGACCTCGCGCAGCGAGGCGAGGACGGCCTTCAGGGCGTCCGGCTTGTGGGCGTAGTCGACCACCGCGACGTACGGCTGTCCGGCGTCCACCCGCTCCAGCCGGCCGGGCACCCCGGGGACGGCGGCGACACCGGCCACGGCCGACTCCAGCGGGAGTCCGGCGGTGGCCAGCAGCACGATCGCGGCCAGCGCGTTGGCGACGTTGAAGGGGCCGGGCAGCGGGACGGCGGCGTCCGCCTCGACGCCGCCGGGGCCGAGCACCCGGAAGGTCGAGCCGACCGGGCCGAGCTGGACGTCCACCGCGCGCCAGTCCGCCTCCGGGGCGCCGGTGGCGGAGAAGGTGGCGACCGGGATCTTCGCCTCGGCGGCGAGCCGGCGGCCGTAGGCGTCGTCCAGGTTGACCACGCCGGAGCGGGACTTGCCGGGCTGGAAGAGCCTGGCCTTCGCCTGGAAGTAGTCCTCCATGTCCGGGTGGAAGTCGAGGTGCTCGGGGGTCAGGTTGTTGAACAGCGCGACGTCGTAGACCACACCGTCGGTGCGGCCGTAGACCAGGGCGTGGCTGGAGACCTCCATGGTCACCGCGTCGGCGCCGCGCTCCCCCATCACGGCGAGGATCGCGTGCAGGTCGGTGGCCTCGGGGGTGGTGCGCTCGCTCTTGATCCGCTCGTCCCCGACCCGCATCTCCACGGTCCCGATCACCCCGGGGTGGCGCCCGGCGCCGCGCAGGCCGCCCTCGACCAGGTAGGAGGTGGTGGTCTTGCCGTTGGTGCCCGTGAGTCCGATCATCAGCAGCCGCTCGGAGGGGCGGTCGTAGACGGCTGCGGCGAGCTCGCCCATCCGGGCCCGGGGCCGGTCGACGACCAGCAGCGGCAGACCGGTGCCGGCCGCCAGCTCGGCTCCCGCCGGGTCGGTGAGCACCGCGACGGCGCCGGCCGCGGCGGCCTGTCCGGCGAAGGCCGCGCCGTGGTGGTTGGCTCCCGGGAACGCCACGTAGAGGTCGCCGGGGCGGACCTCGCGGGCGTTGTGGGTGACGCCGGTGACCTCGGGCCCCTCCACGGGGTCCAGGCCCAGCGATCGGGCGACCTCGGCGAGCGTCCGGGCGCCGGTCCGCGCGGGGCGGGGCGGGCTCACGGTGATTTGATCGGGTTTCGGCACGGCGGAGAGGCTATCCGCCGAAGGGTGTCCAGGGCCAAACCGGCCCTCTCGCGCACCGGCGGCCGCACCCGCCCGGTCGTTGTCCATGGTCGATCACGGCTTCCACTCGACGGGCAGGTTGGGCGCCTCGCTCCCGCTCGGCGGGACCTGGAGGGTCTTGAGGGTGAACTCCATCACCTGCTTGAACACCGGGCCGCAGAGCTGGCCGCCGAAGTGGCCGTTGACCGGGTCCTGGATCACGCAGGAGACGGTGACCCGGGGCTGGTCGGCCGGCGCGAAGCCGATGAAGGAGGCGGTGTACCCGCGGTACCCGCCGACCTTCGGGTCCACCCGGTTGGCGGTGCCGGTCTTGCCGGCGACCCGGTAGCCCGGGATCGCGGCCTTGCCACCGGTGCCCTGCTCGTCGGAGACGACCGACTCCAGCATCTCGGTGAGGGTCTTCGCGGTCTGCTCGCTCACCACCCGGGACTGCGCGCCCTCCGGGGCCGGGGAGTACTTGCCGTCCGGCGCGGTAGTGCCCTGGACCACGCTGGGCGCCACCCGCACACCGCCGTTGGCGATGGTGGAGAACACCGAGGTCGCCTGGAGCGCGTTGACCGACAGGCCCTGGCCGAACGGGATGGTGTACTGCTTGGACGCCTTCCAGTCCTCCGGCTTGTCGAGCAGTCCGGCGGTCTCGCCGGGGAAGGCCAGACCGGTCTGCTGGCCGATGCCGAACTTCCGCAGGTAGTCGTGGAGGACCCGGTTGGCCTCGGGCTGGGTGGCGCCGAGGGTCTGGGCGGCCTCGATGGTGCCGATGTTGGAGGACTTGGCGAGCACTCCGGCCAGGGTCAGGTACCAGGTGTCGTGCTCGACGTCGTCCTTGAACGCCACGTCGCCGCGCACCAGCGGGTACGGCACGGTGACCTTGGTGTCCCAGGTGGCCTTGCCGGTGTCCAGGACGGCCGCCATGGTCATCAGCTTGGCGGTGGAGCCGGGTTCGTAGGCGTCCTGGAGGGCCGCGTTGCCGAGCTGCGAGTTCTTGGCCGTGCTCAGATCGTTCGGGTTGAAGCCGGGCGAGGTCGCCATGGCCAGCACCTGGCCGTTCCTGACGTCCTGGACGATCACATAGCCCTTCTCCGCCCCGGCGTTGGCGACCTGGTCGGTGATGGCCCGCTGGGCGGCCCACTGGATGTCCCGGTTGACGGTCAGCCGCAGGTCGGTGCCGGGCACGGCGGGCTCCAGCGAGCCCCCGGCGGTGGGCACCAGCCGGCCGCCCGCCTGGGCGTAGCTGCTGTGGCCCTCCTTGCCGGCCAGCTGCTTCTGGTACTGCTGCTCCAGGCCGCCCGCGCCCTCGCCCTCGGCGTTGACGAAGCCCACCAGGTTCGCGGCCAGCCCGTCGGAGGGGTAGACCCGCTTCTGGGTGTCCCGGTTGAAGACGCCGGCCAGCGGGTTGACGCACTCGTTGTCGACCCTGGTCCGGCCGCCCTCGTCGACGGACTTGTTCAGCAGCCGCTTCTGGGCCTGGCAGGCGCGCGAGCCGGCCTGCTTCTCCAGGCTGGACTTGAGGTCGGTGATCTGGTTCTTGACGTCCGGGGTCTGCTGGGCGGCGAGCCGCTTGTAGCGGGTCTTCGGTGTGCGCAGGTCGGTGGCGAGCTTTTCCTTGGGCACGCCGAGGATCGGCGCCAGCAGCGCGGCGGCCTGCTCGGGGGCGTCGGGGAGGCCGGTCGCCCCGGGGGTGAACATCGCCGGGTCGGCGGTGATGTCGTAGGCGTCCACGGTGGTGGCCAGCGCGACGCCGTCGGAGGACGTTATCGAGCCGCGCTCGGCGGTGATCGGGATGTTCAGGTAGCGGTTGGTGTTGGCGTCGGAGGCCAGCGCGTCCGAGTCCAGCAGCTGGAGCTGGACCAGTCGTCCGGCGAAGACCGAGAACACCACCGACAGCACAACGGTGATCACCCGCAGCCGGCGGCGCGGATCGGCCAGCCGGATCCCCCGGGAGGCCGGACGGCGCTGCGGGGGGCGGCGGCGCGGCGGCGCGCCGGCCGGCGGGCGCCCCTCGGCGCGGCGCTGCTGCGGGGGGCGTACCCCGCGCGCGGCCGGGCGGACCGTCGCGGCCGACGGCTGCCCGGCGCGCGCGGGGCGGCCCTCGGCGGACTGCGGACGGGGCCGGCCGCCCCTGGCCGGCTGGTCCTTGGGGGACTGCCCGCGCGTGCCCCGGCCCTTGGCGGCCGACGGGTCGGGCGGCTGCGCCCTGGGAGGTCGGGGCTTGGACGGCTGGGGCTTGGACGGCTGGGGCTTCGCGGGCTGCGGCTCGGGGCTGCGGGCCCGCCCGGCGGCCGGCGGCTTGCCGCCGGACTGTCCGCGCGCGGCGCCCGGGCGCGGCGCGGCGCCCTTGATCGTCCGGCGCCCGCCGGCGCCGCCGCCGGAGGGCTGACGGGGCGTGCTCATCGGGCGCCACCCCCGCCCGTGGCCGGGCCCGGCCCGGCCGGGCCGGGGTTGACCTGCACGGTGACGTCCCCGCCGGTGCCCGGCACGGTCGACGGCGCCGGGGTGGCGGCCGGCCCGGGCGCGGCCGGCGAGAGCTGCGCACTCGGCTGGGCGGCCGGCTGGCCCGGCGCGGGCTGCTTCCCGGGCCACGGTTCCACGGTGGACCGTTTCACCGGCGGGCTGTCCTGGGCCGGCTTGGGCGTGCCGACCACCGCGCCGCCGTTCGGCAGGTCGAGGAAGGCCAGCCCGCCGGCCGGCACCATGCCCAGCTCGACGGCCCGGCGCGCCAGCGCGTCCGGCGCGGAGTTCTGGTCGATCTGGTGCTGGAGCCCCTGCTGCTCGTCGGTCAGCACGGTGGTCTGCCGGTTCAGCCGCGACAGCTCGAAGGAGCCCTCGTTGAGCGCGGTGTTCAGGGCGAGCAGCCCGAGCAGCCCCGCCCCGAGCAGCAGCACCACCAGCACCGCGAACGGCGTCCGCCCCCGTACCGACCGGCCCGGGCGCACGGTGATCCGCGCCCTGCCGCCCTGCCCGGGGAGCACCCGGCTCCCCGCCCCGCCTCCGGCCACCGGCCCCACTGCCTTCCTCCGCCCTTCGGACCGCCCCGGTTCCGGTCAGCCCCGGGTGCTTCGGTCCCTGATCCTCTCCGCCACCCGCAGCCGCACGGGTGCGGCACGCCGGTTCTCCTCGATCTCCTCCTCGGTGGCCTGCTCGGCACCGCGGGTGATCAGCTTGAGCCAGGGCTGGTGCTCCTCGGGGACGAACGGGAGCCCCCGCGGCGCGGTGCTGGTCGCGCCCGCCGCGAGGTACTGCTTGACCAGGCGGTCCTCCAGCGACTGGTAGGACATCACGACGATCCGTCCGCCGAGCGCCAGCACGTCCAGCGCCCCGGGGATCGCCCGGTCCAGGACCTCCAGTTCGCCGTTGACCTCGATCCGCAGCGCCTGGAAGGTCCGCTTGGCCGGATTGCCGCCGGTCCGGCGGGTGGCGGCCGGGATGGCGTTCCGCACCAGATCGACCAGACGCGCGCTGGTGGTGAACGGTTCCTTCTCGCGCTCCCGGAGGATGACCGAGGCGATCTTCCCGGCGAACCGCTCCTCGCCGTACACCTTGAGGATCCGGGCCAGCTGGCCGTGGCTGTAGGTGTTGAGCACCTCGGCCGCGCTGATCCCGCGGGTCTGGTCCATCCGCATGTCCAGCGGCGCGTCCTGCGCGTACGCGAAGCCCCGGTCGGCCTCGTCCAGCTGCATCGAGGAGACGCCGAGGTCGAACAGGATGCCGTCGGCCCTCGGGATGTCCAGGCGGTCCAGCACCTCGGGGATCTCGTCGTAGACCGCGTGCACCAGGGTGGCCCGGTCGCCGAAGCGGGCCAGCCGCTCGCCGGAGAGCTTGAGGGCAGCCGGGTCGCGGTCCACCGCGACCAGCCGGACGTCCGGGAACTGGGTGAGCAGCGCCTCGCTGTGTCCGCCGAGGCCGAGCGTGGCGTCCACGACCACCGCGCCGGGCCGGGAGATCGCCGGGGCGAGCGCGTCCATGCACCGCTGCAGCATCACCGGGACGTGTTTGGGACCCGGGTCGTTGGTGGTCATGCGCTGTGGCGCCCTTCCTCGGTGCGAAAGCCGCCCGACGTCCGGGGAGCCCCGCCCATTCTGTCCCACGGGGAGGTGGAGCCGTCGCACGGGCCGGGCCGCGCGGCCCGTGGTCCCCGCCCGCTCCTGGGGAAGGCCGTGCCCGCCCGGCGCCGGGGAAGGTGCGCCAGGTGGTACGGGGAGCGGGTGGAGGCCGCGGGCCGCGTCGGTCGCGCACGGCCGAAAAGGCCCGGTTGACGGGCCTCGGCGGGTGTGCTCCACTGCGCCGCAACTCTATCGCGCGCGCCCCTCCAGTCAATGGTCCGCTCCGGCGCACCACCCGGGCGGCGGTACGGATCACCGCAGGTCGCGAGGGTGCTCGTGGCACATGCCGGCCGCCGGGCCCCGACCTGGCGGACGACGGGCGCCCCCACGGACGACGTTGTGGATATGCCCTCGGTCACAAGCGCCCGCTCTGTAGCAATCAGCCCCACCACGACCGGGTAAATCGCACTAACGTCTTCTCCATGACAGTGACCCCCGACCGGCCCACGCCGACCGCCGCTGCCGATTCCGCCACCCCGACCATCATCGACCGCTTCGTCGCCTCCAACCGCGACTACGCGGTGACCTTCCGGGACGGCGGCATGGACGCCCGCCCCGTGCAGAAGATCGCCGTGGTGGCCTGTATGGACGCCCGCCTCGACCTGTTCGCCGCCCTCGGCCTCGAACTCGGCGACGCCCACGTCATCCGCAACGCGGGCGGCGTGGTCACGGACGACACCATCCGCTCCCTCACCATCAGCCAGCGCGCCCTCGGCACCCGCTCGGTCGCGCTGATCCACCACACCGGCTGCGGCCTGCTCGGCCTCACCGAGGACTTCCGGCGCGAGCTGGAGCTGGAGGTCGGCCAGCGCCCGCAGTGGGCGGTCGAGGCCTTCGTGGACCTCGACGGCGACGTCCGGCAGTCCATGCAGCGGGTCCGCACCTCCCCGTTCCTGCTGCACACCGACGACGTGCGCGGCTTCGTGTTCGACGTCCACACCGGCCTTCTGCGCGAGATCGACTGATCCCTGCCCGCCCGACCGGCCCGGCCAACGGCGTCCGGGCCGCCGGACACCCCCCGCCCGGCGCCGGGGAAACCGGCGGGCGGCGCCTCCCGGAGGCGGGCGGACGGGAACAGGGTGACTTCCTCCGCCGCGCAGGGGAGAATGCGCCTGCCGGTCTGACCCCGAACCACCTGGGGCGGCCTGCCGCAGGCCGTATCCCGGCACCGGCTCCCCCACACGGAACCGCGACCGGAGAGGCCGCGTCCAGCATGGGGTGGGGGCCGGGCTCGGACGGAGCCGGTCGTTGGTGTGCCAGGGAGCGTACGGGTGACGAGCTACAGCGATCAGGCCGGTCTCGACGGTCGTGCGGGAGGCGACCAGGAGGCGGCGGAACACCGCCCGATCGGTCTGCCGGAACTCGCCGCCGTCGTCGACCGGATCCGGGCCAACATCGAGAGCGTGATCGAGGGCAAGCCGGAGGCCGTCGGGATCGCGCTGACCGTCCTGCTCGCCGAGGGCCACCTGCTGCTGGAGGACGTGCCCGGCGTCGGCAAGACCATGCTGGCCAAGGCGCTCGCCCGCTCGGTCGACTGCACCGTGCGGCGGATCCAGTTCACCCCGGACCTGCTGCCCTCGGACGTCACCGGCACCAACATCTTCGACCAGCAGCAGCGCGACTTCGAGTTCCGGCCCGGCGCGATCTTCGCCCAGATCGTGGTCGGCGACGAGATCAACCGCGCCTCGCCGAAGACCCAGTCGGCGCTGCTGGAGTCGATGGAGGAGCGCCAGGTCACCATCGACGGCACCAGCTACCAGCTGCCCTCGCCGTTCATGGTGGTCGCCACCCAGAACCCGGTGGAGATGGAGGGCACCTACCCCCTCCCGGAGGCCCAGCGGGACCGCTTCATGGCCCGGATCTCGATGGGCTACCCGAGCCCCGAGGCCGAGTTCGCCATGCTCGACGTGCACGCCGGCGCCAGCCCGCTGGACGACCTCCAGCCGGTCGCCCACGCCGCCGACATCCTCAAGCTGATCGACCTCGTCCGCACCGTGCACGTCGCCGACCCGGTCCGCCGCTACGCCGTCGACCTGGTCGGCGCCACCCGCAACAGCCACGAGCTGCGCCTCGGCGCCTCCCCCCGGGCCACCCTGCACCTGGTGCGGGCCGCCCGCGCCGCCGCCGCCCTCGACGGCCGCGACTACGTCACCCCGGACGACATCCAGCGCCTCGCCGTGCCGGTACTCGCCCACCGTCTGATGCCGACCGCCGAGACGCAGCTCAGCCGCCGCACCTCCGAGCAGATCGTCACCGACCTGGTCGCCCGACTGCCGCTGCCGCGCCCGCAGGGCGGCGCGGCCGTCCGGAGGGCCTGAGGTGGGCCCGTCCGACGAACCGTCGGGCCTGCGCGCCGGCCTGCGCGGCCTCACCACCCGGGGGCGCTCCTTCCTCGCCGCCGGACTGACCGCGGTGGTCTGCTCCTACCTGCTCGGCCAGGACGCGCTGCTGCGGGTCGGGGTACTGCTCGCCGCGCTGCCGCTGGCCGCCGCGCTGCTGCTGGCCAACACCCGCTACCGGGTCGCCAGCGGCCGCCGGCTCAACCCGCACCGTTCGGTCGCCGGCCAGGAGGCCCGGGTGCACCTGCGGGTGGACAACGTCTCCCGGGTACCCACCGGCCTGCTGCTGCTGGAGGACAAGGTCCCGTACGTGCTCGGGCCCCGGCCCCGGTTCGTGCTGGACCGGGTCGAACCGCGCGGCCACCGCGAGGTCTCCTACCGGGTCCGCTCCGACCTGCGCGGCCGCTACCCGCTCGGCCCGCTCCAGCTGCGGCTCTCCGACCCGTTCGGGATGTGCGAGCTGAACCGCTCCTTCGCCGCCTCCGACGTGCTCACCGTCGTCCCGCAGGTGCTGCCGCTGCCGCAGGTGCGGCTCACCGGCGAGTGGGCCGGGCAGGGCGAGAGCCGCACCCGCTCGCTCGCCCTGGCCGGCGACGACGACGTCATCCTGCGCGAGTACCGGTCCGGCGACGACCTGCGCCGGGTGCACTGGAAGTCCACCGCCCGCTACGGCGAGCTGATGGTCCGGCGCGAGGAGCAGCCCCGCAGGGCCCGCGCCACCGTGCTGCTGGACACCCGCGAGACCGGCCACCGGGGCAGCGGCCCGGCCTCCTCCTTCGAGTGGGCCGTCGCCTGCGCCGCCTCGGTCTCCGTCCACCTGCTGGAGCGCGGCTACCAGACCCGCCTGCTCACCGACATCGGCCACGCCGTCCCCGGCCTCGAGGGGGACGGCGGCCACACCGCCGCCGACACCTCCGGGGTGATCCTGGACGCGCTCGCCGTCGTCGACCTCTCCGACGGCGCCGGGCTCTCCCGCGCCGAGGAGCCGCTGCGGGCCGGCGGCGAGGGCCTGCTGGTGGCCGTCCTCGGTGAACTCGACGAGGAGCAGACCGCCCGGCTCGCCCGGCTGCGCGGCCGGACCGGCGGCGCCGTCGTCCTCCTGCTCGACACCGGCACCTGGGCGGGCCTGCGCATGCTCGCCCCCGACACCGGCGGCGAGGAGTTCCGCGACCGGGCCCGCCGGCTGCGCGAGGCAGGCTGGACGGTGCTGACCGTCCGCGCCGGCGACTCCCTTCCCGACCTCTGGCGCGCCGCCGACCGGCCCGAGTCGTCCGCCCCCTACCGAGAAGAGGCCGGCGCGTGACCACCCGGGCCAAACTGACCGTGTACTCGGCGCTGGCCACCGCCCTGGCCGCGCTGTGCCTCACCCCGCTGCTGACCACCAAGGGCTGGATCACCCACGCCTTCCTGGTGGTCGCGGTGGTCGCGGCGGTCGGCGCCGGGCTGCGGCGCACGCCGTTCTACCGGTGGACCGTCCCGGCCGGACAGCTGCTGGCGCTGTCCCTCCTGCTGCTGCTCGGCTTCGCCTCCTCGGTCGCGGTCTTCGGCGGCCTGGTGCCCGGCCCCGAGTCGGTCCGGCTGCTCGGGCGGACCCTCTCCCAGGGGCTCCACGACGTCCGTGACTACGCCATCCCCGCCCCGCCCAGCCCCGGGCTGCGGCTCATCCTGGTCGGCTCGGTCGGTCTGATCGCCGTCGTGGTGGACACCGTCGCGGTCACCTACCGGCGCTCGGCCCTGGCCGGGCTGCCGCTGCTCGCGCTCTACTCGATCGGCAACGGCCTGGCCGGGGACGACGGCAACTGGCTCTGGTTCGCCACCGCCGCCGCCGGCTATCTGGTGCTGCTCTTCGCCGAGGGCCAGGACCGGGTCTCCCGCTGGGGCCGGGTCTTCCGCGGCTCCGAGCGGGACGGCGAGGGGAGCGGCACGCTCGGCCGGAGCGGCCAGCAGGTCGGCGTCCTGGCGCTGGCGCTCGCCCTGCTGCTTCCGGTCTTCCTGCCGCGCTGGGACTCCGGCCTGGTGCACACCGGCACGGGCACCGGTGCCCGTGCCGGCGGCGCGGTCAGCAGCCTGGACCCGCTGATCACCCTGACCGGCGCGATCCCCAAGCCGCGCAACGTCGAACTGTTCAGCTACAAGTCCGACAGCCCGGCCGCCGACTCCACCTATCTGCGCACCGGTTCGCTGGACGTCTTCGACGGCAGCAGCTGGAAGCGCGGCTCGTCCGCCACCGTGCCGTTCACCGGCACCTTCCCCGCCCCCGAGGGGCTGGGCAGCATCGACCTGGCCGAGCAGTTGAAGGCCGAGGTCCGGATCGGCCCCCAGCTGGACGACGCCTGGCTGCCGATGCCCTACCCGGCGGTCGGCCTCACCCTCCGCGACAACTCCGCCTGGCAGCTCGACCCGGTCACCTCCAGCCTCCTGCCCGCCAGGGAGAAGGCGATCAAGGGCCTCAACTACACGGTCACCGCACTGGACGTCCGGCCGACCGCGACCGTCCTGCGCACCGTGCCGACCGCGCCCGAGCGGATCCGCGACCAGTACCTCGTGGTGCCGCGCGACCTGCCGCCGGTGGTCCGGGACACCGCCCTGCGGGTCACCGGGAAGGCGAGGACCGGGTACGACAAGGCGGTCGCCCTGCGCGACTGGTTCACCGGCCCCGACTTCACCTACGACGCCACCACCAGGACCGACAGCGGCAGCGACGCGATGAAGGACTTCCTGGAGCGCCGCCGCGGCTTCTGCGTCCACTTCGCGTCGACCATGGCCGTGATGGCCCGCACCCTGGGCGTCCCGGCCCGGGTCGCGCTCGGCTTCACCCCCGGCAACACCAAGGGCAACAACGTCTACGCGGTGACCGACGCGATGTACCACGCCTGGCCCGAGCTGTACTTCGAGGGCTACGGCTGGCTGCGCTTCGAGCCCACCCCGACCCGCGGCGTCCAGCCCGACTACTCGGACCCGGTCTCCTCCCCGGCCACCCAGCCGACCACCCAGCCGAGCGTCGAGCCGCAGGCCAGCGCGCCGGTCCAGCTGCCGTCCGCCAACCCGGACTGCGACGCGAAGCTGCGCCGGACCGGCGACTGCGGGGAGCGGCGCGACAGCGCCGGGGGCGCCGGCGAGGAATCCTGGCTGCTCTCCGGGAAGGTCCTGGCCGGCCTGGCCGCGACCGCGCTGGTGCTGCTCCTGCTGCTCACCCCGATGGTCTGGCGGGCCCGGCTGCGCCGGCGCCGGCTGGGCGGGGGCGGGCGGCGGCGCCCCGGCGGGCCGGGACCGGTCCCGCTCACCGACGCGCAGGTGCTGGCCGCCTGGGACGAACTGGTCGACTCCGCCTGGGACCTCGGCATCCCGCCGGACGACTCGCGCACCCCGCGCGCCGCCGCCCGCCGGATCGCCGACGCCGCCGAGCTGGACGAAGGCGCGACGGCGGCCGCCGGACGGGTGGCGCTGGCCACCGAACGCGTGCTCTACGCCCGTTCCGCGGAGGTCGGGGAACCGCTGGCGGCCGACGTCAGGGCCGCCAGGAACGGCCTGCGGGCGCACGCCGGACGGCGCGGCCGGATCAGGGCGCTGCTGCTGCCGGCCTCCTCCGCGCAGTTGCGGTGGCGGATCTCGGAAGCCCTGCTGACCGCCCGGCTGGCGGTCGGCGGCCGGTTCGCCCGGACGGTCGGCGCGGTCACCGGGCCGGTCCGCCGGCTGGCCACCCGCCGGCCCGGCCGGAGTGGCCGGAGCGGCCGCGGCGGGACCGGTGGCACCGGGTCCTGAACCGGGCCCGGACGTACGGAGGGCGGGCAGTCGGTCGACTGCCCGCCCTCCGTACGTCCGTACCGGCGGTGGTACGGACCTCAGGTCTCAGAATCCGCCACCGGCCTGCTCGTCGCGCCGGCGCTGCCAGCGCTGCTCCACCCGGTCCATCATCCCGGCCTTGCGGCGCGGCACGGCGGCCGGACCGGGAGGCTGCGCCTGCCCGGCGGGACCGCGGCGCCAGCCCGTCACGGCGAAGACGGCGCATCCGAGCATCACCAGGAAGCCGACCACACTGACCCAGATCTGGTTGGGTACGACCATGCCGCCCATCAGCAGGCCGATACCGACCACGAAGCCGCCGACGGCGAGATAGACCCGTCGCCGGGTGTAGGTGCGCAGACCGGTTCCCTCCAGCGCCGTAGCGAATTTGGGATCTTCGGCGTAGAGCGCTCGCTCCATCTGGTCGAGCAGTCGCTGCTCGTGCTCCGAGAGCGGCACGGAGTCCTCCTACTCGTCGGTCGCGGGTGCGACCGGTCCGCCGCCCCGGTCGGGGTGGCAAGTCCAATCAGCCTTCAGAACACGCGGTCGGACGCCTGTGCGGGGGCCCGGGCCCGTGTCGTCCATATGCCCCGAGCATCCGGCGGTCATGCTTTCCGGCTTTACCCAGATCATACGGTCCACGGGCTCTCGACGGAGTGGTCGACCACGCCTGGGCCCGGCCGCTCCGGCGGCTCCTCGCCGCACCACACTCAACGCGGCGGGGGCCGGACTAGTGCCCGATCCGATGGAATCGGTCCGGACCTGGGGAGATCCCGAGGAGAAGGCGGGGGGACGGGCGGGGGACGCGCCGTCGGTCCGTCGGCGAACGGTGGGGGATCCGTCGGCGAACGGCGGCGGTCCGCCCGGTCAGCCCAGGGTGGCCAGCAGGTGGAGCTGGGTGGCCACGGCGTGGAAGGCCGGCTGCCCGGCGGCGGCCTCCTCCAGCTTGAGCAGCGCCTCCATCGCGCCGGGCTCGGTGTCCACCAGGACGCCGGGGACGAGGTCCGCGAAGACCCGGACGCCGTGCACCGACTCGACTCGCAGGCCGGCCCCGACCGCCAGCCGGTCCAGTTCCTCGCCGGTGAAGCGGCGCGGCATCGGGTCCTGCTCGCCCCAGCGGCCGTCGGCGGCGCCGAGCACCGCGCGGGCCTCGGCGAAGTGGCCGCCGAGCGCCCGGGCGAGCACCGCGCCGTTGCGGTTGGCGGCCAGCAGGCTGACGAAGCCGCCCCGGCGCAGGGTGCCGGCCAGGCTGCCGAGCGCCTCCGCCGGGTCGTCCACGACCTCCAGCACGCCGTGGCAGAGCACCGCGTCGACGGTGCCCGGCGTCACCAGCTCGGGGAGCGTCTGGGTGTCGCCCTGGACGGCGCGGACCAGATCGGTCACGCCGGCCTCGGCCGCCCGGCGCTCCAGTGCGAACAGCGCGTCGGGGCTCGGGTCGACCACGGTGACGCGGTGGCCCAGCCGGGCCACCGGCACGGCGAAGTTGCCGGTGCCGCCACCGGTGTCGACCACGTCGAGCACCGGCTGGTCCAGCTCGGCCACCCGCTTCTCCAGGGCGGCCCGCACCACCTCCCACACCACGGCGGTACGCAGGGCGCTGCGGGGACGCGTCGGGTACAAGGCGAGGCTCCTTGGCACGTGCAGGGTCGATCAGGTTGTCTCCAACCTTAGACCGACCGCTCCCCCTGCCCTTCCCCCCGCCCCGTCCCGATCGGCACCGCTCCGGTCAACCGGCCTCCCGGGTGCCGGCGTCCGGGCCGCTCCCCCCGCCCGCACTCCGCCCGCCCGCGGCGTCCCCGCCCTCGCCGTCCAGCGGCAGCCGCGGGGCGGGCGGAACGGCCCGCAGGCCGAGCAGGCGCTCGACCAGCCGGAGGAACAGGGCGGAGTTGCGGATCAGGTCGTCGGCGTCACGGGCCGAGGCCGCGCCCGTGATGCCCGCCTCGGCGGCGGCCCTGCGGCGCGCGCCCGCGGCGAAGTACGGCGCCCACTCGGCGAGCTCCGGCGCCACCTCGGGCAGGACCTCCCAGGCGCTGCGGATCGCCCGGCGGCGGCGCTCGCTCTTCTCCGGGCGGCCGCGCACGGCGAGCACCGCCGCCACCGTGCGCAGCGCCGCGAGGTGCGCGGCGGCGTACCGCTCCAGCGGGTCGTCCGCCAGGGAGCGGGCGCGGTCGAGGGTGCGGTGGGCCTCGGCCAACAGGTCGAGTCCGGCGGGCGGGGCGGCGAGGCGGCGCAGCACCGGGTCGGCCCCGGTGGCGTCCCCGGGTCGGTGGGCGGCGGAGTGGAGGCGGGCGGTGACGTGCTCAGGGTGACTGATGGTCATGGTCTCCCCCGTTCCGAGGCAGCGCGCGGGCCGGGTGGTCCGTGCTCCTCCATCGTGAACGGCACCACTGACAATTCGGCCCGGCGGCGATTCGGCCCGGTGACGATCCGGCCCGGTGGCGGCCCGGCCGCGCCCGCCGGACGCCGAAGCGCCGTCCCCCACGGACGGCGCTTCGGAACTCCCGGTCCCCCCGGAGGTGCCGGTCCCCCCTGACCCGCACCGCCGCCCCGTGCCGGCGGTGCGCGGTCTCCGACCGGCTCCGGGGCGGACACCCCCTCGACACGCGTCCGCCGGTCCCCCGTGACCGCCGGACGCCGATCGTCCGCCCCCCGGGCCGGCGGCGCCCGACGCGCCGCGGTCCCGGTGCCACCACTGTGACGTCTCCGCAGGTCGCGGGGCATCCGTGCAGGTACTCAATCGCCCGTCTGAGTATCCGTACTCAGATCGGCGGGGCGGGAACCGCGGGCCCCGGCCGCGGCGTCCCGGTACGGTACGGCGAGGCCGGACCGAAGACCGGACCGGACCGGACCACGAGCAGGAAACGGACGGGGAACCGATGACGATCGTCCCGCTGATCTTCACCAGCGGACTGGCGAGCGGGATCAACGCGTACGCGGTGGTCCTGCTGCTCGGCCTGCTGGGCCGGTTCGGCGGGGCCGACTCGGTGCCGCCGGCCCTGGAGCGCACCGATGTGCTGATCGCGGCCACCGTGCTCTTCCTGCTGGAGGCGGTGGCCGACAAGATCCCGTACGTGGACACCGTCTGGGACGCCGTCCACACCGTGATCCGCCCGATCGCCGGCGCCACCGTCGGCGCGCTGATCGCCGCCGCCGCCACCGACCCGGGTTCGCTGGGCGAGGTCGCGGCGGGCGCGATGGGCGGCACGACGGCCCTGGTCAGCCATCTGGTGAAGGCCTCGCTCCGGATGGCGGTGAACACCTCGCCCGAGCCGGCCAGCAACATCGTGGTCTCGCTGGCCGAGGACTTCTCGGTGGCGGGCCTGGTCACCCTGGCGATCTTCCACCCCTGGCTGGCCGCCTCGATCTCCGCCGTGCTGCTGCTGGTCGGCCTGCTGCTGGTGTGGTTCGCGGTCAACCGGATCCGCGCCTTCCGCGCCCGCCGCCGCGAACGCCGCGCCGCCCGCGCCGCCGCCGGACGCCCGGTGGCGGAGGAGGTCCCGTACCGCGCCTAGGATCGAGCCATGGCACGGATCGTCATCATCGGCGCAGGAATGAGCGGCCTCGCGGTGGCCTCGCGGCTGGCGACCCTCGGGCACAAGGTGACGGTCTGCGAGGCACGCGACACCTACGGCGGGATGGTCGGCCGCTACGAGCGGGACGGCTTCGCCTTCGACACCGGCCCCGGCCTGCTCACCCTGCCCGCCGTCTACCGCGACCTCGCGCTGAAGACCGGGCGCGAGCCGCTGGAGGAGCTGGTGCGGCTGCGCCCGGTCGATCCGGAGAGCCGGCACCTGTTCCCCGACGGCACGGCGGTCTCCCTCCCCAACGCCTCCCGGGGCGGGGTGGTCCAGGCCCTGGACGAGGCTTTCGGCCCCGGCGCCGGGGAGCGGTGGGCCACCGTGCTCAACCACGGCCGCACGGTCTGGGAGGCGACCCGCCGCCCGCTGCTGGAGGAGCCGCTGCCGGCCGACCCCACGGCGCTGCACACCGATCCGTACCCGGTGCCGGGCGCGGCCCCGGCCCGGCGCGGCCTGTTCGGCCGGCGGCGCGGCCCGCGCCGGTGGACGCTCGCCGACGTCGCCGCGGAGGAACTCGGCGGCCACCCCGGGCTGACCGCCCTGCTGCACGAGCACGCGCTGCGGTTCGGCCTCGATCCGCGCACCGCCCCCGCCGGGGCCACCGTGCTGCCGTACATGGAGCAGTCCTTCGGCGTCTGGTACGTCGAGGGCGGCCTGCGTGCCCTGGCCGACGCCTTCTTCCGCCGCTGCGAGCAGCGCAAGGTGGAGTTCCGGTTCGGGACGCCGGTCGCCCGGGTGGTCGTCGAGGACGGCCGGGTGACCGGCGTGCAGACCAAGGGCGACCGGATCGACGCCGACCTGGTGGTCTCCTCGATCGACGCGCGGGTGCTGCACACCCAGTGGATGGGCCCGGCCGAGAGTTCGGACGAGTGGCCCGCCTCGGCGTCCCGGCTGCACGGCGTCCCCGGGCGGGTCGCGATGCTGTTGGCGCTGCGCGGCGAACGCCCGGCGGGCACCGCGCACCGCACGGTCGTGCACGCCGCCGACCCGGCCGCCGAGTTGGCGGGGGTGTTCGACGGGGCGGTGCCGATGGACGGCCGACCGACCGTCCAGGTGCTGCGGCCTGACGACCCCTCGCTGCACCCGGCGGGCCACGAGGCCGTGGTGCTGACCGCGACCACTCCGTCGCTCGACTTCGACTGGGGCGTTCCCGGTGTCCCGGAGGCCTTCGCCGACCGGATGCTCGACCAGGTCGACGCGGCCGGGCTGGGCCTGCGCGAGCGGATGCTCTGGCGGGTGGTCCGCACCCCGGAGCACACCGAGCGCGAGACCGGCTCCTTCTTCGGCTCCGTCCCGCCGCCGGCCCTGGCCGGCCTCGACGGCGACCTCCTCCAGGCCCCGAACGAGGACCACCCGGGCCTCTACCTCACCGGCGGCGGCGCCCACCCCGGCGGCGGGCTGGCCCGGGTCGGCATGTCGGCCTGCATCGTGGCCAACCTCATCGGCCCGGCCTGAGCCGCCCCACCGGCGCCGGGCGGGAGGGAGCGGCCTAGCCCTGGTGCTGCTGCCAGGTGGGCTGCTGCTGGTAGCCGTACTGGTCGTACTGCGGCTGCTGGGGGATGCCGGTGGCGTGCTGCTGGTCGGGCTGCTGCTGGGCCTGCCACTGCTGCTGCTGTTGCTGGTGCTGCTGGTCGTAGCCGTACTGGCCGGCGTGCTGCTGCCCCGGGTCGTGCTGCGGGTCGTGCTGCTGCTCGTGCGGCTGGGGCTGCTGCTGGTAGGCCGCGTAGGGGTCCGGCTGCTGCTGGTAGCCGCCGTACGGGTCCTGCTGCTGGTAGCCGCCGTAGCCCTGGTCGTAGCCGAACACCGGCTGCTGCTGGGCCTGCCACTGCTGCTGCTGTTGCTGTTGCTGCTGCTGGTCGTAGCCGTACTGGCCGGTGTGCTGCTGCGCCGGGTCGTAGCCGCCCTGGTACGCCTCCGCGTAGGCGTCCTGCTGGGGCGCCGCCTGGACGTTCTCGACCGCGTGGAGCACCTCGGTCTGCTGCTGCTCGTAGTAGGCGGCGGCGTAGACCCCGTCGGCGGCCAGTTCCTGCATCTGGAAGGCGGCGGTCTGCTCGACGGGTGCCTCCTCCGGCGTCCGGGGCGTGCTGTCCGCGACCGGTCCGGCCTCCTCGACGGCGCCGACCTCGCCGACCCGCTCCGCCGCGGCCACGGTCGCGACGGCCACCGCGCCGCCACCGGTGATCGCGCCGAGCAGCGGCACCTTGGCGAGCGGCCCGGGCAGGCTCCCGTCCGCGCGGCGCAGCGACCAGCCGCCCGCGTAGCCGCGCTTGACCGAGAGCGTCACGAAGGTCTGGCCGACCGCGAACATCGCGGCGCCCCCGCCGATCACCGGGACCGAGCCCATCGCCATGCCGCCGGCCACCGCGAGGAAGCCGACCAGGGCCAGGCCGCGCCAGTGCAGCGGGGCCCGGTTCTGGAACAGCAGCTCGGCGACCAGCCAGAGCGCCACCACCGCCAACGCGGCGTACAGCAGCAGGTATCCGATCCCCATCCCGCCCGCTACCTCCAGTCGCGTGCCCGCGCCCGCCGCGCGTGTGCCGCGACTGTACCCGTTCAACGGCCCGGGTACCGCATCGCGTTCCCACCCGTCGGGCGTACCGGGAAGGGCGCCCCGAAGGGTCGGAAGCGCGCAGCTCAGCGCTGGTGCAGACCGAGGTTCTGGTAGATCTCCAGGGTCGCGGTCGAGTGGTTCAGGGTGATGAAGTGCAGGCCGGGGGCACCCTCGGCGAGCAGCCGCTCGGACATCGCGGTGGCGTGCTCCATCCCGACCTCGCGCAGCGCCACCGGGTCGTCGATGACCGCGCGCAGCCCGGCCTCCAGCTCGGCCGGGAAGGGCGCGCCGCTCAGCTGGGGGAACCGCTCCAGCTGCCGGGCGTTGGTGACCGGCATGATCTCCGGGATGATCGGCGTCTCGCAGCCGGCGGCCGTCACCCGGTCGCGCAGCCGCAGGTAGTCGTCGACCTCGAAGAACATCTGGGTGATGGCGTAGTCGGCCCCGGAGCGGATCTTCGCGACGAAGTGCCGGATGTCCTCGTCCCAGTCGGTCGACCTCGGGTGCATGTTGGGCGAGGCCGCCACTCCGACGCAGAAGTCGCCGATGCCCTTGATCAGCTCGACCAGCTCGTACGCGTAGGTGACGCCCTCCGGGTGGCTGACCCACTCGCCCATCGGGTCGCCGGGCGGGTCGCCGCGCACCGCGAGGACGTTCCGGACGCCCTGGTCGGCGTACTGGCCGATGATGTTGCGCAGTTCCGCGACCGAGTGGTCGACGGCGGTCAGGTGGGCGACCGGGGTGAGCGTGGTCTCGGTGGCGATCCGGCCGACCATGTTCACCGTGCGCTCCCGCGAGGAGCCGCCGGCGCCGTAGGTCATGCAGACGAAGTTGGGGTCGAGCGGTTCGAGCCGCCGGATGGCGTCCCAGAGCCTCTGCTCGCCGACCTCGGTGCGTGGCGGCATGAACTCGAAGGAGAAGGACCGCTTTCCGGCCGCCAGCAGGTCGCGGACGGTCTGTGCGCGGTCCGGTCTGGTCGAAGCGATACCGAGTGCCATGGTGGCAGGTTAGCCGTCGGCGGAAGGGCGCGGACAACTCCGTCCCATGTTCTGAGACGCCGGATGGACCAACGGCGAACCCCGGACGGACGGCGCCGGTGCCCGGTGCGACGCCCGCGTGAACAGCGCCTCGCCCGCCCGGCCGAAACTCGCCCGTACGGCTGTTCTCCTCCGCCCCGGATACCCTTGCTGCACCCCAGCTACCTCCGGAGCCCCATCGTGACCTCGTCCAGCCTGCGGCCGGCCAACCCCATTGACATGGAGGACGTGCGCGAGCGCGTCAACGCCGCCCTCGTCGGCTTCATGGACGGCCAGTCGGCCCTGCTCAGCAAGGTCTCGCCGCAGCTGGACCCGGTCACCGACGCGCTGCGCGACTTCCTGCTGGACGGCGGCAAGCGGCTCCGCCCGGCCTTCTGCTACTGGGGCTGGCGCGGCGCCGGAGGCCCGGCGAAGAGCGAGGGGATCACCCGGGCGGCGGCGGCGCTGGAACTGCTTCAGGCCAGCGCCCTGGTCCACGACGACCTCATGGACCGCAGCGACACCCGGCGCGGCCTGCCCTCCGTGCACCGCCGCTTCGAGGCCCTGCACCGCGCCCGGGGGTGGCGCGGCGACCGCGAGCAGTACGGCGCCTCGGCCGCGGTGCTGCTCGGCGACCTGCTGCTGATCTGGTGCGACGAGCTGTTCCTGAACTCCGGCCTGGACCCGGACGCGGTGCTGGCCGCCAAGCCGATGTTCGACCTGATGCGCACCGAGGTCATGGTGGGCCAGTACCTGGACGTGCTGGAGCCGGTCGCCGGGGACTCCACCGACGGCGGCGCGCTGGAGCGGGCGCAGACCGTCCTGCACTACAAATCGGCCAAGTACACGATCGAGCGGCCGCTCCAGGTCGGCGCGCTGCTCGCGGGTGCCGGGACCGGGCTGGTGGAGGCGTACGGGGCGTTCGGCCTGCCGCTGGGCGAGGCGTTCCAGCTGCGGGACGACCTGCTCGGCGTGTTCGGCGACCCGGCGGTCACCGGCAAGCCGGCCGGCGACGACCTGCGCGAGGGCAAGCGGACGCTGCTGGTCGCGCACGCCATGCGGGGGCTGCCGGCCGCCGAGGCCCGCCGGCTGGACGAGCGGCTGGGCGCTCCCGACCTGACGCCCGCCGAGGTCGCCGGGCTGCGCGAGCTGGTGGCCCGCAGCGGGGCGCCGGAACGGGTGGAGCAGCGGATCGACGAGCTGCTGCGCCGGTCGCTGCGGGCGCTGGAGGCGGCCCCGCTGGCGGACGGGCAGGCCCGGGCGGCCCTGCTGGCGCTGGCCGAGGCCGCCACCGTCCGCAAGTACTGAGCCGGACGACGACGGCCCCGAACGACGTCGAGGACCTCGAAGACCTCCAAGACCTCGGAAGGCCCAGCGGATCCAGGCCCCGGAAGCCCCGGGAGTCGCCGGAGTCCGGGGTCAGACGGCGCGCAGCCGCCGGGCGAACTCGGCGGCCGCCGCGCCCGGGTCCTCGGCCGCGGTGATGGCCCGGACGACCACCACCCGGCGGGCCCCGGCGGCCAGCACCTCGTCCAGGTTGCCGAGGTCGATGCCGCCGATGGCGAACCAAGGCCGCCCGGTGGACAGCTTCGCCGCGTACTCGACCAGGCCGAGGCCCGGCGCGAAGCGGCCCGGCTTGGTCGGGGTCGGCCAGACCGGACCGGTGCAGAAGTAGTCGACGCCCGGCTCGACGGCCGCCGCGTCCACCTCCGCCTCGGCGTGGCAGGAGCGCCCGATCAGCACGTCCTCACCGAGGATCGCGCGGGCGGCCGGCACCGGCAGGTCGTCCTGCCCGAGGTGCAGCACGTCCGGGCCGGCCGCGTGGGCGACATCGGCCCGGTC
Source organism: Kitasatospora purpeofusca (assembly GCF_034043715.1). Classification (GTDB taxonomy): domain Bacteria; phylum Actinomycetota; class Actinomycetes; order Streptomycetales; family Streptomycetaceae; genus Kitasatospora; species Kitasatospora purpeofusca_A. The sequence continues at coordinate 18,338 of NZ_JAXCLC010000020.1, read as the reverse complement.
GTTGACCGCGAGCAGCTTGCCGTGCCGGCGGCAGGCGTCGGCGAAGACCTCCAGCGCGGCCAGCTCCTGCTTGGCCTCCAGGCCCTTGTCCCGGAGCTGGACGATGTCCACGCCGCCGGCCAGCGCCGCGTCCAGGAACCCGGCCAGGTCGCCCTGCTCGCGCCGGGCGTCGGTGCACAGGTACAGCCGGGCCTCGGCGAGTCGTCCGCGCCGGTCCGTCACCACGCCATCGCCTGGGCCCGCCGCTTGACCTCGGTGGCCCGGTTCTCGCAGAGCGCCTGCACCGGGGTGCCGGGCAGCGACGGGTCCTCGGTGAACATCCACACCAGGATCTCGTCGTCCTTGAAGCCGCTGTCGCGCAGCACCGTCACCGTGCCGATCAGGTGCTTCACCGGGCCGGTGTCGTCGATGAACGCCGCCGGGACCTGCAGCGACTTGTTGGGGCCGCGGCGGACGGCGATCAGCTCACCCTTCTTGACCATGTTGCGGATCTCGGTGATCACCACACCCCACCGCTCGGAGATGTCGGGCAGGTAGAGCCACGCGGGGACCAGGGATTCAATCTTGGCTTCGATCTCACTCACCCCTCCAGACTGCCACCTCCGCGGCCCCCCGCGCACCAATCGGCCTCCCGGCGGCTACCCGGCGAGCGCGGACTTCAGCGGAACGGCCGGGTCGGCCGCCCGGGCCGGGTCCAGTACGGCGCCGCGCTCGACCAGTCGCCTGCCCTGGGTCAGGTCGCGCGGCCGGTCCACCGCGAGCAGCGCCCGCAGGACGCCGCCGCGCAGCCACAGCACCGACCATTCGGCGTCGTCCGGCGAGCCGCGCCACAGCAGTTCGTCGTCCGCGGCGTGCCGTCCGGCGTACTGCACCATCCGCCCGAACTGCTCCGACCAGAAGTACTGCACCGGGTCGTACGGCGGTGCGTCCGCTCCGAGCAGGGAGACGGCGGCGGCCTCGCCGGACCGCAGCGCGTGGTCCCAGTGCTGGACGGTCAGCCGGGTGCCGGAACGCGCCGACGGGTAGCCGACGCAGTCTCCGGCCGCGAGGACGCCCGGCACGGTGGTGCGCAGCCGCTCGTCCACCAGGACGGCGCCCGCCGGGTCCAGCGCGACGCCGGTGCCGGCCAGCCAGCCGGTGGCCGGGCGGGCTCCGATGCCGACCACGACCTCGTCCGCGGGCAGCCGCGAGCCGTCGGCGAGCAGCACCGCGCCCGGTTCGACGGCGGCCACACCGGTGCCGCAGCGCAGTTCGATCCCGGCCTGCGCGTACCAGGCGGCCATCGCCCGGCCGACCTCGGTGGGCAGCGCGCCGGGGACGGGCGCCGGCCCGGCCTCGACCACGGTCACCCGGCAGCCGGCCGCCCGGGCGGCGGTGGCCACCTCGGCGCCGATCCAGCCCGCCCCGACGAGCACCAGGCGCAGGCCGGGGCGGAGCAGGTCGCGCAGCGCCAGCGCGTCGTCCAGGGTGTGCAGCAGGTGGGCCCGCTCGGCGCCGGGCAGGACACGCGGTTCGGAGCCGGTGGCGATCACCAGCGCGTCGTACCGGACGTCCCCGGCGTCGGTGTGCAGCGTGCCGGCCCCGCCGGGGCCGCCGGGGGTGAGCCCGGTGGCGCGGCGGCCGGTGAGCAGTTCGACGTCGAGCTGCCCGAAGTCGAGGTCGAGGGCGGTGCTGTCGGCCTTGCCGAGCAGGACGTCCTTGGAGAGCGGCGGCCGGTCGTAGGGCGCGTGCGGCTCCTCGCCGACCAGTGTGATCCGCCCCTCCCAGCCGTCCCGCCGCAGCACCGCGGCGCACTGCGCCCCGGCCAGCCCGGCGCCGACCACGACCACCCGGTCCGTCTGTCCCGTCCCGCTCGACTCAGCCACGTCCGTCACTGTACTGAGCCCGGTCGCAGGCCCTCGGACCTAGGACCCGTCTTCGAACCCGCGCCTGCGGTCCGGCCGCTCGCGGGCACCTTCAGCGGCCCGACCCCCCGGAGTTAAGGTGGGAGCACCATCACGGGAGCCCGGCGAACCGGGCTGAGAGGCGGGCTGGCACGGCCCGCGACCGTCCGAACCTGATCCGGGTCATACCGGCGAAGGGAGAGCAGCGACTTTGACACGCTTGGCATCGGGCGACCGCGCCGAGGTGCTGGTGGTCGGCGGCGGGATCATCGGGCTGGTGGTCGCCTGGCAGGCGGCCCGGCGGGGCCTCGGGGTCACCGTGCTGGACCCGGCCCCCGGCGGCGGCGCCGCCCAGGTCGCGGCGGGCATGCTCGCCCCGGTCACCGAACTCCAGTACGGCGAGGAGCCCCTGCTCCGCCTCGGCATGGCCTCCAACGCGCGCTGGGCGGCCTTCGCCGCCGAACTCACCGAGGCGAGCGGCGGCCTGGACACCGGCTACCGGCAGTGCGGCACCCTCGCCGTCGCCCTGGACTCCGACGACCGCGAGGAACTGCGCGAACTGCACGCCTTCCACCGGCGGCTCGGCCTGGACTCGCAGTGGCTCACCGGCCGCGAGGCCCGGCGGCTGGAGCCGATGCTCGCTCCCGGCGTACGCGGCGGACTGCACGTCACCGACGACCACCAGGTGGACGGCCGCAGGCTGGCCGCCGCCCTGGTCCGGGCCTGCGAGCGGGCCGGCGCGGTACTGCGCCGCGCCGAGGCCGCCGAGCTGCTGGTCGAGGGCGGCCGGGCGGCCGGCGTCCGGCTCGCCGACGGCACGGCCCTCACCGCCGGGCAGGTCGTGCTCGCGGCCGGCTCGCGCAGCCACCTGCTGGCCGGTCTGCCCCCCGGCGTGCTGCCGGCGATCCGCCCGGTCAAGGGCCAGGTGCTGCGGCTGCGGGTGCCGGCCGCCTACCGGCCGTTCCTGTCCCGCAACGTCCGCGCCGTCGTCCGCGGCGGCCACATCTACCTGGTGCCGCGCGCCGACGGAGAACTGGTGATCGGCGCGACCACCGAGGAGCAGGGCCACGACACCACGGTCACCGCCGGCGGCGTCTACGAGCTGCTGCGCGACGCGCACGAGCTGGTGCCCGGCATCACCGAACTGCCGCTGGTGGAGACCGGCGCCGGGCTGCGGCCCGGCTCGCCGGACAACGCGCCGCTGCTCGGCCCGACCGCCCTGCCCGGCCTGGTCGCCGCGACCGGCCACTACCGCAACGGCGTGCTGCTGACGCCCGTCACCGGCGACCTCCTCGCCGAGTACCTGGCCACCGGCGACCTGCCGGAGCTCGCCCGCCCGTTCTCCCCCCACCGATTCACGAAGGTCCCGGCATGAGCCCCCGCACCAGCGAGATCCCCCCGAACCTCCGGCTGAGCGTCAACGGCGAGCCGCGCGAGGTACCCGCCTCGACCACCCTGGCCGAGGTGGTCGCCACCCTCAGCGAGGCCCACTCCGGGGTCGCCGCCGCCCTCAACGAGACCGTGGTGCCGCGCACCCGGTGGCCGCTCACCGCGCTGTCCGCGGGTGACCGGATCGAAATCCTCACCGCCGTCCAGGGGGGCTGACCGATGGCCGACGACCTTCTCACCATCGCCGGGGCGTCCTTCTCCTCCCGGCTGATCATGGGCACCGGCGGCGCCCCCAGCCTGGAGGTCCTGGAGCAGGCCCTCCAGGTGTCCGGCACCCAGCTGACCACGGTGGCGATGCGCCGGGTCGACGCCGCCACCCAGGGCTCGGTGCTCGACGTCCTGACCCGCAACGGCATCCGCGTCCTGCCCAACACGGCGGGCTGCTTCACCGCCGGCGAGGCCGTGCTGACCGCCCGGCTGGCCCGCGAGGCGCTCGGCACCGACTGGGTGAAGCTCGAGGTGATCGCCGACGAGCGGACCCTGCTGCCGGACCCGATCGAGCTGCTGGACGCCGCCGAGACCCTGGTCGACGACGGCTTCACGGTGCTGCCGTACACCAACGACGACCCGGTGCTGGCCCGCAAGCTGGAGGACGTCGGCTGCGCGGCGATCATGCCGCTGGGCTCGCCGATCGGCTCCGGCCTGGGCATCCGCAATCCGCACAACTTCCAGCTGATCGTGGAGGGCGCCGGGGTCCCGGTGATCCTGGACGCGGGCGCCGGCACCGCCTCGGACGTCGCGCTGGCGATGGAGCTGGGCTGCGCCGCGGTGATGCTGGCCTCCGCGGTCACCCGGGCCCAGGAGCCGGTGCTGATGGCCGACGCGATGCGGCACGCCGCCGAGGCCGGCCGGCTCGCGTACCGGGCCGGCCGGATCCCGCGCCGCTTCCACGCCGAGGCCTCCTCCGCGATGGCCGGCCGCGCGGCCCTGGACACCCGCGAGCGGCCGGCGTTCTAGCGGCTGTCCGACTGCGGTCGCACGTCGGTCCGGTGTCACAGACCGGGCACAGTGCGGCTCCGGGGGCGGTGTCCCCCGGAGCCGCCGACCGCCCCCGCACTAGACTCGCCGGGTGGACATGGCTTTGCGCGACCCCCTGATCGGTGCCCTGCTCGACGGCCGGTACCGGGTCGAGCGGCGGATCGCCGCCGGCGGGATGTCCACCGTGTACCGGGGCACCGACACCCGGCTCGACCGGGTCGTCGCACTCAAGGTGATGCACCCCTCGCTGGCCGGGGACACCGCGTTCACCACCCGTTTCATCCGCGAGGCCAAGGCCGTCGCCCGGCTCGCCCACCCCAACGTGGTCAACGTCTTCGACCAGGGGGCGGACGGCGGCCATGTCTTCCTCGCCATGGAGTACGTGCCCGGACGCACCCTGCGCGACCTGCTGAACGACCGCGGCGCGCTCTCCATCCGGGCCGCGCTGGACATCCTGGAGCCGGTGCTCGCCGCGCTCGGTGCCGCCCACCGGGCCGGGCTGGTGCACCGCGACGTCAAGCCCGAGAACGTCCTGATCACCGACGACGGCCTGGTCAAGGTCGCCGACTTCGGCCTGGTCAGGGTGCTGGACGCCGCCGACGGCGCGGCCTCCTCCAGCACCTCGACCACCGACACCGTGCTCGGCACCGTCTCCTACCTGGCGCCCGAACAGATCCACCCCGGCGCCGAGACCGACCGGCGGGTGGACGTCTACGCGGCCGGCATCCTGCTGTACGAGATGCTCACCGGCGCCCGTCCGCACACCGGCGAGAACCCGGTCCAGGTGATGTACCGGCATCTGCACGAGGACGTCCCGCCGCCGTCCGCGACCGTGCCCGGTGTGGTGCCCGAACTGGACGCGATAGTGGCCGGGGCCTGCGCCCGCGACCGCGACCTGCGCCCGTACGACGCGGTGGAACTGCTCGCCGCGCTCCAGCGGGTCCGCCGCGGGCTCACCCCGGCCCAGCTGGACGCCGAGCCGCCCGCCTCCACCCGCCCCAGCCCCCGGTACCCGACCGGCGAGGCGACCTCGGTCCTCACCCCGGTGGCCCCGGTGGCCCCGGTCGAGCGCACCAGCGTGCTGGACGTGCCCCCGGACGTCATGGAGCAGTTGCTCACCGAGCCCCGTCCGTACGACGAGCCGCCGCCGGTCCGGACACGCCGCGCCCGCCGGTCCGGGTCCACCCGACGGCGGCTGCCGCGCAAGCCGCTGATCTGGGCGGCCGTGCTCACCGCCCTGGTGCTGCTGGTCGGCGGGGCGACGTACGCGATCTCGGGCGCCGTGTACGGCACGGTGCCGGGCGTGCTCGGCAAGGACCGGGCCGAGGCGGAGCGGATCCTCGACGCCGCCGGCATGCACGGGCGGATCACCGAGGTCTACAGCGAGTCCGTCCCGGCCGGCCAGGTGGTCGCGGCCGACCCGGGGGTCGGCACCCGGTCCCGGAAGAGCGACATCGTGACGCTCACCGTCTCGCGCGGGCCGAAACGGATCGCCGTACCGGACCTGGCCGGCAAGCCGTCCGCGCAGGCCGCCTCGACGCTGGAGGGGGTGCGGCTGGCGGCCGGCACGGTGACCACGACGTTCAGCGACACCGTGCCGGAGGGCTCGGTGATCAGCAGCTCGCCCGCCGCCGGGGAGCAGGTGGCGGAGAACACCCCGGTGGCGCTGGTGGTCAGCAAGGGCATGGTGGCGGTCCCGGACGTGACCGGGATGAGCAAGGAGGCCGCGGAGAAGGCGCTCCAGGCGGCCGGGTTCGCCATGCAGAGCAGCGGGGTCAACCTGTTCGGCACCGGCAAGGTGACCGGTCAGTCCCCGTCGGCCGGTGAGCGCAGGCCGCAGCGCACCGTGGTGACGGTCACCTTCCCGTTCTTCTAGGAGTCACCCCGACCGGACGCCCTTCGAGGAGTCGCCCCGATCGGACCCCGCCGGCGCCGGGCCGGACGCCGCGCCCTAGCGGAGCGGGCCGTCCCCCGGCTCCTCCTGGTGGGAGTACCGCTGCTCGCGCCACGGATCGGCCCGGTTGTGGTAGCCGCGCTCCTCCCAGAAGCCGCGCCGGTCGGCCCGCATGTACTCGACCGCCCGGACCCATTTGGGCCCCTTCCAGGCGTACAGCCGGGGGACGACCAGTCGGACCGGGAAGCCGTGCTCGGCGGTGATCGTCTCGCCGTTGCGGTGGGTGGCGAGCAGGGTGTCGGGGGCGGCGAAGTCCGCGAGCCGCAGATTGGCGCTGTAGCCGTACTCGGCCCAGACCATGACGTGGGTGACGTCCCGGTCCGGCGGTACCAGGTCGAGCAGCAGGCCCGCGGCCACCCCGGTCCAGTCACTGTCGAGCACCGAGAAGCGGGTGACGCAGTGCAGGTCGGCCCGGACGGTGGTGCGGGGCAGGGCGTTGAAGCCGTCGAAGTCCCAGCTGTGCTTCTCGGCCGAGGCGGTGGCGCCGAACACCTGGAGATCCCAGGTCAGGGGCTTGAACCGGGGTACCGGTCCGTAGTGCAGGGCGGGCCAGCCGCGTTGGACCCGCTGGCCCGGCGGGAGTCGGGGGTCAGACGGCGACGACGGTTCTTGTTCGGACTGACCCATGGATCCATGGTGACAGACGGCGGGCGGCGGGCCGCGCGCGCCCCTTTGCCACCTCGCACGCCCCGCTCGTACGGCTCAAGATCCTGGCAAATCGGATATTCCGACACATGTCCTAGTGAGTGTGAACTTACTGGAATTTCTTCCCGTACCGGTGCCAGGATGCGTGCAGCCGGAGGGTAACGGCCGTGTCCCGCACGCAGAGCAGGAAGGCAACGCCATGAAGGGCGACACCGAGGTCATCGAGTTCCTCAACGAACAGCTCACCGCCGAGCTGACCGCCATCAACCAGTACTTCCTGCACGCCAAGATGCAGGAGAACTTCGGCTGGACGAAGCTCGCCAAGTACACCCGGCACGAGTCCTTCGACGAGATGAAGCACGCCGAGGTGCTCACCGACCGGATCCTCTTCCTCGACGGGCTGCCCAACTACCAGCGGCTGTTCCACGTCCGGATCGGCCAGACGGTCAAGGAGATGTTCGAGGCGGACCGGCAGGTCGAGGTGGAGGCGATCGACCGGCTCAAGCGCGGGATCGTGGTGATGCGCGCCAAGAACGACGTCACCTCGGCGAACATCTTCGAATCGATCCTGGCGGACGAGGAGCACCACATCGACTACCTCGACACCCAGCTCGAACTGCTGGAGAAGCTCGGGGAGGCGCTCTACCTCGCGCAGCTGATCGAGCAGCCGGAGTCCTGACCGGGGCCGGAGCCCCGAGCGGGACCGGGTGCCGTGACCCGCGGGCCGGGGCTCAGGCGACGCGCAGCACCGCCACCGGCGCTGCCGACGACGCCACCGGCGCCGGTGCCGGGTCCGACTCGGACTCGGCACCCGGGTCGGCCAGCCCCAGCTTGGCGGCCAGCCGGACGGTCGGGCAGGGCCGGGCACCGTACTCGCCGAGCAGGGCCTGGATGCGCCGGACACAGGAGCCGCAGTCGGTGCCGGCCTTGCAGCCCTTGGCGATCCGGCGCGGGGTGTCGGCCCCCGCGTCGATCGCCCGCTTCACCTGGTCCTCGGTAACCGCATGGCACATGCACACGTACATCGCGGACTCTCCCGGGCGCGAACGAGTGGATCTTGACTAAGGCTTGCCTTAGTTCACTAAGCCTCACCTTACCTGTCGATCCGGGCACGCAAAAGCCTCTCCGGCCGGGGAAAACCCCAGGCCGGAGAGGCTTCGCTCACATTCGGGACGGTGTCAGCTGGTGCCGCGGTACATCTCGGCGACCAGGAACGCCAGGTCCAGCGACTGGCTACGGTTGAGCCGCGGGTCGCAGGCCGTCTCGTAGCGCTGGTGCAGGTCGTCGACCATCACCTCGTCGCCGCCGCCGACGCACTCGGTGACGTCGTCGCCGGTCAGCTCCACGTGGATGCCGCCCGGGTGGGTGCCGAGCGCCCGGTGCACCTCGAAGAAGCCCTTGACCTCGTCGAGCACGTCGTCGAAGCGGCGGGTCTTGTGACCACTGGACGCCTCGAAGGTGTTGCCGTGCATCGGGTCGCAGATCCAGACCGGCTGCGCGCCCGAGGCGGTGACCTTCTCCACCAGGGTCGGCAGGGCGTCGCGGACCTTGCCCGCGCCCATCCGGGTGATGAAGGTGAGCCGGCCGGGCTCGCGCTCCGGGTCCAGCTTCTCGATCAGGGTGAGCGCCTCGTCGACCGTGGTGGTCGGGCCGAGCTTCACACCGATCGGGTTGCGGATCCTGGAGGCGAACTCGATGTGCGCGTGGTCCAGCTGGCGGGTGCGCTCGCCGATCCACACCATGTGGCCGGAGACGTCGTACAGCTCGCCGGTGCGCGAGTCCACCCGGGTCAGCGCGGTCTCGTAGTCCAGGACCAGCGCCTCGTGGGACGAGAAGAACTCGACCGTCCGGAACTCCTCCGGCGCGACACCGCAGGCGTTCATGAACGCCAGCGCGTTGTCGATCTCACGGGCCAGCTGCTCGTAGCGCTGACCGGCCGGCGAGTTGCGCACGAAGTCCTGGTTCCAGGCGTGCACCTGGCGCAGGTCCGCGTAGCCGCCGGTGGTGAAGGCACGCACCAGGTTGAGCGTCGCGGCGGACGCGTTGTACATCCGCTTCAGCCGCTCCGGGTCCGGGATCCGGGACTCGGGGGTGAACTCGAAGCCGTTCACCGAGTCGCCCCGGTAGACCGGCAGGGTCACGCCGTCGCGGGTCTCGGTCGACTTCGAGCGCGGCTTGGAGTACTGCCCGGCGATCCGGCCGACCTTCACCACCGGCACCGAGGCCGCGTAGGTGAGCACGGCCGCCATCTGCAGCAGGGTCTTGAGCTTGTTGCGGATGTGCTCCGCCGACACGCCGTCGAAGGCCTCGGCACAGTCACCGCCCTGCAGCAGGAACGCCTCACCACGGGCCACGGCACCGAGTCGGGCGCGCAGCTGGTCGCACTCGCCGGCGAAGACGAGCGGCGGATACGAGGCGAGGTCCGCAAGGGTCTTGCGCAGAGCCTCTTGGTCCGGCCATTCGGGCTGCTGCGCCGCGGGCAGGGTTTGCCAGGTGTGGGGATTCGTCACGGTCACGCGGTCAAGGCTACGGGGTGGGGCAACCGAATTGTGACCACTGCCCGAGGGATGAGACACCTTGCGGACACTTGCGGACAATCGGGTGACGGGCCTCACGGCCGCCCGGGGATCCGCTACGCTCGGTCCCGTGAACACGCCGCACACCCGATCCTGGTGGTGGGCCTACCCTCCGGGTGGCCCACAGTCAGCGCGTTCCTAGACGCACACGACGGCCGCCCCCCGGGGCGGCCGTCGGCGTTCCACCAGCCGGTCGGCAGCCTCCCGGAGCGGAAACCCACCCCGCCGCAGAAGCCATCCCCGGAAGGAACGCCGCCACCGTGACCAGTGCCGCCGACCTGCTCGCCCGCCTCACCGCCGCCGACGCACCGGCCTTCGCCCTGCTGCACCGCCGCACGCCCCGCACCGCACCGGACACCGTCGAGATCCTGCTCGGCACCGTCGGCAGCCACGACCGGCTGGCCGACCTGCCGGTCCGCCACGGCGTCCCCGCCGACGGCCCCGTCCACGACCTGCTGGCCCTCGTCCCCTACCGGCAGATCCGCGAACGCGGCTTCGAGGCCCACGACGACGGCACCCCGCTGCGGGCCCTCTCGGTCACCGAGCAGTACGCCCTGCCGCTGGCCGAGGTCACCGCCGCGCTGCCGCGGCTGCCGGTCGCCCTGGCCGACGGCGGCTTCGACATCGACGACGCCGAGTACGCCGCGATCGTCCGCCGGGTGATCGAGGACGAGATCGGCCGCGGCGAGGGCGCCAACTTCGTCATCCGCCGCGACTTCACCGCGACGCTCGAGGCCCCCGGCGGAGCCGGTGCGGGCGGATGCCCGCCCGCGCTGGCCCTGACCCTGTTCCGGCGGCTGCTGGAACAGGAACGCGGCGCCTACTGGACCTTCCTGGTGCACACCGGCGACCGGGTGCTCGTCGGCGCCTCCCCCGAGGTGCACGTCCGGCAGAGCGGCGGGACGGTCGTGATGAACCCGATCTCCGGCACCTACCGCTATCCCGCCGCCGGCTCCGACCTGGACTCGCTGATCTCCTTCCTCCACGACCCCAAGGAGCTGGAGGAGCTGACCATGGTGGTCGACGAGGAACTCAAGATGATGTGCACCGTCGGCGACCTCGGCGGCCAGGTGCTCGGCCCCCGGCTCAAGGAGATGTCCCACCTCGCGCACACCGAGTACGAGCTGCGCGGACGCACCTCGCTGGACGTCCGCGAGGTGCTGAAGGAGACCATGTTCGCCGCCACCGTCACCGGCAGCCCGGTGCAGAACGCCACCCGGGTGGTCAAGCGGTACGAGCGCGGCGGCCGCGGCTACTACTCCGGCGCGCTCGCCCTGATCGGCCGCTCGGCCAGCGGCGGCCAGCTGCTGGACTCCCCGATCTGCATCCGCACCGCCGACATCGACCCGGCCACCGGCCGGCTCGCCGTCCGGGTCGGTGCCACCCTCGTCCGCCACTCCGACCCGGAGAGCGAGGTCGCCGAGACCCACGCCAAGGCCGCCGGGGTGCTCACCGCGATCGGCGCCCGCCCGGCCCCCGCCCGGACGGCCGGCCGCAACAGCCCGCGGCTCGCCGACAACCACCGCGTCCAGGCCGCGCTGGACGCCCGCCGGGCCGGCCTCGCCCCGTTCTGGCTGCGGATGCAGCAGCCGGCCCGGATCACGGAGGAGCTGGAGACCCTCGTCGTCGACGGCGAGGACACCTTCACCGCGATGCTCGGCCACCTGCTGACCTCGCTCGGCCACCGGGTCACGGTGGCCCGGTTCGACGAGCCGGGCCTGCGCGAGCGGGTCGCCGCCCACCCCGGCGCGCTGGTGCTCGGCCCCGGCCCGGGCGACCCGGCCGCCGACGACGACCCCAAGATGGCCGTGCTGCGCCCGATCGTCACCGACGCGCTGGCCGCCGTCCGGGCCGGCCGCCGCACCGCCCCGCTGCTCGCCGTCTGCCTCAGCCACCAGCTGCTGTCCGGCGCGCTCGGGCTGCCGCTGGTCCGCAAGGCGGTGCCGTACCAGGGCGCACAGGAGAGCGTGGACCTCTTCGGCGAGCAGCGGACGGTCGGCTTCTACAACACCTTCACGGCGCGCTGCACCGACGCCGACGCCGCCGGGCTGGCCGCCGCGGGCGTGGAGGTGGCCCGGGACCCGCTGACCGGGGACGTGCACGCGCTGCGCGGACCGGGCTTCGCCGGGCTGCAGTTCCACCCCGAGTCGGTACTCACCAGGGACGGGGTGGAGATCGTCGCCGGGCTGCTGCGCGGAGCGGTGGCCGGCGTCCCGCGCTGAGCCGCGGCGGCCTCCGAGGACGGACCGGGCGGGGTGTCCGCACACCCCGCCCGGGCGTCACACCGCGTCGTCCAGCCCCTGCTCGATCGCGAACCTGACCAGCTCGACCCGGTTGTGCAGCTGGAGCTTGCCCAGGGTGTTCTGGACGTGGTTCTGCACCGTGCGGTGGGAGAGCACCAGCCGATCGGCGATCTGCTTGTACGACAGCCCCTTGGCGACCATCCGCAGCACCTCGGTCTCCCGGGCGGTCAGCTGCGGGACGACCGGCGCGGCCGGGGCGGGCGGCTCGGCCGCCAGCCGGCGGAACTCGCCGAGCACCAGCCCGGCCAGGCCGGGGGTGAACACCGCGTCGCCGACGGCGGTGCGGCGCACCGCGTCCAGCAGTTCCTCCCGCCCGGCCGACTTGACCAGGTAGCCGGTCGCACCCGACTTCACCGCCTCCAGCACGTCCGCGTGCTCACCGCTCGCGGACAGCACCAGGACCCGCGCCGACGGGTCGTGCCCGACCACCTGGCGGCAGACCTCGGCGCCGGACAGGCCGGGCAGGTTGAGGTCGAGCACCACGACCTGCGGGGAGCAGGCGCGGGCCCGGCGGACGGCCTCCTCGCCGTCCCCGGCGGTGGCCACCACGTCCAGCCCGGCCTCGGCGAGGTCACGGGAGACGGCGTCGCGCCACATCGGGTGGTCGTCCACCACCATCACCCGCACCGGCCGGCCGACGGCCGCCTGCTGATCGGTCGACAGGTCGGTGGTCATACGCGGAACCCTTTCGCGGGAGGTGTCACAGGAGGCCGGCCGGAGTGCCGGACGCGGCGCGCGGGACCCTGAGCTCCACCTCGACGCCCTCCCCGGGCGCCGAGTACAGCTCCGCGGTGCCGCCGAGGTCCAGCAGCCGGCCCCGGATCGACTGGGAGACGCCGAGCCGCCCGGCCCGCTCCGCCTCGCCGAGCCGCCCGGGTGCGAAGCCGGGACCGTCGTCGCGGACCGAGACGGTGACGGCCTCCGGCTCGTCCTCGACCAGGATCCAGGCCCGCGCCCCGGGCCCGGCGTGCCGGCGGACATTGTCCACCGCGGCGCCGACGGCGGCGGCCAGCTCGGCGGCGGTCCGCCCGGGCAGCAGCACCGGGGTGCCGGGGGCCGAGACGGTCACCCGCTCGTCCGTGTAAGGGGTGAGCAGGGTGCGGACGTCCTGCGGCTGCTCCGGGGCGCGCTGCTGGGGCAGCGGTCCGCCGCTCATCAGCGCGCGCAGGGCGCGCTCCTGCTCGCCGGCCAGCCGCCCCAGCTCGGTGAGGTCGGCGCCGCCGGCCGGGGCCCCGGTGCCCCGGCGCTGGACGAGCGCGAGCACCTGCAGCACCCCGTCGTGGATGTCCCGGGAGAGCCGCTCCCGCTCCCGGGTCGCCGCCTCGATCTGGAGCGCCCGGGTGAGCGTCGCCTCACTGGCCCGGGCCAGTTCGATCACATAGCCGATCGCGCAGCCGGCCACCATCAGCAGCACGATGTTGTGGAGGTTGTCGCCGGTCGCGCCGCCGTGGCCGAGGATGTTGGCCACCCCGATCACCGAGCCGGCCGCCGCCGCCCAGCGCCAGCCGCCCCGGCCGGCGAAGCCGAGCACGGTGCCGGCCGCCCAGATGGTGGGCAGGGTCGGGGCGCCGTCGCTGATCCGGGACGGGTCGTCGACCAGGCCGCTCATCACGATGCCGGTGACCACGAGCGTGAGATCGGTGGCGAGGACGTACCAGGTGCAGCGCAGCGGGCCGGAGAAGGCCCGGGTGGAGGCGAGCGTCCAGAGGGTGAGCGCGCCGAGGTAGATCCAGCCCGCGACGGGGTGCAGGAACTCCAGGTAGGAGTCGAAGTAGCGGAGCAGCGCGTAGCACAGGGCCAGCACCCGGAAGAAGGAGATCGCCCGCCAGAGCGGCAGTTCGACGGACATGCCGCCCGCCGCCACCGCCGCGCCGACCGTGCCCGGTCGCGCCGCCGCCCCGGCTCTGCCGCCGTCCGTCATCCCCGTCGCCCTCCCCCGGCGCAGGGTCGGCCCCGTCTCAGGCCGACCCGGTGTCCTTCTGCTGCTCCTGCTCGGCCTTCTCCAGCTTCTCCGCCTCGGCCTTCTCCAGCCTCTCCGCCTCGGCCTTCTCGGCCTTGGCGGCGGCCTGCTCGGCCTTCTGCACGGCCTTGCGCTCGGCGTCGGCCTTCTTCTTGTCGTCGGCCAGCTGCCGCTTGGCGGCGGTCGCGTAGATGTCCACGTACTCCTGGCCGGACAGCCGCATGATCTCGTACATCACCTCGTCCGTCACCGAACGGAGGATGAAGCGGTCGTTCTCCATGCCGTGGTAGCGGGAGAAGTCCAGCGGGCGGCCGATCCGGATGCCCGGGCGGATGCCGAAGTTCGGGACCACCTGGCCGGGCGGCTGCACCTTCTCGGTGTCGATCATCGCGACCGGGATGACCGGCGCGCCGGTGGCCAGGGCGACGCGGGCCAGGCCGCCGACCTTGCCCCGGTAGAGCTTGCCGTCGGGCGAGCGGGTGCCCTCCGGGTAGACGCCGAACAGCTCGCCCCGGTCCAGCACGGCGATCGCCGAGCGGATCGCCGCCTCCCCGGCGCCGCGCACGCCCGAGCGGTCGACCGGGAGCTGGCCGACGCCCTTGAAGAAGGCGGCGGTCAGCCGGCCCTTGATGCCCGGCGTGGTGAAGTACTCGGCCTTGGCGATGAAGGTCACCCGGCGCTTGATCAGCGCGGGGAAGAAGAAGGAGTCCGAGAACGAGAGGTGGTTGCTCGCGATGATCGCGGCACCCTCGGTGGGGATGTTCTCCTCACCCTCGATCCACGGCCGGAAGAAGATCCGAAGCAGTGGCGCGACGATCATCTTCATCAGTCGGTAGAACAACCCGGGCCTCCTGTATTGCGGACCGGTCGATCCTAATGCCCTTCGGCGTCCGTCCGTGCCCCGCCCCGCCCCGGCGGGGTGTTCCGGGGGCGGGGCGGCCCGGTGGCCGGCGGGGGTGTACGGGGCGGGCGGGCACGTGGGACGATGCGAATTCCGCAGCCTCCGGTGCCGGCCGGTCCCCGGACGCCCCCGCACGTCCAGCGCGTACCGCTCGCACCAGCGCCACCTCCAGCGCCACCCTCCAGCGTCCTCGCCCGCGAAGGAGCCCGCCATGTCGCTGCTGCCCGGCGCCGAACCGTACCGCCACCGGGGCGGGCCGGTGGGCGTCCTGCTCTGCCACGGGTTCACCGGCTCCCCGCAGTCGCTGCGGCCGTGGGCCGAGGACCTGGCCCGGGCCGGGTACACGGTCGGACTGCCGGTGCTGCCGGGCCACGGCACCCGCTGGCAGGACATGCAGCTCACCCGCTGGGAGGACTGGTACGCCGAGGTCGAGCGGGAGTTGCTCGCGCTGGCCGAACAGTGCGAGCGGGTCTTCATCTTCGGGCTGTCGATGGGCGGCGGGCTGGCGCTGCGGCTGGCCTCCGTGCACGGTCCGGGGATCGCCGGGCTGGTGCTGGTCAACCCGTCGGTGCGGTCGGACAACCCCGCGAGTGTCATTCTGCCGGTGCTGCGGCACCTGGTGCCGAGCGTGCCCGGGGTCGCCAACGACATCGCCCGGCCCGGCGCGGACGAGCTGGCCTACGACCGCACCCCGCTGCACGCCGCCTGGTCGCTGGCCCGGCTGTGGAAGGACGTCCAGGCCCGGCTGCCCCGGGTGACCCAGCCGGTGCTGCTGTTCCGCAGCCCGCAGGACCACGTGGTCTCCGCCGCCAACTCCGAGCTGGTGCTGGCCCGGATATCCTCGACCGATGTGACGGAGCGGCTGTGCCAGCGCAGCTACCACGTCGCGACGCTGGACCACGACGCGGGGGAAATATTCGCGGCCGCCCAGGACTTCATCCGACGGTTGGCTCCCGCGCACGCGGCGGGCGTCATCCCGGTGAAATCCGACCACCACCAAGGCTGAAGGGCCGGAAGTGCACGAGAGCAGCACGGCGGGCGGCGAGGACGACGCGCCCCGCGAGGACGGTGCGACCACGGGCGGCGCGCGGCCGGGCGCCGGGCGGGCCGACGGCGAGCAGACGGGCCGGGGCCCGGCCGGGGGCGCGGCGGCCCCGGCGACGGGCGGCGAGGCGACGGCGGCCGGCACGTCCGGGTCGGGCCAGGGACCCGCGTCCGGTCCGGGCTCGGTTTCCGGCTCCGGCCCGGTTTCCGGCGCCGGTGACGCCCCGGTGCCGGGCGAGGGCGGCGGGGCGGCCGAGCCGTCCCGGACGCGGCGCGCGCCCGAGCGCAGCCAGGCCGAGCAGGACGAGATCTTCGCCGCGCTGGTCGCCCAGTTCGACGACCCGGTGGACCTCAACAACCCCGACTGGCCCGAGGTCGAGAACCTCCGGGCACGCGGCGAGCTCAAGGGCTTCAAGGACCCCTCCGGCGCCGACCGGCTCCCCGGCGAGCCCGGCGACCTCTCCGACCTGGCGCCCCAGCCGCGCCCCCGCTCCGGCCGGCCGGTGATGCCGGCCGCCGGCTCCGCCGGGCCGCGCGACTTCGAGCTGTCCGAGGAGACCGACGAGGGCCACTTCGTCCCGCCGGAGCCGCCGCCGCTGCCCGAGGCCGACACCACCGCCAAGTTCGCCTGGCTGGCGGTGCTCGGCGGGCCGGCGCTGCTGCTCTTCGACGCGGTGGTCTGGCGCGAGGTCTCCGGCTGGCCGGCCTGGGTCGGGGTGGCCTCCTTCCTCGGTGGTTTCGCCACCCTGGTGGTCCGGATGAAGGACCGCGACGAGGACGAGCCCGAGGACCCGCACGGCGGCGCCGTCGTCTGACCCCTCCGACTCCCGTGCCCCGGGCCGTGCCCGGGGCTCCGTCCGACGGCCTCCCGGGCACCGCCCGGGAGGCCGTCGGCGTGTCGGCCCGGTGCCGCGGTCACTCCCCGGGGTGGAGTTCGGCGGCCAGTGGGTGCAGCGGCGCCCGGACCTGCCGGGCCACGGCGGGGGGCGAGCCGAAGCTGTGTGCCGACGCCCCGGGACCGGAACGCCCCTCGCGCACGAGGGGGCCGCCGGGGGCGGCGGGTGCGCGGTGCACCCGTGAGGCGACGCCGCCGCCGTGAGGACCTCGGTACGAGGACCACCGGACCAGGGGTCGGCATGACGACGAGGAGACTCGAAGTGGACCGTTTGCCCACGTCCCAGTCCAAGGCCAAGTCCAAATCCGGGCTCAGGTCCGAGTCCAAATCCGGGCTCAGGTCCGAGTCCAGGTCCGGGCTCAGGTCCGGCGCGTGGCCGGGATCCGGTCGGCTAGGCGCTGCGGCGGCCGCCGGCCTGCTGCTCGCCCTCGCGGTCCCCGGAGCGGCACTCGCCGCACCCGGCGACCTCGATCCGGCCTTCGGCACCGGCGGGAGGACGACCACCGACTTCGGCGGCGGGTCCGACGAGGCCCGTGGAGTCGTCGTCCAGGCGGACGGCCGGATCGTCGTGGCCGGCTACGCGGGCGCCGGCGACGACTTCGCCCTGGCCCGGTACAACGCCGACGGCTCGCCGGACACCGGCTTCGGAACCGGCGGCAAGGTGACGACGGACTTCGCCGGCGGCTCGGACGAGGCCCGCGGTCTCGCCCTCCAGGCCGACGGCAGGATCGTGGCGGTCGGGCGCAGCGAGGTGCCCGGGGGCGGCGTCGGCTGGTTCTCGGTGGCCCGGTACAACACCGACGGCTCGCTGGACACCGGCTTCGGAACCGGCGGCAAGGTGATCGTCGACTTCGGCTCCGGCGGCGCCGACGACGCGTTCGGCGCGGCGGTGCAGGGTGACGGGCGGATCGTCGTCGCGGGTCTGACGGGGGGTGACTTCGCGCTGGCCCGGCTCGGTTCCGACGGCACCCTCGACAGCGGCTTCGACTCCGACGGCAAGGTCACCACCGACTTCGACGGCGGTGCCGACGCGGCCCGCGCCGTGGCGGTGCAGGGCGACGGGAGGATCGTCGCCGCCGGATACACCGGCAACGGCGCCGGCAACTACGACTTCGCCCTCGCCCGCTACACCGCGAGCGGCGCCCTCGACACCGGTTTCAGCAGCGACGGCAAGGTCGCCACCACGTTCGGCGGCGTGGAGTTCGCCCACGCGGTGGCCCTGCAGCCCGACGGGAAGATCGTCGCCGCCGGGTACACCGGCAGCGATTTCGCCCTGGCCCGCTACAACAGCGCCGGCAACCTCGACGGCGGCTTCGACACCGACGGCAAGGTCACCACCGACTTCGGCGGCAGCGAGATCGCCTACGGCGTCGCGGTGCAGTCCGGCGGCGCGATCGTCGCCGTCGGCTCCACGGTGTCGGGCGGCGCCAGTGACTTCGCGCTCGCCCGCTACACCGCGAGCGGCGCCCTCGACAGCGGTTTCAGCGGCGACGGCCGGACCACCACCGACTTCGGCGGGGGCTTCGACCAGGCGCTCGGCACCGCCGTCCAGGCGGACGGCCGGATCCTCGCGGCCGGCTTCAGCGACGGCGACGCCGCCCTCGCCCGCTACGACGGCGCGGCCGGCACTCCGGCCGGGGTGGACCTCTCGGTCACCAAGACCGGTCCCGCCACCGTCACCGCCGGCGCCCAGGCGGCGTACACGGTGACGGTCACCAACAACAGCGCCACGGCCGCCACCGGGGTGACG
>NZ_JAXCLC010000002.1:0-209439 GCF_034043715.1 Kitasatospora purpeofusca | reverse complement strand
CTCCAGGGCGGCGAGTTCGAGCCGTGCGGTGGCCGGGTCGGCGCGGTCGACGGCGCCGGCGGACGGGGCGGCCCGGCCCGGCGGGGGGGGCGGGGGGGCCCGCGGCCGCCCCGGGGGCGGGGGCCCCCCCCCCCCCCGCCGGCCTGGCCGGAACAGAAAGCCGACCGGGACAGGGAGCCGACCGGGAACGGACCCCGGACAGGGCAAAGGGCCCCGCGGGGGAACGGGGCCCTTTGTCGCTCAGCACCCGGCGTCAGGGCGCGCCGGTGCTGGGGTGACGGCGCCGGGGGAGGAACGCCGTCCGGTCAAGCGGTCGATGGGTCGCGCGTCACCCCGGCTCCGGCGGGGTGGGCCGGCGCGCGGGCGCACAAGGCCGTGGCGGTGGTCCCGGGCGCATGCTTGCGTCGAGCCTTCGCTCACGGAGCGTGAGGTGATAATCGTTGCCACCGCAGGTCTCGGCGGCAACGACCGGCACTCCGCGGATGGCGCTCAGGCCGTCGGGAGAACCTCTTCCATGCAGCATCGTGCTGGACGAAGGGCTTGCTCTGCAACCGATTCGGCATGATTCGGTACAGGCCGTTTCCGGTCGGGCCGGTCGTCGGGCCGGGCCGGGGCGGTCCGGCCGGGGCCGGACGAGGCGAGGGCAGGCCGGTGCCGGTGATCACGGTGTGTAGCGGCGCCGGTCGGAGCGCACAGAGACGCGCGTAGCGGCGCGGGTGCGGGGACGGGGGTGCGCCGGGATCGCGCCGGGTGCGGCGGCCGGCTCCGGGCGTCCCCGGCGGCCGACCGCCCCACCTCCTTGGTCCAGTCGCGGCCGGGTTCGCTGTCCCCTGCTGGCCGGCCGCAGCACCCGCGCACGGTCCCACGGCGCGCCGCTCCCCGGTCTGGCCGGTTCCGCGACGGCGCCACGCGCGCCGGTGGACTGGGTTGAGCTCCACGCGTGGTCCTGCACTGCCGTACGGGGCGCCCTGGCCGGGGCGTGGTGACGCGTCTGGCGAACGCGGCGCGGTCGTACGGTCCGCCCGGAGCAACGAACCGGCCGCCGGGGCGGTCACGGCCACGGGGGCGGGCAGACGAGTGAAACCGGCCGGCCCGGTAGACTCGACGGCAGACCCCCGCCTGTCGCCCGGCGCCCACCCCCCGAGGAGCGCGCCGCGTGCGGCACCTTTCGTACCGCTGCCGGAAGGCCGTCTGTGTCCTCTGCTACTCCCGTCCAGTCCGTACCTGAGACCGACACCGTCCTGGTGGTCGACTTCGGTGCCCAGTACGCCCAGCTCATCGCCCGACGGGTGCGTGAGGCCAGGGTCTACAGCGAGATCGTGCCGAGCAGCATGCCGGTCGCCGAGATGCTCGCCAAGAACCCGAAGGCGATCATCCTCTCCGGTGGCCCGTCGTCGGTCTACGAGGACGGCGCGCCGCAGCTGGACCGCGCGATCTTCGAGGCCGGCGTGCCGGTCTTCGGCATGTGCTACGGCTTCCAGCTGATGGCCAAGACGCTCGGCGGCACCGTCGACAACTCCGGCGCCCGGGAGTACGGCCGTACCCCGCTGGTCGTCTCGCGCACCGGCTCGACCCTGTTCGAGGGCGTTCCGGCCCAGCACTCGGTGTGGATGTCGCACGGCGACGCCTGCTCGGCGGCCCCGGAGGGCTTCACCGTCACCGCCTCCACCGACGTGGTGCCGGTCGCGGCCTTCGAGAACGACGAGGCCCGGCTCTACGGCGTCCAGTACCACCCCGAGGTGTTGCACTCGGACCACGGCCAGCAGGTCCTGGAGCACTTCCTGTACCGCGGCGCCGGCCTCGCCCCCACCTGGACCACCGGCAACGTGGTCGAGGAGCAGGTCGCGCTGATCCGCGCCCAGGTCGGCGACAAGCGCGCCATCTGCGGCCTGTCCGGCGGCGTCGACTCGGCGGTCGCGGCCGCCCTGGTCAACAAGGCCATCGGCTCCAGGCTCACCTGCGTCTACGTCGACCACGGTCTGATGCGCAAGGGTGAGACCGAGCAGGTCGAGAAGGACTTCGTCGCCGCCACCGGCGTGCGGCTGAAGGTCGTCGACGCCAAGGAGCGCTTCCTCACCGCGTTGAAGGGCGTCAGCGACCCGGAGGAGAAGCGCAAGATCATCGGCCGGGAGTTCATCCGGGTCTTCGAGCAGGCGCAGGCCGAGATCGTCGCCGAGGCCGGCGAGCACGGCGAGTCGGTCGACTTCCTCGTCCAGGGCACCCTGTACCCGGACGTGGTGGAGTCCGGCGGCGGCACCGGCACCGCCAACATCAAGTCCCACCACAACGTCGGCGGCCTGCCCGAGGACCTGCAGTTCTCGCTGGTCGAGCCGCTGCGCAAGCTGTTCAAGGACGAGGTCCGGATGGTCGGCCAGGAGCTTGGCCTGCCGGAGGAGATCGTCCAGCGCCAGCCGTTCCCGGGCCCGGGCCTGGGTATCCGGATCGTCGGCGAGGTCACCGAGGAGCGGCTGGACCTGCTCCGCGAGGCCGACGCGATCGCCCGCGAGGAGCTGACCGCGGCCGGCCTGGACCGCGAGATCTGGCAGTGCCCGGTGGTCCTGCTCGCGGACGTCCGCAGCGTCGGCGTCCAGGGCGACGGCCGGACCTACGGTCACCCGATCGTGCTGCGTCCGGTGTCCTCCGAGGACGCCATGACCGCCGACTGGTCGCGTCTGCCGTACGACGTGCTCGCCCGCATCTCCACCCGGATCACCAACGAGGTCCCCGACGTCAACCGTGTCGTGCTGGACTGCACCAGCAAGCCGCCGGGCACCATCGAGTGGGAGTGAGCACTCCCCGCCCCGGCCGGTCCTGAACCGGTTCTGAACGACCGTGCCGCCGCTCCCGTACCGGGGCGCGGCGGCACGGTCGTTCCGGGTCCACGGGCACCCGGCGGGTGGGCCCTCCCACCGAAAGCGCTCACGACCGGGCAGAATGCGTCCGGACCTGTCAGGCGGTGACGGGCCGGCGAGGAAGGTGTGGGGAATGTCGGAGGCCAGCAGCTCCGTGGCGGCCGGGGCGGGTCCGGCCGCCGGCATCGGCGACGGTACGGCCGGACCGCCCCCGGGCGCCGCCGAGGGTTCCGGTCCGGCGGGCAGAACCGGGCGGGTCGCCGCCTGGAAGGCGGCCGGCTCGCGGCTCGCGCTGCTGCCGCTGCGGCTCTTCCTCGGGGTCACCTTCGTCTACGCGGCGCTCGACAAGCTCTCCGACAGCCACTACCTGGCCGGCGCCGGCGACCCGGCCTCCTTCGTCTCGCAGACCCGCGCCGCCAAGGGCTCCAGCCCGATCTCCTTCCTGCTCGGCCCGGCCCTCGACCACCCCACGCCGTTCGCCCTGCTGGTCGCCTTCGGCGAGCTGGCGGTCGGCCTGGGCACCCTGCTCGGCCTCTGGGGCCGGCTCGCCGCCGCCGGCGGGGCCGCGATCGGCCTCAGCCTCTGGCTCACCGTCAGCTGGAACGTCTCGCCCTACTACCTCGGCAACGACCTCGTCTACCTGATGGCCTGGACGCCGCTGCTGCTGGCCGGCACCCCCTACCTGTCGGTGGACGGCTACCTCGCCCGGCGGTCCGGCCGGGACCGGCTCCGCGGCCTGCACGAGGACCACGTCCGGCGGCGGGCCCTGATGGACGGCGGCATCGCGGCCGTCGCGATGGGCGGGGCCGGGCTGCTCACCGGCTCGCTGACCGCCACCTTCGGACGGGAGGAGCCCGCCGCGAAGGCGAAGCAGCCCGCGGCCCCGGCGCCGGCCGGCCCGCCCGTCACGGTGGACGCCGCGAGCGTCCCGGTCGGCGGCTCGGCCCAGGTCAAGGACCCGGCCAGCGGGGACGCGGTCTACGTGGTGCAGCCCAAGGCGGGCCAGTACTGCGCGTTCTCCTCGGTCTGCACCCACTCCGGCTGCGTCGTCGACGCGCCGAAGAACGGGCAGCTGTACTGCCCGTGCCACGGCTCCCGGTTCGACGCGGCGACCGGGGCGGTGCTGAACGGGCCCGCCACCAAGCCGCTGCCGAAGTACCGGGTCACCAAGGAGGGCGACAAGCTGCGCCTGGGGCCGCCGGAGAGCTGACGGCCGGCCGGGGCCGGCCCCGGGGGGACCGCCCCCGCCGGGGTCAGTCCTGCCCGGGTTCCTCCGGCCGGGAGCGGCGGACCGCCGCCGCCACCGCACCGGCCAGGCCGCCCAGGCCCAGCACGATGAAGGTCACCGGGATGACGATCCGGCCGTTCACCGAGACGTCGTTCACCGCCGCGACCAGGTAGAGCACCGCGATCACGGTGAACAGGCCCCCCGCGATCAGCGAGAAGAGATCGAGCTGGTGCTTCCTCACTTCTGGACCACCTTGATGTTGCCGAGCCCGATCCGCAGCGCGAGGTCGAGCGTTCCCTTGGATGTCTGTCCGTTCGCCGGCAGCACCTGGTAGCTGTGCTTGCCCGGGCCGTCGTCGGAGCCGTCGAGGCCCGGCACCCGGACCTGGCCCAGGCCGACCTCGGCCCGTACGTTCACCGTCACGTCCGACGGCACCGTCACGGTCAGGTCCCCGGCGCCGAGTTCCACCTCGGTGGCCAGGGTCGCGCCGGCCGGGTCGAGCCCGCCGAGGTCCAGTCGGGCCGAGCCGATCCCCAGCGTGTACTTCGGCTCCAGCTCGACCGCCGTGACGGCCGTCCAGGAGCGCTCTCCGAGCAGGTTCTGCGCCGAGACCGAGGACTGGCCGACCGCGGTCAGCGCGACCGTCAGCAGCACACCCGGGACCACCAGCCGGCGGGCCCGGCCGAACTTGGCGCCGAGCAGCAGGGTCAGACCGATCACCAGCAGCGCCGTCGCCAGCACGCTGCCGGCCGCCACGGCGGTCCCGCCGCCGGCCGAGGCGGACCAGACCGCGCTGGCCGCGCCCACCGCCAGGAGCAGGCCGATCAGGCCGAGCGGGGAGCGTTCGCGCCGGTGCACCACCACGGGCGGGCGCGGCGCGGGCGGCGGGGTCGGGCGGGTCTCCTTGCGCAGCGGGTCGCCCTGCGGCAGGTCGGCCCGCTGCCACCAGGGCCGGGCCGGGGTCCCGTAGGGCGGTGCCGGGGTGCCGTACGGCGGCGCCGGCGGTGCGGGCGGTGCCGGTGCCTCCCCGCCGTACGGGTTGCGCTCGGGGTGGCGCGGGTCCCACAGGTAGCCGGTCGGACCGGCGTGCGGGGTGTCGGAGGGGACGGTGCCGGCGGCCCGCTCCCGGGCGTGCCGGGCGCGGGCGTCCTCGTCCTCCTCCTCCGGCGGCCAGCGGTAGCCGCTCGCGGCGGCCCCGGCGTACGGCCCGGCGTCCGGGAACCAGCGGTCGTACGGGCCGCCGGTCCGGTCGCCCGCGCCGTGGGCGTGCGGGTGCCCGAAGCCGTGGCCGTGGCGGCGGTTGCGCCGGCCCCGGATCCGGCCGCGCCGGCGCTCCGGGTCGTAGCGGACGGCGAGGAACACCATCCCGCCGAGCAGCAGCAGCGGGAACAGCTGGTCGCCGTCGCCCATCGAGGAGAAGAAGACGCCGGTGCCGATCACGGTCAGCAGCACCGCGCCGACCGACTGGCCGTCCACCCGGCCGGTGAGCACCCGCTGGAGCTCGGTGCGGCCCGAGCGCCCGCCGCCCTTGCCGTCCGCGCCGGGCTCGGTCGGCACGACCAGCCAGGCGAGTCCGTACAGGAAGAGGCCGAGACCGCCGGAGAGGCAGAGCACGACCGTGACGACGCGGAACACCACCGGGTCGATGTCCAGGTGCCGGCCGAGGCCGCCGCAGACGCCGGCCACCACGCGGTGGCGCTCGGCCCGGGTCAGCGGCGGCCGGTCGGGGCCGGTCCGGGTACCCGTCCCGGCCTCGGGGAGCTCCTCGGTGCGGTGGTCTTCGGTCATGTCACCATCCTGGTGGGTGCCGGAGCCGGGCCCAACCGGTCCCGCCCCTGCTCGGACCCTGACTTGTCCCTGAGAAGGGTCAGGGCCCCACCCTGATGCGTGCGGGTCCGCCCGCGTGGAACGATCGGTGCCGTGGCAGCACCCGGTTCCGATCCCCGTTCCCTCGCCCCCGAGCCCGCGTCGGCCGGGGGTGCCGACCCGTCCGTGCCCGGTGACGGGAAGCCGCCGTACCGCCGGCTGTACCGCAGCCCGCAGGGGCGGATGCTCGGCGGCGTCGCGCACGGACTGGCCGTGCACCTCGGACTGCCCGTCAGCTGGGTGCGGATCGCCTTCGTGGTGCTGTTCTTCGCGCAGGGGCTCGGCGGGCTGCTGTACGCGGCGTTCTGGTTCGTGGTGCCGATCGGCATCGGCGAGCCGGCCCCGCGCGGCGGCGGCCCGCACTGGCGGTACGTCAACGGCACCTTCGTCCCGGTGGGTTCCGCGGCGGTGGGCGGCGGGGAGCTGAGCAAGGGCGGCGGACGGCGCGGCGGGGAGCTGGGCGGGGGCGGCGGACGGCGCGGCGGGTGGATCGGCCGGATGCGCGAGGTGCTGCAGCACACGCTCCGCGGCGAGCCCGTCGAGCTGGGCGAGGCGCCGGCGGCCGGCACCCCGTCCGCCGGTACCGGCACCGGCACCGGCGCCGGCCAGCGGCAGGGCGGGCTCGGCCAGCTGGCCGCCCTGGTGATGCTGGTGATCGGCGTGATCGCGCTGCTCAACGCGCTCAACGTGCAGACCGCCAAGCCGTACACCTGGCCGCTGCTGGCGATCGGCGTCGGCGTGGCGCTGGTCTGGCGGCAGGCCGACGACTCGCGCTGGCAGCGCTGGTTCGGACTGGAGGAGGGCGAGAAGCGGCGCGGCGCCTACACCCGGGTCGGCGCGGGCGTGCTGCTGGTGGTGGCCGGCATCATCGCCTTCCTCGCCACCCAGGGCAGCGGATCGACCATCGGCTCGGTGGTCGAGGCCTCGCTGGCGGTGCTCGCGGGTGTGCTGGTGCTGGTGGGCCCGTACGGGCTGCGGATGTGGCAGGACCTCGGCGCCGAGCGCACCGCCCGCATCCGGGCCCAGGAGCGCGCCGAGATCGCCGCCCATGTGCACGACTCGGTGCTGCACACACTGACCCTGATCCAGCGCCGGGCCGAGGACCCCAAGGAGGTGCTGCGGCTCGCCCGCGCCCAGGAGCGCGAACTGCGGCTGTGGCTCTACCGCCCCGAGGCGGTCGCCGAGGCGGCGCCGGACACCATGGCGGAGAGCCTGCGGGCGGTGGTCGCCGAGGTCGAGGACCGGCACGGCGTCCCGGTCGAGGTGGTGGTGGTCGGCGACTGCCCGATGGACGACCGGATCGCGGCCCAGATGCAGGCCGCGAGGGAGGCGACCGTCAACGCGGCCAAGTACGGTGGCGGGGGACCGGTCCAGGTCTACGCCGAGGTCGAGGGGAGGACTGTGATGGTGTTCGTCCGCGACCACGGACCCGGCTTCGACCCGGACACGGTGCCCGAGGACCGGATGGGCGTACGCGAGTCGATCCTCGGCCGGATGAAGCGCAACGGCGGCACCGCACGGGTGCGGCCCGCGCCGGACGGCGGGACCGAGGTCGAGCTGGAGATGGAGAGGGCCAATGACTGAGGCAGCGCCGGAGCGCCGATCGAGGGTCGTCCTGGTGGACGACCACCGGATGTTCCGGACGGGGGTGAGGGCCGAGATCGGGCGCACCGAGACGACCGGCATCGATGTGGTGGGCGAGGCCGACGACGTGGAGTCCGCGGTCCGGGTGGTGGCCGAGACGCGGCCCGATGTGGTGCTGCTGGACGTGCACCTGCCCGGCGGCGGCGGGGTCGAGGTGCTGCGGCGCTCGGCCGGGCTGATGGGCGAGCAGGGGGGCGTGAAGTTCCTGGCGCTCTCCGTGTCGGACGCGGCCGAGGACGTGATCGGCGTGATCCGCGGCGGGGCGCGCGGCTACGTGACCAAGACGATCACCGGGACCGACCTGGTCGACGCGATCTTCCGGATCGGCGACGGCGACGCGGTCTTCTCGCCGCGGCTGGCCGGGTTCGTGCTGGACGCGTTCGCCGCGACCGACACCCCGCCGGTGGACGAGGACCTGGACCGGCTCACCCAGCGCGAGCGGGAGGTGCTGCGGCTGATCGCGCGCGGGTACGCGTACAAGGAGATCGCCAAGCAGCTGTTCATCTCGGTGAAGACGGTGGAGAGCCATGTCTCGGCGGTGCTGCGAAAGCTCCAGCTGAGCAACCGGCACGAGCTGACCCGCTGGGCGACCGCCCGCCGGCTGGTCTGACCGCCGGCCGACCTGCGCCGCTCTGCCCCTGCCCTGCCCTGCCTTGCCCTGCCCCTGCCCCGCCCGTTCGGTCGGGGGCCGGGTGGGGGCCGGGCGGGGGTCGGGCGGGGTTGTCGGTGGGTGGCCATAGACTCGTCATTGCCATGAATAGCCTCTTTGACGACCTCCCGCTCCCCGGTTTCGAGGCCCCTGCCGCCGGGTCGAAGCAGCCCGCGCCGCCGATCGACGAGGAGCCGCCGCCGTACGAGGACGACGTCCCGTACGACGCCTTCGAGGAGGCGATCCCCGAGGGGCTGTTCCAGACCGACCAGGCCGCGCAGGCCGAGCGGGACGCCTTCTACCGCAACGGCGCCGCCCGCCCGGTGATCGACCCGGCGGCGCTGCTGGAGGGCATGAACGACCCGCAGCGCGAGGCCGTGCTGCACGCCGGCTCGCCGCTGCTGATCGTGGCCGGCGCCGGCTCCGGCAAGACCAGGGTGCTCACCCACCGGATCGCCCACCTGCTCGGCGCCCGTGGTGTGCAGCCCGGTGAGGTCCTGGCGATCACCTTCACCAACAAGGCGGCCGGCGAGATGCGCGAGCGCGTCGAGCAGCTGGTCGGCCCGCGCGCCCGGGCCATGTGGGTGTCCACCTTCCACAGCGCCTGCGTGCGGATCCTGCGCCGCGAGTCCAAGCTGCTCGGCTTCACCTCGTCGTTCTCGATCTACGACTCGGCCGACTCGCAGCGGCTGATGGCCCTGGTCTGCCGCGACCTCGACCTGGATCCGAAGCAGTACCCGCCGAAGTCCTTCACCTCGAAGGTCAGCAACCTCAAGAACGAGCTGATCGACGAGGAGACCTACGCCGACCAGGCCGCCAACCCGATGGAGAAGAAGCTCGCCGAGGCGTACTTCCTCTACCAGCGGCGGCTGCGCGAGGCCAACGCGCTCGACTTCGACGACATCATCATGACGACGGTGAACCTGCTCCAGGCCTTCCCCGACGTCGCGGAGCACTACCGGCGGCGGTTCCGGCACATCCTGGTCGACGAGTACCAGGACACCAACCACGCCCAGTACATGCTGGTCCGGGAGCTGAGCGGCGGCGCGGTCGCCGCCGCGCCGAAGCGCACCGTCGACGGCGACCTCGTCGACCCGGCGGCCGGCCGGCTCGCCGAGGTGCCGCCCGCCGAGCTGTGCGTGGTCGGTGACGCGGACCAGTCGATCTACGCCTTCCGCGGCGCGACGATCCGCAACATCCTCCAGTTCGAGGAGGACTACCCGAACGCCACCACGATCCTGCTGGAGCAGAACTACCGCTCCACCCAGACCATCCTGAGCGCGGCCAACGCCGTCATCGAGCGCAACGCCAACCGGCGCGCCAAGAAGCTCTGGACGGCCGGCGACGACGGCGAGAAGGTCGTCGGCTACGTCGCGGACGACGAGCACGGCGAGGCCCAGTTCATCGCCGACGAGATCGACCGGCTCACCGACGCGGACGCGGCCAGGCCCGGGGACGTCGCGATCTTCTACCGCACCAACGCGCAGTCCCGCGTCTTCGAGGAGGTGTTCATCCGGGTCGGCCTGCCGTACAAGGTCGTCGGCGGGGTGCGCTTCTACGAGCGCAAGGAGGTCAAGGACGTCCTCGCCTACCTGCGGGTGCTGTCCAACCCCGAGGACACCGTGCCACTGCGCCGGATCCTCAACGTGCCCAAGCGCGGCATCGGCGAGCGTGCCGAGGCGATGATCGACGCGCTGGCCGCGCGCGAGCGGATCTCCTTCGCGCAGGCGCTGCGGCGGGTGGACGAGGCGTACGGCATGGCCGCGCGCTCGGCGAACGCGGTGAAGAAGTTCAACGAGCTGATGGCCGGGCTGCGCCAGGTCGTCGAGTCCGGGGCGGGCCCGGCCGCGGTGCTGGAGGCGGTGCTGGAGGAGACCGGCTACCTGGCCGAGCTCCAGGCCTCCACCGACCCGCAGGACGAGACCAGGGTGGAGAACCTCCAGGAGCTGGCCTCGGTCGCCCTGGAGTACGAGCAGGACCCGGGCGAGCGCCCGGACGCGGGGGAGGACGGCGCGCCGCCGGTCGGCTCGCTGCCCGACTTCCTGGAGCGGGTGGCGCTGGTCGCCGACTCCGACCAGATCCCGGACGACGAGGGGCGGGGCGTCATCACGATGATGACCCTGCACACCGCCAAGGGCCTGGAGTTCCCGGTGGTCTTCCTGACCGGCATGGAGGACGGCATCTTCCCGCACATGCGGGCGCTCAACCAGGTCAAGGAGCTGGAGGAGGAGCGGCGGCTCGCCTACGTCGGGCTCACCCGGGCGCGGCAGCGGCTCTACCTGACCAGGTCGGTGCTGCGCAGCGCCTGGGGGCAGCCGGCGTACAACCCGGCCTCGCGATTCCTGGAGGAGATCCCGGAGTCGCTGGTGGAGTGGAAGCGCACGGGGGGCGCGCCGGCGCCGGCCGCGCGCGGCTTCTCCTCGGGGTCGTCCTGGAGCGGGCGGTCCTCGGGCGGTTCGGGCGGTTCGGGCGGTTCGTCGCGCGGGGGCTCCGCTCGCGGTACGGCGGCGGCCTCGCCGAAGGCGGGCTGGGGGCAGTCGGCACGTCGTGCGGGCGCGGCGGTGGAGCGCGAGGTGGTCGGGCTGGCGGTCGGCGACCGGGTCACCCACGACACCTTCGGCCTGGGCACGGTGGTGGCCACCAGCGGGGTCGGCGACAAGGCGCAGGCCACCGTGGACTTCGGCACGGAGGGCCGCAAGCAGCTGCTGCTGCGCTACGCGCCGGTGGAGAAGCTCTGACCTGAGCCGGGCCGGCCTGGGCTGGGCTGAGCTGGCCTGGGCTGGGCCGGGTCTGAGCTGGGCCTGGGCCGGCCGGGGTTGCTCGGCCCGCGCCGCCTCAGCGCGGGTCGAGGCCCTGGGCGAGGAACCAGGGCAGGGGGTCGACGGGGGCGCCGCCGTCGGCCGGGCGGATCTCGAAGTGCAGGTGCGGGCCGGTGCTGTTGCCGCTGCTGCCGACGAAGGCGATGACGTCGCCCGCCTTCACCGTGCCCTTGCGGATCTTGTACGACCGCAGGTGGCAGTACCAGGCCTCGGTGCCGTCGGCCATCTTGAGTATCGTCATGTAGCCGTACGAAGGGTTCCACTGGGTCCGGACGGTGCCGTCCGTGACGGCCATGACGGCGGTGCCGCCGTCCACCGGGAAGTCGATGCCGGTGTGCCGCTTCGCCCAGTGGGTGCCGGCCGCGCCGAAGACCTCGCCCAGGCCGTGCTGGGCCACCGGCATCACGATCCGGGGGCGCTCCGGCGGGGCCTGGTCGGTCGTGGTGGCCTGGGCGGCCGTCTGCCCGGCGGGGTCGGCCCCGGCCTGGGTGCCGGTGAGCGGCTGGCGGGCGTCGCCCCGGGAAGCCTGGGCGGCGCCGGCCGCGGCGAGCGCCTGCTGGGCTGCCTGGGCGGCTTCGGCGTGCTGGGCCTCGGCGTTGTCCGCGGCGCCGGCGGTGGTCTGCTCGGGGATCCGGCCGGCCGCCTGGGCCCGCTGCTGGTCGGCCTCGCCCTGGACGGTGAAGGCGGCCGCGGCCGCGACACCGAGCGCGGCCACCGAGGGCAGCGCGACCCGCAGCAGCGCCGTCCGGGTGGCGGCCTTGGCGGCGTCGCGGCGCTGGGCCCGGGACTGCTCGCGGGCGGCGACGCGCAGCTCCGCACGGGTCGGGCGAGGTGCGGCTTCGGGAGCCATCGCGGCTGCCTCCTCGGGCGCGTCGTCGGGCGAGGGGGTAAACGACCGAGACTGTAGCCGCAAGCCGGACATCCGGACAAAAGTCCGGTTGTCAAGGGGCTGTGGGCGTGCGGTTGCGGGGTAGAACAGCGGAGGGACGGCGGGCGCCTGTGATTTTCCCCTCCTCTTGAGGGGCGGCGGGCCCAACCGGGACGGGTGACGCTAACCTCCCCTCAGGTTGGTTATTGCTCGTTAACCCCGCCCCGTGCCCACAAGGCCCGGCGGGGTGATGGACGACGAGGTCCAGGAGGCAGTGATGGGTGTGTCAGGACCGATCCGCGTAGTGGTCGCCAAGCCGGGACTGGACGGGCACGACCGAGGCGCCAAGGTCATCGCGCGCGCCCTGCGCGACGCCGGCATGGAGGTCATCTACACCGGCCTGCACCAGACGCCGGAGCAGGTGGTCGACACCGCGATCCAGGAGGACGCGGACGGCATCGGCCTGTCGATCCTGTCCGGCGCGCACATGACCCTGTGCACGCGGGTGCTGGAGCTGCTGAAGGAGCGGGACGCGGCGGACATCAAGGTGTTCTGCGGCGGGATCATCCCGCCCGAGGACATCGTCGAGCTGAAGGCGATGGGTGTCGCCGACATCTTCACCCCGGGCACCCCGACCACCGAGGTGGTCGCCTGGGTCACGGCCAACCTGCGCGCCGCCGGCTGACGGCCGGGCCGGGGCCGGGCGCGTCGTCCGGCCCCGATCCGTTCCGCCGGGCCCGGCCGCCCGGGCCCCGTCGCCCCGCCCTGCTTCGCCTCGCCCCGCTGCGCCTCGGGCCGGGTCAGGCCGCCAGCTCGGCGAGCATCGCCTCGCGGAAGCGCAGTGTCCCGGCCAGCCGGGCGAAGGTCTCGCCCCAGGCGGTGGCGGGCGCGGCCCCGGCGGCCAGTTCCTCGACCGCCCCGGCGGCCTCCGGCGACAGCGCCCGCTCGGTCATGCCGAGCACCCCGCTGTGGCTCCACGGGTAGGCCCCGGAACCGGCGGCCCGGGCCAGGGCCCCGACCACGGCGGTGGACAGCGGCGGCGTCCACGGGGTGGCGCAGGCCCCGAGCAGTTGGAAGGCGTCCCCCAGCCCGTGCGCCTCGACGAAGGCGGCCGTCCAGACGGCTCGTTCGGCGGGCGGGAGCACCGCGAGCAGCTTGGCCGGGGCACCGGTGGTGCGGGCCGTCCGCCCGGGACCGGGGACGGGCGGCGGGCCGAGCAGGGCGCGCGCCCAGTCGGGGTCCTGCTGGCGGACGGCCGCCCGGGCCCAGCCCTCGCGCAGGTCGTCGGCCCAGGTGCTGCTGGTCTCGTCGATGGCGTCGCCGACCCGCAGGCCGAGCAGCCGCTCGGGCGTCAGACCGGTGTGCGCCGACCAGAGGGCCAGCGGCGCGGCGGCGATGACCTCGCCGAACCACCAGGCCCGTTCGCCGCGTCCGGTCGGCGACCTGGGCGGTATGCCGTCGCGCTGCATCGCCGGGTCGCAGGCGGTGGGCGGGGTGACCAGCAGATGGGTGCCGTGCTCGGAGAGGCGGACGGCGGCGCGGGCGCGCTCGCCCATCCGGGCGGCCAGGGCGGAGCCGGGCAGGGTGGAGAGCAGTTCGGCGGCGGTGGCCCGGACGTTCTTGCTGCGGTCGCCGAGCGCCGCCTCCAGGAACGGCTCGTCGGCGGGCGAGAGGCCCTCCTGGAGGGCGTCCAGGAACAGCAGCCGGTCCTCGGCCCGCTCGGTGGGCCAGGTGCCGCGCAGCAGCGCGAGGCCGGCCGCCGGGTCGCGGCGGCGGAGCAGGGTGAGGTGGGTGACCCGCTCGGCGAACAGGCCCTCGTGCCAGAGCTGGTCGCCCTCGGCGGGGGCGGTGTCCGCCGTCGGTGGCGGTGCCTGGGCGGCGCGCCGCACGAACCGCCAGTCCGGGTTGCGCTCGGCGAGCCAGCGGCCGAGCGGGCCGGCCAGCGCGACCGCGTCCGGGCGCAGCTCGCTGCGGGCGCGGGCGGCGTCCAGCAGGGCGGGGACGCTCGCCGCGGGCGCGCGGTAGCCCCGGTCGCGGGCGGTGGCGAGCCACTGCGGGAGCAGCTCGCCGAGGTTGGCGAGGACGCCCCCGCCGGTGCCGCGGGTGGAGAGCAGCAGCGAGAGCCGACGGGCGGCCGCGGCGGGCAGCTCCGTCCGGTGGTCCTCGGCGGCCGGCGCCGCGGGCGGGCCGTCCGCCGGGGCGGGCAGCGCGCCGGCCCGGCGGCGGACCGTCTCCAGGGCGGCGAGTTCGAGCAGTGCGGTGGCCGGGTCGGCGCGGTCGACGGCGCCGTCGTACGGGGCGGCCGGGCCGGGCGCGGGGAGCGGCCGGCGGTCGGTGCCCAGCAGGGCGGCGGTCTGCAGGGACTCCCAGGGGTCGGGCACGGGGGCCTCCTCCTCCGGTGGAACGGGTCGGGTCGGGTCGGGTCGGACGTCGGCCGGGACGTCCGGCCGGGGCGGGGCGGGGCGGGGCAAGGCAGATCGGGTGTTCAGGGCGCGGTGAGGCCGATCGGGCGGCCGTCCGCGCCCCAGGCGGTGACCGGCGCGAAGCCCTGGTGGCCGTACTCGCCGAACACGGTGAGCGGCCGGCCGGTGGAGACGGCGGCGAGCCGCCAGAGCGCGGCCTCGGTGACGGCCGCGCGGTGCACCGGGGCGGTGTGCCGGCCGTCGGTGAGCTGCCAGCCCTCGGGGGAGAGCACCGGTACGACCCCGGTGAGCACGGTCGGCCAGGCGTCCAGCCACGGGTCGTCGGCCACCGCGGTGCCGTAGCCGGCCACCGCCTCGGCGACGGTCAGGCCGGGCGGCGGGCCGTCGGGCGCGGTCCCTGGGGCGCCGTAGCGGGTGCCGAGGGCGGCCCGCAGCGGACGGGCGCCGGGGTGGAAGGCCAGTTCGGCCTCGACCACCTGGCCGGTGGGCAGGGCGAGTTCGGGGGCCTGCCCGGGGCGGCCGAAGGCGATCAGCAGGGCCTGGCGGCCGGTCTTGGCGCCGCGCAGCCAGAGCCGACGGGTGGTCAGCCGCTCGTCGGCGCCGCCCTCCATCGGCGAGGTGCGGCTGCCGAGCACCTGCCAGCGGTCCCGGACCGTCGGGCCGGCCAGCAGCTCGGCGGTCTCGGTGGTGTAGCCGACCCGGGCGCGCACGGTCGCGGCGAGCGGCGCGGGCAGCTCGTCGAGGCGGGTGGCGGCGGTGGCGAGCAGATGGAGCATCGCGTACTCCTCCAGCAGCCGGTGCTGCGGCAGCGCGTCCAGCTCGCGGACCCTGGTGGCCAGGCCGGGGGCCTGCGCGTCGACCATGCGGGCCGCGACCTCCTCCCAGGGGCCGGTGGTGGAGCGGTCGGCGAGGCCGTGCCGGACCCGGTCGGCGAGCCGCAGCCGCAGCTCGGCGGCGCCGGCCGCGACCCGGGCGGAGCGCTTCCGGGCACGCCGCAGGGCGGCGGCCGGGTCGGCCGGGGCCGCCGACCGCTCGGCCTGCTGCTCGGCCCGCTGTCCGGACCGCTCCTGGCGCTCATTCAGCCAGTCGGCGGCCCAGTCGGCGGGCTCGGCGCCGTCCGGCACGGCGTCGGGGGAGCCGCTCCAGAGCAGCAGCAGTCCGAGCGCGTGCTTGCACGGGAACTTCCGGCTCGGGCAGCTGCAGCGGTAGGCGGGCGCGGCGAGTTCGACGACCGTGCGGTACGGCGTGCCGCCGCTGCCCCGGCACTCGCCCCAGACCGCGTCGCCGTCGGTGCCGGCGGCCGACCAGGGCGCGGACGTGGAGAGCTTGCCCGCGGCCTTCCGCGAGGCGGCGTCGGGCGCCAGGGACAGGACGTGTTGGGTGCTCCAGCGTTCCTCCATGCCGACGACGTTAGGCGCCGGGACTGACAGTCGACCGGCTGCCGAGCGGCCCGAACTGAGGTCCGGTCAGGATTGTCAGTGGTCCGGTGCAGGCTGGTTGTCGCAGGCCGGGACGCCGATCCGGCTCCCCCCGACCACCCCGCCGCCCGGGCATCCGTGTGCCCGGAGGGCCGACCCGAAGGGGCCCCGATGACCGACCTCGTGACCGATGTCCTGCGGCAGCACGCGGAGGACGCGTTCGCCGCCGAGCTGGCCGTGCTCGCGGCCCGGGACGACCGTCCGCGCCCGGAGCGCTGGCGGCTCTCGCCGTGGGCCGTCGCCACCTATCTGCTGGGCGGCGAACTGGACGACGGCACCGTGATCACGCCCAAGTACATCGGCCCGCGCCGGGTGGTGGAGGTCGCCGTCACCACGCTCGCCACCGACCGGGCGCTGCTGCTGCTCGGGGTGCCGGGCACCGCCAAGACCTGGGTGTCCGAGCACCTGGCGGCGGCGATCAGCGGCGACTCCACGCTGCTGGTGCAGGGCACCGCGGGCACCCCGGAGGAGGCGGTCCGCTACGGCTGGAACTACGCCCGGCTGCTCACCGACGGGCCCAGCCGGGAGGCGCTCGTCCCCTCGCCGCTGATGCGGGCGATGGCGGACGGCCGGATCGCCCGGGTCGAGGAACTCACCCGCATCCCGGCGGACGTCCAGGACAGTCTGATCACCATCCTGTCCGAGAAGACCCTGCCGATCCCGGAGCTGGGCACCGAGACCCAGGCCGTGCGCGGCTTCAACGTCATCGCCACCGCCAACGACCGCGACCGGGGGGTGAACGAGCTGTCCAGCGCGCTGCGCCGGCGCTTCAACACCGTGGTGCTGCCGCTGCCGGCCTCGCTGGAGGAGGAGGTCGAGATCGTCACCCGCCGGGTCGAGCAGCTCGGCCGCTCGCTCCAGCTGCCCGAACTGCCCGGCGGCGCCCAGGAGATCAGGCGGGTGGTGACCGTCTTCCGGGAGCTGCGGGCCGGTCTCACCACCGACGGCCGGACGAAGGTGAAGACCCCGAGCGGCACCCTGTCCACCGCCGAGGCCATCTCGGTGGTCACCAACGGCATGGCGCTCGCCGCGCACTTCGGCGACGGGGTGCTGCGGGCCGGCGACGTCGCGGCCGGGGTGATCGGCGCCGTGGTCCGCGACCCGGCCGCCGACCAGCAGATCTGGCGGGAGTACGTCGAGGGCGTGGTCCGCGAGCGGGACGGCTGGCAGGACTTCTACCGCGCCGCCCGTGAGAACGCCCGTGAGAACGCCCGCTGAGCCGCACGACCGCAGGACCGCAGGACTCGCCGACGACGGGAAGGAGGGCGCGATGAGCGTAGAGGTGACGCTGCTGGGCGTACGGCACCACGGACCGGGCTCGGCCCGCGCGGTGGCGGCCGCGCTGGAGCGGCTGCGGCCGGACGCGGTCCTGGTGGAGGGACCGCCGGAGGCCGAGCCGATCCTCGGGCTGGCCGCCGCGAAGGACATGGTGCCGCCGGTCGCGCTGCTGGCCCACGCGGCCGACGATCCGGCCCGGGCCGCGTTCTGGCCCTACGCCGAGTTCTCGCCGGAGTGGGTGGCGATCCGTCACGCGGTCGACCACGGGGTCCCGCTCCAGTTCATCGACCTGCCGGCCGGACACTACTTCGCGGAGGGCGGGGACGGCGGCGTCGAGGAGGAGGACGCCGGCCTGCCGCGCGACCCGATCGCCCGGCTCGCCGAGGCGGCCGGCCACGACGACCCCGAGCGCTGGTGGGAGGACGTCGTCGAGCACCGCCGCCCCGCCGACGGCGAGGACGCGCTCGCGCCGTTCGCGGCCGTCGCCGAGGCGATGGCGGTGCTGCGCGAGGACGGTCGGGCGAGCCTGCGCGACCGGCAGCGCGAGGCCTGCATGCGCGGCCGGATCCGCGCCGCCCGCCGGGCCGGTCATCGCCGGATCGCGGTGGTCTGCGGGGCCTTCCACGTCCCCGCGCTGGCCGAGACACCGACCGTCGCCCAGGACCGGGCGCTGCTCGCCGGGCTGCCGAAGAAGGTGCGGACCGAGATCACCTGGGTGCCCTGGACGCACCGCCGGCTCTCCCAGCTGTCCGGCTACGGCGCCGGGATCGTCTCCCCGGGCTGGTACCACCACCTGCACCGGACGGACGGCGACCCGCTGCCGGGCTGGCTCACCCGGGCCGCCGGCCTGCTCCGCGCCGAGGACCACCCGGTCTCCTCCGCGCACGTGATCGAGGCGGTCCGGCTGGCCCGCGCCCTGGCCGGGCTGCGCGGCCGCCCGCTGGCCGGGCTCACCGAGACGCTGGACGCCGTCCGCGCGGTGATGTGCGAGGGCTCGGACGTCGCCCTGGCGCTGGTCCGGGACCGGCTGGTGGTCGGCGACGCGCTCGGCTCGGTGCCCGAGGACGCGCCCGCCGTCCCGCTCCAGCGGGACCTCGCCCGACTCCAGCGCACCCTGCGGCTCAAGCCCGCGCCCGAACCGCGCGACCTCGACCTCGACCTGCGCAGGGAGACCGACGCGGCCCGTTCCCGGCTGCTGCACCGGCTGCGGCTGCTGGGCGTCGACTGGGGGGTGCCGGTCCGCTCCCAGGTCGCCTCCACCGGCACCTTCCGGGAGAGCTGGCGGCTCTGCTGGCAGCCCGAGTTCGCCGTTCGGATCGCCGAGGCCGCCCAGTGGGGCACCACGGTCGAACGGGCCGCCGTCGGCAAGGCCGTCGGCACCGCCCGCGCGGCGGCCGAACTCGCCGAACTCACCGGGCTGGTGGAGACCTGCCTGGTGGCCGACCTGGCCGAGGCCCTGCCCGCCGTGATGCGGGTGCTCGCCGACCTCGCCGCACTGGACACCGATGTCGCCCACCTGGCCCGCGCCCTGCCCGCGCTGGTCCGCGCGCTGCGCTACGGCGACGTGCGGGGCACCGACCACGGCTCCCTCGGCGAGGTCGCCGGCGGGCTCGCCGACCGGATCCGGGTCGGCCTGCCGCCCGCCTGCACCGGCCTGGACGCCGCCGGAGCCGCCGTGATGCGCGCCCACCTCGACGAGGTGCACGGTGCGATCGGCCTGCTGGGAGGGGGCGACGGCCTCGCCGACCGCTGGGCCGGCACGCTGGGGTCGCTCGCCCGGCGCGAGCCCACCGGCGGACCGGCCACCGGCGTGCCCGGGCTGCTGCGCGGGCGGGCCGTCCGGCTGCTGCTGGACGACGGCCGGCTGGACCCGGCGGAGGCCGGGCGGCGGCTCGGCCTGGTGCTCTCCACCGCCAGCAGCCCGGCGGACGCGGCCGGCTGGGTCGAGGGCTTCCTCAGCGGCGGCGGCACGCTGCTGCTGCACGACCCCCGGCTGCTGGGCCTGCTCGACGCCTGGCTGACCGGCGTCCCGGCGGCGGTCTTCACCGACCTGCTGCCGCTGCTGCGCCGCACCTTCGCCACCCTGGAGGCCGGGGTCAGGCACACCGTCGGCAGCCGGGTGGCGGCCGGCCCGCTCGACTCCGGCGACGCCGAACCCTCGGGGGAGGCCGCCGAGGTGGACCTCGCCCGGGCCGGCGCCGCGCTGCCGGTGGTCGCCCTGCTGCTCGGCCTGCCGGCCGACGCCGCGCCCGGGGCCGGGTCCGTGCCCGTGCCCGTGCCCGTGCCCGAGGCCGGGTCCGGGGCCGCCCCCGCGTCCGCCCCCGCGTCCGGCCGCCCGAGGATCCCCCGGCAGGCCCAGGGCCGCGACACCTGACGGCCACCGGCCGACGGCCGCCCCCTCCCGTCCCCGCAGACCCGCACCGCACCCAGAGGAGTCCCCGATGGCCGCCGGCACCCCCCTGCCCGCCACCACCCCCGCCGACGAGCGGCTGCGCCGCTGGCGGCTGGTGCTCGGCGGCGAGGCCGACGGCACCGGCCGCGCCCTGCACGGCCGGGACGCCGCGATGGACGGCGCGCTCGCCGCGCTCTACCGGGGCGCCCCCGAGGAGGGCCGGGCCGGGCAGCCGCGCTCCGGGCGCCGCTCCGCGGGCCTGGGCGGCTCGGCCCCGCAGGTGGCCCGCTGGCTGGGCGACATCCGCGAGTACTTCCCCGCCACCGTCGTCCAGCTGATGCAGCAGGACGCGATCACCCGGCTCGGGCTGGAGCAGCTGCTGCTGGAACCGGAGATGCTGGAGGCCGTCGAGCCGGACGTCCACCTGGTCGCCACCCTGCTCTCGCTCAAGCACGCGCTGCCCGAGACCACCCGGGAGACCGCCCGCGCGGTCGTCGGCACGGTGGTCGCCGAGCTGGAGCGCCGGCTGGCCGACCGGACCAGGGCCACCCTCGGCGGCGCGCTGGACCGCAGCGCCCGGGTCGGCCGCCCGCGCCACCGCGACATCGACTGGGACCGCACCGTCCGGGCCAATCTGGGGAACTACCTGCCCGAGCACGGCACCGTCGTCCCCGAGCGGCTGGTCGGCTACGCCCGGGCCCGGCGCGCGGTGAAGAAGGACGTCGTCCTCTGTATCGACCAGTCCGGCTCGATGGCCGCGTCCGTCGTGCACGCGGCGGTGTTCGGCGCCGTGCTCGCCTCGATGAAGAGCCTGGACACCCGGCTGGTGGTCTTCGACACCTCGGTGGTCGACCTGACCGAGCAGCTCGCCGACCCGGTCGACGTGCTCTTCGCGACCCAGCTCGGCGGCGGCACCGACATCAACCGGGCGCTCGCCTACTGCCAGTCCCGGATCACCCGGCCGGCCGAGACGGTCGTCGTCCTGATCAGCGACCTCTACGAGGGCGGCATCCGGGACGGGATGCTCAAGCGGGTGGCCGCGATGAAGGCGGCGGGCGTCCAGTTCATCGCCCTGCTGGCGCTCTCCGACGAGGGCGCGCCGGCCTACGACCACGCGCACGCCGCCGCGCTGGCCGCCCTCGGGGCCCCGGCCTTCGCCTGCACCCCCGACGCCTTCCCGGAGATCATGGCGGCGGCGATCGGGAAGCGCCCGATCCCGGTCCCGGACCAGGGGCTGTGAGAAGGCGGCCGGCCCGAGGGAGGTGGCAACCGGTGGTGGTGACAAGTGGTGCGAGGAGGCGGCCCGCCCGATGGGCGGTGAGCGGTGCGGAAGGCCGTCCCCCGGCGGCTGTGCACTGAGCTGCCGGCCCGGCGCGCGCCGGTCTCACTCGTACGGGGGAACATGGGGCGTGGACGAGCAGACCCGCCGGTCCGAGTGCCCGGCGCACGCCTGCCGGGCTTTCTGTGACGGTTCTCACCATGGACGGGCAGGCCCCGGGCGAAGCAGGCCCGTCCAGCGGGGATAACCTGCCAGACGGACGTGACGCGCGTGTGAATTGACGTGTGCGCCCGTGGCTGTGTGGGCCGCAAGGCCGTACCTCTGCGTACCCGCACCGCCTCGACGACCCGCAGCGAAGATCCTGCCGTGGCACGCTCGTAGAGACACAATCCGCGACCACGAACAAGGACAAACACGTGGACCTGTTCGAGTACCAGGCGAGGGACCTCTTCGCCAAGCACGGGGTGCCCGTGCTTGACGGCGATGTCATCGAGACCCCCGAAGCGGCTCGCGCCATCGCCGAGCGCTTCGGCGGCCGCGCCGTCGTCAAGGCTCAGGTGAAGGTGGGAGGCCGAGGCAAGGCCGGCGGTGTGAAGCTCGCCGCCGACCCGGCGGACGCCGTCGCCAAGGCCGAGCAGATCCTCGGCATGGACATCAAGGGCCACACCGTGCACAAGGTGATGCTGGCCGAGACCGCGGACATCAAGGACGAGTACTACGTCTCGTTCCTGCTGGACCGCACCAACCGCACCTTCCTGGCCATGGCCAGCGTCGAGGGCGGCGTGGAGATCGAGGTCGTCGCGGAGGAGAACCCCGACGCGCTCGCCAAGATCCCGGTCGACGCCAACGAGGGCTGCACCCCGGAGAAGGCCGCCGAGATCGTCGCCGCGGCGAAGTTCCCGGCCGAGGTCGCCGACCAGGTCGCCGAGGTCCTGCAGAAGCTGTGGACCGTCTTCATCAAGGAGGACGCCCTCCTCGTCGAGGTCAACCCGCTGATCAAGTCCGGTGAGGGCAAGATCATCGCGCTCGACGGCAAGGTCTCCCTGGACGAGAACGCCGAGTTCCGCCAGCCCGGGCACGAGGCGCTCGAGGACAAGGCCGCGGCCAACCCGCTGGAGGCCGCCGCCAAGGCCAAGGGCCTCAACTACGTCAAGCTCGACGGTGCGGTCGGCATCATCGGCAACGGCGCGGGTCTCGTCATGAGCACCCTCGACGTGGTCGCGTACGCCGGTGAGAAGCACGGCAACGTCAAGCCCGCCAACTTCCTCGACATCGGTGGCGGCGCCTCCGCCGAGGTCATGGCGAACGGCCTGGAGATCATCCTCGGCGACCCCGACGTCAAGTCGGTCTTCGTCAACGTCTTCGGCGGCATCACCGCGTGCGACGCGGTCGCCAACGGCATCGTGCAGGCGCTCGCGCTGCTCGAGGAGAAGGGCGAGGCGGTCACCAAGCCGCTGGTCGTCCGTCTCGACGGCAACAACGCCGAGCTGGGCCGGCAGATCCTGACCGACGCCAACCACCCGCTCGTCGAGCAGGTGGACACCATGGACGGTGCCGCCGACCGCGCCGCCGAGCTGGCCAACAAGTAAGGAAGGGGACTTTCACACCATGGCTATCTTCCTTACCAAGGACAGCAAGGTCATCGTTCAGGGCATGACCGGCTCCGAGGGCATGAAGCACACCCGCCGCATGCTCGCCTCCGGCACCCAGATCGTCGGCGGTGTCAACCCGCGCAAGGCCGGCACCACGGTCGACGTCGACGGCACCGAGGTGCCCGTCTTCGGCACCGTCGCCGAGGCCATCGAGAAGACCGGTGCCGATGTCACCGTCATCTTCGTGCCGCCGAAGTTCACCAAGGACGCCGTCGTCGAGGCCATCGACGCCGAGATCGGCCTGGCCGTCGTCATCACCGAGGGCGTCCCGGTGCACGACACCGCCGCCTTCTGGGCCTACGCCGGCTCCAAGGGCAACAAGACCCGGATCATCGGCCCGAACTGCCCCGGCCTGATCAGCCCCGGACAGTCGAACGCCGGCATCATCCCGGCCGACATCACCAAGGCCGGCAAGATCGGCCTGGTCTCGAAGTCCGGCACCCTGACCTACCAGCTCATGTACGAGCTGCGGGACATCGGCTTCTCCTCGGCCGTGGGCATCGGCGGTGACCCGGTCATCGGCACCACCCACATCGACGCCCTCAAGGCGTTCCAGGAGGACCCGGAGACCGAGCTCATCGTCATGATCGGTGAGATCGGTGGCGACGCCGAGGAGCGTGCCGCGGCGTACATCGCCGAGCACGTCACCAAGCCGGTCGTCGGCTACGTCGCGGGCTTCACCGCCCCGGAGGGCAAGACCATGGGCCACGCCGGCGCCATCGTCTCCGGCTCCTCGGGCACCGCCCAGGCCAAGAAGGAGGCCCTCGAGGCCGCCGGTGTCAAGGTCGGCAAGACGCCGTCCGAGACCGCCCGCCTGGCCCGTGAGCTGTTCAAGGGCTGACGCCCCCCCGCTCGCGCACAGCGCCCCCGCCCGGCCTCGCCGGTGCGGGGGCGCCGTCGTTCCGGAGCGGATCCGGTGCGGCTCCGGTGCCGGGTCAGCGCGGTTGCCGGTGCTCCGCCGGGCAGGGGCGCAGCACCCAGGACGCGCAGCCCGGCGGCTCCGGGGCCACCACGGCCGGCGGCGGCAGCGCCACCCCGGCCCGCCCGCCCGCCGGCGGCCGGTACGGCCCGTCCGTCCGGGGCGGCGGCGGATCCACCACGACCGGCTCCAGCCCCGGCGTCGGCGAGCACCAGAGGCTGTGGATCCCGGACGGCGTCCCCTCGGGGAGCAGCGGCAGCAGGGCCTCCGGCTCGGTCGCCGGCGTCGGCACCGGCGCGCAGAGCACCGGCGGCGGCGCATCCCCCGGCCGGAACAGCTCGCCCGGCCCGCCACCCGCCAGCGTCGCCGCCACCGCGCCGCCGACGGCCACCGTCAGCAGCGCCGCCGCTCCCGTCCGGCCCGCGTGCACCAGCCCCTGCCGGGCCCGCAGCACCGGCACCGGCGGCCGGTGCGGCTCCGGCACCCCGCGCACCGCGGCCCGGTGCAGCAGCCCGCACAGCCGGTCCGCGAACCCGTCCGCCTCCGGGTCCGGTCCCACCAGGTCCGGGACCCACTGCGCCAGCGCCGTCCGCGCCGCCCACACCCGCCCCTCGGCGGCCGCGACCGTGGACTCCACCTCCACCGCCACCGCGGCGGCCGGCAGCCCCAGGCCGTCGTGCAGCACCAGCGCCCGGCGCTGCGGCCGGGAGAGCCGGCGCAGCGCCTTGAGCAGGGCCCGGTCCCGGTCGGTGAGCCGGTCGTGGTCCGGCAGCACCGCCTGGCCCTCGTCCGCCGGCCGCACCCTGATCCGCCGGTGCGGCAACCGCCACACATGCGCCCGCCGGGGCCCGCCCCGGTGCCAGGGGGACAGCGCCAGTTCGAACGCCCGCATCCGGACCCACTGCTCGGGCCCGACCCCGGCGGCCACCTCCGGCCAGTGCCGCCGCGCCTCGCCGAACGCCCGCCCGACGCAGTGCACCGCCCGGTGCTTGCACGCGGTGAGCAGGAACACCTGCTGCACCAGCCGGGTGTGCCCCGCCTCGTACACCTCCTCGAACGCCGCCGGCGGGCGCCCGCCGGCGGTGCCGGCGGCCGCTGCCGGCCCGGACCGGGGGCCCTTGCCCGCCGGCGCCGGCCGGGCGGGTGCGGGCTTCGGGTCCGGGGCGGGCGGCACGGGCGTCACGGGCGTCACGGGTCTGCCGGCCTCGGTGTCCCCGGGCCCGGCCGGCCGGTGGCGGTCGCCTCCCGCGTCACCCGCACTGCCCTGTGCCGGAGCCGGAGCCGGAGCCGCAGTCGGAGCCGGAGCCGCAGCCGACGAGGCGCCCGGCTCCCCGAGCGCCGGCAGCAGTGCGGCGAGAGCGGCGATCTCGGCCTGGGTACGGGTGCCCAGCTTGCGCAGGGCGCGGTGCTGGTAGCTGCGGGCGGTGGTGGGGGTGACGCCCAGTGCGGCGGCGGTCTCGGCGAGGTCCCGGCCGGCCGCGAGGTGGGTGAGGGCCTCGGCCTCACGGGCCGTCAGGCGGCGCAGCAGTGCCGCCGGGTCCGCGTCCGGCATCCCCCCGCCGTTCCGCGCGGCCCCGTCCGCCCCGGCGGTGGTGCCGGTCCGGCCCCGGCCGTCCTCGCGCTTCTCGGGGCGCCCCTTCCCGTCGCGGTTCGGCGAGGCGGACGCGGACGCGGAGGCGGGGGCGGCCGGAGGCGTGGGCCGGTTGCCGGAACGGGCGGTGGTCGGGGGCTTGGTCATCAGACGCTCCGGGCCGGATCGGTCGCGGCGGCGAAAGGGCATGGTCTGAAAATGCGCATAAGCCAATAATCTGGGACACCCCGGCGGTTTGCCTCTTCACGGAGCATGGCGAGTCGCCTTGGCACGATGAGGCCCATGACGCAGCTGACGGGTCGTCCGATTCTGGAAGCGCCGGGCGAACTGGCCAGGCCCGTCCTCTCCGCCCTGCTCGCCGGGGTCCGGACGGCCCTGCTCGGGCTGTCGGTGGTCACCGTTCCGGTGCTCGGTCTCTGGGTGGTGACCCCGTTCGCGGACGACGGCGCGGCCGGGGCGCTGCGGCTGGCGTCCGCGTTGTGGCTGCTGGGGCACGGTGCGCCGGTACTGCGCGGTCCGGCCGGGGTGCCGCTCTCGGTCGCACCGCTGGGGCTCGGGCTGCTGGCGGTGGGCCAGTTGTACCGGACGGCCGGGCGGGTGGCGGCGCGCGGCGCGGGGCGGCCGGGGGGCCGCGGAGCGGTCCCGGCGGTCTGGGCGGGCTACTGCGCGGTGGCGTGCGCGGTGGTGGCGCAGTGCGCGGGGGCGGGGGAGTTCCGGGCCCGGGTGGTGGCCGACCTCGCCGTGGTCGCGCTGGTGGCCGCGGCGGCGGTGGCGGCCGGTGCGCGTCGGCCGGGGGCGGCCCCGGTCGGGGTGGAGGCCCTGGAACGGGCCCTGGCCGGGTTGCCGGCGGGGGTTCGGCCGATCGGCGGCGCGCCGGTGGTCCGGGTGGCCGCACTGGCGGCCGGGGCGGGGCTGCTGGCGGCCGGCGGGCTGGCGGTCGCGGTGGCGGCGGTGCTGACCGC
The DNA here is from genome assembly GCF_034043715.1 of Kitasatospora purpeofusca. GTDB lineage: Bacteria > Actinomycetota > Actinomycetes > Streptomycetales > Streptomycetaceae > Kitasatospora > Kitasatospora purpeofusca_A. The sequence goes on along the minus strand of NZ_JAXCLC010000002.1, from coordinate 183,539 downwards.
GGTGGACGGGGGCGCCGGGTCGGCGGTGTTCGAGGGTGGACCGGCGGCGGTGGCGGGGGCCTTGCTGCTGACCCTGGTGCTGCTGCCGAACACGGTGCTGTGGGGCACGGCGTACGCGCTCGGGCCGGGGTTCACGGTGGGCGCGGGGACGGTGGTGTCGCCGGTGCGGACGGCGCTGGGCCCGGTGCCGGAGTTCCCGCTGTTCGCGCTGCTCCCGGAGCCGGGGGCGGGCGGCTGGCGGCTGGCGGTGTGCGTGCTGCCCGCGCTGGCGGGCGTGGTGCCGGGGCTGCTGCTGGGCCGGGCGGCCCCGGCGGGCGGCGGGCGGGCGGCCGGACCGGCACGGCTTGAGGCCCCGTGGTCGGCACCGGCGACGGCGGTGGCGGCGCTGGCGTCCGGGCTGCTGGTCGGCGGTGCGGCGGCGGGGCTGGGGTGGCTCGCCGGCGGGGCGCTGGGGGCGGGCCGGATGGCGGGGCTGGGCCCGGTGCCGTGGTGGACGGGGCCCGCGGCGGCGGGCTGGGTCGCGGTGGTGTCCGCCCCGGTCGCGGTGCTGGCGCGCTCCCGGGCGCTGCGGGCGGCGGCGGGCGGCCGGGGGAGGCCGTGGCGGTCCGGCGTCCCCCTCGTCCCGGGGGCGCTCGCCGGGACCGCCCGCCGGGGCGCACTCCTGCTGCGCGCTCGCGCGTACAGCGTGGTCACCCGCCTGGCGGGAGCCCCCGGCGCCTCGACGGCTGCCGATGTCCCGACGGCTTCCGGTGCCTCGACGGCTTCCGATGGGCTCAGGGCTCCCGGCGCCTCCGTGGCTGCCGATGCCGATGCCGCTGCGGCTGCCGAGGCCGCCAGGGCTCCCGGTGCCCCCGGCGCCCCGGCGCGGTGATCCGGCTCAGTCGCTCTTCTTGGTGATGTCCACGTACCACTGCGGGGCGAGCCGGTCGCAGCCGTCGGCGCCGCTGGAGGTCAGCGAGTCCTGCACGCAGGTCACGTAGTCGTCGTAGTACAGCGCGAGGCCGAGCACGGAGGAGACGAAGACCACCGTCATCGCGCCGGTGAGGATGCCCGCCAGCGCGGCCGGGGTGAGCGGGTTCTGCGTGCCGATGCCAGTGCCACCGCCGATGCCAGTGCCACCGCCGGTGCCGCCACCGCCACCGCCGCCGGGCGCCGGGGTGCCGCCCTCGGTGGCGGAGGGCCGGGGAGCACGCATCGCGGAGACGCCCCAGACGATGGCGAGCGCGCCGACGAACAGGGCGACGTAGTGCAGCGCGGCGAACGCGCAGACCAGCGCGGCCATGCCGGCCAGCGCGGCGTTGCGGGCCTTGCGCTGTGCGGGGTCGTTCGGGTCGAGCCGGGGCGGCTGCGGCGCGGGCGGCCGGGGGTTCCAGCCGCCGCCCTGGTAGCCGGGGCTCCACGGGTGGGGCGGCGGGACGAGCGGGCGGTCGTCCTGGTCGCCCTCCTGGCCATCAGGCCGGTCGGGGTCGCCGGTGGGGTGGGGAGCGCGCGGGCGCCACGGCTGCTCGGGGGCATCCGCCGGCGGCGGCGCGAAGGGGTTGCGCTCGCCGGTGTCGTCACCGCTGCTCATGGTTCGGCCATTCCTTCTCGGTCGGTGGGGCGGGTGCCCGCGCCACCCTATGTTCCCGCAGGCCCCTGTGGGGGGTCCGGGCACGTCTTGCGGCCCGGGAGTCGGCGGTCCGCCGGGGCCCGGGCCCGGCTCCGGACGGCCGGCGAGATCCCGGTCTCAGCTACGCGCGTAGCCCCGGACGGTGTTTCGGAGGCCGTCCGACCAGCCGTTATGGTGGTGACGGTCAGCAGCTCCCACGGGTTCCCCGGGGCCCGCGTCGCGGCGGGTTCTCCTGGAGTTCCTCCTCGCTCGACCTGCCGTTCGTAGTGGCCCCACCGCCGGTGGACGTACCAGCGGGCGGCGCCCGACCTACGGAGATTCGCGCAGTGGCCGCCGCCCCCGCTCAGCTCTTCCCGCCCCGCACGCCCGGACCGGCCCGTCTGGTGGTGCTGGTCTCCGGCTCCGGCACCAACCTGCAGGCGCTGATCGAGGCCGCGACCGACCCCGCGTACGGGGCGCAGATCGTCGCGGTGGGCGCGGACCGGGACGGCATCGCCGGACTGGAGCGGGCCGAGCGGGCCGGTCTGCCGGTCTTCGTGCACCGGGTGAAGGACCACGGGGACCGGGCGGACTGGGACCGCGCACTGACCGCCTCCGTCGCCGGGTACGAGCCCGACCTGGTCGTCACGGCCGGGTTCATGAAGATCCTCGGCCCCCGTTTCATCGACGCCTTCGCCGGACGGATCGTCAACACCCACCCCGCGCTGCTGCCCTCCTTCCCGGGCGCCCACGGCGTCACCGACGCGCTGGCGTACGGGGTGAGGGTCACCGGTTGCACCGTCCACCTGGTCGACGCCGGCGTCGACACCGGGCCGATCATCGCGCAGGGCGTCGTGGAGGTCCACGACGCCGACCACGCCGATGGCGGCGAGGCGCTGCACGAACGCATCAAGACTGTCGAGCGCAAGCTGCTCGTCGACGTCGTGGGCCGGCTGGCCCGCGAGGGTCACCGCATCGAGGACCGAAAGGTATGGATTCCGGCATGAGCGCCGCTCCCACCACGCCCCCTGTCTCCGAGAACGTCCGGCCGATCCGCCGCGCGCTGATCAGCGTGTACGACAAGACCGGTCTGGAGGAGCTGGCCCAGGGCCTGCACGCCGCCGGGGTCGCCATCGTCTCCACCGGCTCGACCGCCGGCCGGATCGCCGCCGCGGGCGTCCCGGTGACCGAGGTCTCCGAGCTGACCGGCTTCCCGGAGTGCCTGGACGGGCGCGTGAAGACCCTGCACCCCCGCGTGCACGCCGGCGTCCTCGCCGACCTGCGGCTGGAGTCGCACCGCGCGCAGCTGGCCGAGCTGGGGGTCGAGCCCTTCGACCTGGTCGTGGTGAACCTCTACCCGTTCAAGGCGACCGTCGCCTCCGGCGCCACCCCGGACGAGTGCGTCGAGCAGATCGACATCGGCGGCCCGAGCATGGTCCGCGCCGCCGCCAAGAACCACCCCTCGGTGGCCGTCGTGGTCGACCCGGCGCGCTACCAGGACGTGCTGACGGCCGTCCAGGGTGGCGGCTTCGACCTGCTGACCCGCAAGCGGCTGGCCGCCCAGGCCTTCGCCCACACCGCCGCCTACGACGTCGCGGTGGCCAACTGGTTCGAGGAGTCCGGCTACACGGAGACCGAGGACGCCTTCCCGGCCTTCCTGGGCTCGGCCTTCGAGCGCCAGAACGTGCTGCGCTACGGCGAGAACCCGCACCAGGGCGCCGCGCTGTACACCGACGGCAGCGGCGGCCTGGCCGGCGCGCGGCAGCTGCACGGCAAGGAGATGTCGTACAACAACTACGTCGACACCGACGCCGCCCGCCGCGCCGCCTACGACCACGCCGAGCCGGCCGTCGCGATCATCAAGCACGCCAACCCGTGCGGCATCGGGACCGGCGCCGACGTCGCCGAGGCGCACCGCAAGGCGCACGAGTGCGACCCGGCGTCCGCGTACGGCGGCGTGATCGCGGTCAACCGCCCGGTCACGGTGGCGCTGGCCGAGCAGATCGCCCCGATCTTCACCGAGGTCGTGGTGGCCCCCGGCTACGAGGACGGCGCCGTCGAGGTGCTGGCCCGCAAGAAGAACCTGCGGGTGCTGCTCGCCCCCGAGGCCCCGGCCAACCGCCAGGAGGTGCGCCCGGTCTCCGGCGGCGTGCTGCTCCAGGACGCCGACCGGATGCACGCCGAGGGCGACGACCCGGCGACCTGGACCCTGGCCTCCGGCGAGGCGCTGTCCCCGGCCGAGCTGGCCGAGCTGGCGTTCGCCTGGCGGGCCTGCCGGGCCGTCAAGTCCAACGCGATCCTGCTGGCCAAGGATGGTGCCTCGGTGGGCGTCGGGATGGGTCAGGTCAACCGCGTCGACTCCTGCAAGCTCGCGGTGGAGCGGGCCGGCGAGCGGGCCAAGGGCTCGTACGCGGCCTCCGACGCCTTCTTCCCGTTCGCGGACGGCCCGGCGATCCTGATCGCGGCCGGCGTTCGGGCGATCGTCCAGCCCGGCGGCTCGATCCGGGACGAAGAGGTGGTCGCGGCCGCCACCGAGGCCGGGGTGACCATGTACTTCACCGGCACCCGCCACTTCTTCCACTGACGCGTCCGCCGGTGGCACGGCGCTGTACGGCGCCTGACGCCGCGGCCCGGAACGGAACGACGGAACGGCCCGGAACGACGGAACGGCCCGGCTCCCTCCACCGAGGGGGCCGGGCCGTTCCGTCGTACGCGGTACCGCGTTACTTCTTGATCACCAGGGTGCCGGCGGCACGGTCGTGCCAGCCCTGCAGCTTCCCGGAGTTGTCGAAGAACGGCGACAGGTAGACCAGCAGCGCGCCGATGTAGCAGAGGAACGCGCCGACGATCGGGATGATGAAGCGGATGAAGCCGCCGCCCAGGCCCGGGTTCTGGCCGGTGCTCTCCTTGACCACGCGCAGGCCCATGGCCATCTTGCCCAGGGTCGCGCCGGCGAAGGAGACCAGCAGCCACTCGTAGAGCAGGTTGAACACGGCGAGCACGCCGATCATGATCATCATGGTGGCGACGATGCCGCCCGCGGCGTCGGTCTGCTGCTGGAGGCAGTCGCTGTAGGCCGCGCTCGGGTAGGTGTACTGCGAGCAGTCGTCGGCGTCCTTGACGATGCCGAGCGCGCCGGCCAGGCCGAGGGCCATGACCAGGGCGATGATCGCGCCGACGGCCAGGCCGTCGATCAGCCGGGCCAGGAAGCGCTGGCCCATGGTCGCCAGCTTGACGGTGCCGAGCTGGGCGATGTTGATGTAGCCGTTGTTCGCCTGGAGGGTGCCCGGCATCGGCGCGTACGCGTAGGCCTGCTGCTGCGGCACGCCGTAGCCCGGCTGCTGCGGGGGCTGCTGCGGGTAGCCGTAGCCGGCGGCCGGCGGAGCCTGCTGCGGGTAGCCGTAGCCGGGCTGCTGCGGCGGCTGCTGGGGCTGGTTGTACGGGTTGTTGGGGTCGGGCGGGTAGCTCATCGATGCCTCCGGGCAGATGGGGACGAGTGGGGACGGGACAGCGGAGGCCCCGGAACGGGCCGGCTGGACGGGTAGCCGGTCGGACGGGACGTTAGCGGAGCACACTGACACCGGGGGCGTGGACCACCCGGTGCGCGCGCCCGCTCAGGGCCGTGGGAAGCGTGCGAACGGGAGCCGGAACGGTCCGGTGGCGCGCGGCAACCCGCGTCGGCGGTCGGTCGTCGGCGCGGTGCGGTCTGGTCGGCTCACTTCGTTCTTCCCCCGAGTACGCCCCGCCGGGTCTGTCCGTCGGCCCGTCACCGGGCCGGATTCGGCGGGGAATGCCTGCTTATCGTCGACCGGACGGCAGTACCGTGTCCAGCCGCGTTCACGCCTCGGGCCGGACTGTGGCGCAACCGCAATAAGAGCCGAACGTTCCGCATCCGTCCGGCCCCCGCCAGGACCGCCCCCGGGACCCCCGTCCGGAGCCCGCCCGGCCCTGGCCCGGAGCCAGCCCGGCCCCGGCACGGCTCCCGCCCGGCCCCCGCCCGCAGCCACCCGGCGGCCCCCGCCCGGGGCCCGGGACCGGTGGCACGGACGCCTGCCCCGATCCGGGAGAATGGGGTCATGACTGCGCAGATTCTCGATGGCAAGGCGACCGCGGCCACGATCAAGTCCGAACTCGCCGCCCGCGTGGCGGCCCTCAAGGCCAAGGGCATCACGCCCGGCCTCGGCACCGTCCTGGTCGGCGACGACCCGGGCAGCCGCTGGTACGTCAACGGAAAGCACAAGGACTGCGCCGAGGTCGGCATCGCCTCGATCCAGCGCGAGCTGCCCGCCACCGCCACCCAGGAGGACGTCGAGAACGTCGTCCGGGAGCTCAACGCCGACCCGGCCTGCACCGGCTACATCGTCCAGCTGCCGCTGCCCAAGGGCCTCGACCAGAACCCGGTCCTGGAGCTGATGGACCCGGACAAGGACGCGGACGGCCTGCACCCGACCTCGCTCGGCCGCCTCGCCCTGGGCATCGAGGGCCCGCTGCCCTGCACCCCGCTCGGCATGGTCGAGCTGCTGCGCCGCCACGGCGTGCCGATCGACGGCGCCGAGGTGGTCGTGGTCGGCCGGGGCGTGACCGTCGGCCGCTCGATCGGCCTGCTGCTCACCCGCCGCAGCGAGAACGCCACCGTCACCCTCTGCCACACCGGCACCCGCGACCTCGCCCACCACCTGCGGCAGGCCGACATCATCGTCGCCGCCGCCGGTGTGCCGCACCTGGTCAAGCCGGAGGACGTCAAGCCCGGCGCGGCCGTGCTGGACGTCGGCGTCAGCCGCAGCGAGGGGAAGATCGTCGGCGACGTGCACCCCAACGTGGCCGAGGTGGCCGGCTGGATCTCCCCGAACCCCGGCGGCGTCGGCCCGATGACCCGCGCCATGCTGCTCAACAACATCGTGGTGGCGGCCGAGCGCCGCGCCGGCGCCTGACCGTCCCCGCCCGGCCGCCGGCCCACCGGGCCCGCCCGGCCCCGACCCATCCGATCGACGATCCCGAAGGACGGGAAGCCATGACCGAACCGCGCCGGACCCGGCGCAGGCCGGTGAAGACCACCGGCACCCTGCCCCCCGAGGGCTCGGCGGCCGCGCTCGGGCGCGACCACGCGCTGCCGGTCCGGCAGTGGCCGATAACGGTGGTCCTGCTGGTGGTCGCCGCCGGTCTCGCGGTCACCTGGTTCGCCGACTTCCAGGACGGCTTCAGGTACGGGCTGCTGATCATCGGCGGCGGCGTGCTGCTCGGCGCGCTGCTCCGGCTGGTGCTGCCGGAGGTCGGCATGCTGGCGGTGCGCAGCCGCTTCACCGATGTGATCGTGCTGACGTTCCTGGGCCTGTCGATCGTGCTGCTGACCCTGATGGCCCAGCCGAACCCGTGGCTGGAGTTCCCGCTGCTGGACAACATCGGCCAGCTGATCGGCCGTCCGCGCCGCTGACGGGACCCGCCGCCGGCCCCCCGCCCGACGCCCGGGCGGGGGGCCGTCATCCTCTGTGACCGAGCAGTCACGACCGCGACCGAGGCGTACGCTTCCCTTTGCGATACCCTGACGCCGGTTCTCTCGATGTCGAGAGACCGTCCTCGGCTCCGGCGCGCCGACGTGCCTGGGGCACCTGGCGATTTGCTGGAGAAGGTAGAAATGACCCGCACCCCTGTCAATGTCACCATCACCGGAGCGGCCGGCCAGATCGGCTACGCGCTGCTCTTCCGCATCGCCTCGGGCCACCTGCTCGGCGCCGATGTCCCGGTGAACCTGCGCCTCCTGGAGATCCCGCAGGGCCTCAAGGCCGCCGAGGGCACCGCCATGGAGCTCGTGGACTGCGCCTTCCCGCTGCTGCGCGACATCACCATCACCGACAAGCCGGCCGAGGCCTTCGACGGCGCCAACGTCGCGCTGCTGGTCGGCGCCCGCCCGCGCACCGCCGGCATGGAGCGCGGCGACCTGCTGCAGGCCAACGGCGGCATCTTCGGCCCGCAGGGCAAGGCCATCAACGAGAACGCCGCGGACGACATCAAGGTCCTGGTGGTCGGCAACCCGGCCAACACCAACGCCCTGATCGCCCAGCGCAACGCCCCGGACGTCCCGGCCGAGCGCTTCACCGCGATGACCCGTCTGGACCACAACCGCGCCGTCGGCCAGCTGTCCGCCAAGACCGGCGCCCTGGTCTCCGACATCAAGCGCGTCACCATCTGGGGCAACCACTCCGCCACCCAGTACCCGGACATCTTCCAGGCCGAGATCGCCGGCAAGCCGGCCTTCGAGGCCGTCGGCAGCGACCAGGAGTGGCTGGAGAAGGACTTCATCCCGACCGTCGCCAAGCGCGGCGCCGCCATCATCGAGGCCCGTGGCGCCTCCTCGGCCGCCTCGGCCGCCAACGCCGCCATCGACCACGTGTACACCTGGGTCAACGGCACCGCCGAGGGCGACTGGACCTCGATGGGCGTCGTCTCCGACGGCTCCTACGGCGTCCCGGCCGGCCTGATCTCCTCCTTCCCGGTCACCACCAAGGACGGCGGGTTCTCGATCGTCCAGGGCCTGGAGATCTCCGACTTCTCGCGCGGCCGCATCGACGCCTCGGTCCAGGAGCTGACCGAGGAGCGCGACGCGGTCCAGGAGCTCGGCCTCATCTGAGCCGGCCCCGGCGCCTCCACGACGGCCCGTCGTCCCCGTTCCGCGGGGACGGCGGGCCGTCGTCCTACACTGGCCCGCTGTGACCGAAACCATCGAGGACGCCGCGCTCGTCCTCGTCTTCATCGTCCTGGGCGGCCTGTTCAACGTCGCCGAGATCTCGCTGATCTCGCTGCGCGAGGGACAGATCCGGACGCTGGAGGCGCGCGGCACCCGGCGGGCGGCCCGGGCCGCGCACCTCGCCGCCGACCCGAACCGCTTCCTGGCGGCCGTCCAGGTCGGCGTGACCTGCATGGGCTTCCTCTCCGCCGCGTTCGGCGCCGACACCCTGGCCGGCAAGGTGGCCCCGCTGTTCGTCCGGGCCGGGCTGTCCGAGGGGGTCGCCGACGCCGCCGCCCTGGTCGGGCTGACCCTGGTGATCAGCTATGTCTCGCTGGTGCTCGGCGAACTCACCCCGAAGCGGATCGGCCTTCAGCGGGCCGACTCCATCGCCCTGCTGGCGGCGCCGGTGGTCGACGTCATGTCGGTGGCGCTGCGCCCGGCGATCTGGCTGCTCGGCCGCTCCACCGACCTGATGGTCCGGCTGTTCGGCGGCGACCCGGCCGCCGGCCGGGGCTCGATGAGCTCGGAGGAGCTCCGCGGCCTGGTCGCCGCCAACACCGAACTCGGGAGCGACGAGCGGACGCTGATCGCCGATGTGTTCGCCGCGGGCGAGCGCCAACTGCGCGAGGTGATGGTCCCGCGCACCGAGGTGACCTTCCTGGACGCCGAGCGCCCGCTCGCCGAGGTCCGCGCCCAGGCGGACTCCTCGCCGCACTCCCGCTACCCCGTGATCGAGGGCAGCTACGACGCGGTGACCGGCTTCGTGCACGTCCGCGACCTGTACGGCGTGCGCGGCGAACGGGCCGCCAAGGCCCGCGACCTGGCCCGCCCGATCAAACTGCTGCCCGGCACCAAGCGGGTGCTGGAGGCGATGGGGGAGATGCGCCGGGAGGGCCACCACCTGGCGATCGTGGTCGACGAGTACGGCGGCACCGCCGGCATCGTCACCCTGGAGGACCTGGTGGAGGAGGTGATCGGGGAGATCCGGGACGAGTACGACACCCCGGAGTCCTCCCCGACCCGGCGCCTGGCCGGCGGCGGCGTGGAGCTCGACGGCCTGCTCAACCTGGCCGACTTCGTCGAGGAGACCGGCGTCACCCTCCCCGAGGGCCCGTACGAGACGGTGGCCGGCTGCCTGGTCGCCGCGCTCGGCCGGCTGCCCGCCGACGGCGACCTGGTGCGGATCCCGGCCGGTCCCGGCGAGGAGGTGCTGCTGACGGTGGCCAAGCTGGAGGGCCGGCGGATCGCCCGGGTGAGGGTGAGTGCGGTCACACTGGCGGAACCACCGGGGCAGGAGGTTTCCTGACCGGTCGGTGGAACTGGAACAATGGCCCGCATGGTCAACGCAGCGGTCACTGGTCCGGTCAAGGACCGTCCCCGGGTGCTCTCGGGCATCCAGCCCACCTCCGGCTCGTTCCACCTCGGTAACTACCTGGGCGCGGTGCGCCAGTGGGTCGACCTGCAGAAGGAGAACGACGCCTTCTACATGGTCGTCGACCTGCACGCGATCACCGTGCCGCAGGATCCGGCGACGCTGCGCCAGAACACCCGGATCTCCGCCGCGCAGCTGCTCGGCGCCGGTCTGGACCCGGAGCACTGCACCCTGTTCGTCCAGTCGCACGTGCCCGAGCACGCGCAGCTCGCCTGGGTGATGAACTGCCTCACCGGCTTCGGCGAGGCCTCCCGGATGACCCAGTTCAAGGACAAGTCCTCCCGGTACGGCGCCGACAGCACCACGGTCGGCCTGTTCACCTACCCGATCCTGCAGATCGCGGACATCCTGCTCTACCAGGCGGACGCCGTCCCGGTCGGCGAGGACCAGCGCCAGCACGTGGAGATCACCCGCGACCTCGCGGAGCGCTTCAACTCCCGCTACAGCCCGACCTTCACGGTCCCGAAGCCGTACATCCTCAAGGAGACGGCGAAGATCCAGGACCTCCAGGACCCGGCCGTCAAGATGAGCAAGTCGGCGTCCTCCCCCAAGGGCCTGGTCAGCCTGCTGGACGAGCCGAAGGCCAGCGCCAAGAAGTTCAGGAGCGCCGTCACCGACACCGGCACCGTCGTCAGCTACGACGAGCAGGAGAAGGCCGGCGTCTCCAACCTGCTGCGGATCCACTCGGCGCTCAGCGGGCAGTCGGTCGAGCAGCTGGTCGCGCACTTCGAGGGCAGGATGTACGGCGCCCTGAAGACCGAGCTGGCCGAGCTCTTCACCGAGTGGGTGCTGCCCTTCCAGGAGCGCACCAGGACCTTCCTGGACGACCCGGCCGAGCTGGACCGCGCCCTCGCGGTGGGTGCCGAGAAGGCCCGCGCGGTGGCGTCCGAGACGCTGGCCACGGTGTACGACCGGATCGGCTTCCTCCCGGCCTCCGCGCGGTGACTCCGCTGACGAGCCTGCCCGGTGGTCAGGAGCTCCCCGAGTTCCTGACCATCGGCGTGTCCGTCACTGTCCCGGACCCGCACGGCACGGCGATCCAGGACGCGCGGGCCGGGCACGGCGATCCGCTGGCCCGGTCGATACCCACGCACGTCACCCTGCTGCCGCCCACCGAGGTGCCGGCCGAGGCACTGCCGAAGATCGAGGAGCACCTCGCGGCGGTGGCCGCCGCGCACCGGCCGTTCCGGATGGTGCTGCGCGGCGGCGGTACCTTCCGCCCGGTCTCCCCGGTGGTCTTCGTCCGGGTGGAGGAGGGCGAGCGGGAGTGCCGGCTGCTGGAGGCGGACATCCGCTCCGGCCCGCTGGCCAGGGAGCTGGCCTTCCCGTACCACCCGCACGTGACGGTGGCGCACGGCCTCGCGGAGGACGTGCTCGACCAGGCCCAGGAGCAGGCCCGGTCCTTCCACGCGGCGTTCGCGGTCCCCGGGTTCAGCCTCTCCCGCTTCGACGTCGACGAGGTCTGGCGGCCCTGGCGTTCCTACGCCTTCTCCTGACCCCCGGGCCGGCCGCCGAGCGCCAGCATCCGGTCGACCACCCGGCGGGCCGCGTGGCCGTCGTCCAGCACGCAGTGCGTGTCCCGGAAGCGCCGGTAGACCTCGGCGTACCCGGCCGGCACCGCGCCGCCGTCGTCCGCGAGTGCGCGCAGCGCCGTGACCAGGCCGGCCGAGTCGTCCAGCAGCGGTCCCGGGGCCTGGGCCTCGAAGTCGAAGGCGAAGCCGCGCAGGCCGTCCCGGTAGTGCGCCAGGTCGTAGGTGAAGAACAGCATCGGCCGGCCGGTGACCGCGAAGTCGAACAGGATCGACGAGTAGTCCGTCACCAGCACGTCGGCGATCAGCAGCAGCTCCTGGACGTCCGGGTAGTCGGCGCAGTCGATCGCGAAGCCGTCCCCGGTGCCGGTCAGCGGCTCGCGGACGTGCGCGTGCGGGCGCAGCAGCAGCACATGGTCCCCGCCGAGCGCCTGCCGGGCCCGCTCGAGGTCGAGCCGCAGGTCGAGCCGGAAGCCGTCGCCGTCCGGGCGTGGCCGGTCCTCCCGCCAGGTCGGCGCGTAGAGCACCACCCGACGGCCCGCCGGGATCCCCAGCCGGCGCCGGACGGCGGCCGCCCGGCGCGGGTCGGGGCGGGCCAGCACGTCGTTGCGCGGGTAGCCGGACTCCAGGATCTCGCCCCGGTAGCGGAAGGCCCGGCGCAGGAGCGGGGTGGCGAAGGGGCTGGGGGAGAGCAGCAGGCTCCAGTGCGGGGTCTCCCGGTCGAGGGCCGCGAGGTAGCCGTGGTCGGCGAGCCAGGGGTTCTCGACGTCGTGGGCGATCCGCTTGAGCAGGGCGCCGTGCCAGGTCTGGACGACGACCTGGCCGGGGCGCCGGCGCAGGAAGTCCGGGAAGTGGGTGTTGCCGACGAGGTAGCGGCTGGTGGCGAGGGCCCGGTACCACTCGGGGCTCCAGACCCGGACGGCGCGGACCCCGGGCGGCAGTTCGGCCTGGGCGTCGTCGACCACCCACAGGTGCTCCAGCGGTGTGCCGCGGCGGGCGAGTTCGGTGTGCACGGCGCGCGGTGAGTCGGCGTAGCCGCGGCCGCCGAAGACGTCGTAGAGCACGGCCTCGCGCAGCGGTTCGCGGCAGGCGGCGGGGTAGCCGGCGGTGCGCTGGCGGGCCTGGGTCCACGCGCTGCGCTCGGTGGCGCTGAGCACGGGGGTGGAGTCCAGCAGCAGGGTGTCGTGCCAGCGGCGCTCCAGCAGGATCCGCTTGCCGCCGGCCAGGGTGGCGGCGGGCAGCACGGCCAGGACGGCGGGCGAGGCGGTCAGCGGGCGGGCCGGTCCCGGCCGGCCGACGGGCTCCAGGGTGGCTTCCCACAGGCCCTTGCGCAGGGGCAGCGCGGTCCCGTCGGAGCCGGTGCGGGTGGCGGGCAGCCGGATTGTGAACCGCCGCCCCGGGCCGGTCTCGACCGGGTGGCGGACCTCGCCGCCGGTGCCGTTGTGCCGCAGGACGAGTTCCAGCGGGCCGTCGACGGGGCAGTGGCCGGTGAGTTCGAAGCCGCCGGCCCGGTCGGTGAGCCGCTCGACCCAGCCGGCGGCGGGCCGGACGCAGAACTGGAGCCGGCCGTCGGCGAGGTGCTTGAGGTGCAGGACCCGGTCCTCGGCCCCGGGCAGCGGGTGCTGGCCGGAGACCGGCCCGAGGCGCTCGTCCAGGACGAGCGCCTCGGCGGTGCCGTCGGGGCGGACCAACGCGGCGTCCCAGTGCTCCAGTTCACCGGCGCCGCGCCCGTCGGCGGTGAACGGCGCGTACGGCAGGCGGACGCCGCGGGTCCGTCCGCTGCCGGTGGCGGGCCGCACCAGGACGGTGCCGCTCTCGCGGTGGCGCAGCCGGAACGCGGTCCGGTCCGGGAGCGGCTCGGCGGCGGTGAGGTGCAGGTCGATCCCGTCGGGGCCGGGGACGGCCCGGGTGAGGCGGGCGGCGGGGCGTTCGAGCCGCACGGCGAGCCGGCCGTCGGCGAAGTACGGCTGGAGCCGCACGTCGTGGTCGACCCAGCGGGCGGGCGGGTACTCGCCGGAGCCGCACCAGTGCGGGGCGAGGCCGCCGTACTGGCGGCGCAGCCGGGTCGGGCGGGCGAGGGTGAACAGGGTGGCCTCGACGGTCCAGTCGCCGAGCAGCCAGCCGTCGGCGGTGCGCAGCCGGCGCGGCTCGACCAGGGCGGTGAAGCCGGCCCAGTCGTGGTTGTGCTCGGGCTGGGCGCTGTCGTCGGTGACCTCGGGGAGCCGGCGCGGCCTGGTGGGGAGGTGGAGGGGTGTGCCGCGGTCGTCGGGGCGCAGGGTCAGCCAGGTCCAGGCCGAGCCGGGGCGGGCGGTGGACCGGTCGTCGGGGCGGGCGAAGCCGGTGAGCTCCAGGCCGCGGGAGGACCAGCGGGCGCGCAGCAGTCCGAAGGCGGCGTGCTCCTCCTGGTCCGGCAGCGGGGTGCCGAAACGCGGGTCGCCGAACCGGGGGGCGGCGTGCGGGAGGACGAACCTGGTGAGGACAGCCATTTCCACGGACCTTTCTCGGCGAGAATTCCATCTCACCCGGAAAAGCATCCGAGGTCAATTTGGGAATTGACTGTGAATTAGCTGGCGAGTTCGTTCCGGAAACTCCAGTTCGAAAGGCCCGGAAATGCGGGAGGCGCCCGACGCGAAAAGTGCGTCGGGCGCCTCCACCGGGTGGGAATTCCCGGTCAGGCCTCGCGGCTCAGCATGGCGTCCACCGCCCGGGCGGCGGCGTGGCCGTCGTCCAGGTCGCAGTACTTGTCGCGGAACGCCGCGTACTTCCCGGCGTACTCGGCGGTGACCTCGTCCACCCGGCCGAGTGCGGCCACCAGCTCCTCGGACGTGGCCAGCAGCGGGCCGGGCGCGTCCGCCTCGAAGTCCAGCGAGAAACCGCGCAGGTTGTCGCGGTAGTGCGCCAGGTCGTAGGTGAAGAACAGGATCGGCTTGCCGGTCACGGCGAAGTCGAAGGTCGCCGCCGTGTAGTCGGTGACCAGCACGTCGGCGGCCAGCATCAGCTCGCCCATGTCCGGGTAGCTGCTGACGTCCCAGACGTAGCCGTTGCCGGCGCTCGGGATCTGCTCGCGGACGTTGGCGTGCCGGCGGACCAGCAGCACCTGGTCCTCGCCGAGCGCGGCCTGCGCCGCCTCCAGGTCCAGCTGGAGGTGCAGCTGGTAGCCGCCGTAGTGGCGGCGCCGGTCCTCGCGCCAGGTCGGCGCGTACAGCACGACCTTCTTGCCCTCGGGCAGGCCGAGCCGCTCGCGCACCCGCTCGGCGGTCTTCTCCTTGTCGGCGGCGAAGAACACGTCGTTGCGCGGCAGGCCGCTCTCCAGGATCTCGCCCTTGAAGTCGAAGGCGCGGCGCAGCACCGGGGCGGCCCAGGTGCTGCCGGCCAGCAGCAGGCTCCAGTTCGGGACCTCCTTGGCGAGGCCCTTCAGGTAGTGCGCGTCGGTGAACCAGACCTTCTCGAAGTCGTGGCCGATCTGCTTCAGCGGCGAGCCGTGCCAGGTCTGCAGCACGACCTGGCCGGGCCGGCGGACGAAGAAGTCCGGCAGGTGCGCGCTGGTGACGATGTACTTCGCGGTGGCCAGGGTCTCGAACCACTCCGGGCTCCAGAGCCGCACCGGGCCGACCGACTGCGGCAGGTCCGCCTGGAGGTCGTCGGCGCCCCACAGGTGCTCCAGCGGCAGGTCGCGGCGCACCAGCTCCTCGTGGATCGCCCGCGGCGAGTCCGCGTAGAGGCCGCCGAGCGCGACGTTGTAGAGCACCGTGTCGCGCAGCGGCAGCCGGCGGGCGGCCGGGTAGTCGACCGTCCGCAGCTTGCGCTGGCGCCAGCCGCTGCGCTCCTCCGGAAGCAGTATGTTCTCGGACTCCAGCTGCAGGCCGTCGTGGTGGCGCCGCTCCAGCACGATCCGCTTGCCGCGGGCCTCCACCTCCAGCGGCAGCGCGTTCCAGCACTCGGGCGCGATCAGCGCGTAGGAGGCCATGTCCGGGTGGAAGACGGCGCCGACCGGGCGGAACGAGACGTTCCAGCCGCCCTTGGCCAGCGGCACGTTGCCCGCGAAGGACGCCGTCGGCACGGCCGGCAGCGCGGTCCGGAACCGGCCGTCCGCGATCTCCACCGGGTAGACGTGCTGCTCCTCGCCCCAGTGGTGGCGCACGACCAGCTCCCAGTGGTGGGTGCCGGGCAGCGGGAAGGTGCCGCTGAGCAGGAAGCCGTCCGCGCCGCGCGCGGTCACCTCGTGCACGACCGGCTGCAGCAGCTGGTCCAGGAACTGGAGGTAGCCGCCCGGGGAGGGCTTGGAGTAGAGGGCGCGTCGCTGCTCGGGCGCGGCGTCGGGGTTCAGCACCAGGTTGAGCTGCTCCGGCGCGTTCCGGTCGTCCCAGACGAGCGGGGCGGTGGTGCCGTCGGCCAGCTCCAGGGTGGTGTCCCAGCGGTCGCGGGCGCGCTCCTCGGCGATCGGGTCCAGCTCGGCCCAGGACTCCCGGACCTCGGTCAGCTCGGCGACCGGCACGGCGGCGTGGAACTGCTGGAGGCTGCCGACCGAGGTGCCGGTGGTCACCGGGAAGGTCAGCTCGCGCTCGGACTCCACGTGGGTCATCCGCAGCCGGGCGCCGGCCAGCCGGACGCCGGAACGGGCGGCGCCGGACACCTCGACCGTGTCGCCGTTCGCGGCCAGCCCGGTCACCCGGACCTTGGCGTTCTCCACCCGCAGGTAGACGCTGCCGTCGCGGACGAACGGGACGACCCGCACGTCCGGCTCGACCCAGTGCGAGGGCTGGTAGAGCGCGGTGTCCGCCCAGCCGGCCCAGACCCGGCCCTTGTAGACGCCGCCCTTGCCCGCGCCGGCGACCAGGACGCGCCAGTTGCCGTCCTTCCACTGGCCGCGGTGCTTGAGCTTCTCCGGGTCGAGCGCCACGGTGAAGCCGGCCCAGTCGCAGTTGTAGAGGTCGTGGTGGTTGGTGGCGGTGGCCTCGGGGCTGTACTGGGTCTTCATCGGCACGGCGACGACCCGGCGGCCCTTGGCCTCGCGCAGCACCAGGGTGCGCACCATGTCGTGCTTGTTGGCCGCGCCCAGCTGCTCCGGGTACGCGTGGCCGGTCAGTCGCAGCCGGCCGCCCTCCCAGTGCGCGTCGTAGAGCCGGCTGCGGATGACGGTGGAGTTGCGCAGGCTGAGCAGGCCGGCCGGCACGCTCTTGCGGCCGCCGCGCAGGAACGGGTAGTCGGCGTACGGGCGCAGCAGGCCCTTGGCGACGACACCGCCGTTGCTCTCGCCCTCGTACTTGATCTGCTCGACGAACTCGTCGATCCGGCCCTGCAGGGTCAGGTGGTACTTCAGCCGCAGCGGCGCGCGCAGCTTCTTGACCTGCTCGGGGCCGATCGCCCGCAGCAGCCGGCTGACGCTGGTGATGTACGCGTCCCGGTACTCCTTGTCGCCGTCCACGACGGACCAGAAGAACATCGGGATCTCTTCGACGAGGGTGTTCTCGTCGTAGCTCTTCAGGTACTCGGCGAAGCGCGGCTCGGTCTGCTTCCGCAGCCAGGCGCGGACCAGCTCGACCGAGGCGACCCGGTCGACCAGGCCCTTGGGGTTGGTGCGCATCTGGGTGATCGACATCTCGCCGACCTCGCGCTCGCGCCAGTGGTAGATCGGCTCGGAGAGCACGTCCACGCTCTTGGCGAGGTAGTGGTGCGGCACGCTGACCGGGGCGTCCTCGTACAGGATGCCCTCGGGGTAGACGATGCCGGCCGCGTCGAAGAAGGAGCGGCGGTACACCTTGTTCCACGCGGTGCGGTCGGTGACCAGCGAGGGGATCTCGGTGATGTGCGTCTTGAGCACGGTCTTGGCGAACGGGCGGCTGTGGCCGCCGGACTGGTAGTAGCCGATCGCGCGGAAGCGCAGCACGTTGCCGGTGGCGAAGTCCGAGCCGGTCTCGTCCAGCGTGTTGATCATCAGCTCGTACGCACTGGGCGGCATCGAGTCGTCGCTGTCGACGAAGCACAGGAACTCGGCGTCCGGGTCGATGTGCCGGATACCGGTGTTGCGGGCCGCGCCGAGGCCCTTGTTGACCTGGCGGACCAGCCGGAACCGGGAGTCCTTGGCGGCGTACGCCTCGGCGAGGGCGGCGCTGTCGTCCTTCGAACCGTCGTCGACCATGACGCACTCGAAGTCCGTGAAGGTCTGGGCGGCGATCGAGTCGAGGCATTCCACGAGGTAGCGCTCGACGTTGTAGATCGGGACGACGATGGAGAGGCGGGGAGCCATCGGCTACGCAGGCCTTTCTCGGGAAGGAGCGTGGCAGCCCCCTCGGGGTCTGACCGCACTTTGATTCGGTGCGTACGTGCGCGTCGATCCTACCCCCGGCCCACGGCCCCGCCGGGGGCCCTCCGGGGGCCTTCGCGCAGGCCCACTACCCTGGGGCCATGCCCCGCTTCAGTGTGATCGTCCCGGTCTACCGGGTCGAGGAGTACCTCGCCGAGTGCCTCGCCTCGGTGCTCGGCCAGGACGGTCCGGACATCGAGCTGATCGCGGTGGACGACCGCTCCCCGGACGGCTGCGGAGCCATGCTCGACACGGCCGCCGCCGAGGACCCCCGGGTGCGGGTGCTGCACCTGCCGGAGAACGTCGGCCTCGGCCGGGCCCGCAACGCCGGCCTCGCCGTCGCCACCGGCGACTACGTGCTCTTCCTCGACAGCGACGACACCCTGACCCCCGGTCTGCTGAAGGCCGTCGACGACCGGCTGCGGGCCGTCGGCGACCCGGACGTCCTGGTCTACGACTACGCCCGCACCTACGCGGACGGCCGGACCGTCCGGGCCGCCTCCGCCAAGGTCTTCGGCGCCCCCTCCCGGGAGGTCTTCGACCTCGCCGACCGGCCCGAGCTGCTCGAACTGCTCCAGGTGGTGTGGAACAAGGCCTACCGCCGCGACTTCGTCACCGCCCAGGGCCTGACCTTCCCGGCCGGGTACTACGAGGACACCCCGTGGACGTACCCGGCGCTGCTCGCCGCCCGCGGCATCACCCTGCTCGACCGGGTCGGCGTCCACTACCGGCAGCGCCAGGAGGGCGGCAACATCCTGGCCACCGCCGGCCGCAAGCACTTCGACGTCTTCGGCCAGTACGACCTGGTCTTCGCGTTCCTCGACGACCGCCCCGAGCTCGACCGCTGGCGACCGGTGGTCTACGGCCGGATGCTGCACCACCTCAACACCGTGGTCTCCCGGCCCGGCCGGATCCCGCCCGGCGACCGCCGGGAGTTCTTCCGCCGGGCCGCCGAGCACTGCGCCCGGCTGCGCCCGGCCGGCTACCGGGCGCCCGTCGGGGTGTCCGGACTGCGCACCGAACTCCTCGGCCACGGCCGGTACACCGCCTACCAGGCGGTCCGCGCGCTGGCCCGGGCCCGCCGGATGGCCCGCCGCTGACGGCGGGTCTGACGGCGGGTCTGACGGCCGGTCTGACCGTGGGCCTGGCTGCTTGTTCGACGGCGGGCCTGACGGCCGTTCGGGGGACGGGCCGGTATAACCGGACGGTGGACTTTCTGACCCGCCTCCCGGTGATCGGCCCGATCGTGACGAGGGTGCTGCGCAGCCGCCCCTACCGCGCCTACGAGCACTTCACCGCGCTGCGCGGCAACCGACTGGCCGGCGCGGTCACCTTCTTCGGCTTCCTCGCGCTCTTCCCGCTGCTGACGGTCGCCCTGGCGATCGCCGTCGCGACCCTCAGCGACAGCAGGGTCGACGACATCCAGAAGCGGATCTCCGACCAGCTGCCGGGCATCTCCGACGCGCTCAACCTGCCCTCGCTGGTGGCCAACGCGGGGGCGGTCGGACTCGTCAGCGGCGTCCTGCTGGTGCTCTCCGGCCTCGGCTGGGTGGACACCATGCGGACCTCGATCCGGGACCTCTGGCAGCTGCCCGACGAGGAGGGCAACCCGCTGCTGCGCAAGGGCTGGGACTTCCTGGTCCTCGGCGGCCTCGGCCTGGTCTCACTGGTCTCGCTCGGCGCCTCGGCCGCCGGGACGACCCTGGCCGGCCGGATCGCCGACCGGATCGGCCTGGGCTCGGGCGGCTACCTGCTCACCGCGGCCGGGCTGCTGATCGCCGTCGGCTGCGACATGCTGCTCTTCGCCTACCTGCTGGCGCCGTTCCCGAGGATCACGCACCAGCACCGGCGGGACGTCCTGCGGGCCGCGCTGATCGGCGCGGTCGGCTTCGAGCTGCTGAAGATCCTGCTGTCCTCGTACCTCGGCTCGGTCGCCGGGAAGAGCCTCTACGGCGCCTTCGGCGTGCCGGTGGCCCTGCTGCTGTGGATCAACTTCGTCTGCCGGCTGCTGATGTACTGCGTGGCCTGGACGGCGACCGCCGATCCGGCGGCGGCCAGGGAGCGGGCCCGCGAGCGCGCCGCCGCGCTGGTCGAGGCCGCGGACAAGGACGAGGCCGCGGACAGGGACGAGGCCGTGGACAAGGGCGAGGCCGTGGACAAGGAGAAGGCCGCGGACCAGGACGAGGAGGCGTCCGGCCCGAAGGAGCCGGCCGCCGAGGAGGACCGGCCCCGGCCCCGCCGCTCCCAGGACGGCGAGGGCTGAGGCCGGACCGGGGACCCCGGCGGACCGGGTTCAGCGGGCGGCCGAGCGCCGCCGGTTCAGCAGCAGCACGGCACCCACGCCGCCCGCCGCCAGGACCACTCCGGCGACGACCCAGCCGACCGACCCGGGACCGTCCCCGGCGGATTCCCCCGCCCGGGCGGCCGCCGGGGCGGACCGGTCGGTGGCGGTCGGCGAGGGGTGCGGCGGCGGGGCGGGCGCCCCGGCGGCACCGCCCGCCTGGCCGGTCGGCGTCGGCGCGGCGCTCTCGCCCTCCTCCACCAGCTTCCCGACCGGGGCGACCTTGCCGGCCGCGGCGAAGCCCCAGTCCAGCAGCGCGGCCGTCTCGTCGTACACCTTCTGGTAGGTGGACGGGTGCATCACCGTCACCAGCAGGGTGCGGCCGTCCCGTTCGGCGGCTCCGACGAAGGTGGAACCGGCATTGGTGGTGAAACCGTTCTTCACCCCGATCAGGCCCGGGTACTTGCCGAGCAGCCGGTCGGTGTTGGCGATCCCGAAGCTGCCGCGCTGCCCGGTGTTCCGGTCCACCGCGCCCGGGAACATCGCGTCGCGGGTCGCGCAGTAGCTCCGGAAGTCCGGGTTGCGCAGCCCCGCCCGGGCGAACAGCGTCAGGTCGTAGGCCGAGGACACCTGGCCGTCCGAGTCGTAGCCGTCCGGCGACACCACCCGGGTGTCCCGGGCCTGCAGCGCCTCCGCCCGCGCCTGCATCTCGGCCACGGTCTGCTGCACGCCGCCGTTCATGTGCGCGAGGACGTGCACCGCGTCGTTCCCCGAGCTCAGGAACACCCCGCGCCAGAGGTCCTCGACCCGGTAGTCCAGATCCTCCTTGATGCCGACCAGGCTGCTCCCCGCGCCGATCCCCTGGATCTCGTCGGGCGCGACCCGGTGCACGGCGTCGCGGTCGAACTTGGGCAGCACGGTGTCCGCGAAGAGGATCTTCAGGGTGGAGGCCGGGGCGAGCCGCAGATGCGGGTTGCTGGCCGCCAGCACCTCTCCTGACGCGGCGTCGGCGACTATCCAGGACTGGCCGGTGAGGCCCCCCGGCAGCGCCGGAGCGCCCGCCAGCGGATCCATCTGGACCCCCGGGAGCCCCATCCGGTCGCCCCCGACCGAGGCCGGTGGCGGCGACCCGGGCGGGGCCGCGACGGCCACCGGGGCGGCGAACAGGAGCGGCAGGGCCGCGGCGGGCGCGGCGATCAGGCGTGCGAGCTTCGAGCTGGTGGGCACCAGCAGACGGTACCCACTCGGGACCCCCGCTGTCCGCCGCTCCGCCCCGGTCCGCCCAGGAGGGGGCCGCCGTACGCCGAACGGACGCCCGCGCATACTGGGGAAGCACACCGCCTTCACCTCCCCGCCCCACCGAGGACCGCCCCATGAAGCTCAGCCGCCGCACCTCCTGGTTCCTGACCGCCTTCGGCGTCTGGTCCCTGGTCATCTGGACCACCTTCGTCAAGAACCTCTGGAAGGACTCCGGCGGCCAGGCCTTCACCGGCGGCGACCACTCCCAGCCCACCGCCTTCTTCTGGGTCCACCTCCTCCTCGCCCTCACCTCCCTCGCCCTCGGCCTCGCCGTCGGCACCCTCGGCCTCCGCGGCCTGCGCGCCACCCGCCGCGAACCGGCCGCCGGCTGAGCCTCCTGCGCTGAGCAACGCGAAGGCCCCCGTCCGGAGCGGACGGGGGCCTTCGGCGTGGGGCTCGGGATCAGAAGCGGCGGGTGACCAGGGCGCGCTTGACTTCCTGGATCGCCTTGGTGACCTCGATGCCGCGGGGGCAGGCCTCGGAGCAGTTGAAGGTGGTCCGGCAGCGCCAGACGCCCTCGCGGTCGTTGAGGATCTCCAGCCGCTGCTCCGCGCCCTCGTCGCGCGAGTCGAAGATGAAGCGGTGGGCGTTGACGATCGCGGCCGGGCCGAAGTACTGGCCGTCGTTCCAGAACACCGGGCAGGACGACGTGCACGCGGCGCACAGGATGCACTTGGTGGTGTCGTCGAAGCGCTCGCGGTCCTCGGCGGACTGCAGGCGCTCGCGGGTCGGCTCGTTCCCCTTGGTGATGAGGAACGGCATGACGTCCTTGTACGCCTGGAAGAACGGGTCCATGTCCACGATCAGGTCCTTGAGGACCGTCAGGCCCTTGATGGCCTCGATCGTGATCGGCTTCTCCGGGTTGACGTCCTTGAGCAGGGTCTTGCACGCCAGCCGGTTGCGGCCGTTGATCCGCATGGCGTCGGAGCCGCAGATGCCGTGGGCACAGGAACGGCGGTAGGTGAGGGTGCCGTCCTGCTCCCACTTGATCTTGTTGAGCGCGTCCAGGACGCGCTCCTTCGGGTCCATCTCCAGCTGGTAGTCGACCCACACCGGGTCCGGGTGCTCCTCCGGGTTGAACCGGCGGATCCGGACGGTGACGGTGATCAGCTTGGTACCGCCGGCCTCGGCCGCGTCCAGAGCGGCCGAGTGCTTCTCCACGGTCGGAGTGCTCATCAGTACTTACGCTCCATCGGCTGGTAGCGGGTCGTGACGACCGGCTTGTAGTCGAGGCGGATGGAGGTGCTGCCGTCGGCGGCGACCTCCTGGTACGCCATGGTGTGCTGCATGAACTTCACGTCGTCACGGGTCGGGAAGTCCTCGCGGTAGTGACCGCCGCGCGACTCCTCGCGGGCGAGCGCGGAGACCGCCAGGACCTCGGCCAGGTCGAGCAGGTTGCCCAGCTCGATGGCCTCCAGCAGGTCCGTGTTGTAACGGAAGCCCTTGTCCTGGATCGAGACGTTCTTGTAGCGCTCCTTCAGCGCGGCGATGTCCTCGACCGCCTGCTTCAGGGTGGCGCCGGTGCGGTACACCATCGCGTTGGCGTCCATGGACTCCTGCAGCTCCTTGCGGATCTGCGCCACGGACTCGGTGCCGGTGGACTCGCGGAGCGAGTCGACCAGGTCCTGGACCAGCTGCTGCGGGTTCTCCGGCAGCGGCACGAACTCGTTGGCGTCGGCGAAGCCCGCGGCGGCGAGGCCGGCGCGACGGCCGAAGACGTTGATGTCCAGCAGCGAGTTGGTGCCCAGACGGTTGGCGCCGTGCACGGACACGCAGGCGACCTCGCCGGCCGCGTACAGGCCCGGGACGACGTCGGTGTTGTTGCGCAGCACCTCACCCTCGACGTTGGTCGGGATGCCGCCCATCGCGTAGTGCGCGGTGGGCTGGATCGGGATCGGGTCCGTGTAGGGCTCGATGCCGAGGTAGGTCCGGGCGAACTCGGTGATGTCCGGGAGCTTGGCGTCCAGCTGCTCCGGCGGCAGGTGGGTCAGGTCCAGGTAGACGTGGTCGCCCTCCGGACCGCAGCCGCGGCCCTCGCGGATCTCGGTGTAGATCGCGCGGGAGCAGACGTCACGGGACGCGAGGTCCTTCATGACGGGGGCGTAGCGCTCCATGAAGCGCTCGCCGTCCTTGTTGCGGAGGATGCCGCCCTCGCCGCGGGCGCCCTCGGTGAGCAGGATGCCCATCCGCCAGATGCCCGTCGGGTGGAACTGGAAGAACTCCATGTCCTCCAGCGGCAGGCCGCGGCGGTAGGCCACCGCCTGGCCGTCACCGGTGAGGGTGTGGGCGTTCGAGGAGACCTTGAACATCTTGCCGGTGCCGCCGGAGGCGAACACGACGGCCTTGGCCTGGAAGACGTGGATCTCGCCGGTGGCCAGCTCGTAGGCGACGACGCCGGCCGTGCGGCCCTCGTTGATCAGCAGGTCCAGGACGTAGAACTCGTTGAAGAACTCGACGCCGTGCTTGACGCAGTTCTGGAACAGCGTCTGGAGGATCATGTGACCGGTGCGGTCGGCCGCGTAGCAGGACCGGCGGACCGGGGCCTCGCCGTGGTTGCGGGAGTGGCCGCCGAAGCGGCGCTGGTCGATCCGGCCCTGCTCGGTGCGGGAGAAGGGCAGACCCATCTTCTCCAGGTCGAGGACCGCGTCGATGGCCTCCTTGCACATGATCTCGGCGGCGTCCTGGTCGACCAGGTAGTCACCACCCTTGACCGTGTCGAAGGTGTGCCACTCCCAGTTGTCCTCCTCGACGTTGGCCAGGGCGGCGCACATGCCGCCCTGGGCCGCGCCGGTGTGGGACCGGGTCGGGTAGAGCTTGGTCAGGACCGCGGTGCGGCTGCGCTGCGTCGACTCGATGGCGGCGCGCATCCCGGCGCCGCCGGCGCCGACGATGACGGTGTCGTACTGGTGAATCTGCATGGGGGGTTAACTCGCCTCTGGCCTCTGCCGATGTCCGATGTGGATGCTGTCGGCTCAGATGTTGGGATCGAAGGTGAAGATCACCAGGGTGCCGAGCAGCACGGTGAAGACCGTGGCGGTACCCATGAGGCCCTTCAGCCAGAGCCGGGTGGAGTCCTTCTCGGCGTAGTCGTTGATGACCTGACGCATGCCGTTGGCGCCGTGCAGCATGGCGAGCCAGAGCATCGTGAGGTCCCAGACCTGCCAGAACGGCGAGGCCCAGCGGCCGGCCACGAAGGCGAAGCCGATCTTGGAGACGCCGCCGTCGAGCACCAGCATGATCAGCAGGTGGCCGAGGATCAGCACCACGAGGACGATGCCGGACAGGCGCATGAAGAGCCAGGCGAGCATCTCGAAGTTGGTACGGGTGCGGCGCGGGGTCTTCTTCGACCGCTGCCTGGCCGGTTCGATCACGAACGCGTCAGCCGGGTTGCCGGTGCCGAGACCCTTGGCGGTGTGCGCGTGGGCGGAGGGGACCACCACAGCGTCGGAGATTTCCGTGGACATGTCTCAGATCACTTCCCGAACCAGGAGGTCAGCGTGTGCTGAAGGATCGGGTAGAAGGCGCCGGCCATGAGGACGACCCAGACTCCGACCACGGTCCAGAGCATCTGCTTCTGGTACTTCGGACCCTTCGACCAGAAGTCGACGGCGACGACGCGCAGTCCGTTCAGGGCGTGGAACAGGATGGCGGCCACCAGGCCGTACTCCATCAGGTTCACGAGCGGCGTCTTGTACGTCTGAATGACGGTGTCGTACGCCTCGGGAGACACCCGCACCAGGGCGGTGTCCAGGACATGGGCGAACAGGAAGAAAAAGATGAGGACGCCGGTGACTCGATGAGCCACCCAGCTCCACATGCCTTCCCGGCCGCGGTACAGCGTTCCAGCCGGCACGGAAAAACCCTCCGGAAGCGATTGGGGGCTCGGCCGGCTTCGGTGTCGGTCAGCCCGGCCGGGTACGGTCCACCGGCCGCGAGCATCCTATCGACGCGTTGTCGGGAACCGCCTCCGGGGGTCCGAGGTGTGATCAATCAGGCACGACTGGCCTAGTCGGACGGGAACCCGGGCGCCGATCACGACGCGGAGTGACCGCGCGGGTACTCCGGGTCGCGCTACGGTGGCCCACCCGTTCGCCGCCGACACCCCGCCGAGGCCCCCGTGCCGCACCGCGCCCCGCGTCCCGCCCGCACCCCGCGTCCGCCCCGCCCTCCGGTCCCGCTGCCGGCCGTCCCCCTGCTGGCCAACCTCCTACCGGCCAACCCGCTGCTGGCCGCTCCACTGCTGGCCGCCGCGCTGCTCGCCGCCGGCTGCGCCGCCCCGGCGGGCGGCTCGGCCGACCGGGCCGTCGCCGCCCCGGCCAGGGAGCTGTCCGCCGCCGAACTGCGCGCCGCCGCGGTCACCGACGCCGAGCTGGGGCCCGGCTTCACCGTCACCGTGATCGCCCCCGGCCACGGCGAGACCGGCCCGGACGGCGGCCGGGAGACCGCCGACAAGCCGGCCTGCCAGCCGCTGCTGGACGCGGTGGCGCCGGCGGCGGGCCCGGCGAAGGCCGCCCGGGCCTCGGCCTCCCCGGCGCCGGTGTCGGCGGTGCCGTACGCGGAGACGGATCTGAGCGTGGCCCTGGCCGCCGACCCCTCGGGGAGCCTGTACGGCGGGCTGCTCGGCTACCGGGGCGACCGGGCGGCCCGGCTGCAGGCGGAACTGGAGGGACTGTTCGGCCGGTGCGCGGAGTTCGCCTCGACGGCGCCGCCGCCCCCGGCTGACCGGAGCCGGGGCGTGACCCGGACCGGGCACCGGCTGAGCCGGAACGACACGCCCACGCCCGAGGGAGCAGACGCGGCGACGGGTTTCACCCTGACGAATGAATCCGGCGCGGTGGTGCTCGCGCAGCGTGCCGTCCTGGCACGGGTCGGACCGGCCCTGGTGGTGTTCAGCACGGTGGGTGTCGGCGCCGAACCGGCCCCGGCGCCGGACGAGCGGGTCGTCCGCCGCCAGGTGGCCAAGCTGCGCGCGGCCCAGAAGGGCTGAGGCCCCGGGCGCCGAGGGCGCCCGGGGCGGGGATCAGCGGGCCGCGGCCCCCGAATGGGTGGCGACCAGGTGCTCCAGCCGGGTGAGGGCGATCCGGCGCAGCTCGTCGGCGGCGACCAGGCGCTCCTCGTCGGGATCGTTGGCGAGACGGGTGCGGATCGAGCTGAGCACGGCGTCGAGCATCTCCTCGGGGTCGATGCCCTCCAGGCAGACCACGAAGACGTGGCCGAACCGGGCCTCGTAGGCCGCGTGGGCCGCCCGCAGCGCGGTGTGCGCCGCCTGGCTGCCGGGTGCGCGCATGCCGAGGAGCGGCTGCGGCATCCAGCTCTCGTCCGCCAGTGCCTCGGCCAGGTCGGCCGGACGCAGGTCGTACGAGGCTTCGCTGGCGGCGGCGCGCAGGGACTCTATGTCGGGGTAGGGCCGGTGGGCGGTGAGCCGGAGGGCCCACCGGTGACTGCCGCAGCAGGCGAGCAGGGCCTCCTCCGCGGCTCCGGCGTCGGCCTCGTTGAAACGGTGCAACCCGAGGAGGGTCGGTTCGTCCCTGGGGTCGAGTCTCGGTGGCGGAATGTCGCTGGCCAGCGGGTCCTCCTCGTGAGGGCGGGAAGGGGCCGGTGAAGTGGCGGTGACGGCAGGTGGAGCACGAGGCTGCGGAAAGGAGTCCAACGCCCGCCCGGCAGCGGCTCAACGGTAGTTGAGCGGTCATCAGTTGGGGAGGGCGCACGCGGATTTCATCCGAACGAGCTATCAAGTTGTGACGTTGACACCTTCGTGTCAGCGCCCTCCCCTTCTTCGTCTGCTACGACGCACCGTCTGCCACAAGGCACCGTCTGCTACGACGCACCGTCCCCGGCGCCCCCGCCCCCGCCCCCGCCGCCGGTCCCGGCGGCCCGGGGCCGGGTCACAGCTCGCGGTGGACCTTGTGGTTGGCGGCCTGGGCGCGGGGCCGGACCACCAGCAGGTCGATGTTGACGTGCGGGGGCCGGGTGACGGCCCAGGCGACCGTGTCGGCGATGTCCTCGGAGTCGAGGGGCTCGGCGACGCCGGCGTACACGGCGGCGGCCTTCTCCTCGTCGCCGCGGAAGCGGGTCACCGCGAAGCCCTCGGACTTCACCATGCCGGGGGCGATCTCGATCACCCGGATCGGCTCCCCGCACAGCTCCAGCCGGAGCGTCGCGGCGATGGTGTGCGCGGCGTGCTTGGCCGCGACGTAGCCGCCGCCGCCCTCGTACGCGGTGAGCGCGGCGGTGGACGACATGACCAGGACCGTGCCGTCGCCGCTCGCCCGCAGGGCCGGCAGCAGCGCCTGGGTCATGTGCAGCACGCCGAGCACGTTGACCTGGTACATCGCGAGCCAGTCGGCCGGGTCGCCGTGCTCCACGGTCTCCGCGCCGATCGCGCCGCCGGCGTTGTTCACCAGGACGTCCACCCGGCCGAGCCCGGCCGCGAAGGCGTCCACGGCGGCCCGGTCGGTGACGTCCAGGGTGTGGGCGCGGCCCCCGATCTCCTTGGCCAGCGCCTCGATCCGGTCGGTCCGGCGGGCGGTCAGCACCACCTCGAAGCCCTCGGCGGCGAGCCGGCGCGCGGTCGCCGCGCCGATCCCACTGCTCGCACCGGTGACGACGGCCACCTTCTGCTCGGTCATTGCCACTCCTGGGTTAGCCCGGTCGGTCCGGCCGATCATCTCAAGACCGCCGACGAGGGGCGTGGGCGCGGGGGCGGGTGTGGCGCGGGGGAGGGCGCGGGGGAGGGCGCGGGCCGCGCGGGCCGGGTCGAACGCTTTGAGCCAGGATTCGATCTGCCGGGAGCCGGGTGCCGCCGCCCGGAGCGTCCACGAACCGCTCGGCCGGGAGCGGCGTGACCGCCGCCGCCGACGGTCGTTGCACTGGGCAGGCACCACGGGGAAGGCGGCTGAAACAAGATGTCATACCCACCGACGCGGCCGGTATGCGCCCATCCGGGCAGTGATTTTCGGGAAGTCAGGCCAAATCCCCCCAGCGGGCCTACCCTTGTTGAGATGAACCGTCGTGAGTCCGCCCAGTCGGCCGTCACCCTCACCGCTGCACGCCCCGCCGCCGGTCTCCGTGACCGGGTACGCGAGCTGGAGCCCGAGCTGATCGCCTTCCGGCGGGACCTGCACCGGCACCCGGAGCTGGGCCGCCAGGAGTTCCGTACCACCGGCCGGCTGCGCGACCGTCTGGTCGCCGCCGGCCTCGCCCCCCGGATCCTCCCGGGCGGCACCGGAATGCTCGTCGACATCGTTCCCGGGTCTGCCCCGCGCGGGGCGGAGTTCCTCGCCTTCCGCGCCGACATCGACGCCCTGCCGATCGACGACGCCAAGACCGAGGTGCCCTACCGGTCGAGCGTCCCCGGCCGGGCCCACGCCTGCGGCCACGACGTGCACACCTCGGTGCTGCTCGGCACCGCGCTGGTGCTCGCCGAGGCGGCCCGGAGCGGGGAGCTCCGCCGCCCGGTCCGGCTGGTGTTCCAGCCCGCCGAGGAGGTCATGCCCGGCGGCGCCCTGGACGTGATCGCGGCCGGCGGCATGGAGGGCGTCGGCCGGATCTTCGCCGTGCACTGCGACCCCAAGGTGGAGGTGGGCCGGATCGGCCTGCGGGTCGGGGCGATCACCTCGGCCTGCGACCGCCTGGTCCTGCACCTGGACGGCCCCGGCGGCCACACCGCGCGGCCGCACCTGACCACCGACCTGGTCACCGCGATCGCCAGGACCGCCGCCGAGCTGCCGGCCGCGCTGGCCCGCCGGATGGACCCGCGCTGGGGCGTCTCGCTGGTCTGGGGCCGGATCGCCGCCGGCTCCGCGCCCAACGTCATCCCGCAGCACGCCGAGCTGGAGGGCACCGTCCGCTGCCTGGAGCTGGACGGCTGGCGGGAGGCGCCGGACCTGCTGCACGAGCTGATCGCCCGGTTCGCCGAGACCCACCGCGCCAAGTGGACGCTGGACTACCACCGGGGCGTCCCGCCGGTGGTCAACGAGGCGGGCTCGGTCGGCCTGCTGGACGCCGCGATGACCGCGCGCTTCGGCCGGCCCGGGGCGGCCGTGGTGGAGGACACCGAGCAGTCGCTCGGCGGGGAGGACTTCTCCTGGTACCTGGAGCACGCCCCCGGCGCGCTGGCCAGGCTCGGGGTCCGCACCCCCGGCGACAGCGCCGTCCGGGACCTGCACCAGGGCCGCTTCGACGTGGACGAGCGGGCGATCGCGGTCGGGGTGGAGCTGTTCGCCGCGCTGGCCCTGGAGCCGGGGACGCCCTGAGCGCACCGGAGCCGGGGACGGCCTGACACACTCCCTCGTACCGACGTGAACCGGACACCCGTACAGGGTGTCCGGTTTGTCGTAATACCCCCTTTATTTCGGGTTACGTACACTGGGCCGGGCCAGTTCCAATCACCCTCAGTGAAGGGGAAAGGAGTGTCGGGTGGACCGTGAGACCACGGTTTGATAACAACCCGAATGCTCCGGCGGCCCGTAACCCAACCGTGTTCTACGCGCGTTACGGTGGCGTCCGACCACGCTAAACGGGTGCGTGTGAGAAGGAGATATTCCCTTGCGCCGTTCTACCAAGCTCGCTGCGGTTGTGCTCTCGGGTTCCCTGGGCATCGCCTCGCTCGCCGCATGCGGCGCAAAGAGCAATGACACTTCCGCCTCCTCCGGCGCCTCCGACGGTGCGCTGAAGGTCGGTATGGCCTACGACATCGGCGGCCGTGGCGACCAGTCCTTCAACGACTCCGCCGCCCGCGGTCTGGACCAGGCCAAGTCCCAGCTCGGCGTCGCCGTCACCGAGGCCGACGCCAAGACCGGCGAGGCCGAGGCCGACAAGGAGACCCGTCTCAAGAACCTGGTGACCGCCGGTTACAACCCGGTCATCGCGGTCGGCTTCGTCTACCAGGCGGCCGTCGAGAAGGTCGCCAAGGAGAACCCGAACACCAAGTTCGCGATCATCGACTCGGCGTCCGACACCCAGCCGAGCAACGTCACCTCGCTGACGTTCTCCGAGCAGGAGGGCTCCTACCTGGCCGGTGTCGCCGCCGCCCTCAAGACGAAGACCAAGCACGTGGGCTTCATCGGCGGTGTGCAGACCGAGCTGATCAAGAAGTTCGAGGCCGGTTACCGCGCGGGCGTCAAGTCCGTCGACCCGAACATCCCGGTCGAGGTCACCTACCTGACCACCCCGCCGGACTTCTCCGGCTTCGCCGCCCCCGACAAGGGCAAGGAAGCCGCGCAGGGCCAGCTCGACAAGAAGGCCGACGTCGTCTACACCGCCGCCGGCTCCTCCGGCAACGGTGCCATCGAGGCCGCCGCCGCCGCCGGCGCCCTGGCCATCGGTGTCGACTCCGACCAGGCCGCGCAGCCCGCCCTGGCGAAGTACAAGAACAGCATCATGACCTCGATGGTCAAGAACGTCGACAAGGCCGTCTTCGCCTACATCGAGTCCGCCAAGAAGGGCCAGGTCTTCACCGGTGTGAAGAACTTCGACCTCAAGGCCGACGGTGTCTCGCTCGCCACCACCGGCGGCAAGATCGACGACATCAAGACCAAGCTCGACGAGGCCGCCACGGCCATCAAGAACGGCACCATCACCGTCCCGACCGACCCGTCCAAGCTGTAAGGCCCACGGCTCGACCGGACGTCGCTCCCGCTGCCGCCTGCCCGGCAGCGCGATGATGGACGCGACATCAGGGAGGGGCCCGGAAGGGTGCGCTCATGCGTACCCCCGGGCCCCGTCCCGTCTCCCCAGCCTTTTCGCTTTTGGCCCTCCAGCGCAACGACGCGCCTCCAGACCACCAGGAGATCGCCATCACCGCATCCGACCCCGCCCCGACCACGGGCGGTAACCCCAGCGCGGGGACGGCGACACCGGCCGTCGAACTGCGCGGCATCACCAAGCGCTTCCCCGGCGTCGTGGCCAACCACGACATCAACCTCACCGTCCGCACCGGCACCGTGCACGCCCTCATGGGCGAGAACGGCGCCGGCAAGTCGACGCTGATGAAGATCCTCTACGGCATGCAGAAGCCGGACGAGGGCACCATCGCGATCAACGGCGAGCAGTGCGAGTTCAACACCCCCGGCGAGGCCATCGCGCGCGGCATCGGCATGGTGCACCAGCACTTCATGCTCGCCGACAACCTCACCGTCTGGGAGAACGTCGTCCTCGGCGGCGAGCACCTGTACGGCATCGGCGGCAAGGCCAAGGCGAAGATCAAGGAGATCTCCGACCAGTACGGCCTGGGCGTGCGCCCGGACGCCCTGGTCGAGGACCTCGGTGTGGCCGACCGCCAGCGGGTCGAGATCCTCAAGGTGCTCTACCGCGGCGCCAAGATCCTGATCCTCGACGAGCCCACCGCGGTGCTCGTCCCGCAGGAGGTCGACGCCCTGTTCGACAACCTGCGGGAACTGAAGTCCGAGGGCGTCACCGTCATCTTCATCTCGCACAAGCTGCACGAGGTGCTCTCGGTGGCCGACGCGATCAGCGTCATCCGCCGCGGCACCACCGTCGGCGACGCGGACCCGAAGAGGGTCAACGCCCGCCAGCTCGCCGAGCTGATGGTCGGCGCCGAGCTGCCCTCCCCGGAGAGCCGCGAGTCCACCGTCACCGCCGACGAGATGCTGCGCGTCGAGGGCCTGCGGATCGCCAAGACCGACGCCGAGGGCATCGAGCGCGTCGTCCTGGACGACATCTCGCTGCGCATCCACAAGGGCGAGATCCTCGGCATCGCCGGAGTCGAGGGCAACGGCCAGGCGGAACTGGTCGAGGCCGTGATGGGGATGCTCCCGCTGGACGGCGGCACCGTCACCCTGGACGGCAAGGACCTCTCCGGCACCCTCACCCGGGCCCGCCGCGAGGCCGGCATCGGCTACATCCCCGAGGACCGCCACCGGCACGGCCTGCTGCTCGAGGCCCCGCTCTGGGAGAACCGGATCCTCGGCCACGTCACCGAGCGGCCCAACTCCAAGGGCGCGCTGCTCGACCCGGCCGGCGCCCGCAAGGACACCCAGCGGATCGTCGAGGAGTACGACGTCCGCACCCCCGGCATCGAGGTCACCGCGGCCTCCCTCTCCGGCGGCAACCAGCAGAAGCTGATCATCGGCCGCGAGATGAGCCACCGGCCCAAGCTGCTCATCGCCGCCCACCCCACCCGCGGTGTGGACGTCGGCGCCCAGGCGCAGATCTGGGAGCACATCCGGGTCGCCCAGCGGGCCGGCCTCGCCGTGCTGCTGATCTCGGCCGACCTGGACGAGCTGATCGGCCTCTCCGACACCATCCGGGTGATCTACCGCGGCCGGCTGGTCGCCGACGCCGACCCGGCCACCGTGACCGCCGAGGACCTCGGCACCGCGATGACCGGTGCCGCCCAGGGCCACATCGAGTCCGAGCCGGAAGCGGTCGCCGAGGCACACGCCCTGGCGGCCGAGGGCACCGAGGCGCCGTCCTCGGCCCCCACCGACACCGCCCCCACCGACACCGCCGACGACCAGCAGGCGGGGGAGTAGCCACATGACCAGTCCCAGTCCCGCCGCCAAGCCCGCGCGGGCGAAGCGGTTCGACGGCGAGAAGATCGTCCTCGCCCTCGCAGCACCGGTGCTCGCCGTGCTGCTGTCCGTCGTGATCTGTTCCGTCCTCCTGGCGACCTCGGGCAAGAACCCGTTCGACGCCTGGAACGTGATGATCACGTACGCGACCAAGTCGGACGGCCAGGTGGCCATCCTCAACCGGTCCACCACGTACTACCTGGCCGCCGCGGCCGCCGCCTTCGGCTTCCGGATGAACCTCTTCAACATCGGCGTCGAGGGCCAGTACAAGGTCGCCGCGCTGTTCGCGGCCTTCGTCGGCAGCAAGCTCGACCTGCCGTCGTTCATCCAGATCCCGCTGCTGCTGATCACCGCCATGCTGGTCGGCGGTCTGTACGCGAGCATCGCCGGTCTGCTGAAGGTCCTCCGCGGCGTCAGCGAGGTCATCTCGACCATCATGCTGAACGCCATCGCGGTCGCCATCGTCGGCCTGCTGCTCGTGCCCGGCATCTTCGCGCCGGACAAGAAGGGCACCGGCAACGCGATCCAGACCGCCCCGGTCTCGGAGTCCAGCCACTTCTTCGCGATCAACACCGACGGCGGCCCGCTCTACGGCTTCCTCTTCATCGCGATCCTGGTCGGCGTCGCCTTCCAGTTCACCCTGACCCGCACCCGCTTCGGCTTCGACCTGCGCGCCACCGGCCGCTCGGAGTCCGCCGCCACCGCGTCCGGTGTGAACGTCAAGCGCATGGTCGTCATCTCGATGGTGGTCTCCGGCGCGCTGGCCGGTCTGATCGGCCTGCCCGAGCTGCTGCAGAACTCGTACAACTACGGCCAGAGCTTCCAGGGCGGCCTCGGCTTCCTGGGCATCTCGGTCGCCCTGCTCGGCCGCAACAGCCCGATCGGCATGGCCTTCGCGGCGGTGCTGTTCGCCTTCCTCGACGCGACCGGCGCCCAGCTGCCGCTCCAGGGCGGCTTCCCGTTCGAGATCGTCCCGGTCATGCAGGGCACCATCGTCATCTGTGTCGTCGTCGCCTACGAGCTGGTGCGGCGCTACGGCCTCAAGCGCCAGCAGCAGAAGGTCGGCGCCGAACTCGCCGCCCAGGCCGCCGCGGCCGCCGAGAAGAAGGAGGTGTCCGCATGAGCACGGCCACCGCGGCCCGCGCCAAGGCGCCGGGCGCTCCCGCCAAGAAGCGCAAGTTGTCCTGGCCGGTGGTGCTGCTGCTGATCGCGGGCGCCCTGGTCCTCTTCTCGGTCGTCGGCGTCATCACCGGCAACCACTCGCTGACCTCCTCCGGCCAGGTCACCGCCGCGCTCAGCGCCGCCGTGCCGATCGGCATGGCCGGTCTGGGCGGCCTCTGGTCCGAGCGGGCCGGCGTGGTCAACATCGGCCTCGAAGGCATGATGGTCGCCGGCACCTTCTGCGGCGCCTGGGGCGGCTACCTGGTCAGCCCGTGGTTCGGCCTGGTGGCCGGCATGCTCGGCGGTGCGCTGGGCGGTCTGCTGCACGCGGTCATCACGGTGACCTTCGGCGTCGACCACATCGTCTCCGGCGTCGGCGTCAACCTGCTGATCCCCGGCATCTGCGCCTACGTCAACCGGATCTACTACAAGGACTACATCTCCGCCGGCGCCGGCGCGAACCAGTCCCCGCCGGCCGATCCGCTGCCGTACATCACCATCCCCGGCCTCTCCTCGGGGTTGAAGGACATCGAGGCGCACCACTGGTTCGTGGTCTCGGACGTAGCCGGTGTGCTCGGCGGCCTGGTCACCAACATCTCGGTGGTCGTGCTGCTGGCCGGCGCGCTGATCGTGGCGAGCTACTTCGCCCTCTGGCGCACCGTGTTCGGCCTGCGGCTGCGCTCCTGCGGCGAGAACCCGACCGCGGCCGAGTCGCTGGGCGTCAACGTCTACAAGTACAAGTACCTCGCGGTCATCATGTCCGGCGCCTTCGCGGGCCTCGCCGGCGCGTACCTCTCGCTGGTCGCGGCGCACTTCTACAAGGACGGCCAGACCAACGGCCGGGGCTTCATCGGCCTCGCGGCGATGATCTTCGGCAACTGGATGCCGGGCGGCCTCGCCATGGGCGCCGGCCTGTTCGGCTTCACCGACAGCCTCCAGCTGCGCGACCCCGAGTCGGTGCACGCGCTGATCCTGGTGGTCGCCATCGCGATGGCGCTGCTGGCGGCCTGGCACCTGTACCGCCGCAAGTACACCGCGGCCGCGATCTCCCTGGTGGTCTCCGGCGGCCTGTTCGCCTGGTACCTCACCACCGACGAGGTGCAGCGTCCGCTGATCGTCGCCACGCCGTACGTGATCACCCTGGTGGTGCTCGCACTGGCCTCGCAGCGGCTGCGCCCGCCGAAGGCGGACGGTCAGATCTACCGCAAGGGCCAGGGCAAGTGACGCCCGCGGCCGAGGCGGCCGGGGCCGTCGACTGGGACGCGCTGCGGGCGGCGGCGCGGGAGGCGATGAGCCACGCGTACGCGCCGTACAGCAGGTTCCCGGTCGGCGCCGCCGCCCTGGTGGACGACGGCCGGACGGTCACCGGCTGCAACGTGGAGAACGCCTCGTACGGCCTGGCGCTGTGCGCCGAGTGCGGCCTGGTCTCCATGCTGCACGCGACCGGCGGCGGCCGGCTGACCGCGTTCACCTGCGTGGACGGGGCGGGCGAGCTGCTGATGCCGTGCGGCCGCTGCCGCCAGCTGCTGTACGAGCACGGCGGTCCTGACCTGCTGGTCGAGCTGCCCTCCGGGGTGCGGCCGATGAGCGAGGTCCTGCCCGACGCGTTCGGGCCGGAGCGCTTGTAGGCGCGGCTCTGGCACTGCCGTTTGTTACGCGCGTAGAGTGTCGCGAGTGGGGCCCCTTTCGGGTCGACTCGCGACACTCTTCGCCTTTTGTCCCTCGCATGTTGAACCTCTCTTGGAGCAATGGAGCATCCATGGACGCCATCTCCGTCATCAGGACCAAGCGCGACCGCGGAGAGCTGAGCCATGCTCAGATCGACTGGGTCATCGACGCCTACACCCGCGGGGAGGTCGCCGACGAGCAGATGTCCGCCCTGGCCATGGCCATCCTGCTGAACGGCATGAACCCGGGCGAGATCAGCCGCTGGACGGACGCGATGATCCGCTCCGGCGTCCGGATGGACTTCTCCTCGCTGGCCCGGCCCACCAGTGACAAGCACTCCACCGGCGGCGTCGGCGACAAGATCACCCTGCCGCTCGCCCCGCTGGTCGCCGCCTGCGGCGCCGCGGTCCCGCAGCTGTCCGGCCGCGGCCTCGGCCACACCGGCGGCACCCTCGACAAGCTGGAGTCCATCCCCGGCTGGCGCGCCCTGCTCTCCAACGAGGAGATGCTCCAGGTGCTGCGGGACGCCGGCGCGGTCATCTGCGCGGCCGGCGACGGCCTCGCCCCGGCGGACAAGAAGCTGTACGCGCTGCGCGACGTCACCGGCACCGTCGAGGCGATCCCGCTGATCGCCTCCTCGATCATGTCCAAGAAGATCGCCGAGGGCACCGGCGCGCTCGTCCTGGACGTCAAGGTCGGCTCCGGCGCGTTCATGAAGAACCTCGACGACGCCCGTGAGCTGGCCCGCACCATGGTCGGCCTCGGCACCACCGCCGGCGTCAACACGGTGGCCCTGCTCACCGACATGTCGACCCCGCTCGGCCTCACCGCGGGCAACGCGCTGGAGGTCCGCGAGTCGGTCGAGGTGCTGGCCGGCGGCGGCCCCGCCGACGTCGTCGAGCTGACCCTGGCGCTGGCCCGCGAGATGCTCGCCGCCGCGGGCGTGCACGGCAAGGACCCGGCCGACGCGCTGCGGGACGGCTCCGCGATGGACCACTGGCGCCGCATGATCGCCGCCCAGGGCGGCGACGTGGACGCCCCGCTGCCGGTCGCCCGCGAGCAGCACGTCATCCCGGCCCCGACCTCCGGCGTGCTCACCACCCTGGACGCCTACGCCGTGGGCGTCAGCGCCTGGCGCCTCGGCGCCGGCCGCGCCCGCAAGGAGGACCCGGTGCAGGCCGGCGCCGGCGTCGAGATGCACGCCAAGCCGGGCGACACCGTGGTGGCCGGCCAGCCGCTGCTGACCCTGCACACCGACACCCCGGAGCGCTTCGAGTACGCGATCGAGGCCCTGGCCGGCGGCATCGGCGTCTCCCCGGCCGGCACCGCGTTCACCCCGAACCCGATCGTGCTGGACCGCATCGCCTGACGAGCGCTCCCGCGCACGTGCGCCGCTCAGGCGTACGTGCGCAGGACGCCGGTGTCGAGCGTCCACGGGCCCACGGTGATCGTGTCCCCGAAGGCGAACTCCTTGCGCGAGGTGTAACCGGGCTCGTCGTGGACGATGCCGGTGCCCTTGCGGGGATCGACCAGCAGGTAGAGCGGGATGCCCATGGCCGCGTAGTCGCGGACCTTGGCGCGGTAGTCGTTCTCCGGGTTGTGCCCGGACACGATCTCCACGACGAGCAGGACCTCGGGTGGGAGGAACGCCGGCCGGTCGTCGTCGAGCGCCTCCTGGGAGAAGACCATCAGGTCGGGATTCCGGAGCAGC
Source organism: Kitasatospora purpeofusca (assembly GCF_034043715.1). GTDB lineage: Bacteria > Actinomycetota > Actinomycetes > Streptomycetales > Streptomycetaceae > Kitasatospora > Kitasatospora purpeofusca_A. Next base: position 146,308 of record NZ_JAXCLC010000002.1, on the reverse strand, counting down.
CCCAGGCCGGCGTCCTCCAAGTCCGCTCCGCCGTGGGCGATGTGGCCGGGGTGGGTCCGCGGGAGCTGGGCGTTCAGCTGCCGGGCGATCCGGACGACCGCGAGCTCGTGCCGATTGACCGGCGGGACCGTCACGACGATCCCGCCGTCGGCGATCTCGACCTTCCCCGCTCCCGGGAGCCGCGGCAGCCGATCGGCGATCTCGCGCAGCCGGGCGTATGCGGTGGGGGTGGTGCTCATGGACCGGAGCGTACCGACTGCCGCCGACGCCTCGGGCCCGTCAGCCGGCGGCGGTGAGGGCGATCTTGAGGAACTCCTCGGGGGCCTCGCGGACGAGGTCGTGGCCGACCGGGAGGGTGTGGACGGTCCAGGCCCGGTCGGTGCGCAGGCGGGCGACGGTGTCGAGGAGGGGGGTGTCCTCGAAGCGCTCCGCGTGCAGATATACCCGGGGGACGTCCAGGGCGTGCACGGCGCCGGTGAGCCGGATCGGCTGGAGCAGGGTGGCCAGCGGGTGCACGGTGGCGCGCGGGTCGAGGGCGGGGTGCAGCCCGACCAGGGTGCGGCCGCCGCCTGCCGCGGCGCCGGCCAGGTAGCGCTGCTTCCAGACGTCGTTGACGATGTCGTACGCCGACTCGCCGTCGCGCGGCACGAAGGCGTCCGCGTAGACCAGGCCGGCGATCCGCTCCGGGGCCCGGTCGGCGACGCCGGAGGCCACCATGCCGCCGTAGCTGTGCGAGACGAGGACGGCGTCGGTGATCCGCTCGGCCTCCAGTAGACCGAGCACGTCCTGGATGTGCGTCTCCAGGTCGACGGCCAGGGTGTTGAGGTGGCCGCGCTCGCTCACCCCGGTCAGCGTCACCGGGTGCACCTCGTGCCCGGCGGCCCGCAGCCCCTCGGTGAGCGGCCGGTACCACCAACCGCCGTGCAGGGCGCCGGGGATGAGGACGAAGGTGGCCATCACGGGTTCCTCTGGTCGTTCCGGTGGGACAGGAGGAACGCTACGGCGGATACCTGACAGCGAGTGTCAGGTATCACCGGACCGGGCCGGTGATGGGAGCGGCGGGTGTCAGGGGCGGCCCTGGCGCTGAGGCTTTTCTCGGCGCTCGATCTCCCCCGAGTCCGGTCCCGCTCCGTCGGCGAGGGACCGCAGAAACGCCTCACCGTCCTGGAACACCTCGCCGCGTTCGCCCTCCGCGAGGGCCTCGTCGACCTCGTTCTCCTTCGCCTGCCAGCCCGGAGTCCAGAACCAGGCCTGGTCGTCCTCCGGGGGGTCCGGCTGCTCTCCGGCCTCCCCGGTGATGGTGACCACGCCCTTCCTCCGTACAGGCGTGGACACCAGGTCGGGGCGACGGCGGCGGTTCAGGTCTGCCATGCGGAAAATCTACTGGGTGGAAAGTCCGCCCTGCCGACTTCCTGTGCGCGCGGCGCTGTGGGCCCGGCGGGTCGCGTAGAGGGTGACGCCCGCGGCCAGGCCCATCGCGGCGAGGCCGATGGTGGCGGCGCCCGGCCAGCCGGTCGCGTGGTAGGCGTCGGCGCCGATCGTGCCGCCCAGGCTGTTGCCCAGGTAGTAGGCGATCAGGTAGAGCGCGGAGGCCTGGGCGCGGCCCTCGGTGGCGGTGCGCCCGACGGCCGAGGAGGCGGTGGCGTGGCCGGCGAAGAAGCCGGCCGTGATCAGGACCAGGCCGAGCAGCGCGAAGGTCAGCGAATCGGCGAGGGAGAGCAGCAGGCCGAGGGTGGTGGTGCCGATCGCGACGTACAGCGCGCCGCGGCGGCCGAGCCGGTCCGCGAGGCGTCCGGCGGCGGCCGAGGTGGCGGTGCCGACCAGGTAGACCACGAAGATCGAGGCGGCCACCGACTCCGGCAGGTGGAAGGGTGCGGCGATCAGCCGGTAGCCGATGGTGTTGTAGACGGCGCCGAAGACGGCCATGAACAGCAGCCCCAGCGCGTACAGCCGCAGCAGCAGCGGGTTGCGCAGGTGGCCGCCGACGGTGCGGGCCAGGGCGCGGGCGTCCACCGGGACCGGGGTGAAGTGCCGGGCGGCGGGGATCAGCAGCCGGAACGCCAGCACGGCGAGCAGGGCGAGGGCGGCGGAGGCGGCGAGCCCCCAGCGCCAGCCGAGACCGGCGGCGACCCAGCCGGAGAGCAGCCGTCCGCCCATGCCGCCGATGCTGTTGCCCGCCACGTACAGCCCCATCGCCGAGGCCAGCGCGGAGGGGTGGACCTCCTCGGCGAGGTAGGCCATCGCGGTGGCCGGCAGTCCGGCGAGCGCGGCGCCCTGGAGGGCGCGCAGCACGACCAGGGTGGTGAGGTCCGGTGCGAACGGCAGGGCGAGGGCGAGGGCGGCGGCGGCCAGGGTGGAGGCCGTCATCACGGCGGTGCGGCCGTACCGGTCGGAGAGCGCGCTCGCGGGGAGCAGGCCGAGGGCGAGGCCGAGGGTGGCGGCGGAGGCCGTCCAGCTGGCCTGCCCGGGGGTGAGGCCGAGGTCGTCGGAGAGGACGGGCAGCAGGCCCTGGGTGGAGTAGAGGAGGACGAAGGTCGCGATGCCGGCCGCGAACAGGGCGAGGTTGGCGCGGCGGAAGGAGCGCTGGCCGGGGCGGTGCCGGTCGTCCGCGAGGCGGGAGCCGTCCGGGCGGGGTCCGTCCGAGCGGTGGCGGTCCGGGCGGTGGCGGTCGTCCGGACGGGGGGTCGGCTGGGCGAGGGCGTCCGAGGTGGCCACGGACGCCCCGGTACTGGAGGGCTGCATGACCTCGAAGGTAGAACCGTCGTACTGATGCGTCCAATGCATGAACGGGCAATAATCCATACCTGTACGCATGAGTGGCGCGTACGGACGCGGGACGGGGTGCTGTGATGACCGGTGGGACCGAACCGACCCGCCCGGCGGAGTTGGGGCCCGAGCTTCCGGCCGTCCAACTGGCTCCGAGGCTCGCCCAGTTCGCGGCCGTCGCGCGGCTGGAGCACGTGACCCGGGCGGCGGAGCTGCTGGGTATGCCGCAGCCCACGCTGTCCCGGGCGGTGGCCCGGCTGGAGGCCGAGCTCGGCGTCGACCTGCTGGCCCGTCAGGGCCGGACGGTCCGGCTGACCAGGGCGGGCAGGCTGCTGCTGGCCTCGGTGGAACGGGCGCTGGCCGAGGTCGAGCGCGGTGCCGAGGCGGCGCGGGCGGAGGCCGACCCGCAGACCGGCCGGGTGGCGTTCGGCTTCCTGCACACCATGGGGACGGACACGGTGCCGGCCCTGCTGCGGGACTTCCGGCGGGCGTACCCGCAGGTCAGGTTCCAGCTGGTGCAGGACTACGTGGGCGCGATGCTGGACCGGCTGCGCGCGGGGGAGCTGGACCTCTGCCTGGTCTCGCCGCTGCCGGACGGCGACCCGGCGCTGGCGGCCCGCCGGCTGGACGAGCAGCGGCTGTACCTGGCCGTCCCGGCGGACCACCGGCTGGCCGGGCGGCGCCGGATCCGGCTGGCGGAGGTGGCGGAGGAGCCGTTCGTCGGGCTGGAGCGCGGGTACGGGATGCGGGCGATCACCGACGGGTTCTGCGCGGAGGCCGGGTTCGTGCCCAGGCTCGCCTTCGAGGGGGAGGAGACGGAGACCCTGCGCGGGCTGGTCGCGGCCGGGCTGGGCGTGGCGCTGCTGCCGCCGGCGCTGGTGCCTCGGCCGGGGGTGGTGGAGCTGGAGGTGACGGCGCCGCGCACCCGGCGGGCGATCGGGCTGGTCTGGGCGCCGGGCCGGCCGGTGACCCCGCCGGTGGCGGCGTTCCGGGACTTCGTGCTGTCGCGGCGCGGGCGGCTGCTGGCGCACGACTGACGAGGCGGGGCGGGTGGCGCAGGACTGCCGGGGACGGGGCGGGTGGGGCAGGGCTGGCGGGACGGGCAGTTGGCCCGAATCGTCCGTTCGGTGGAATTCCCGGTGGACATTGGACGATTCGGCCCGGTGGACGGTGGCTGTCTACGCGCGTAGGAGCTACACTCCCGCAATGGAGAAGCAGATCCCCGTCACCACCGCGGGCACCGGCCCCCGAATTCCCACCCCCGACCAGATCGCCCGCGCCCCGAAGGTGCTCCTGCACGACCACCTCGACGGCGGGCTGCGCCCCGAGACCGTGGTCGAGCTGGCCGCCGCCGTCGGCTACGAGGGGCTCCCCACCACCGACGCCAAGGAGCTCGGCGAGTGGTTCCGCGAGGCGGCGGACTCCGGCTCGCTGGTCCGCTACCTGGAGACCTTCGCCCACACCTGCGCCGTGATGCAGACCCGCGAGGCCCTGATCAAGGTCGCCGCCGACTGCGCCGAGGACCTCGCCGCCGACGGCGTCGTCTACGCCGAGGTGCGCTACGCCCCCGAGCAGCACCTCGAGCGCGGCCTGAGCCTCGACGAGGTCGTCGAGGCCGTCCAGGAGGGCTTCCGCCTCGGCGAGGCCAACGCCCGCGCGGCCGGTAACCGGATCCGGATCGGCACCCTGATCACCGCGATGCGGCACGCCGCCCGCTCGCAGGAGATCGCCGAGCTGGCCAACCGCCACCGCGACGGCGGCGTCGTCGGCTTCGACATCGCCGGTGCCGAGGCGGGCTACCCCCCCACCCGCCACCAGGCCGCCTTCGACTACCTCAAGGGCGAGAACAACCACTTCACCATCCACGCGGGCGAGGCCTTCGGCCTGCCGTCGATCTGGGAGGCCCTGCAGTGCTGCGGCGCCGACCGCCTCGGCCACGGCGTGCGGATCGTCGACGACATCACCGTCAACGAGGACGGCAGTGTGCAGCTCGGCCGCCTGGCCGCCTACGTGCGCGACAAGCGCGTCCCGCTGGAGATGTGCCCGACCTCCAACCTGCAGACGGCGGCGGCGACTTCGTACGCCGAGCACCCGATCGGGCTGCTCAGCCGGCTGAAGTTCCGGGTCACCGTGAACACCGACAACCGGCTGATGAGCGGCACCAGCATGAGCCGCGAGTTCGAGCACCTGGTGGAGGCCTTCGGCTACACGCTGGGGGACATGGAGTGGTTCACCGTGAACGCCATGAAGTCGGCGTTCCTGCCTTTCGACGAGCGGCTCGCGATGATCAACGACGTGATCAAGCCGGGCTACGCCGAACTCAAGGCGGAGTGGCTGTTCAGCAACGGCGTCTGAACCGCCTCCCGGTGGTCGGATGAACGCCCTTTCCTGTCAAGGGAATCGGCGTTCATCCGACTACTCCCTCGAGTGGGTGAACCGCCGTTGATCCTCGTGCGATCCAATCACTACGGTGTGCCAGTCAATGCTGACCGGCAGTGGTGGACGGGCCCCCGTTGCGCCAGTCGCGCGGGTCGGCCACCGACGAGGACCCAAGGGGACTAACCAGATGAAGCAGGCCACTCTCAAGGCCGCCGGCACCGCCGCGCTCGGCATCGCCATCGCCGCGGTCGGCGCGGGCGGCGCGTCCGCCGCTCCCGCGGCCGCCACCGGTGGCCTCGGGCTCCCGACCTCCCTGCTGACCAACCCGGCGGCCACCAGCGCCGTCACCGAGGCCGCGGGCAAGCTGCCGGTCGCCGACAAGGTCAGCGGCACGCTCGGCACCCTCGCGCCCAGCGCGGGCCAGGCCGCCGCCCCCGCCGCCAACCGGGCCGGTGTGCCCAGCATTCCGGGCCTCGACAAGACCCCGCTGGGCGGGCTCACCCAGACCCTCCCGCTCCCGGGCCTCGGCGGCTGATCCCGCCCCGGCTCCGCACGGCCGGAAGGGGCCGACCACTCCTCGACGGGAGTGGTCGGCCCCTTCCGGCCGTTCCGGGGATGCCCGGTGCTTTTCGGGGCCGGTGTGCTGTCCCGGTGCTTCCGGGGGCGGCGTCACGCCTCCTGGGGGAGCAGCAGCCAGAGCGCCAGGTAGAGCAGGAACTGCGGTCCGGGCAGCAGGCAGGACACCAGGAAGATGATCCGGACGGTCCACGGCGTGAGTCCGAAGCGCTCCGCGATCCCGGCGCAGACGCCGGCGATGACGCGGTTGTGGCGGGGGCGGGCGAGGCGGCTCATGGTGGACTCCGTTGCTCTCGTGGCGCCGGTGACCGGTCCCTCCGGCTGGCGTACCTCCATACTCCGCCCCCGGGCCGCCCGATTCCTCCGCCCGCAAGCCGATCCTGTCCCTGACCTGCGTCATCGGTGGGCGGTAGTCGCTCTCGGGGTTCCGCTCAGGGTCGCCCCGGAGATTGACGGGGGAGGGAAGCGGGAACCGGCGCGGGCGGCGCCTGCCCGACGGGGCGGAACGGGACGGTGACGTCCGAGGTGTGCTCGCGCGGCCCGGCGGTCCCGAAGTTCGGGTAGTACACCTCCCGGTTGCCGCCGCAGCGTTCGTACCCCCGCTCCGCGACCCAGCCGCCGACGGCGTCGTGGACGGCCGCCACCGCCGAGAAGTCCCTTTGCTCCCCGGTCAGTTCGGCGTACGCCTCGCGGTGGGCGGGATGGATCCGCACCGAGATCAGGGCGGTCGGCTCCACCGCGTCCGGCGTCGGCGCGCACACCTCGACCGGGGCGTCCGACTCCTCGCTCACATGACCGTGGAAGACGCTGAACAGCGGGCCGGAGAGGCGCGCGCCGGTCGAGCCCAGATGGGCGAGGAGCAGCTCGCCGGCCTCACCGAGGAAGCCGGCGAGTCCGGCGGCCGTCACCTGCCGCCGCACGCAGAGCACCTTCTGCTCGGGCACGTCGCGTTCCGCGATCCGGTACATGGTCGAGGTCCTCCCCGCGAGTACGGCTCGGGCGTGGCCCACCGCCTGCCGGCGGGCCCGGTGCGAGGACTCCTGCTCGCGCCAGTAGGCGTCCAGCAGGCCGGGCGACGCTTCGCCGGCCGCGTCGAGCACCGCCGCGATCCGCGCCAGCGGCATGCCGACGGCGCGCAGCAGCGCGATCCGGCGCGCCCGTTCGACCTGGGTGAGGCCGTAGCGGCGGACCCCGGTGTCCGGGTCGACCCGGGCGGGCGCCAGCAGCCCCCGGTCGCCGTAGAGGCGCAGCGCCTTGGGGCTGAGCCTGGTCCGGGCCGACAGCTCCCCGATGGTGATCAAGTCCTCGTGCACGGCTCCACTCTGGGGCTTGCCCCTGGGGCAGGGGCAAGCGGCGGGGGCGCCTGGGGCAGCGGCCCTGTGACTCGCCGGTTCAGCGGTAGTACGGCTCGACGGCGGCCCGGACCTCCTCGAACAGCGCCGGCCCCTCCTGCGGCACCGGCGGGAGGCCGCTCCCCGGCCGGATCCCCAGCAACTGCTCGCCGGAGAGGGCGAACACCACCCGGCCGAGGCCGGCCTGCCGGAGCGCGGCCGCGCACATCGGGCAGGGCTCGCAGCTGGTGTAGAGGGTGGTCCGCGAGGCGGCGGCGAGGTCCAGCTCCCGTCCGGCCCACCGGGCGAGCTTGAGTTCGGGGTGCGCGGTGAGGTCCCGGTCGGTGCGCGTGGTGTTGCGCTCCTCGGCCAGCACGGCGCCGTCCGGGTCGGCCAGCAGCGAGCCGAACGGCGGGTCGCCGTGGGTGCGGGCCTCGGCGGCGAGGGCGATGGCGCGGCGGAGCAGGGTGTGGTCGGCGGGGGTGAGTGTCATGACGGTTGTTCCGTTCGGGTCGGCGCGAGGTGCGGCAGGTCGGCGACGGCGGCGAGGGCCTCCCGGGCCGGTCCCGGGTCGCGGGTCTGCTCCGGGTCGCCGTGGTAGGGGTCGAGGACGACGGTGTCGGCGCCCAGCAGCCGGAGCCGGGCGAGGTCGGCGGCGATCTGCTCGATGCTGCCCTCGCCCGCGAGGCGCTGCGGTCCGGCGACCGGTACGGGCGTGAGTTTGAGCGCGATCCGGGGCGCGAACGCCGGGACGGGGAGCGCGTGTTCCTCCGCGTACGCCCGCAGCCGGGGTGCGGCCTCGCCCAGCCATGTCGTGGTCGGACGCAGCGGGTGCCAGGCGTCGCCGAGGTGCACGGCGCGGCGCAGGCCCGCGTCGCTGTTGCCGCCGACCCAGAGCGGGATGCGGCGGGTGCCGTAGTCGGCGGTGTCCGCCCAGGCGGTGCGCAGGCGGCGCAGGTGGTCGTCGGTGAGGCGGCCGCGCTGCTCGAACGGGACGTCGAGGGCGGCGAACTCCTGCCGCGCCCAGCCGATTCCGACACCGAGGACGAGGCGGTGCCCGCTCAGCGCGTCGAGGTTGGCGGCCATCCGGGCGGTGAGGAGCGGGTGCCGGTAGGGGGCGATGAGGACGGTGGTGCCGAGCCGGACCCGCTCGGTGTGGGCGGCGAGCCAGGCGAGGGTGGTGAACGGTTCGTAGAACGGGGCGGGGTAGCGCACGGCGACGTCGGGGGTGACGGCGACGTGGTCCGAGACCATCAGCAGGTCGAAGCCCAGGCCCTCGACCGTCCTGGCCCAGGTGAGCAGGGCCGCCGGGTCGGTGCCGGGGCCGAAGTTGGGGACGTTGACTCCGATCTTCACACCGGAAAGCCTAGGGAGGGAGGGTGGATTGACTGAAGGGGTATCCACCGGTTGAGGGGTTGTTCTGCCGTGGAATCACCGGCAATCTGGGCTCATGACCGAGATTCTTGACGCGACGGACTGGGCGATCCTGGCCGAGCTCCAGGAGGACGGGCGGATCGCGTTCGCCGAACTGGCGCGCCGGGTGAACCTGAGTGCGTCGGCCACGACGGAGCGGGTGCGGCGGCTGGAGACGGCGGGGGTGATCACGGGGTACCGGGCCGAGGTGGACCTGGAGCGGACCGGGTACCCGGTGCTGGCGGTGGTCCGGTTGAAGTACCCCGGGCCGGCGGCGCGGCACGAGCCGCTGCGGCGGCTGCTGGAGGAGCGCTCGGAGATCCTGGAGTGCCTGCGGACGACCGGGGACGACTGTTATTCGTTGAAGATCGCGACCACCTCGATGGGGCATCTCGAGGAGATCGTCGACGAGCTGGCGCAGTTCGGGAGTACGACGACGAACCTGGTCCTGAGCCGCCCCCTGGCCTCCCGCGGCCCGGCGGTGCCCCGAGCGGGGGCGGCGGAGCAGTAGCAAGGATGCAATGGTTGGCGTGAGTCAGTGGTCGGGGCTGTTCTCCTCGTCCTCGCCGTGCACCTTGAGCGCGGTGATGACACCCGTGACGACGGTGGCGAAGGCGAGGGCGAGGAGGACGGCGAAGGCGGCGCCGATGAGGAAGTTCACGCGGGGCGGCCCGTTTCGCGGAGGAGCGTGAGGAGGTTGAGGAGGGTGGCGACGGAGGTGTCGCCGAAGTCGACGAGGAGGCGGCCGTCGATGGTGCCGCCGTTGACGGCGGCGGAGCCCCACCGGATGCCGAAGGGCTTGCCCCGCTCGTGGAGTTCGCGGAGGAGGGCGGAGACCTCGGGCTCGGTGTAGGTACGCAGGTAGGGGTCGTGCGATTCGAGCGGGGTGTTCACGCGGCGGCCTCCAGTTCGAACCAGACGACCTTGCCGTGCTTGTTGCTGGTGGCGCCGAAGCGGTCGGTGAGCGCCTCGACGAGGTGGAGGCCCCGGCCGGAGACGGCGTAGGGATCGGCGGGAGTGCGGGGTTCGGGGAGTACTGGACTGTCGTCGCACACGGAGACGCGCAGGGTGCGGGGGCAGAGAGACACGATGACGTGCGGCGCCGGGGTGTTGGCGTGCTTCCAGGCATTCACGAACAGCTCATGCAGGGCGAGTTCGGCGCTGTGGACGGCATCCGGCGGCCAGTCGGCCGAGGTGAGGAGCCTGCGCAGCTCGTGGCGGACGACGGACCAGTCGGGCGGAACGAGAGCGCACATGGGGACCTCCAGAGCGTGGGGAGGGAAGGGCGGAGCGCGTCTGCATGCCTGCGAACATGCAACATTGACGCCCCGTCATGTGATTGGTGCAACACTGAGGCTAGATTGCTGGGTCATATCGTTGCAACCAAAAGGGCAAGGTTGACCCTTGTGGGTGATGCTTGGCCGGTAGTGGCGACGCCAGCCGATGCGGAACACTGTGGGGAGAGGGAAGGAACGCCGTGGGGCTCAGGGGAGAGATCAGTCAGCGGCAACGCCGCTTCGGCGAGGAGTTGCAGCGTCTCCGGACGGCGGCGGGCCTGTCGGCCCCGGAGGCGGGCGCGCTGGTGGGCATGAGAAGCCCGGCCGTCAGCCACACGGAGGCCGGGCGAACCGGCCTCAATCAGGAGCGGTTGGGAATCTGGCTCGATGCCTACGGCTGCGAGGACCCTGTCTACCGGGCCAAGCTCGCCGACATGGGGCGGCGAACGGGCAAGGGGTGGTGGTCGGAGTTCGCCGACCGAGTGCCGTTGCTCGCGCTCGACCTCGCCGAGACGGAGGACAGCGCGGCGCTGATCGACAACTACGAGACGTTCTACCTGCCCGGCCTCCTGCAGTTGCCCGCATATGCCGAAGCGATCTACGAGGGCGCTCATCGGGACAGGCAGTTCGATGCGGAGGCCGAGATCGAGTTCCGCATGAATCGGCAGCGCATCCTGCATGATCTGCCGCGGCGGCAGTTCCGATTCGTCATTCACGAAACGGCGCTGCGCCTGCGCTTCCCCGGGGACGCGGTGATGAGGGCGCAGCTGGCGCACCTGCTGGAGGTGGCCGAGCTGCCCAACGTGACCATCCAGGTCCTGCCGTTCGCGGCATTGAAGAAGCCCCCGCATACTGGCCAATTCCTGCTACTGGACCCAGGGTCGGAGCATCTCTCCACCGTTGTTGTGGATCATCCGAGCCGCGCCGAGTATCTTGGCGACCGGTACTCGATCGCGACGTACCGCAGGACGTTCGCTCAGCTGAGGGACCTTGCGTTGCCTCCGGTCGACACAGGCCGTCCGCCCCTCGCGCTCTCGTCCTCGCGTGACTCGTGCGGGCTCATCCGACATCTTCTCTACCTGCTCCAGACGTGAAGGGCGCCCGATGGCAGAAATCCGTTGGCAGAAGTCATCGTTCAGCGGCTCCAACGAGGGCGGCAGCTGCGTTGAACTCGCCACCGGCGCGCCAGGGCTCCGTCACTTGAGAGAGTCCGACGACCCGGGCGTCGTTCTGGCCGTCGATGCGGAGAAGCTCCGTTCCTTCCTGCTCGCCGTCAAGACCGGCGAGCTCGACCACCTCGCCTGATCGCTTGTCCCGGTCCCTCCTGGTTGCATCATGCAGCGGGGGGGGGGGGGGGGGCCCAGCCCGCCCCCCCCCCCCCCCCCCCCCCCCCCCCCCCCCCGGCCGGGGACTGGAACAACGGGGGGGGCGGGGGGGGGGGGGGGGGGGGGGCGCGCGGGGGGGGCGGGGGGGGGGGGGGGGGGGGGGGGGGGGGGGGCCCCCCCCCCCGACGGGTGCGGTCAGCGGCCCCGGTTGGAGCCGACGGTCTCGGTGAGCGCCCGCAGGGACTCCTTGAGGGAGCCCATGGTGGCGAGGACGGCGGTCGGCTCGTAGCCGCAGTGCGCCATGCAGTTGGAGCAGCGGGCGTCCTTGCCGCGTCCGTACTTGTCCCAGTCGGTCTTCTCGATCAACTCGCGGTAGGTCGGCACATAGCCGTCGGCCATCAGGTAGCAGGGCCGCTGCCAGCCGAAGAGCGAGTAGTTGGGGATGCCCCAGGCGGTGCACTCGAAGTCGACCTTGCCCTCCAGGAAGTCCAGGAAGAGCGGGCTGTGGTTGAGGCGCCAGCGCCGCCGGTTGCCGCCGGCGAAGGTCTTGCGGAACAGCTCGCGGGTTTGCTCGACGCCGAGGAAGTGCTCCTGGTCGGGTGCCTTCTCGTAGGCGAAGGCCGGGGAGATCATCATCTCGTCGACCTTGAGGTCGTCGTTGAGGTAGTCGAGCACGTCGATGATGGTCTGCGGGGTGTCGGTGTTGAAGAAGGTGGAGTTGGTGGTCACCCGGAAGCCGCGCCGCTTGGCCTCCTTGATCGCCTCCACCGCCTCGTCGAAGGTGCCCTCCTTGGCCACCGAGGCGTCGTGCCGCTCGCGCAGCCCGTCGATGTGCACGGTGAAGGTGAAGTACGGCGAGGGCTTGAACTTGTCCAGCTTCTTGCGCATCAGCAGCGCGTTGGTGCAGAGGAACACGTACTTGCGGCGCTCGACCAGCTGCCTGACGATCTCGTCGATCTGCGGGTGCATCAGCGGCTCGCCGCCCGCGATCGAGACCATCGGGGCGCCCGACTCCAGGACCGCGCCGACCGCCTGGGCGACCGGCATCCGCTGCTTCAGCACCCCGGCCGGGTGCTGGATCTTGCCGCACCCCTCGCAGGCCAGGTTGCAGGCGAAGAGCGGTTCCAGTTCGACGATCAGCGGGAACTTGTCGCGTCGCTTGAGCTTCTGCTGCATGAGGTAGGTGCCGACCCGCACGGTCTGGCGCAACGGCATGGCCATGGCTAGCTCGCCTCCTGAGGGAGCGTCGAGGATGTGGGGTGGTCGAGGGTGGCGGGCGAGGGCCGGTCCCGGCCCGCCCGGTCGTTCCGCAGGTGCCAGTCGACCAGGGCGGGCACCGTGGCGCGCAGCGCCCGCCAGGCGCGGACGCCGGCCGGCAGGGTCCCCGGGCGCAGCAGTTCCCGCTCGGGGGTGTCGACGACGACCCGCAGCACGGCCGCGGGCAGGCCGGGCCGCAGTTCGCTGAGGGCCGCCAGCACGGCGGCGGCCTCCATGTCGACGGCGAGCGCGCCCTGCAGGTGCAGGGCGCGCCGTTCCAGGCCGCGCACCACGTGGTCGGCGGTGTGGTGCACTCCTGTGTGCGCGGTCAGGCCGCGCGCGGTCAGGGCCCGGGCGAGCCCGGGCCCCGAGCCGACGGCGAAGTGGTTGCCCTCGGCGTCGCGGACGCCGTCCGCGACGATCACGTCGCCGGGTGTGATGCCCGGCGCGACGGAGGCGCCGAAGCCGGCCACCACGAGCGCCCCGTAGCCGCCGGGGGCGGCGGTCAGCAGCCGTCTGACGGTGAGCGAGGCCCGACGCCGGCCGACGCCGGTCCGCACCACGACGGGCGGGCCGCCGGCCGCGCCGCGCCAGTCCCCGCCGCGCAGGGCCCACACCTCGGGGCCGAGCGCGCAGAGGACCAGCAGCGGCCCGGCGGTCACCGTGACGCCCCGATCGGCGCGGTACCGGTGGCCGGCCGGCCGGCCGCGGGTCCGCCGTGCAGGTAGCGGCCGAGCGCGGTGACCGGGAACACCAGCCGGTACAGGTGGTAGTTGATGGAGAAGTCCCACGGGAAGCCGGTGCCGGTGAACTGGGGCTCGTCCCAGGTGCCCTCGGGCAGCTGGGTGCGCACCAGCCAGTCGACGCCGCGCTCGACGGCGGGGTTGGCCCGGCCGTCCGGCCCCTCCCCGGCCGCGAGCAGGGCCATCAGCGCCCAGGCGGTCTGCGAGGCGGTGGACTCGCCGCGCCCGGCCCAGCGCGCCGGGTCCTCGTAGGAGCGCATGTCCTCGCCCCAGCCGCCGTCGGTGTTCTGGCGGTCCTCCAGCCAGCGGACGGCGCGGCGGATCGCCGGGTGCTCGGCGGGCACGCCGACGGCGACCAGGGCGGGGAGCACCGAGCCGGTGCCGTAGATGTAGTTGGTGCCCCAGCGGCCGAACCAGGAGCCGTCCGCCTCCTGATTGCGCAGCAGCCACTCGACGCCGCGCCGGGTGCGCGGGTCCCGGGCCTTGCCGACCTCGGCCAGCATCTCCACGACGTGGGCGGTGACGTCCGCCGACGGTGGGTCGACGACCTCGCCGAAGTCGCAGAACGGCAGCTTGTTCGGCAGGGTGCTGGTGTTGTCGACGTCGAAGGCTCCCCAGGCGCCGTTCTTGGACTGCATGCCGAGGTTCCACCGCACGGCCCGGTCGACGGAGGCGGCGACCTTGGCCGGGTCCGGGTGGGCGACCCGGCACAGCGCGAGCACCACCTCGGCGGTGTCGTCGATGTCGGGGTAGGTGTCGTTCTCGAACTCGAACGCCCAGCCGCCGGGGGCGAGCGAGGGCCGCTGGACGGACCAGTCGCCGCGCTTGGTGATCTCCTCGCCGAGCATCCAGTCGACGGCGGAGACCAGCGCGGGGTGGTCGGGCGGGAGTCCGGCGTCGACCAGGGCGACGGTGGCCAGGCAGGTGTCCCAGACCGGTGACTGGCAGGCCTCCAGCCAGCGCCGGCCGTCCGGGGTGTGCACGGTGAAGCGGTCGAAGGAGGCGAGCCCGGCCCGCATCACCGGGTGGTCGAGCTCGTAGCCCTCCAGGTGCAGGGCGATCAGCGAGTAGACGGCGGGCGGCTGGATGCCGCCCCAGCAGCCGTCGGCCTCCTGGCGTTCGACGATCCAGCGGCAGGCCTGGGAGACGGCGAGCTTGCGCAGCGGGCGCAGGGCGCGGTGGTGGTAGGCGTGCAGGGCCTTGTCCAGGCGTTCGAACAGGCCGTCCCAGCTGGTGGCCGGGGCGAGCGGCCGGACGGGGAAGGGGTCGTCCGGGTCGGTGTGCAGTTCGGTGAGCGGGAAGGGCGCCGGGCGTACCGGCCGGTGCGCGGAGACGACGGTCAGCGGGACGATGGTCTGCCGGGCCCAGCAGCCGAAGGCATAGATGTTGAGGGGCAGCCACCTCGGCAGGAACATGATCTCTGGCGGCATCTCCGGCAGCCGTTCCCAGGGCCACCAGCCGAACAGCGCGAGCCAGATCCGGGTGAACACCCGCGCGGCGGCGATCCCGCCGGCGGACCGGATCCAGCGTGCGGCCGCCATCATGTGCGGGGCGCCCGGATCGTCGCCGGCGAGCTTGAGGGCGACGTACGCCTCGACGGTGGTGGACAACTCGGCCGGTCCGCCGTGGAAGGTGGACCAGGTGCCGTCCTCGCGCTGGTGGGAGCGGATCCATTCGGCGGTGGCCTTGGTCTGCTCCTCGGTCCGGATCCCGAGGAACTGCCGGAGCAGTAAGTCCTCGGCGTCCATGGTGACGTTGGTCTCCAGATCGCCCTTCCACCACCCCTCCGAACTCTGCAGGGAGAGCAGGTGGGTGGTGGCGCGGGCCAGTGCCTCCTCGGCGGAGGAGGCACCGTGCTGCGATTGCTCGGTCCGGTCGGCCGACGCGGCGGCGGCCCCCTCGGGCTGCCACTCCCCGGCGCTCAGCAGCGCCGGGGCGAGGCCGCCCACCGCGACCGGCTCGGGATCGTACTCAGGGTCGAGCCGGCCGTCCGCGGTTGCTGTCAACGTAACGTCACCTCTCTCGTACCACCACGAATTCGGCGAGTGCGACGAAGTGCTCGCGCACCACATCGGGCATGGGCACCTCGTCCAGAGCGGCGAGGGCAGTCGTGTGCTGGCGGCGGGCCTCCTCCTGGGTCCAGGCGCGACCGCCGGCCTGCTCGATCAGCAGGGCGCGGGCGGCCAGCTCGGTCTCGCTCTCCTCGCCGCGCCCCTTGGGGTCGGCGAGCTGTTCGGCCAGTTCACGGGAGGCGGGTCCGCCCTCGGCGAGCGCCGCGGCGACCGGCAGGGACTTCTTGCGCTGGCGCAGGTCGCCCCAGTGCGGCTTCCCGGTGACCTCGGTGGCGCCCCAGATGCCGAGCAGGTCGTCCACCGCCTGGAAGGCCAGGCCCAGGTGGTCGCCGAAGCGCTGGAGCGACTCCGAGACCCGGTCGTCGGCCCCGGCCAGGACGGCGCCGAGCGCGGCGCCGGCGGAGAGCAGGGCGGCGGTCTTGCCGCCCTCCATCTCCAGGCACTCGGCGACGGTGACGGTGTCCCGCTGTTCGAAGGCGACGTCCATCGCCTGCCCGTCGATCAGCCGACGGCTGGCGGTGTTGAGCAGCCGGACGGCGCGCGCGGCGTCGGTGGGGCTCGCGCCGCCCGCGGTCGCGGCGTCGAGCAGCACCTCCGTACCGAGCGTGGCCAGGGCGTCACCGACCAGGATCGCCTGGGCCGGGCCGAAGACCGTCCAGGCGGTGGCCCGGTGGCGCCGGGTCTCGTCACCGTCCATCAGATCATCATGGAGCAGGGAGAAGTTGTGCACCAGTTCAACAGCGACCCCACCGGGCACCCCGGCCTCCGCCGGGGCACCGGCGGCCTGGGCCGAGAGCAGCGCCAGGGTGGGGCGCACGGCCTTGCCGCCGTCCCCCACGACCGGCGTGCCGTCCCGGTCGATCCAGCCGAAGTGGTACGCCGCGACGGTGTCCATGGGGGCGGCCAGCCGGGCGACGGCGGCCCTCAGCGGCGGGGTGCAGAGCGCACGGGTGCGGTTGAGCAGGTCCGGCACCGAGACCGGTTCGGCATGTGCCGTGCCTCCGCCGGCGGTGCCGGTGCGTGACTCCACGTACGTTCCCTCTCCCTGGTGGTGCCTGGCCGCGTGGGACGGCCCGAGGCTGGCGGTGATGGTGCGGCCGGGCTCGGCGCGACCGGTGGCGGTGGCGCCGCCGGGGCCCAGCGGGTGGGCACCGGCTCTGGCGGGCTCGCCGGGGGCCCCGGCGAGCGCGGTGCCGGTCACCTCGGCCACCTCCCGTCGCCGCGGTCGGCCGGCCGGGGCCGGCCGTCTGCGGCCGGTACCGCGTCGGCGGCGGCGTGACCGCTGCGCACGGCCCCCTCCATGGTCGCGGGCCAGCCGGTGGCCGTCCACGCGCCGGCCAGCAGCAGGCCGGGGACGGCGGTGCGCGGGCCGGGGCGCAGCGCGGCGGTGCCCGGGGCCGGGTCGAAGGTGGCGGTGCGCTCGCGGGTGACGAAGAAGTCCAGTACCTCGGCACCGCCGGCGGCCGGCAGCAACCGGGCCAGCTCCGGCAGGTAGCGGCGGCGCAGTTCGGCGACCGGCAGGTCGATCTCGTCCTCCACGGCGGACTGCGAGAGCGCCAGGTACTGGGCGTCGGGGTGGGCCGCGCCGAGCGAGGTGCCGGCCAGCCCGGAGTGCGCGGTGCGGTCGAAGACCCACTGCACGGGCGAGCCGAGCGCGGCGAAGAACGGCCGGCGCAGCACCTTGCGGTCGTAGACCACGTGGACGTTGAGGATCGGCGAGGTGCCGAAGCGGGCGAGCCGGTCCTGCCGGGCCACCGCGTCGGGCGGGAGCAGCTCCGCCGCGGTGTCCTGGGCGCCGGCCAGGACCACCGTCTCGGCGGTGAGCGGCTCGCCGCCGCCCTCCAGTCGGACGGTGTGCTGCGGGACGGCCGGCTTGAGCTCGGCAACCCGGGCGCGCAGCAGCACCTTCACGCCCGCGCGCTCCAGCTCGGCGAGCGCCCGGTCGTGGTGGATGGTGCCGAGCGGGACGGCGGCCATGCCGATGTCGGAGGCTCCCGGGTCGGAGAGCAGGCCGGTCTTGAACACCATCGCGGCCAGTGCCAGCGACACCCGGTCGGCCCTGGCATTCAGGGTGGCCACGCCGACGAGGTCCCACAGCGCGGCCACGGTCCGCTCGTTCTGGCCCTGCCGGCGCAGCCAGTCGCCGAAGGAGACGGCGTCCAGGGCCGGGTCGGTGAGGTCCAGGCGGCGCAGTGCGAGCGCGCCGCGGACCACCCGGGCCCGGTCGGCCGGGCCCAGGTGCGGGTAGCGGGCCAGACTGCCCGCGAGGTGCAGCGGCACCGGCAGCGCGGCGCGTCCGAGCCGGCCCAGGGTGCGGACCGGCGCGTCGGCGGGCCCGGAGACGCCCAGGACCGGCACGTCGAGCCGATCCTGCAGGTGGACCAGCCGGTTGGCGCCGAGGCGCTCCAGCAGGCCCCGGTAGGCGGTGCAGCAGCGCAGGTACACGTGCTGGCCGTTGTCGACGGTCAGCTCCCCGCGCCGGAAGGAGAAGGCCAGGCCGCCGAGGCGGGGCCGGCCCTCGGCGAGGGTGACCCGGTGGCCCGCCTCCGCCAGCCGCAGCGCGGCGGTGATGCCCGCGAGGCCGCCGCCGACCACGACGGCGGCCGGGCGCGCGGCGTCGGCTCGCCCGGTCATCCGACCTCCCCCTCGCGTCCGGCGCCCGGTCCGGTCGTGACCGGAGCGCCCGTGGTCAGTGCCGTCGGGTCCGCGGTCAGTGCGGCCGGGCCCGACCCAACGGTCAACAGGGCTCTACCCATAAGTGATTCCCCGCTGACACAGCGTGACAGAACTGTGGCTAGAATCAAGAACGCCCCCCGGCGAGCCCGGAAAGCGCCACGTACGCCTTCTCCCAGCCCGGCAGCGACACCCGGCCGCGCAGCACCGACTCCGGGTCGGCGGCGATCCGGCCGAGCAGCCGGTGGTAGATGCCCGCCATGGCGGCGGTGCAGGCCCGGCTGCGGCGGTCGAGCATCGGGAGCAGCCGCAGGCCCTCCTCGAAGGCCGCCTGGGCGCGGGCCGCCTCGAAGGAGACCAGCCCGGCGAAGTCGGCCCCGACCGGGGGCCTGGGCCGGGCGAAGCCCTCCTGGCAGCCGAACCGGACGAGGTCCTCCATCGGCAGGTAGGTGCGGCCGTTGAGGGCGTCCTCGCGCAGGTCGCGCAGGATGTTGGTGAGCTGGAGCGCCAGCCCGAGGGTGTCGGCGTACCGGGCGCCGCGCTCGGGGTCGTCGCAGCCGTAGACGCCGAGCGACAGCCGGCCGATGGCCCCGGCGACGCACCGGCAGTAGACCTTGAGCTCCTCGTAGGTCTGGTACTCGGCGCCCTTGAGGTCCATCTCGACGCCGTCGATCAGCTCGTCGAAGCCGCCGAGGTCGAGCGGGAAGCGCCGGGCGGTGTCCGCGAGCGCGACCTTGATCGGGTCGGTGTCGTCCTCCGCGACGGAGCCTGCCCGGATCTCGTCGAGCAGTTCGCGGGTGCGCAGCAGCGCCTCCGCCTTGCGGTCGTCCGGGAGGTCGCCGTCGCCGATGTCGTCCACCCGGCGCGCCAGCGCGTACAGGGCCGACATGGCCAGCCGCTTCGGCTCGGGCAGCAGCCTGATGCCGTAGCTGAAGTTGCGGGCCTGCAGGCCGGTCACTGCCTCGCAGTACCGGTAGGCCGCCATGACCGGAGCCGACGCCAGTGGTGATGCCGCCACGCGGGCGTTCACCTTCCCTTCGCGAAGATGGCCGCCGCCTTCGCTGCGAGGCGGCGCTTGTCCGGCTTCGCCTGCTGGGCGAGCACGTCGTACCCGGCGCCCTCGACGGCCGCCAGGGCCGCGTACCCGCCCGCGGTGAATCCCGCGAGGAGCAGTCGAAGCCTCCCCCGAACCGTACCTACCAATGGCGCACCTCGGTCGAGCAGGGTGCGGGCACGGTCCGCCTCGAAGCGGATCAGCTCGCGGACGGGCGCCCCGGCGCTCGGCGCGGCGAGGTCGGCCTCGGTGACGCCGAAGCTCTCGAGGTCCTCGGCGGGCAGGTAGATCCGGCCCCGGGCGAGGTCCTCGGCGACGTCCTGGAGGTGCTCGACGATCTGCAGGGCCCGGCAGATGTCGTCGGACATCGCGATCCGCTCGGGGGTGGCGACGCCGGCGATGGCCAGCACCAGGCGGCCGACCGGGTCGGCGGAGAGCGTGCAGTAGGCGATGAGTTCGTCGTAGTCCCGGTAGCGGGTGGTGGTCTGGTCGACCCGGTTGGCCTCGATCAGCCGGCGGAACGGCTCCGGGGTGAGCCCGTGCCGGTCGACCAGGGGGACCAGCGGGTGCAGCAGCGGGTGCCGGGGGGTGTCGCCGTGGGCGTCGTCGCGGGCGCCGCCGCGGGCCGCGAGGGCGGTCTCGAAGACCCGGTCGAGGTCCCGCTCCAGGCCGTCCAGCAGG
The DNA here is from genome assembly GCF_034043715.1 of Kitasatospora purpeofusca. GTDB lineage: Bacteria > Actinomycetota > Actinomycetes > Streptomycetales > Streptomycetaceae > Kitasatospora > Kitasatospora purpeofusca_A. Next base: position 126,761 of record NZ_JAXCLC010000002.1, on the reverse strand, counting down.
GCGAGGCGGAACGCCGTTTCGGCCGGGGAGGGCCGGTCCGGGGCGGGCGGGCCGGACTGGGCCGAAGGGGTGAGTGCGGGGGCCTCGGAGGGCTCCCGCGGCGCGGAAACGCCGAGCAGCGCGGCGGTTCCGGCCGGGTCGGCGAGGTCGCCGTCGCCGGCGTCGTCGACCAGCCGGGCGAAGCCGTAGACCGCCATCAGGTCGTCGCGCCACGCGGCGGGCAGGAAGAACGGGGCGACCGGGAAGTTCTCCGCGCTCGCCTTCGCCAGGGTCGCCGCTCCCGCGGGGCCGGGTTCCGGGCGGCCGCCTCCGGGCGGGGACTCACTACTGGGCTGGGCCGAAGCCGACACTGCTGTCACTCCCCCGTTCTACACCGCTCAAGTGATCGGCCCGAGTCGGACACGCGTCCGATCACGGGCGTCACGTCCGGCACACCACCCCCGCGCCTACAGCCTGACACCGACGCCCGCGCCGGAGAAGAGCGCCTCACCCGGCGCACGGGGCGCTCACCCGTGCGGGGGCGGGCCACCCGGGGCACGACGGGGCCCGGGCGGGGGCGCGCGAACGACAGGGGCCGGTCCCGGGTCTCCGCCCGGGACCGGCCCCGTCACACCACCCCTACGGGCGCTCGCCGCGCTCGTAGGCGCCGACGACCTCCTCGGTCGGGCCGTCCATGACCAGCTCACCGGCCTCGATCCAGATGGTCCGCTCGCAGGTCTCGCGGATCGACGCGTTGTCGTGGCTGACCAGGAAGACCGTACCGGCCTCCGCGCGCAGCTCCTCGATCCGCTTCTTGCTGCGGGCCTGGAAGGCCTGGTCGCCGGTGGCCAGCGCCTCGTCGATCAGCAGCACGTCGTGGGTCTTGGCGGCGGCGATCGCGAAGCGCAGGCGGGCACCCATACCGGAGGAGTAGGTGCGCATCGGCAGCGAGATGAAGTCGCCCTTCTCGTTGATGCCCGAGAATTCGACGATCTCCTGGTAGCGGCTGCGCACGTCGGCCGGCGACATGCCCATGGCGAGGCAGCCGAGGACGACGTTGCGCTCACCGGTCAGCTCGTTCATCAGCGCGGCGTTGACGCCGAGCAGCGAGGGCTGGCCGTTGGTGTAGATGCCGCCCTTCTCGGTCGGCAGCAGACCGGCGATGGCCGCCAGCATGGTGGACTTGCCGGAGCCGTTGGAGCCGATCAGGCCGATCGCCTCTCCCTTGTACGCGGTGAAGCTGACGCCCTTCACCGCGTGCACCTCGCGGACGCCGGAGGACCGCCTGCGGCTGATGATCCGACTCAGCGCGGAGGTGGCACTGCCCTTGCCGGAGCCCGCCCCGTGCACCCGGTAGGTGATGTGCACGTCGTCGACCACCACGGTGGGGTCGCGCGCCACGTCGGCGTCGAACACCTTGCGGCGGGGGACGGCGTCCTTCAGGTCCTTGCGCAGGTCGGCCCCTCGAACATCGGTGTCAGCCACGGCCGTACTCCTCCTCAGCCTTCCAGAAGAAGACGTATCCGATAACCAGCATGCCCACGCCCCAGGCGATCGCGTACTTCCACTGGTGCGGCGGGAACTCCAGGAACACCTTCTCGTGCTTGTTGTAGATGACCGGCGCCAACGCGTGCCGGACCAGGTCGATGTAGACCGAGGCCGGGTTGAGCTCCATCACCTTCTGCCAGAACGGCGGCCAGTCCTTGATCTTGTCGGAGATGCTGTACATGACGCCGGAGAGGAACAGCCAGGCGCGCATCGCGAACGGGATCAGCTGGGAGATGTCGCTGGTCTTGGCACCGATCCGGGCGAAGATCAGGGCGACACCGGTGTTGAACATCGACTGCAGCAGCAGAACGGGGACCACCAGCAGCCAGGTCCGGCCCGGTTCGATGCCGTTCGTCAGGACGACGGCGAACAGCACGACCATCGAGATCAGCAGCTGCTGGAGCTGGATCACGGTGAACGCGATCGGCAGCGAGGCGCGCGGGAAGTGCAGCGCCCGGATCAGCCCGAGGTTGTCCGAGATCGCCCGGGTGCCGGACTGCACCGCGTTCTGGGTGAACTGGAAGATGAAGACGCCGATGCAGAGCCAGGCGACGTAGTACGGGTTGTCGTCCTTGTTCTTCAGGATCTCGCCGAAGACCAGGTAGAACACCGCGCAGTTCAGCAGCGGCGTCACGACCTGCCAGACCTGCCCGAGCTTGGCGTCGGTGTACTGGGCCACCAGGCGCGCGGTGGCGAAGGCCCAGATGAAGTGACGCCGGGCCCAGAGCTGCTTGGAGTAGGCGAACAGGCCGGGCCGTCTGCCGCTCACCGTCAGGCCGTACTTTTCCGCGAGCTGCTTGGAGGTCAGGCCCGCGTCCGCCCCCCTCGGGGCTGAGAGGCTGGCGGGTTCACTCACTGTCGACACATTCATCCTTCACGCGGGATCGTCGGGGCGGGCCGGTCGACGGGAGTCCGCCGGCCTTGCGCCGATGGGGATCCACTCGGATCTCGGGGGGGTGTGGCCGGTGTGTGGTCACCGGCCCGACGACCGACCTGCCGTCCGGCCACCGGAGTCACCGGACGGTCACCGGACGGATCAGATGACCGGCGGACGGCCCAGCCTGGTCAGTCGCCAAACGGTACGCCATCGCATGGGCCACCGCGTACCGCAGGGTTCGCGCCAGCCCGCCCGGAACCCGCCCAGCCAGGCCTTGAACGCCTCCGGGGAGGGTCGGCGGGCCAGCGTCAGCAGGAACCAGGTTCCCAGGTATAGAGGTACCAACGGGGCCGGAAGGTTCCGTCTGGCGAGCCAGACCCTGTTCCGGGCCACGTTGTGGAAGTACGAGGCGTGCCGGGCGGGCGAGGTGGTGGGGTGGTGCAGCACCACGTCGGCCCGGTAGTCGATGGCCCAGCCCGCGTCCAGCGCGCGCCAGGCGAGGTCGGTCTCCTCGTGGGCGTAGAAGAACTCGGCGGGCAGCTGGCCGGCGTTCTCGAACACCGCGCAGCGCACCGCGCTCGCCCCGCCGAGGAAGGTGGTCACCCGGGAGGAGCGCAGCGGGTCGCTGGCGCGCAGCCGCGGCACGTGCCGGCGCTGGGTGACGCCGGTCTCGGGGTCGGCGATCCGGAAGCTCACGATGCCGAGCTCCGGGTCGGCCGTGAAGGCCTCGCGCAGCAGCCGGGCCGAGTCGGTGCCGGGCAGCCGGCCGTCGTCGTCCAGGAACAGCACCGCGTCGACGTCCCGGCCGTCGCGGCCGAACAGCTCGATGCCGACGTTGCGGCCGCCCGGGATGCCGAGGTTCTCCGGCAGCTCGACGGAGCGCACGCCGGACGGGAGCGGCGGCAGCGGGGCGCCGTTGGCGACCACGGCCAGCTCGACGGGCGGGCCCTGCTGGGCGCGGACCGACTCGATCAGGGCGGTCAGCTCGGCCGGGCGGTTGCCCATGGTGATGATCACCGCACCGAGCCGGAAGGTGTCGGCACCGGTGGTGTCCGCGGCGGTGTCTGCGGTGTCTGCGGTGTCCAGGGTGTCCGCCGTGTCCAGGGTCTTCGCGGCGTTCTCCGTCACGCCCGCCTCCGTCACGCCCGCCTCCGTCACGTCGCTCACCGGAGCCTGCTCGACAGGACGATGCTCAGCAGGTGCAGCACGGTCTGGAGCATCGCGATCGCGGCCAGCACGACCACCGCGATCCGGGTGAAGAAGAGGCCGCCGTGCACCAGGTCGGCGACACCCGCGGCGAGGATGAGCAGCGAGGCCTCGACCGCGCCGACCAGCCGGTGGAACTTGAGGACCGAGGCCGCCCGGCGGGCCTTGGCGACGCCGGCCGAACGCGGCACCGAGGCGCTGTCCTCGACCGCCGTCAGGCCGCTGCGGGCGCGGGCCACGTCGACCAGGTCGGTCTCCGACTTGATCAGGATCGCGCCGAGCGCGGCCAGGGTGCCGAGGAAGGCCCACTCCCACTGCGCGGCGCTGCCCTCGCGGTGCAGCAGGTCGGTGGCGCGCAGGCCGAGGCCGGTCAGCAGGGCCGCCTCGGACATGTAGTGGCCGACCCGGTCCAGGTAGACACCGGTGAGCGAGGTCTGCCGGCGCCAGCGGGCGACCTCGCCGTCCACGCAGTCCAGCAGCAGGTAGAGCTGGATCAGCAGGGCCGCCAGCACCGCGCCGGCGATCCCGGGGACGATCAGCGCGGCGCCGGCCAGGATGCCCGTGAGCATCATCAGGTAGGTCAGGCCGTTGGGCGTGATCGCCGTGACCGTGGAGAGCACCCGGGTGATCCGCAGCGAGATCCGCCGCATGTAGAGCCGGCCGGCCCAGTGCTCGGCACTGCGGCGCTGGAGCATGCCCTCCGGGTGGATGACCGCGCGCAGTTCCTCGATCGAGGGGCGGCGGGTCAGGTCGACCGGCGGCGTGGACCCGGCGGCGGAACGGTCAGCTGTTGACGGCTTGGACATAGTCGGCGTACGCGTCCCTGATTGCGGAAGGGGAGAGGTCGAGGTGTTCGAGGATGGTGAAACGGCCCGGCCGGGTATTCGGAGCGTAGTGCACCGCCTCGGTGAACTCCGCCTCGGTGAAGCCGATCTGAGCGGCGGTCACCGGCAGGCCGTGGTGCGCCAGGCGTTCCACGATCAGACCGGTCAGCTCGCGCTCGCCCCGCAGGAAGCTGGCGAAGGCGGCGCCGAGGCCGACCTGTTCGCCGTGCTGGGCGGACCGCTTGGGATACAGCACGTCCAGGGCATGCGAGATCTCGTGGCAGGCGCCCGACGAGGGCCGGGTGCTGCCCGCGATGTTCATCGCGATGCCGGACAGTACCAGTGCCTCGGCGAGGGCGGTGAGGAAGCCCTGATCCTGAAGGTTTCCTGGATGCCGCAGCAGGTTCTCGCCCGCCGAGCGGGCCATCGCGACGGCCAGTCCGTCCACCGGTTCACCGGTCTCGGCGTGCGACAACTCCCAGTCGGCGCACGCCGAGATGTTGGAGACGATGTCGCCGATCCCGGCCGCGACGAAGCGCGGCGGGGCGCCCTGGATCACGTCCAGGTCGATCACGATGCCGATCGGGCTCGGCACCCCGTAGGAGCCGCGCCCGGCGTCGTTGTCGAGGGTGGAGACCGGCGAGCAGATGCCGTCGTGGGCCAGGTTGGTCGGGACCGAGACCAGCGGCAGGCCGAGCCGCGCGGCGGCGTACTTGGCCGCGTCGATGATCTTGCCGCCGCCCAGGGCGACGATGGTGTCGTAGTGGCCGCCGCGCACGCCGCCGCGGATCTCGTCCGCCAGCCGCACCGCGCTGTCGAGGCTGCCGTCCGCCACGCTGTACCAGTCGGCACCGGGCAGGGCCGGCTCCAGCCGGGCCCGCAGCACCGAGCCCGAGCCGTTGCTGATCGCGACCGCGATCCGGCCCGAGGCGGACAGCCGCTGGTCGGCGAGGATGCCGCCGAGCGCGTCCAGCGCGCCCGGGCGGATCTCCACGAAGAGCGGCGACGGCACCAGCCGGGTCAGTACTGGCACGCGATCTCCCGGGCCTTCGCCAGGTCGTCGTGGTTGTCGACCTCGACCCAGGAGACGTCGCCGATCGGCTGGACGTCGATCCGCAGGCCGCGGTTCACCATCTCCTGGTAGCCGTCCTCGTAGTACAGCTGCGGGTCGCGCTCGTAGGTGGCGCGCAGCGCGTCGGCGAGGTCGGCGGCGGCGGCCGGGTTGATCACGGTGACACCGATGTACTCGCCGGTGGCCTCCGCCGGGTCCATCAACTTGGTGATGCGGCGCATCCCGGCCGCCGGGTCGACGACCACCTTCATCTCCTCGTCGGCGAGCTTCTTCACCGTGTCGAGGGCGAGCAGGATGCCGGGCGCGCGGCCCTCGGCGGTCAGCCGGGCGTCGGCCTCCAGCATGGTGCGCTGGACCGAGACGGGGTGGACGGTGTCGCCGTTGGCGAGCAGCAGGCCCTCGGTGAAGAGCTCACGCGCGCACCAGAGCGAGTAGGCGTTGTTCCACTCCTCGGCCTTGTCGTTCTCGACCAGGGTGAGCTTGACGCCGTACTTCCGCTCCAGCGCCTCCTTGCGCTCCTCGACGGCCTCCTTGCGGTAGCCGACGACGATCGCCGCCTCGCGCAGGCCGACCTCGGCGAAGTTGCCGAGGGTGAGGTCCAGGACGGTCCGCTCCCCGTCGACCGGCACCAGCGCCTTGGGCAGGGTGTCGGTGTACGGGCGCAGCCGGCGGCCGGCGCCGGCTGCCAGAACGAGGCCGATCATTCGGGTCTCCTGATCCGTCGTGCTGAGCGCGGCCGCGCCCGGCCCCGGGAGTCTTCCGGGTCACCGGCGGTGGCGCGCCGGGGCCGAGATGCGGCCGCGGTGTCCTATGTGATGGTAGGCGACCACGACTACCTGCCAGAACGCGGCCGGACGGTCGAACACACATCGAACACATTCCGAACGGTTCTGCTAGTCCGACACCCGCCCCGGGCCCCTGGAGGCCCTCCGGCCGCCGGGTTGTGCGTCGGGCCCGCCGCCCGTGCCACCCGTACGGCAGACTGGGGCGCGACGCCACCGGTGCGTGCCGTGGTTGCTCCCCGTGCTCCCGAAGCTGCCGAAAGAGGCCTCATGCCCCAGAGTCTGCCGACCGATCCGACCGCCCCCGCCGGGCTGGACACCGGCCTCGTGACCGGTGTCGACACCGGCCTCGACACCGGCCTCGATGTCGAGACCGACGTCGACACCGCCGCGGACGCCGCCGGCACTCCGGCGGAGATCCTGCTGGAGCTGGTCGACGACGAGGGCGTGACCATCGGCACCGCGGAGAAGCACTGGGCGCACCAGCAGCCCGGGCGGCTGCACCGGGCGTTCTCGGTCTTCCTCTTCGACCGGCAGGGCCGGATGCTGCTCCAGCGCCGGGCGCTGGGCAAGTACCACTCCCCCGGGGTCTGGTCGAACACCTGCTGCGGCCACCCGTACCCCGACGAGCCGCCGTTCGTGGCCGCCGCCCGGCGCACCGCGGAGGAGCTGGGCGTCGCCCCGGCGCTGCTCTGCGAGGCGGGCACGGTCCGCTACGACCTGCCGGACGAGGCCACGGGCCTGATCGAGCGGGAGTGGAACCACCTGTTCGTGGGCCTGGTCACCGCGCCGGTGCGGCCCAACCCGGACGAGGTGGACGACTACGCCTTCGTGACCGCCGAGGAGCTGCGCGAGCTGGAGGCGGAGCGGCCGTTCTCAGTGTGGTTCCGGACCGTCCTCGAGGCGGCGCTGCCGGGGATCCGCGAGATCGCCGGGAAGGACTGGTAGACGCTCCGGGCGGGGCCGCCGCGGGGCGGCCCTGCTTCCGGCCCGGGCCCGGCCTGTTGGCCATGCCCGGCCCGGCCTGTTGGCCCGGCCTCGTCGGCCAGGGCTCGTCGGCTAGGGCTCCTCGCGCGGGAGGGGCAGCGAGGCCCAGATGACCTTGCCGCCCCGGCCCACCTGCTCCACGTCGCACACGCCGCCGGCCTGCAGCGTGACGCTCTTGACCAGCAGCAGCCCCCGCCCGCCGGTCCGCCCGGTGTCGGCCGCCAGGGCCTTCGGCCGGTACGGGTCGCCGTCCTCGACCGAGACCCGCACCCAGCCGCCCCGCACCACCAGCTCGGTGGTCACCTCCGGCGACAGCTCGGCGGCGTGGGTCACCGCGTTGCCGACCAGCTCCGAGACGATCAGCAGCAGGTCGTCCACCAGCTCCTGGTAGCGGATCTCCGCCATGCCCTGGGCCAGCAGCCGGTCGCGCACCGCGTGCCGGGTGCGCGGGACCGAAGCCTGCTCGGCGGGCACGGTGAAGCGCCACACCCCCTCGACAGGACCGCCGCGCGCCACCTCCGACACGGCGGTCACCCGTTTCTCCGGCGCCGTCGGCGCCGTCTCTTCCTCGCTGATCCGCTCCACGTCCAGCCGCCCTTCGTCCGCGACCCCGGGAATCAGGCGTTCCGCTCATGGCGCCCTCGGTCCACAGAGGCTAGGAGAGCCGCCCCCGGGGTCGTGGCACCGTCGACAACTTGCCCGTGTCGGACCAGAGCCGATCGATACCGACCGTTCATCGACCGCAACTCGACCGTTTACCGTCCTTGAACCACCGGTTCGCGCACAGCAGCGATCCGTACCCCCTCCCCCCACCATCCCGACCGGGGAAACGCAGGTGAGAAGCACTCCGAAACCCTGGTAATGTTCTCTCTGTCGCCGAGGGGGCGAGCAGAAAGTCCCCGAAGCACACACCCTGTCCGGGTGGCGGAATGGCAGACGCGCTAGCTTGAGGTGCTAGTGCCCTTTATCGGGCGTGGGGGTTCAAGTCCCCCCTCGGACACCTTTGATTCCCCGTGGGAACTCGCAAGAGTTCCCACGGGGAATTTCTTTTTTCCCCGTGTCGTTCCGGGACGCCCTCCCCACCCCCGCCGAAGGTCAGAGGTTCGGACACGAGATGGCAACGATCGGGTGTTTTGGGGGTGAATCTGAGGTCCAGCTGAGGTTTCGCCCGATTTCGCCCCTTAGGCTCTTCCCGTTTGTCCGGAAGACCAAGTGACACGACGAGACAGAGGACCGATACGGTGAGTGAGCCCGAGTCGACCACGGCATCCCATCAGCACTACCGCCGCTCGCTCGGCACCATCAGCCTCACCGCGGTCGGACTCGGATCGATCATCGGCTCCGGCTGGCTCTTCGGGGCCGAGCGGGCCGCCCGGCTCGCCGGACCTGCCTCGATCGTCGCCTGGGTGATCGGCGCGGCCGTCGCCCTGACCATCGCGCTCACCTACAGCGAGCTCGGCTCGATGTTCCCCAAGGCCGGCGGCATGGTCCGGTACGGCCAGTACTCGCACGGCTCGCTGGCCGGGTACCTGGCCGCCTGGGCCAACTGGATCGCGATCGTCTCGGTCATCCCCGGCGAGGCCACCGCCTCGGTGCAGTACATGAGCTCCTGGGACTTCGGCTGGGCCGGGGGCCTCTTCGACGGACAGGAGCTGTCCGTCAGCGGCGTGGCCGTGGCCAGTGTGCTGCTGCTCGTCTACTTCGCGCTGAACTGGTTCGCGATCACGCTGTTCGCCAAGACCAATACGGCGATCACGGTGTTCAAGGTCGTCGTCCCCACCCTCACCGCGGGCGCCCTGCTGCTGGCGCACTTCGACACCGATCACTTCACCGACCACGGCGGCTTCGCACCGAACGGCTGGAGCGCGGTGTTCACGGCGGTGGCCGTCTCCGGCATCGTCTGGGCCTTCAACGGCTTCCAGTCGCCGCTCAACCTGGCCGGTGAGGCCCGTGACCCCGGCAAGTCGCTGCCCAAGGCCGTGATCGGCTCGATCCTGATCGCCCTGGTGATCTACGTCGCGCTGCAGATCGCCTTCCTCGGCGCCGTGCCCACCGCCGACCTGGCCAACGGCTGGGGCGGCCTCGGCTACACCTCGCCGCTGGCCGACCTGGCCGTCGCCTGGGGCCTGAACTGGCTCGCCCTGCTGCTGTACGCGGACGCCTTCGTCTCCCCCAGCGGCACCGGCATGATCTACGCCGCCACCACCTCCCGGATGATCCACGGCGTCCAGGAGAACGGCCACCTGCCGAAGCTCTTCGGCCGGGTCGACCCGAAGACCGGCATCCCGCGCCCGGCGCTGGTGCTCAACCTGGTCGTCGCCTTCTGCTTCCTCGCGGTCTTCCGCGGCTGGGGCTCGCTCGCCGAGATCGTCTCGGTGGCCACCGTGATCTCCTACATCACCGGCCCCGTCGCCGTGATGGCGCTGCGCCGCCTCGCCCCCGAGCTGCCCCGGCCGGTCCGGCTGCGCGCGATGCCGGTGATCGCCCCGGTCGCCATGATCTTCGGCTCGCTCGTCCTCTACTGGGCCCGCTGGCCGCTCACCGGCAAGGTCATCCTGCTGATGGCCGCCGGCCTGCCGATCTGGGCCTGGTACGAGCTGCGCAAGCCGTTCGCCGAGCTGAAGCCGCACCTCAAGGCCGGCGCCTGGATGGTCGCCTACCTGTTCGTGATGGCCGGCGTCTCCTGGGCCGGCTCGACCGACTTCGGCGGCGAGGGCTACCTCCCCGAGGGCTGGGACCTGCTGGTCGTCGCCCTGATCTCACTCGCCTTCTACGCCTGGGGCGTCCGCAGCGCCTGGGCCAACCCCAGCCTCGCCGCCGTCAAACTCGAGCTGGCCGAGGCCGCCGCGGACGCCGCTGACACCGCTGACGGGAGCGCGACGGACCGGGCCGCCGGGACCGGCCGGACCGCCGACGCGGAACCCGCCGGAGCCCCGCGCGGCTGAACCCGGCACCGACCGTCAGGAGGGGCGCCGCTCGGGGGGATCCCGGAGCGGCGCCCCTCCGACGCTGTCGGCGGGCTGCGGAATACTGGGTCGCATGTCGTCGCCAGCCGCTTCCAACCCGTCCGTCGCGGCCCGCATGAGCCGCCAGGCGTCCCGCGACACCGCGCAGGAGCTGGCCGTCCGGCGACTGCTGTTCCGCTGGGGCCTGCGCTACCGCGTGAACGCCAAGGTCCCGGGGCTGCCGCGGCGCACCGTCGACATCCTGTTCCCCGGGCCGAAGGTCGCGGTCTTCCTCGACGGCTGCTTCTGGCACGGCTGCCCCGAGCACGCGACCAGCCCGAAGTCCAACGCCGAGTGGTGGCGCAGCAAGCTGGACCGCAACGTCAGCCGCGATCTGGACACCACCCGCCACCTGGCCGAGGACGGCTGGACGGTGCTGCGGTTCTGGGAGCACGAACCCCCGGTCACCATCGCCCGGACGGTCTACACCCGCCTGCGGCCGGACGGGCCCCTGCCGGACGCGGCCGACGCCCGGGGTCCGGGCGACGCTCCCTGACCCACCCGCCCGTCCGGACTGTCGGTGCCCGCCCCTAGTCTTGGGTCGAACGACTCATGGAGGTGGCGCGTTGGGGTCCCGCAGGTTCACGTCGCTGGAGATCTGTTCGGGGGTCGGTGCTCAGGCTCTCGGACTGGAGCGGGCCGGGTTCGACCCGGTGATGCTGATCGACAACGAGGACAACGCGTGCAGAACGGTCCGGCTGAACCGGCCGCACTGGGACGTGCGGTGCGAGGACGTCGTCGACTTCGACCCGGAGGACCATCCTCAGACCTACGATGTCGACCTCCTCAGCGGCGGACTGCCCCGGATCAAGTCGGCCGCCGCCGGCCGGTCGGGAAGCGACAGGGAACGCACGATTCTGCGTGCGGCGGTGCTGTTGACGACCGCCGTCCGACCGAGGGCGTTGATGCTGGAGAATCTCCCGGACCTCTTCGCAAAGGACGCCTTCGCCGAGGACCGGAGCTGGATCGAGGAAGTGCTCGCCCATGCCGGCTACCGGTGGTACTGGACAGTCCTGAACGCCGTGCATTTCGGTGTCCCCCAGAACCGCAGAAGCAGTTTTCTTGTCGCGTTCGCCGATCGGGGCGGGGTCGACTTCTCCTGGCCCCGGCCGATCGACTGTCCGCCGCCCACCGTCGGTCAGGCCCTCGGCGCATCGATGGCGTCCCGCGGCTGGACCGGAGCCGAGCAGTGGTCCGAGCGCGCCGACCGTCCGGCGCCGGCCCTCGTCGGCGGCTCCGGCAACCACGGTGGGCCGGACCTCGGCCCCACCGGCACCAAACGGGCCTGGGCGGCGCTGGGAGTCGAGGGCAAGAGTCTCAGCAACAATCCCCCGGACGCCGACTTCCCCTTCGACGGCCGCCCGAGGATCAGCCTCCGTCAGGCAGCGACGCTCCAGGCCATTCCGGACGAATGGATCGTCCACGGTCTCAAGACACCTGCGTACCGCCAGATCGGGCACGCCTTGCCTCCACCGCTGGCCGAGGCCGTCGGTGGTTCGATCGCCGCTGTGCTGGCGGGCTAGGATCGACCCCATGTCTTCGCCCGAAACCACCCCCGAATTCAAGATCGTGGATCTCTTCGCCGGCCCCGGCGGCCTCGACATGGCCGCGCATGTGCTGGGTGTTCCGGTGACGGGCGTGGAGTGGGACGACAACGCGTGCAAAACCCGTACCGCGGCCGGACTGGCCACGGTGAAGGGGGACGTCCGCCTACTGGATCCCGGGCATTTCGACGCCAACGTGCTCGCCGGCGGTCCGCCGTGCCAGACCTTCACCGTCGCGGGCAAGGGTGCGGGGCGGCAGGCGTTGGACCAGGTCCTCGACTTCGCCAGGCGGATGGCCAAGGGCGAGGACGTACGGGGGGAGCTCGACGCTCTCGAGGACGAACGGACCGGCCTCGTCCTGGAGCCACTGCGTTGGGCACTCACCGCCCTCGCCGACGGCGCTCCCGGGTACGACACGATCGTGCTGGAGCAGGTGCCGGCCGTACTCCCGGTCTGGCAGGAGTACAAGCGCATCCTGGAGGAGCGGGGCTACAGCGCCGAATGCGCCGTCCTGCACACCGAGGAGTTCGGCGTACCGCAAACCCGTCGACGCGCCATCCTGATCGCGCGCAAGCGTCCGACGGACTCGGTCCTGAGCGACGTGGTCGAGTTCCCGAAGCCCACCCATCGGCGGTTCCGGAAGGGTGCGACCCAGGACACGCACGACGGCGGCCTGCAGCCTTGGGTCACCATGGGGAAGGCACTCAAGGACGTGCGGACGCCCTACGAGGTGGTGTCGAACTACGGCACCGGCGGTGACCCTGCGGCCCGTGGTCGCCGCGGCCACGACGAGCCCGCCTTCACCGTCACCGGCAAGGTCTCCCGTAACTGGCTGGAGCGCCCGGACATCCCCTTGGACCCCAAGAACAAGGAGCGCTTCGGCCTCCCCCAGTCCGGTGTACTGCAGACCTTCCCCGCGAACTATCCGTGGCGCGGGAACGACCAGGCCCAACAGATCGGCAACGCCATTCCGCCGCGTCTCGGTGTCCACGTCCTGGCCGCGGCCCTCCGTCACGGGTCGGGGGACGTCGAGGTGGCCCTGAAGTCCCTCGACACCTGGGTGCCCCCGACCGACACATCCACGATGTACTCCGTGGACGAGTGGAAGCAGAAGGTCGCGTCCGACGAGCAGGCACCGGCGACCGTAGGAGCCTGAGCCGGTGACCTGTGGGTGGGGCGGCTCCTTCGCACAAGGAGCCGCCCCACCCACAGGTCACGACGTCGCCTCGGCGTCGCGCTTGCGCCCACGGTCCCGCAGCGGCGCGTGCTCGCTGAACTGCTGAAACATTCGGGCCAGTCGGTCCACCGAGTCGCGGCGCACCGCTTCCTCGGACGGACCGTCGGGCAGCCGGTCCCACGGGACGGAGGGCGCCGTGTCCGCTTCCGCCACCCAGGAGAGCAGGGCATCCGGATCGGGAAGGTCGTCCTGGGCGATGACGTCGTACATCAACGTGCTGCCGGCCGCGTTCACCGCCGTGCAGAGGGCATTGACCCGGTCACCCAGCCGAGTGGCACCCGACTCGGCCAACCCCTTCAGGACCCGAACCATGGCCAGGGCGGTGGGACGGTGGTCGATCGCGTCCAGCCGCATCGCCGTGTTGAGCATGTCCTGGTTCCGGCAGGCGATCTCGACCGGCCGGTAGTCTCCTCCGTCACGGAACAACTCGGCCGCCCACCACAGACGGGCAAAGGCCTGGGTGTAGTGGGTCCCGGTGAATCGGGGAGCACTGACCTTCGGCGGCTCGCCGTTCTTCGCCTCGCCGCGCGGGAGATGACGCCACAGCACGTAGTCCGGTGCGACCACCAGGGCGAGGAAATTCCACAGGCCCGGCCGCGCGGCTTCCGCACGGGTCAACCGGAGTGTCGCGTGCAGCCGGGGCGACAGCCAGGCGTCGGCATCGGTGGGCGAGTCCCCGAAACGGTGGATCGCCTCGTCGAGGAGTTCCCGGACCGGAGCTGTGTCCCAGCGGCCGGAGTCGTCGTCGACGGCCTCGCTCGCGCGCAGCAGCGCCACCTGGGGCAGTTGCTCCCGGCCCGCGCGGACCCCGACCGTCAGATATTTGGCGGCGACCGCCGGGGACAACAGGGCAAGCCGGTCGGGGGTGTCGATTCCGGGCCGGGTCAACGGCTTGCACCTTCCTGGTTGCGCGAGACGGTTCGGACGGCGGTGGTCAGCTGCTTGGGGACCTGGGCCCGGCGGGCCGCCGCGAACTGGATACGGGACTGGAGTTCGGCCCAACCGTGCCCCTCACGCCGGCGGGCGTGCGCCTCGGCCAAGGCATCGGCGAGGGGTCGGCCGGGAAGGACGTCCGGCAGCATGGCACGCAGGGCGGCTTCTCTCCAACCGTCGGGGAATCCGGGCGTACCTTCCTCGTCCAGCTCGACGTCGCCGAGCGCCGCGTGGAACATCGCGGTCCACGCCTCTCCCGCCACCTGGGCGGCCACCAGCCCGGCAGTGGCCTTCTCCAACGGACCGCGTGGAGTGTTGAGCAGTTCGGTCAGGCCTTCGAAGGACGTGTTGAGGTACACCACGGGCAGATCGCCCGTCGTCTCGACCAGCCACGGCGAATCCCTGAAGGGGTGGAGCCACTCGAGCGGACCGTCACGGAAGTCCTCCTGTCTGATCTCGATCTCGCGGCGCCGGAGCGGGGTTCGGGCGAGGAGGTCGACGAACCAGGGTTCATCGGCCGTTCCGATGATCCGACCGTCGACGCCGTCGTAGCTGCCGACCAGACTGACCTGCAGAGTCGCACGCGCCACGTGCGAACTCCGGCGGACCACCACCTCGCCGCGCCACTTGCGGTCGGTACGGCTGCGTTCGAGCCGGGTGACGGTACGGGCGTTGGTGGCGCCCTCGGTCAGGACAGCGACACAGCTCACCGCGGCCCACGGGCCGTCGGCCAGTTCGTCGCCGGGGGCGGTGACCTCCAGCTCGAGCACCCCCTCCCGCCAGTCGTCACGGTCTATCTGGTGCAGCGCGACAACGTGCTCCCGCTCGGAGACGTAGGAGAACGGAAGGTCCCTGCCGTCGATGCTCGCCCTCCGGACCGAGGCGTCGATCCTGCCCAGGAGGGTCGGGTAGGGGTAGACGGTGCTCACTGGGCGACCTCCCGGGCCTGCTGGACCTCCACGATCACACCGGCGAGGGCGGCGGCGACCGGATGGCTGCCGACAGCGGTGGTTCCCGTGAACCTGGCCGTGCGGGCGTCCTGGTCCACCATGATCCGGCCCTCGACGATCCTGCAGTTCTCGACGGCCGACAGCTCCGCCCACTCGAGCGACGGGCGCCCACCGGAGCGGACGTCGAATTTGACGACCGGCGTCAGCTGCCACGGGTCCTCTCGCGGTGGAATCTTCACCGCCACGTCCAGTGTCCAGGCACCGGAGGCATCGACCCGGCCCCTGGTCCGTTCCACCGCGGGGTGCCCGTCCACCCGACGCGCGGCGGCGGCCGGCAGGTCGAGACGGAGCAGGTTCCGTAGCACCTCCGGCCCGGCGGACTCCTGCCGCTCCAGGCGGCGACCGACGATCGCGCGCAGCGCCGCGTCCATCGCCGTGTTGAAGTCCGACAGCTTCCTCGGCGCGTTGGCGTAGGTCGCCGTCAGGTCCTCCGTCGCGGCCCAGCGGTCGTGCTCGGGGGGCTCCGCGGCGCGCAGGAACGCCTCGGCGGCGTGCACCGCCGCGCCGTCCTCCCCCGTGGCATAGCCGGCCAGCAGTACGGCCTGGAACGGGTCCGCGCCGAACCCGAGGTTGCGCGGCCGTCGGGAGGTGACGGTCATCCGGGTGCCGCGCATGCAAACGATCCGGCTGTGTTCCTCGTCGGAGTCGTCGGCCGGGGTGACCAGCAGGACGGCCTCGTGGGTGACCCCCTTGGTCCGGCGTCCGTCGGATCGCGGGGCCGGGACGTCCAGGGCGACCCGCACCGCTGCGACCTGGTCGGCGGCGGTGAGCTCCTCCACCGTGTCGCCGTCGAGGTAGGCCCGAAGAGCATGGGTGAGCGCGGGTCGGTGCTCCCGGGGGTCGACCGGTCGTTCCGGCAGGACGGCCTCCCCGTTGTGGAGGACCCGGACCGAGGCCTCCAGGAGGGCAGGGGTCGAGCGGCCCGCTGTCATGGCGGCCCAGAAGTTGTCGGCGAGGGCGGTGACCAGTGCGTTCTGCATCTCCTGCAGGGTGGTGCAGTTGCCCGCCGCGTCGTGCGCCCCGACGATCAGGAAGGACGTCCCGGGATCGTCACTGTCACGGTCGAGGTGCAGGTCGGCCACGGTCCGCTCGTCCGCCCACCAGGAACGCGAGACGCCCTCGTGCTCCTTCTCGCTGTCGGGTTCGCCGAGCCACGCCGGTCCCGCGTAGGCGGTGTCGTCGACGGTTCGCCACGGGAGGTCGAGCCTGCCGACCACCCGCCGGGCGGTGCGTCCCTCGTGCGCGGCGGACAGGGTGCTGTTGATCAGCACCAGGCCCAGCCTGCTCGCCGCCCACAGGGTGGCCTTGCCGAGTCCGTACGATCCACCCGCCCGGTCGCTCTTGTGGCTGTCGAGCTGGCGGCGGACCACAGCGGCGAACCGCCCGTCGCCGTACTCGGGGCCGGTCAGGCCGGATGCGTTGTAGTCGTCGATCCGCAGGAGGAGCAACGACGCCTCCTCGTCACCGAGGCCCCTGAGTCCGCGCAGCCCCTCGGCAACCACCCGGCCGACCTTCTGGCGGGACTCCGCGGCCGCGTCGTAGTGCGGCTCGATGTCGTCCCAGCGCAGCGCCCGCAGAAAAGAGTGGAGGTGCTCGCCGGTCAGCTCGTGCAGGGTGAAGCGGATCCGCACCGGCCGGGTCGCGTCCAGTCGCTCGTCGAGGCTGTTCTGGGTGGCCTCGCGCGCCAGTACCGCGAGATTGGCGTCGAAGGCGAACGCGGCGGCGTTGCCGTACTCGCGGCCGCCGTCCTGGTGGGCGAGCCGGTGGTGCCACTGGACCGGCCTGGTCGTTCCGGCGTCCGTGTCCCGGGTGACGACCGTGGCCACGTCCGTGGCGAGCAGCTCGGCGATCCTGGGCATGAGGTCGGGCCGGGGCTGTGCCCGCCCGGTGACCCACGCCGACACCGCTGCTCTGGTGAGCCCCAGTTGTTCGGCGAACTCGGCCTGCGACATCCCGGCGCGGCGCAGCTGGCGCCCCAACCACACGCCGAAGTGTTCGTCCTCCATCGACCCCTCTCCCGTCCGCTTCCGATGCTCTCCGGCCCTGGGCGGGCGGATCTTGAGACATCAGACTAGCACTTCGATTGACGGGATCGCACTTGTCAAATTCCCTTTGACGCGACATGCTCGTTCCAGCGCCAGCAGTCCCCGTCGAGAAGTTTTCGATCTTGCTCGGAACGGGGTCGACAGCGCCACTGCCGACCGGGTATGTTCATCGGCCACGGGGGCAACAACTATCCCTCCAGCCACGGCTGTTGAGGGGTGAGGTGTATCTTGTGGGCGCTTCCGCGCCCATTTTTCGGAGGGGAAGAAGAACATCATGTCGTACAACCGTTGGATCGCCCGTCGCATCGCGGACTTCGATGCGCTCGCCACCGCCCCGGAGCGGGCCGCCTTCCTGGCCAGGCACTGCCTCACCACAGCCGACCTGGACTACTGGCGGCAGCTCCTCCTGCGGGCCCGCGCCTCGGCCGAGGAGCCGAGCGCCTCCGTCCACGTGCGCCTCCGACCGCGTCCGATCGGGCGGCACGGGCGGGTGCGGATCCGCCTGCGCCGTTCGCACACCCGTCGCTCCCGCACCAACAGCATCACCGTCACGACGACCACCACGGTGACGACGACGATCACGACCCGCGTCCGGGGCTGATCGGGCTCCTCCCCTCCGCATCGCACCACCGCACCACCCGGGGTGCCGGCCCACCGTGCGCCGGCACCCCCACCCCACGTGATCGTTCGGACACACCCCGGAACAGGTGCTCCATGAGTGACCGGCAGTTCGCCGACCCCTCCTCCTCCCCCGTCATCGCCACGGTGCTGCGACAGTCGTCCGTGGTGCTCCAGACGTACCGGGTCGACCCCGGTCTCGTGCAGGAGCACGCGAACGGCGAGGTCCGCATCACCCAGGGCGGCTACGGCGACCGCCAGCTCTTCGAACTCGTGCAGAACGGTGCCGACGAGATCGCGGCGGCGCCCGGCGGCAAACTCCACGTCGTCCTGACGGACACTCACCTCTACTGCGCCAACGAGGGAACAGCGGTCACCGCCGAGGGCGCCGAGACCATCCTGCGCATGAGCGTCTCGCGCAAGCGGGGGGGCCAGATCGGTCGCTTCGGCGTCGGCGTCAAGTCGGTGCTCTCCGTCAGCGACACGCCGCAGTTCTTCAGCACCAGCGGCAGCTTCGGCTTCGACCGCGACTGGTCCGCCGAGGAAATCGCCGCCGCGCTCGGTGCCACCGGTCCCCTGGGCATGGACACACCGGTGCTGCGGATGGCCCGGCCGCTCGACGTCGACCGGGAGAAGGCCGAGGACAGCGTCCTCGCGAGCCTCCTCAAGTGGGCCAGCACGGTCGTCCGGCTCCCCCTCCTGCCGGGCGCCGCCGAACGCCTCGGGCACGACATCAACGGGCACAAGTATCGCGACGGACGAAAGGTCGACCCCTTCCCCGCTCGGTTCCAGTTGTTCTCCTCGCACGTCGGGGAGGTTCTCCTGCTCGACCACCGGACGATGCCCCCGGTCCGCCGTGAGATCACGGTGGAGAACAGTGGTGTCCACCGCCGACTGAAGGAGATCACCCGGGGGGCCAAGCCCACCGTCGAGGACTGGAAGGTGTACTCCGTCGCGCACCGGCCCACGGAAGGTGTCCGCGACAGCGCCGGGGAGCTGCAGTACCGCCCGGTCCTCGACATCTCCTGGGCGGTGCCGGAGTACACCGTGAAGAACGGTCTGCACACGGTGCCGCAGGGGAAGGGCGAGTTCTGGGCCTTCTTCCCGACCAAGTACGAGGTGTCGCTCAGCGGAATCCTCAACGCTCCGTGGAAGACCAACGAGGACCGTCAGCACCTGCTCGACGGAAACACCTTCAATCTGGAACTCCTGCGGACCGCGGCCGAACTGGTCGTGAGCACGATCCCCGCCCTGATGCCCGCCGAGGACCCCGCCGCCTACCTGCCGCTGCTCCCGGGCCGCACCAAGGAGTCCCTCAACTGGGCGGACGACTACCTGCTCCGGCAGATCTGGTCGCTCGCGAACCGCATGCCCTCGCTCCCCGACCAGGACGGTGAGCTGCGGATCCCGGCGGACCTGCACATCACCCCGGCGAACCTCGAGAAGGACTGGGTACGGATCTGGTCCGAGTACCCCGGCCGTCCCAAGGACTGGATCCACCCGTCCGTCGACGCCGCCGACAACGCTCTGCGTCGCGGCAAGATGAACCACATCCTCGACGAGACCGGCCTGAAGCCCGAGAGCGTCACCACCTGGCTCGAGGCCCTGGTCGGCGACGGAACGGCGGAGGCGTCCTGCCACGCCATCGAGATCCTCTCCTCCATGGTGCTCACCGACCAGTCCCGCCGACTGCGTGGGGACTCCGAGATCACCGCGGCGGCCCGCAGGGCGCGGATCGTGCTCACCGAGGAGCACGGCATGGTCGCCCCGGTGGCCGGTGAGATCTTCCACCGCACCTCGGAGGACGCCCTGCGCGACGACATGGTCTACGTCGACCCGCGGATCTCCGGGCGCAACGACATGGCTCGCCACCTGCACAACATCGGCATCCGGGTCGCCGACGCCCAGGGCCGGTTCGAGGGTGTCCTCGACCAGGGGTTCGACCACTACGGGGCTCAGGACTGGACCAACTTCTGGGTGCTGCTGCGCAGCGCCGGCGGCAACGCGCAGGTCGACCGCGTCCGTGCGAAGGTCCCGAAGCCGATGGAAACCCTGCGCGTCCGGACCGTCGACGGTCGTTTCCGTCCCATGCGCGACTGCCTCCTGCCCGGCCCGGTGGTGCCCGCCGACGGCAGCCGGGACCGGTCGATCGCCGTCGACGTCGACTTCCACGGCAGCGACCGACCGATCTTCCGCGACCTCGGACTGACCGATCGACCGACCCCGGGGCACCGACCGGACCAGGAGCCGTGGTTCGAGAGGTACCGGGAGGTCGTGCACGAGCACCACCTGCGGACCCTGCCGTCCAACGCCCCGCGGCCGAGCCTGTCCCGGCTGACCCTCGAAGGCGCCCCGACCGCGGGACCGCTGCACCTCCTCGAGACGCTCTCGGACGAGGGCCGCGCGGGATTCGTGGCGGCGCTGCCCGACATGGGGATCGTCCGACAGTGGACCAGCCAGTACGGTGCCCAGACGGCGACCCGCAAGGCCGTGCTCTCCCCGCTGCGTTGGATGGTCAACAAGTACGGGCGGGTCAACACCTCGATGGGCATGACCCGGGTCGGCGAGGCCGTGGGTCCGCAGCTCAAGGAGTACGCCGGGGTCCTGCCGGTCGCCGACATCGGCGCGGAGACCGCGCAAAAGCTGGAAATGCCCACCACCGCCGACGCCGTGCCCCCCGGCCGCTGGGGCAAGCTGCTCGAACGGGTGCTGGAGAGTGAGGACGACGCCTTCATCGGTCGTGCCTATGCCCTGCTGCTGCGGGTCGGCTTCGACTTCCCCGAGGACGTGCTGACACGGTGCCGGATCGGGAACACCTGGGACACCCGCCCCGACGGCAAGATCGCCGTGGCGACCAACGAGAACGACTTCAAGGAGCTGGTCCGCGAACAACTGCCCGCCGTCCTGGTCGCCGACCGGTCCGATGCGACCACCGCCAAGGCGATGATCGAGGAATGGGGCATGCTCAAGGTCTCCGACGTCATCACCAAGGAGATCCGGGCCGTCAGGATCGGGCCGGCGGTCTCCCTGTTCGACGAGTTCACCACCGTGCGTGCCCGGATCGGCAGCGCCGGGAGCAACCTCAAGATCCAGCGCTGCTCCGAGCTCGAGCAGGTCGTTCGCACCGAGAAGGGCGCCGAGCCCACCCCGCTCGCCTCCGCACGCAAGGGCAGTGCCCTCCTCGTACTCGATTCCCTCGATCGCCTGCAGGTCCTGGTCGCGGCCGACACCGAGTTCAAGTGGGGCTTCGGTACGGCCGGATGCCGGCAGGCGCTCGAACTCCAGGACCGCCAGGAGCAGGACCAGCAGCTCCAGGCGCGCCTGCGGGCCGTACGGGAGGCCGAGAGCGTCATCGACAAGATCGCGCTGCTCATCGGCGCCGATGCGCTCACCCGGGGCCTGCCGCCGGGCCTGTTGGAAAGCGAGGTCGAGGAGAGCGGCGAGGAGCCGGAGACCCGCCGTATCGCGGAGATGGCCTTCAACTCGCACGGCGAGTCGATCCTCGCGGAGCACGTCCGCGACCTGGCACTGGAGTTCCCGTCCCGGGCCCCGAGTTCCTTCAACGGGAGCGACAAGGCCCGCCGCTTCGTCGCCGACCTCGGCTTCCCCGACTCCTTCGCAGGTGCCCGGGCGCCGTCGCTCGACCCTCGGCTGGAGGTCGACGGGCCGTCGGAGTTCCCGTCGCTGCACGCGTACCAGGAACAGCTCGCCCAGGCGCTGTTCCGGCTGCTGGAGAGTCCCACGCCGCAGCGCGGCATGCTCAGCCTGCCGACCGGCGCCGGCAAGACCAGGGTGACGGCCGAGGGCGTGATCCGCTGGATCCGGGACGTCGAGTCCCGTCCGGGGCCCGTGCTCTGGATCGCCCAGACCGAGGAACTGTGCGAACAGGCCGTCCAGAGCTGGCGGTTCGTCTGGTCGAAGGTCGGCCCGGAGCGCCCGCTGGTGATCAGTCGGCTGTGGTCGTCCAACTCGGCCACTCCCGTCGACGGTCGCATCCACCTGGTCGTGGCCACCGACGCCAAGCTCGCCGAGTGCCTGGACACCGACGACTACGCCTGGCTGCGCGAGGACACGTCGCTCGTCGTGGTCGACGAGGCCCACACCGCTGTCTCGCCCCGCTACACCCGGCTGCTCGAACTGCTCGAACTCACCCAGCACCGCACCGGCAGGCACCTGGTCGGGCTCACCGCCACGCCCTACCGGAACAACGAGGAACTGACCCGACGTCTGGTCCAGCGTTTCGGCGCGCGCCTCGACACCGGGGTGTTCGACGGCGATCTGGCCGACGCGATCAAGCAACTGCAGCACATCGGGGTTCTTGCGGAGGTGCGCCATCGGGAGCTGGCCGGTGGGACGATCTCCCTCAACCCCGACGAGCTGAAGCGGTCCGCGACGTTCGCCACCTTGCCGAAGGGGGCCGAGCAGCGGTTGGCCGACGACCACGACCGCAATCAGCGCATCATCGACGAGATCGCCGACATGCCCTCCGACTGGCCGATCCTGGTGTTCGCCACCTCCGTCGCCCATGCCAAGTTCCTCGCCGCGAAGCTCAAGGACCGAGGGATCACCGCCACCGCCATCGACTCGACGACCTCGGTCGCCGACCGCCGTCAACGGATCGACGCCTTCCGCAACGGTCGGATCCAGGTGATCACCAACTACGGTGTGCTCACCCAGGGCTTCGACGCGCCGGCCACCCGCGCCGTGGTCGTGGCCCGTCCGACCTACAGCCAGCACATCTACCAGCAGATGATCGGGCGTGGCCTGCGCGGCCCCAGGAACGGTGGCAAGGAGACCTGCCTGATCCTCAACGTCCGGGACAACGTCACCAACTTCGGTGAGCGACTCGCCTTCACCGACTTCGAGTACCTGTGGGGAGCGGAGAAGTGACGTCGCCGATCCTCGAGAACCACGTGCTCACCGCCGAGCAGCAAGCCGTCGTCGACCAGCCCTGGGACGCGCGCGTGCTGGTGACCGCCGGTGCGGGAGCCGGAAAGACCCACACGCTCGTCCGGCGCCTGGACGCCCTCGTGGAGCGTGAGGAGCTGGAGACCTCGGAAATCCTGGTACTGAGCTTCTCCCGAGCCGCGGTACGCGAACTCACCGAACGGATCGGACGCCGTTCCTCGGCCGCGCAGCGGGTGCGGGCCCGGACCTTCGACGCCTGGGCCGCGGGTCTGTTGAACCGCGCGTACCCGGAGACCGACTGGAGTGCCTTGCCGTTCGACCGACGGATCGAGGCAGCCACCGAGGCCATCGACCGCGGCGCCGTCGAGGTCGGCGAGTACGGCGTACCGGCCCACGTCGTCGTCGACGAGGTCCAGGATCTCGTCGGTGCCCGCCGGGAGATGGTGGAGGCGTTGCTCGACCGTTTCCAGGAGAACTGCGGATTCACCGTGGTCGGCGACTCGGCCCAGTCCGTGTACGGCTTCCAGGTCTCCGATCCGGACCGACGCGCCGAGGAGACGGATCGTTTCCGGGACTGGCTCCGGGCGAGTTTCGGCGAGGACCTGGTCGAACTGTCCCTGGGGGAGAACTTCCGCGCGCGCAGCGAGGACGTCAGGTCGGTCCTGCGGTTCGGTCCGCAGCTCCAGCGGCTGCCGCGCGACAACGGGTCGGCGGCCACCGAGGCCGAACGGATCCACGGCGATCTGCGGGCCCTGCTGCTCGCAGCACCGAACTTCGGGAACCTGGACTCCGAGTTCGTCCGGGCCGCGCTCCACGACTACCCCGGCACCACGGCGATCCTGTGCCGCGACAACGGCCAGGCCCTGATGATTTCCGGCCGTCTGGCGGACGCCGGGGTGCCGCATACTGTCCAGCGGTCGGCCGAGGAGCGCTCCGCGCCCGCGTGGATCGCCGGTCTGCTCGCCTCGACCAGTGCCTCGACGCTCCTGCAGGGCCGGTTCACGGAGCTGCTCGGTGACCTCGAACTCCCTCCCGGCCCGAGCCCCGACGCGCTGTGGCGGTCGGTGCGCAAGGTCGCCAGGGGCGCCCGCGGCGTGCTCGACCTGGCGGCACTCCATCGTGCGCTCGCCGAGCGACGGCTTCCGGACGAGCTCACGGCCCCGTTGCCGTCGTCGCTGGTCGTCTCGACCGTCCACCGCGCGAAGGGCCTCGAGTTCGACCGGGTGCTGATCGTCGAACCGCGGGTGCTGAAGGAACCGCGACGTGTCGCCAAGAAGAAGTACGACTACGATCCGGCGGCAGAGGCCCGCCTCCTCTACGTCGCGATGACCCGGGCCCGGGACGACCTGTACGTGCTGGACGCTCCCAGTACGTGGCAGGTCCGCAAGGACGGCCGGCTCGACCGCTGGTACCTGGGCGGCCGGAGCTCCTGGGCGCGCAACGGCATCGAGATCCTCGGTGACGACGTGTCCCACGAGCTTCCGCCGGGGGCGGAGGACCTGCGGAAGGATCCGGTCGGACTGCTCGAGGGCCTACGGACCTGGGTCGCTCCGGGTGCGCGGGCGGAGCTGGTGCTGCTGCACGGCATCCCGGTCGCGCCGGACCAGTCGCCGCCGTACGCCGTCGCCGTGGACGGACGGCACGTCGCCGTCGTCTCGCAGCGGTTCCGCGCGGACCTGTGGCGGATGCTCCGCCGCAGTGCGCACTCCGAGGTCGAGAACTGGCCACCGCTGATCACCGGGCTGCGGGTCGACTGCGTCGAGAGCGTGGCCGGCGACGCCGCCGCGGTCGAGCGGGCAGGTCTCGACAACCGGGGAGTCTGGTTGGCACCCCGGCTCTGCGGTCTCGGTCGCTTCCAGTGGTACGACGACGGGCAGACCCCGACGAACGCCGACACCGAGGAGGGGTCCGCATGAACGACTCGCCGTACACAGCCCACTACGGGATGTGCGATTCCCTTCTCGAGGCGCTCCGTTCCGACCTGCTGGGCCCCCTCGGAGGTGAGGAGGAGGTGCTCACGGACGACGCGCCGATCACCGTGTATCCGATCGGCGTGCTCTTCCCCCGGACCCGGCCGGACGAGATCCGTCCGGAGGTCCCGGAGCTGGAAGCGGAACGCGACGGACTGGACAGCGCTCCGCTCACGGCCCGACGTGACGCCGAGGAAGCCTCCACCGACCTCGGCGTGTCGCTCGCCAACATGCGCATGCCCTCCTCGATCGGCCTCACCTTCGCCGTCGACCCCGCCGTCGCGCACCGGATCCGCTTCACCGTCCGGGCGGGCATCTACGTCCCGCAGGACGAGAAGGGCAGGCCCGTGCCTGCCGAACGCTCCGAGGCGCGGACGACGAAGACCCAGCAGGAGAACTGGCGACGCGTCCCCCTCCGCCCCGAGGCCGTGGAGGTCGACATCACCTCCCCGGGGAACCTGCCTCCGACGGTCCTGCACACCGGTCTCGAACTCCGGGTCCTGGTCCGTCCGGCCTCGGGGGCGGAGGGCACGGTGACGGTGACCGCGACAGTGGTGAACAGTCTGGAGATCGGCCCGTACGACCTCCGTGACGCCCACTGCTTCTACCAGCCGGTGCTGGAGGTCACCGGCGTGCCGGAAAGCTCCACCCCGTTCGTCGAGCGACCGGCCGCACTGGCGGCCGTCGATTCCGAACAGGCACTCAGCCGTCTGCTCCATCGTCACGCGCCGAGTTTCGCCACCGGCCACGGGTGTGCCGCGCAGTGGAACTGGTCCCCCTCGCCGATCGGAGCACCTGCCACGGAGCGAGCGGCCGTCGGGGCGGTGCGCACCGAGTTCGTACCCGCCCACGAGGTGCTGCTGACGGAGTCGAATCCGCTGATCGACACCGCGGCCCTCACCATGCACGGCCTCGGGACCGCCGATGCCGAGGACATCGTCGCGTCACTCCACCGACTGCTCACCGGGTACGAGGAATGGGTGGACGCCCAGGAGACTCTGGTGCGGTCCGCGGCGCTCGACGGGCACCGCGGGACCGCCGCCGAGCAGATCGACCGCTGCCGACACGCGCTCCGCCGCATGCGTGTCGGCGTCGACCTGCTGGCCGACCCGGCACGGCCCGAGGTCCTCCGGGCCTTCCGGTTGGCGAACCTCGCGATGGCCGAGCAGCGGGCGCGGACCGCCTCGGTCAAGAACGGCCGGCAGGACGCACCCGACGTCCGCGCCGGTCGGTGGCGACCGTTCCAGATCTCCTTCGTCCTGCTGTGCCTGGCGGGCATCGTCGACTCCGAGCACGAGGACCGCGGTGTCGCCGATCTGCTGTGGTTCCCGACCGGTGGTGGCAAGACCGAGGCCTACCTGGGCCTGATCGCCTTCACCACCTTCCTCCGCCGACTCCGTGACGGCGAGGACGGCTCGGGTGTCACGGTGCTGATGCGGTACACCTTGCGGTTGTTGACCCTGCAGCAGTTCGAGCGGGCGGCGGCCCTGATCTGCGCCATGGAGAGACTGCGGTCGGCGGATCAGGAGTCGCTGGGGCGCGAGGAGATCTCCATCGGCATGTGGGTCGGGCGCTCCGCGACGCCCAACACGCTGGCTGTCGCCTCCGAGAAGCTCGCCGAGCTCGTGACCAACCCGCTCCGCTCGGTGCAGACCGAGAACCCGGTGCAGCTGCGGAACTGCCCCTGGTGCGGCGAACCGCTGTCGGCAGCCGACTACGCGGTCGACGAGGTGGAGGAGCGCATGAGCATCCGCTGCCCGTCGACGGCCTGCGACTTCCGTTCCGGGCTCCCCGTACACCTGGTGGACCAGGCCGTGTACCGGGCCCGGCCGACCCTGGTGATCGCCACCGTCGACAAGTTCGCTTCCATGCCCTGGCGGGAGAAGTCGGCGGCGCTGTTCAACCGGGACCGCCCGGGCCGTACCCGGCCCCCCGAGCTCATCGTCCAGGACGAGCTGCACCTGATCTCCGGCCCGCTCGGCACCCTGACCGGTCTGTACGAGACCGCGGTGGACACCCTGGCGGCCCGGCCGAAGATCATCGCCTCGACAGCCACCATCCGACGGGCGGACGAGCAGGGAGCCCGCCTCTTCGCACGCCGGGTGGAACAGTTCCCGCCGGCCGGTCTGGACGCCCGCGACTCCTGGTTCGCGGTCGAGACACCCGCCGACGGGAAGGCCGCCCGCCGCTACGTCGGTCTGCTGACCTCCAGCACGAGTCAGTCCACGCTGTTGATCCGTGTCTACGCAGCGCTGTTGCACCGTGCCGCGGTGCACGACGCTCCCCCGGAGGTGAAGGACGCCTACTGGACCCTGGTCGGCTACTTCAACAGCCTGCGACTGCTGTCCGCCGCCGAACTGCAGGTCCTCGACGACGTACAGGACCGACTGGAGTACGTCTCGGCACGCGACGGGTCGAAGCCCCGCACCGTGAACGGGCTCACCGAACTCAGCAGCCGGGCGAACGCGAGCGACATCTCCAGAAGGCTGAAGGAACTCGAACGGGGACTCCCCCAGGCCGACGTGCTGGATGTTCTGCTCGCCACCAACATGATCTCGGTCGGGGTGGATGTCGATCGACTCGGCCTGATGGCCGTGATGGGACAGCCACAGACCACCGCCGAGTACATCCAGGCCACCAGCCGGGTCGGCCGTCGTCACCCCGGTCTGGTCGCCGTCATGCTCAACTCGGCCCGGTCCAGGGACCGCTCGCACTACGAGGACTTCCACCACTTCCACTCGGCGCTGTACCGGGAGGTGGAGTCCAGCAGTGTCACACCGTTCTCCTCCCGGGCGCGTGACCGCGGGCTGCACGCGGTGGTCGTGGCGCTGACCCGCCTGATGCTCCCCGAGGCCGCCGCGAACGACCGGGCGGCGCGGATCGAGGACTTCCTACCCGCCTTGGAACGACTCGTCCGTCCCGCCGTGCTCGAGCGGGTGGCGCAGGTCGAGCCGCACGAGTCGGAGGCCACGACCCTCGCCTTCGACAGGTTCGTCGAATGGTGGCGGGACGCGGCACATCTCTCGCCGAGCCTCGTCTACGAGGCGCCTCGCGGGACGCGGACCCCGGCCCTGCTGAGCAGCTACGACGACGAGAGCCCGCACGCCACCGGATGGCCCACGCTGTGGAGCCTGCGCGACGTCGACGCGTCGTCCCCCTTCTTCGAGGAGCGCTGAAGCGATGAGCCCCCTACCGCCCCGCACCCGTCGTCGTGGCCCCCTGGCCGCCCCCGTGCGCGCCGCCCGCCGCCTGGGCGAGATCCGCCGCACCCAGCTCGTCACCACGTACGGTGTCGGCGCCATGATCGCAGTCGAGAACGAGTCCTTCATGGTCCGGGGCATCGACTCGTGGGACACCTCGGAGGCGGTCACGGTGGTGGAGCCCCGCCTCGCGCAGCAGTTGGGCGTGGGCGGGTTCCGGCTGCCGCCGGCACCCGACCCGACCCGGGCCCGGGACGGCGTGCGTGCCTCCCGGTTCCCCCTCGTGTACTCCTGCCCGCAGTGCGGTTCGCTGGCCCCTTTCCAGCGGTTCAACTCCCCGGCCGGAAAGGCGGAATGCTCGCTCTGCTCGGAGGATCTCGTACCGTCCCGGTTCGTCGTGGCCTGCGAGAACGGCCATCTGGACGACTTCCCCTACTGGCACTGGGTCCACCGCGGCACCGGGCGACCGAGTGGCGGTTCCTGCGGCGGGAGTCTGTCCCTGCGCACGGAGGGTTCGACCGCCTCGCTCCGCGGCGTGGTCGTGAGCTGCAGCTGCGGTGTCGACCCCGTGTCCATGGAGGGTGCCTTCCGGCGGAAGGCCCTCAGGGACCTCGGACTCGGCTGTACCGGGCGGCTTCCCTGGCTGAAGGACGCACCCCACGAGCGGTGCGGTCTTCGGCCGCGCACCCTCCAGCGCGGTTCGTCGTCCGTCTGGTTCCCCGTGGTGCACTCCGCGCTGTCGATCCCCCCGTGGAGCGAGGGACTGGCCAAGCTCGTGTCCCGCTACTACGACAAGCTCAAGGACGCCTCATCGGCGGACATCCGGGGCTTCCTGAAGGTCGAAGGGGTGCTCGGAAAGCACCCCGAGTACTCCGCCGACGAGGTCGTCGATCTGGTCGACCAGTGGCGACAGGCGGGAACGGTCGACGAGGGGACGGCGGAAGGGCGATCACAGAGCCTGCGGGAGAAGATCTACCGTGACGAGTACGACACGCTCCGTCGTGCGTACCCGGAGCGGGAGGACGCCGAGCACCAGGACTTCGTCTGCGAGCCCCCGATCTCTTCCGTCCTGCCACTCACCCGCTCGCACGGCATCGAACAGGTCATGCTGCTGCACCGGCTGCGGGAGGTGCGGGCGCTCGAGTCGTTCACCCGGGTGGACGAGCCCAGCATGGCCGACGCCCCGTCGCGGCGGGCCCGGATCTCGCTCACGCCGCAGAACTGGCTCCCCGCCATGGAGGTCTCCGGCGAAGGCGTGTTCCTCCGGCTCGACGAGGAGCGGCTGCAGGCATGGGAGCAGGCCCCCGGGCCGGTCTCCCGTGCCCGAAGGGTCCGGGAGAACCATCAGCGCCTCCTGGAGGACCGCGCCGGAGGCGCCCGCATCGCTCCCCGCTCACCCGCCAGTCCCCGGTATCTGCTGCTCCACTCGCTGGCCCATGTACTGATCAACGAGTGGAGCCTGGACGGCGGCTACCCGGCGGCCGCTCTGCGCGAGCGGCTCTATGTCGACAAGGACATGGCGGGCATCCTGATCTACACGGCCACCAGTGAGTCGGCCGGGAGCCTCGGCGGCATCGTGGCCCAGGGGGAACCGGACCGACTCGCCGCCGGTCTGCACTCTGCCCTGCAGCGGGCCGGTTGGTGCTCGAACGATCCGCTGTGCATGGAGTCCGAGTCGAGCGGCGCGGACGGACTCGACCTGGCCGCCTGCCATGCCTGCCTGCTGCTGCCGGAGACCAGCTGCGAGAACAACAACATCCTGCTCGACCGTGCGGCCCTGGTGGGGACCCCGGACGGGCGCACGGCAGGGTTCTTCGGAGCCACGGGCTTCTGAGCCGGTCGCGGGAGTGCCGGTCGGGTGAGGTCCCGGCCGGCACTCCCGCCCTCTGGACACGCCCCCGGCGGGTCAGCCGCGGCGGGCGCGGCGGATGGCGGAGGTGACGACCGGGGGGAGGAGGTCGCCGACGGCGCGCTTGGCGACGTTGGCGGGGCGGCGGCGTTCGGCGGCGCGGGCGCGGCGGTCGGCGAGGTCGCGGTCGGCCGCGTCGCGGTCGTGCTCGGCGGTGCGGAAGGCCTCCTCGGCGACCTGCTCGGCGGCGCGCCGCTCCGCCTCGGCGGCCAGCCGGGCGTGGTGGCGGGAGACCCGGAACGGTTCGGCCCCCGCGTCGCTGCCGCTGATCCGGACCAGCCGGTGCCCGTCGACCGACTCGCTGGTGATGTCGCAGTGCGGCAGGGTGCCCCGGCGAGCCAGCAGGTCGAGCTGGGCGGGCTCGGGGTCGCCCCAGGTGCCGTAGAACTTGCTGTCGGTCAGCACGATCGGCCGCAGTCCGTGGTTGAACACGGCCTCCCAGGTGGCGGCGGCGACGCCCGGGGTGTGGGCGGAGCGGTAGTCGTCCAGCACCACGACGCCGTCGGGGGCGAGCGCCGTCCGGGCCACCTGGATGTCCTCGGCGACGTGCTCGTAGAGGTGCGAGGCGTCGATGTGGATGAAGCGGAAGGCGCCGGGCGCGACCCGGCCGCCGGCCAGTGTCGAGGTCGGGGCCTGCACGATCTCCGGCAGCCGCTCGTTGAAGGCGAGGTAGTTGGTCTCGAAGGCGGTGCGGGTCAGCGTCCTGCGGTAGGACATGTCCATCTCGGCGGCGTTCTCGTCGTCCGGGGCGTCGGAGTCGAAGAGGTCGCAGACCGTGAACGTCTCCCCCGGCTGGAGGTGCGAGCCGATGACGATCGCGCTGCGACCCAGATAGGCGCCCATCTCCATGAGGTCCCCGGAGCTGCCGGCCTTCTCCTGCCGACCGAGGAACCAGGCGAAGAGGTGACGGTCCTGGTCCCAGAACCACCCGGGTACGTCGTCGAGCACCGCCGGTTCAGCAGGTCGCTGCTGGTCGGCACTGAGTGCGGCGTCGGTCACGAGGCGGCTCCTAACACGGTACGAACGACCATTGGGCACGATTCTCCGGACTCGGGGTCTGCCTCCGCGGCCCTGCGACGGCCCTGGCGGTCCGCGGCCGGGCCCGACGGGCGGTCCGGGCGGACGGCCCGGGCGGACGGGGGCGACCCGGACTGGCACCGACGGTAGTCCGGGGTGCCCGAGTTCGCTGCAATCTACTCGCCACGGAGCGGAGTTGCGCGGGCTCGGAGCAAAGAATTTCGGGCCCCCGGCAATTTGTGCGCGGAGTTGACCGAGACCCGTACGCGACACGGGGACGGTCCGTCCATAGTGCCGTCCGACCACCCGATTGTCATCAGCACGACCCCCCGGGGGGAGCGGGCGGAGCAGCGGGCCCGGCCCGGCCGGGGGCGGTGGCCCCGGCCGGACGGGTGGCGGCGGTCAGGCCAGGTCGACGCCCGGGTAGAGCGGGAAGCCGGCGAGCAGGTCGGCGGCGCGCCCGGCGACGCCCTCGGCGACGGCCGGGTCCAGCACGTACTGGGCCTTGGACGGCGCTCCGGCGGCGGTGGTGGCCGGGGTGGCGGCGCGCAGCACGGTGTCGATCAGCCCGGCGATCTCGTCCATCTCGGCGGTGCCGAGGCCCCGGGTGGTGAGCGCCGGGGTGCCGATCCGCACCCCGGAGGTGTACCAGGCGCCGTTCGGGTCGCCCGGCACGGAGTTGCGGTTGGTGACGATGCCGGAGTCCAGCAGCGCGGCCTCGGCCTGCCGGCCGGTCAGCCCGTGGCCGGAGACGTCGACGAGCACGAGGTGGTTGTCGGTGCCGCCGGTGACCAGGGTGCCGCCGCGGCGCAGCAGCCCCTCGGCGAGGGCCCGCGCGTTGTCGACGACCTGCTGGGCGTAGTCCCGGAACCCGGGGCGCCGGGCCTCGGCGAAGGCGACCGCCTTGGCGGCCATGACGTGCGGGAGCGGGCCGCCGAGCACCAGCGGGCAGCCTCGGTCGACGTGTTCGGCGAGCTCCTCGGCGCAGAGCACCATGCCGCCGCGCGGGCCGCGCAGCGACTTGTGGGTGGTGGTGGTGACGATGTGGGCGTGGGCCACCGGGTCCTCGTCGCCGGTGAACACCTTGCCGGCGACCAGGCCCGCGAAGTGGGCCATGTCGACCATCAGGATGGCGCCGACCTCGTCGGCGATCTCGCGCATCCGGCGGAAGTCGACCCGGCGCGGGTAGGCGGAGTAGCCGGCCACCAGGATCAGCGGGCGGAACTCCCGGGCGGTGGCGCGCAGCGCGTCGTAGTCGATGAGGCCGGTGGCCGGGTCGGTGCCGTAGCTGCGCTGGTCGAACATCTTGCCGGAGATGTTGGGGCGGAAGCCGTGGGTCAGGTGGCCGCCCGTGTCCAGGGACATGCCGAGCATGCGCTGGTTGCCGAACTCCCGGCGCAGCTCGGCCCAGTCCGCCTCGCTGAGGTCGTTGACGTTGCGGACCTTGGCGCGCTCCAGGGCGGGGCTCTCGACCCGCTGGGAGAGGACGGCCCAGAAGGCGGTCAGGTTGGCGTCGATGCCGGAGTGCGGCTGGACGTAGGCGTGGTCGGCGCCGAAGAGGGCGCGGGCGTGCTCGGCGGCGATGGTCTCGACGGTGTCGACGTTGCGGCAGCCGGCGTAGAAGCGGCGGCCGGCGGTGCCCTCGGCGTACTTGTCGCTGAGCCAGTTGCCCATGGTGAGCAGGACGGCCGGGGAGGCGTAGTTCTCGCTGGCGATGAGCTTGAGCGAGGCGCGCTGGTCGTCGATCTCCCGGCCGATGGCGGCGGCGATCCGCGGTTCGACCTCGCGGACCACGTCGAGGGCGGAGCGGAAGGCGGTGTTGGCGGCGGGGGTGGCGGCCGTGTGCGGCTGCGGGGCCATGGCGGTCTCCGGTAGGGGAGGTCGGGGGCCCAGGCGCTCGGCAACTGCGTCGTGATTCGGCACGGGGCCGCTTCCCGATGGTCGATTCCATCCGTGCGCGCCAGTCGCGGCCCGCCGGAATCGTACCAACGCCGGGCGCCCTGTGGCGGAGATCTCAGAATGCGGGACGGCGGCGGACATGACATACCTTTTGTCCACTTGTGCCCGTTCTTCTGCTACGGCTGTATTGCGGCGGAATGAAGCCGTCACAATTCCCGAAACAAAGCCCGGGAACCCCTTCTCTGGCGGCTTCGGAATGATTTGCGGAAACTCCTCGGTGTCCGATCTGATGGCGCTCGGCGGCGCCCCCGGGAAACCCCCGGGGAGGCCGTCCGTAAATGTACGCCGGTGCACCCACACCCATGGGGCGGCACGGAATTCGGGGAGTACTCCTGTCATGGCAGTGGTCGAACACGTCGCCGCATCGGACGCGCCGCCCGTACGGCCCGCCCCGCCGGGGCTGCTGCGCCGGGTCTGCCGCGACCGCACCGGGGCCGTCGCGCTCGGCGTGGTGGCGCTCTTCCTGCTGCTCGCCCTGGCGGCCCCGCCGATCGCCGCGCTGTACGGCAGGAACCCGACCGAGCACTACGGCCAGGACGCGCCCGGCCTGCTCAGCGACGGCGGCCTGCCGATCGCGCCGAACGGCGGCATCTCCGGGGAGTTCTGGTTCGGCCTGGAGCCCGGCCTGGGCCGCGACGTGTTCACCCAGCTGCTCTACGGCATCCGCACCTCGCTGCTGATCGCCTTCGCCTCGGCCGCCGTGACCACCGCCCTCGGGGTGCTGGCCGGGGTCGCGGTCGGCTACCTCGGCGGAATCACCGACCGGGTGTTCGGCTTCTTCTCCAACGTCCTGCTGGCATTCCCGACCCTGCTCCTGCTGCTCGCGCTCAGCCCGGTGATCCAGTCCCGGCTGGTGGACCCGGGCAGCGCGGAGCCGGAGTGGATGCAGTTCCTGGTGCTGGTGCTGGTGTTCTCCGCGTTCGGCTGGATTCCGCTCGCGCTTTCCCTGCGCGCCACCGTCCGCTCACTCCGGGAAAGGGATTTCGTGCAGTCCGCCCGGGCGATGGGCGCCGGCGGATTCCACATCGTCGTCCGGGAACTCCTGCCGAATGTCCGGGCGCAGCTGCTGGTGCACGCCACCATGGCGGTGCCGGCGTTCGTCGCCTCGGAGGCGGTGCTGTCCTTCCTCGGCGTGGGCATCAACGAGCCGGTCCCGGACTGGGGCCGGATGATCTCCCGCGGCTCCGAGGTGTTCCGGGCCGACCCGACGTACATGTTCTTCCCCGGCGTCGCGCTGCTGGTCTTCGTGCTCGCCTTCAACCTGCTCGGAGACGCCGTCCGGGACGCCCTGGACCCGCGGGCCGCCCGCTGAGGCCGTCCCCGGCCGCGGTCCGACCGACCGACCGCCCTTTTTTCCTCTGTCCATCCGACAGTTCACCCGACCGCCCCGGAGACCCCGGGGCAAGGAGAGATTCGCCATGCGCTGGATCAGACCGTCCCTCGCCGTCCTCGCGACCGCCCTGCTGGCGACCTCCTGCTCGGCCGGCGCGGGCACCACCAGCACGGCCGGCCCCGGCGCCGCGGCCAAGGACGCCTCGCCGCTGACCGCCGCGCTCGGCACCGAGAAGGAGAGCGCCGGACCGGCCCCCGCCGTCCCCGGTGCCCGCGCGGGCGGCACGGTGAACGTCTACAACACCACCGACTTCCGCCACCTCGACCCGCAGAAGGTGTACGCGGGCGCCGCCTACAACACCTCACTGCTCTGGGGCCGCCAGCTGACCCAGTACCAGGTGGTGGACGGCAGGGCCAAGCTGGTCGGCGACCTCGCCACCGACACCGGCACCCCCGCCGACGACGGCCGCACCTGGACCTACCGGCTCAAGGAGGGCGTGGCCTGGGAGGACGGTCAGCCGATCACCTCCCAGCAGGTCAAGTACGGCATCGAGCGCTCCTTCGGCAAGGGCTACGAGGTCGGCCCGCCGTACTGGCCGCAGTGGCTCACCGGCGAGGCCAGCTACGACGACGCCCGCAAGAAGTACGGCGGCCCGCAGGACGGCGACCTCGCCGCGATCGCGACGCCGGACGACCGCACCCTGGTGTTCCACTTCCCGCAGCCGCAGGCCGACGTGCCGTACATGGCCGCGCAGTCCTCCTCCTCGCCGGTGCGCAAGGACAAGGACACCGGCACCGACTACGACCGGCTGCCGTTCTCCACCGGCCCGTACCGGATCGTCGAGCACGTCCAGAACACCCGGCTGGTGCTGGAGCGCAACCCGCACTGGAAGGCGGAGACCGACCCGATCCGCAGCCAGTACCCGGAGAAGTTCGTCTTCACCTTCGGGAAGGAGGCGCTCAACATCAACCAGGAGATCCTCTCCGGGCGCGACGGCGGCGCGGACGCCACCACGGTGGCCACCCCGCTCTCGCCCGAGCTGTACCAGACCGTGGACACCGACCCGAAGGCCAAGGACCTGGTCGTCTCCGGACGGCAGGGCGCCTTCGTCACCTACCTCATGGTCAACAACGAGCGGGTGACCGACCCCGAGGTCCGCAGGGCCCTCAACCTCGCCTACCCGCGCCAGCAGGCCCGCCAGGTCCTCGGCGGCAGCCGGGCCGGCGAGCTGGCCGCCACCCTCAGCTCGCCCGCCCTGGTCGACTGGCAGAAGTACGACCTGAACCCGGCCAGGCCGGAGGGCGACCCGGACGCCGCGAAGGCGGTGCTGGCCAAGGCCGCGCAGCCGCCCGCCGCACTGACCTACGCGCACGCCAACACCCCGAACGGCCAGCGGGTCGCGCAGGTGCTGGTCGACGGCTTCGCCAAGGCCGGCATCACCCTCGTGCCCAAGCCGGTCGACCCCAAGGCCCTGCTGGACGAGGCGCACCGCGCCGACTCCCCCTACGACCTGTGGGAGGAGACCAGCTCGGTCGACTGGCCGACGCCCTCCACCCTGATCCCGTTCTCCTTCGACGGGCGCGCCAACAGCGACCTCAACTCCGCCCGCTACCACAACGCCGAGGTGGACAGGGAGATCGACCGGATCAACCGGATCGGCGAGCCCCGCGCCAAGGCCAAGGAGCTCTACGCGCTGGAGCAGACGGTGATGAAGGACCTGCCGGTGCTGCCGTTCGCCTACCCGAACGTCAACCAGCTGCGCGGCGCCAACGTCGGCGGCGCGTTCGTCCACCCGATCTACGGCTCCGTCAGCCTCGCCTGGCTGTACCTCAAGGCCTGACACCCCGCACACCCCCGGTGGTCCCGCCGCCCGCCCCGCGCGGCGCGCGGCGGGACCACCGCCCCGACGCCCACCGACCCCGGACCGGCCACCATGCTCTCCTTCGCCCTGCGGCGGATCCTCCAGGCGCTCGCCGTCCTGGCCGCGGTCTCCGCCGCCGCCTTCGCCCTCTTCTACGCCGCCCCCGCCGACCCGGCCCGTGCCGCCTGCGGCCCGCGCTGCGACACCGGCCAGGTCGCGGCGGTCCGCGCGAGCATGGGCCTGGACCAGCCGCTGCTCACCCAGTACATCGACTATCTGACCGGGATCGTGGCCGGCCGTGACGTCCAGGACGTCGACGGCTCCACCCTGCACTGCGACGCGCCCTGCCTCGGCTACTCCTACCGGCTGCACCAGCCGGTCACCGAGGCCCTGGTCGACCACCTGCCGGTGACCGTCTCACTGGCGGCGGGCTCGCTGGCCGTCCTGGTGGTGTTCGGACTCGGCACCGGCTTCGTCGCCGCGCTGCGGCACGGCACCCGGACGGACCGGCTGCTCTCCGGCTTCACCCTGATCGGCGCCAGCGTGCAGATCTACTTCCTCGGCTATGTCGCCCAGTGGGGCCTGGTCTACACCACCGGACTGCTGCCGCTGCCCTCCTACACCCCGCCGGCCACCGACCCCGCCGCCTGGGCGGGCGGCATGCTGCTCCCCTGGATCGTCCTCGGCTTCGTCAACTCCGCCGTGTTCGCCCGGCTCTCGCGCTCCCAGCTGCTGGAGACGATGGACGAGGAGTACGTCCGCACCGCCCGCGGCAAGGGCCTCGGGCGGCTCCGGGCGCACCTCAAGTACACCGCGCGCGGCGCCGCCGGACCCCTGGTGCAGCTGCTCGGCCTGGAGGCGGGCGCGCTGCTGGGCGGCGCGGTGATCACCGAGACGGTGTTCGGGCTGAACGGCGTGGGCCGGTTCGCCACCGAGGCCGTCGAGGGGCAGGACCTGCCGGCCGTGGTCGGCGCCGTGCTGCTCGCCGCCTGCTTCGTCGTGCTGTTCGTCGCACTGGCCGATCTGGTGACCGCCTGGCTCGATCCGCGCATCCGCCTCGGCTGAACCCGCCGCCCTCCCGCCTGGAGCCCTCCCGATGACCGCCTCCCCCGCGACCGCCGCCGCGCACCCGACCGCCGCCCCCGCGACTGCCACCGCGACCGCCGCCGCGCACCCGACCGCCGCCGCGCCGCCGGTGCTCAGCGTCCGCGACCTCTCCGTCAGCTTCGCCGACCCGCGCGGCGGCGAACCCGTCCACGCCGTGCGGGGCCTGTCCTTCGACCTCGCCCGGGGCGAGGTCCTCGGCCTGGTCGGCGAGTCCGGCTCCGGCAAGTCCGCCACCGGGCTCGCCGTGCTCGGCCTGCACGACCCGCGCACCACCACGGTCACCGGTTCGGTCCGGCTGGACGGGCAGGAACTGGTCGGCGCCGGGGAGCAGGTGCTGCGACGGGTGCGCGGCGGCCGGATCGCCCTGGTCTTCCAGGACGCGCTCACCTCCCTCAGCCCCTTCCACACCGTCGGCGCGCAGCTCGCCGAGATGTACCGGCTGCACCACCCCGGCGCCGGCCGCGCCGAGGCCCGCCGGAAGGCCGCCGGGATGCTCGACCGGGTGGGCATCCCGGCCGCCCGGACGAACGACCACCCGCACCGCTTCTCCGGCGGCATGCGGCAGCGGGTGATGATCGCGATGGCCCTGCTGAACACCCCCGACGTGCTGATCGCCGACGAGCCCACCACCGCGCTCGACGCCCGCGTCCAGGACCAGGTGCTCGAGCTGCTGGGCGAGTTGCAGCGCGAGCACGGCACCGCCGTGCTGCTGGTCAGCCACGACCTCGGGGTGGTCGCGGGCAGCACCGACCGCACCCTCGTGCTGCGCGGCGGCCGGGAGGTGGAGACCGCGCCCACCCCGGCCCTGCTGGCCGCGCCCCGGGAGCCGTACACCAGGGCCCTGGTGGGCGCCGCGCTGACGCTGGACTCGGTGCCGGGCACGCCGCTGCCGACGGTCGACGACCCCTCGCCCGCGCCCCGGGCGCTCCCCCGGTCCGGGCCGACGTCCGCCGCCGGGCGGTGGCTGGTCGAGGTCGAGGACCTCTCCGTGCACTTCCCCGGCCGCCGCCGCTTCCCCGGGACGCGGTCCGAGCCGGTGCGGGCCGTCGAAGGGCTCGGCCTGCGCATCGCCCCCGGCGAGACGCTCGGCCTGGTCGGCGAGTCCGGCTCCGGCAAGTCCACCACCTCCCGGGTGCTGGCCGGCCTCCAGCCCGCCACCGGCGGCACCGTCCGGTACGACGGCCTGGACGCCACCCGGCCGGACCGGGCGCTGCGCCGGCGGCTCGGCAAGGAGGTCCAGCTGGTCTTCCAGGACCCGTACGCCTCGCTCAACCCGCGCCGCACCGTCGCGCAGACCCTGGAGACCCCGCTGCGCCTGCACACCGCGCTCGGCGCGGGCGAGCGGCGGCAGCGGTCCGCCGAACTGCTGGAGCAGGTCGGCCTGCCGGCCGGCCGGCTGGACCGCTATCCGCACGAGTTCTCCGGCGGCCAGCGCCAGCGGATCGGGATCGCCCGCGCACTCGCGGCCGAGCCCCGGCTGATCATCGCCGACGAGCCGGTGTCCGCCCTGGACGTGTCGGTCCAGGCGCAGGTCCTCAATCTGCTGATGGAGCTGCGCGAGCGGCTCGGCGTCGCCTTCCTGTTCGTCTCCCACGACCTCGCGGTGGTCCGCCACTTCTGCGACCGGGTGGCCGTGATGCACCGCGGCCGGCTCGTCGAATCCACCGACCGTGACCGCCTGTTCGCCGCCCCGCACACCGACTACACCCGGGAGCTGCTCGCCGCCGCGCGCTGATCGGAGCACGGTCCCGGGGCCGCCGTCCACGGGGCGCGCGCGGGCGGCCGACAGTTCGGGTCTTCGCCTGCGCGGCCGGTACCGGGCGGGTTAGCGTGCAGCGAATGAACCGCTGTGACGGTGTGACGGTGTGACGGGACATCTGCTCGATCCGGGGGAAACGTGTCCGAGGAAAAGCTGCTCGCGAGGATCAACCACGGGTTCGACCACCTCGACGCCGACGGGGACGGCCGGCTGACCGAGCACGACCACGTGCTGATGGGCCGGGCGGTGGCCCGCTCGCTGGGGCACGCGGAGGGTTCCCGCACCGAGGAGCGCGTCGTCGACGCCTACCTCGCGATCTGGCGCGACCTGCACGTCTCCCATCTGCCGGTCGGCACCACCTCGATCGGCCGCGCCCAGTTCGTCGCCTCGACCCGCTCGCTCGCCGACGACCCGGTGGCCGCGCGGACCGTGTTCGGCGCGCTGGCCGAAGCCTTCCTCGCGATCGCCGACGTGGACGGCAGCGGGACGGTGGACGCGGGCGAGTTCTTCGTCTTCCAGCGCGGCCACTTCTCCGCCCTCTCCCGCGACGACGCCGACGAGGCGTTCCGCCGGCTGGACCTGGACGGCGACGGCGTGCTCTCGGTCGAGGAGTTCGTCGGCGGCATCATCGAGTTCTGGACCAGCCGCGAGGCCGAGGCCCCCGGGCACTGGTGGGCCGGGCGTCCTCCGTACGCGGTCTGACGCGGCCCCGCCCGGTCCGCCCGGAGGGACCTCGCCGGCTGGCCCGGTCGGACGATCCGCGCAGGTGACCGGCGGTCTCCGGCCGACGGCCGGGGCCAGGGGCGGGGACGGCGGCGGGGTGGTCCGGCGGGTAGCGTGGCGGTGCCGGCGCCCGGACGGGTCGGACGCTGTCACGACGGGTCGGTGCGTCCCGGCCGCCCCCCGGCCGGCCTGGTGCCGCGCCGTCGGGCGCGCCACGACCGCCCGGCCCGGCCGTCGCGTCCGGCCGGACGCGGCGCGCGCAGCCGCAAGGAACCATCCGCATGCCCAGCACGGCCCCCACCCCCGCTCTGACCACCCCCCTCTCCACCCCCACCCCCGCCCCCGCTTTCGTCGCCCGCCCGGCGCTCGCCCTCGGTCCCCACACCGTGACGGCCGAGCGGATCCGGGAGGACATCCTCGACCGCAACCCCGACTACCCGGCCCGTCAGGCCCAGACCGTCCGGCTGGCCCTCGGCAACCTGCCCGGCACCCGCCGCTACTTCCGGCCCTACGAGCTGGTCTCCTCCCCCGAGCGCACCGCCGCCGAACGCAAGGCCACGACCTTCGGCGACCTGCTGTCCGCCGCCGAACACGCCGCCGCCGAGGCGATGCTGACGGCCGGCGTCCGGCCCGAGCAGGTGGACTGCGTGATCGTGTCCAGCGCGACCGGCGACGCCGTACCCGGGCTGGACGTCCACCTCCAGCAGAACCTGGGCCTGCGCCCCGACATCAGCCGGCTGCCGATGAGCCAGCTGGCCTGCGCGGGCGGCGCCCACGTCCTGCTCACGGCCCGTCGCTTCCTGGCCTGGAACCCGGCCGCCGTGGTGCTGGTGGTCGCCGCCGAGTCGCTCTCCTCGCTCTACCAGAACACCCGCACCTCGGTGGAGGACCAGATCTACAAGGGCCTCTGGGGCGACGCGGCGGCGGCCGCCGTGGTCACGGCCGAGCAGCGCACGCCCGGGCTCAGACTGGAGCACTGCTTCGAGTACACCATCCCGCACACCACCGACCGCTACCGCAAGCTGACGGACCACCGGGGCGACCACTTCGCCTCCACCCGGGCCTCGCTCCGCTCGGTCACCGACCTGGGCCCGGCGCTGCTCGACTGGCTGGACCGGCACGGCGGACGGGAGCTGGACTTCGGCGTGCTGCACCCGGGCGGCCCGGCCATCCTGGACCGGCTCGGGGTGCTGCTCGACGCGGACGCCGCGTTCCTGCGGCACTCGCGGGACGTCCTCACCGAGGAGGGCAACCTGGGCGGGGCCACCGTGTTCTCCGTCCTCGACCGCACCCACCGCACGCCTCCGCCGGCCGGCGCCCGCGGCCTGCTGCTGGGCCTCGGCCCGGGCGTGACCCTGAGCACCCTGCTCGCCACCTGGTCCGGGTGAACCGCTGCCGGGGCCGGCGGCGGTGACGCAGCGGGTACTGGTGCGGGTGCTGGTGCCGGACCCGGCCTCATCCCTGGGCGGACTCCCGGGCGGGCTCTCCGACGGGCTCCCGGGCGGGCTCCCGGACGGGCTCTCCGACCGGCTCCCGGGCGGCCTTCCGGGCGGACCGCCGGGCCGACGGCCGTCCCGACCTGCGGCTGGCGCTCACCACCAGGCACACGCCGGCGACCACGACGGCCCCGCCCAGCAGGGTGGGGCCGGTCAGCGGTTCGGCCAGCACCAGCCAGCCCAGCAGCACGGCCACCACCGGGTTCACGTACGCGTAGGTGGCCACCAGCGTCAGCGGGGCGGAGCGCAGCAGCCAGGCGTACGCGGTGAAGGCGACCAGCGAACCGAACACCACCAGGAAGGCCAGCGCCAGCCAGGACCGGGTGGACACGTCGCCGGGGCGCAGCCCGCGCTCCTCCCCGCGGGCCAGTCCGATCAGCAGATTGCCGAGCCCCCCGGCGAGCATCTGGTAGGCGCTGGACGCGAAGACGTTCCCGGGCATCCGGATCCGCTTGCCGGCGAAGGACCCGATCGCCCAGGTGAGGGTGGCGCAGCTGATCGCGACCACCCCGGCGGGGGCGATGGAGCCCCCGATCGCGGGGGCGGAGAGCACGGCCAGGCCCACCAGTCCGAGCAGCACGCCGGCCAGTTCGGCGCGCTCGGGCCGCTCGCCCCCGGCCGCCGTCAGCAGCACCATCCAGAGCGGCACCGCCGCGACCAGCAGCGCGGCCAGGCCGGACGGGACGGAGGTCTCGCCGAGCACCACGAGTCCGTTGCCGCCGGTCAGCAGCAGCAGTCCGACCAGGGCGGCCGACCCCAGCTGGCGCAGGTCCACCCGGAGCCCGGCCCGGCCGTGGCGGACGGCGACGAAGCCGGCGAGCAGCAGACCGGCGGTCAGGAAGCGGGCGGCGGCGGAGAGGAAGGAGGGCATGGTCTCCACGGCTATCCGGATCGCCAGATAGGTCGAGCCCCACACCACGTAGACCACCACGAGCGCCGTCCACGCCCCGGCTCCGAGCCGCCCGGCGGCGGCCCGGCCCGCCTCACCGGCCTCACCGGCCTTGCCGGCCTTGCCGGCCTTGGCGAGGCTTTCGTCGGCGGCCCCGGCGGGGGCGGGGCGGGCGGGCGAGGGCCCGGCCGGCCGGCGTTCGGCTGGAGCTGTCATGGGTGTCCCCCTGGGACGGTGCTGGCAGATGTATCCGACATGACACCGCACCGGCCACCCCGCGCGCCAGTGGGTATCACCAGGCGGTCACTGTCGAACACCGGTCCGCGTCCCAGCCCCGCCCCCCGCCCCGCCCCGCCCCGCCTCGAGGAGTCCCCGTGCAGCCCGCCCTCCCCTTCTTCGTCTACGGCACCCTGCTCACCGGGGAGCGCAACCACGCGGTGTTCCTGGCCGGCCGCTGCGCCTCGGTACGGCCGGCGGTCCTGGACGGCGCGGCGCTGCACGCGGGCCCCGGGTTCCCGTACGCCGTGCCGGACGCCGCCCCGGGCCGGCGGATCGTCGGCGAGCTGGTGACGATCCGCCCGGCCGCCTACCCGGAGGTGCTCGCGGCGCTGGACCGGCTGGAGGACTGTCGTCCGGACGGCGGCGGCGAGTACGTCCGCGAGCGGCTGACCGTCCGCACCGAGGACGGCGGCACCGCGCCGGCCTGGGTGTACCTGGCCGGACCGGCCGCCGGCGCCCGGCTGCGCGCGCATCCGGCGCTCATCGCCTCGGGCGACTGGCGGCGGCGCTGAGGGCCGAGCCGAGCCGTGTCGCGTCGCGTCGCGTCTCGGCCGGTCCAGGGCCGTACCCCGACCCGGCCAACGCCCCACCCCGGCCGCCCCCTGGGCCGCCCCCTGGCCGACCGCACGCCGAATACCGCCAGGTAGGCTGCCCCCACCCCGCGTCGACGACCCCGCCCCGAGGAGCCCCCCGGTGTCCCAGCAGCCACCCCCGATCACCGTCGTCGGGATCGGGGCCGACGGCTGGCCCGGGCTCGCCGCCGCCGCGCGCGCCGCCCTGCGGGCCGCCGGGGCCGTGATCGGCGGCCCCCGGCAGCTGGACCTGCTGCCCGCCGAGGAGGTCGGCGCCGAACGGGTGCCCTGGCCGTCCCCGCTGCGCCCGGCCGTCCCCGGTCTGCTCGCCCGGTACGCGGACCGCCGGCCGGTCGTCCTGGCCAGCGGCGACCCGATGTTCTTCGGTATCGGCCGCACCCTCGCCGAGACCGTCGGCCCCGAACGGCTGCGCATCCTGCCGCACCCCTCCTCGGTCGCCTACGCCTGCGCCCGGCTCGGCTGGCCGCTGGAGGCCACCGAGGTGGTCAGCCTGGTCGGCCGGCCGCTCGACACCCTGCGCCCGGCCCTCAACCCCGGCCGCCGGCTGCTGGTGCTCAGCGCCGACGCCGCCACCCCGGCCGCCGTCGCCGCGCTGCTCGCCGCGCACGGGTACGGCTCCGCCCGGCTGCGGGTCCTCGAACAGCTCGGCGGGCCCGGCGAGCGGCAGCTGGACGGCCCCGCCGACGGCTGGCCGCACCCGCCCGGCGACCCGCTCAACCTGATCGCCGTCGAACTCGGCGCCGACGGCCCCCGCACCCCGGTCGTCCCCGGCCTGCCCGACGACGCGTACGAGAGCGACGGCCAGCTGACCAAGCGGCACGTGCGCGCCGCCACCCTCGCCACCCTGGCCCCCGTCCCCGGCGAACTGCTGTGGGACATCGGCGGCGGCTCGGGATCGATCGCGATCGAGTGGCTGCGCGCCCACCGCGACAACCGGGCCGTCACGGTCGAACGCGACCCGGTGCGGGCCGAACGGATCACCCGCAACGCCGCCGCCCTCGGCGTACCCCGGCTGCGCGTGGTCACCGGCCCCGCCCCCGACGCGCTCGCCGGACTGCCCGCCCCGGACGCGGTGTTCGTCGGCGGCGGCCTCACCGCGCCCGGCCTGCTCGACACCTGCTGGGCGGCGCTGCCCGCCGGCGGCCGACTGGTCGCCAACACGGTGACCCTGGAGTCGGAGGCGCTGCTCACCACCTGGTACCGGCGGCACGGCGGCGAACTGCTGCGGCTCGCCGTCGCGCACGCCGTCCCGGTCGGCGGCTTCACCGGCTGGCGCCAGGCGATGCCGGTCACCCAGTGGTCCGCCGTCAAACCCGCCGCCGACACCCTCACCCCCCGGGAGAACGCCTCGTGACCGTCCACTTCATCGGGGCCGGCCCCGGCGCCGCCGACCTGATCACCCTGCGCGGCCAGCGGATCCTGGCCCGCGCCGAGGTCTGCCTCTACGCCGGCAGCCTGGTGCCGCGCGAGCTGCTCGCCGAGTGCCCGCCCGGCGCCCGGCTGGTCGACACCGCCAACCTCACCCTGGACCTGATCGTCGAGGAGATGGTCCGCGCCCACGCCGCCGGGCAGGACGTCGCCCGGCTG
Source organism: Kitasatospora purpeofusca (assembly GCF_034043715.1). Classification (GTDB taxonomy): domain Bacteria; phylum Actinomycetota; class Actinomycetes; order Streptomycetales; family Streptomycetaceae; genus Kitasatospora; species Kitasatospora purpeofusca_A. The sequence goes on along the minus strand of NZ_JAXCLC010000002.1, from coordinate 82,504 downwards.
CACTCCGGCGACCCGTCGGTGTTCAGCGCCGTCGCCGAGCAGATGCGCCGCCTCGACGCGGCCGGCGTGCCCTACGACGTGGTGCCGGGGGTGCCGGCCTTCGCCGCCGCGGCGGCCGCGCTCAAGCGGGAGCTGACCGTGCCGACCGTCGGCCAGACCGTGATCCTCACCCGGATCGCCAAGCGCGCCACCCCGATGCCGGCGGGCGAGGACCTCGCCACCCTCGGCCGCAGCGGCGCCCTGCTCGTGCTGCACCTGGCCGCCGGGTACGTGGACGACGTGGTCGAGCAGCTGCTCCCGCACTACGGGGCGGACTGCCCGGCCGCCGTGGTCGCGATGGCCAGCCGCCCGGACGAGCTGGTGCTGCGCGGCACCGTCGGGGACATCGCCGGGCAGCTGAAGGCCGCCGGCGTGGTCCGCACCGCGGTGATCATCGTCGGCCGCACCCTGGCCGCCGAGCAGTTCCGCGACAGCCACCTCTACTCCGCCGACCGCGAGCGCCCGCACGAGCCCTGCGGCGCCTGATGACGCCCCCGGACCGCCGCCACCTGCTGATCCTCGGCGGCACCACCGAGGCGCGCGCCCTCGCCGCCGCGCTCGACGGCCGGGCCGGGCTCCGGGTCACCAGCTCGCTCGCCGGGCGGGTGGCCCGGCCGCGGCTGCCCGCCGGCGAGGTGCGGATCGGCGGCTTCGGCGGCGCCGACGGCCTCGCCGACTGGCTGCGCGCCGAGCGGGTGGACACGGTGGTGGACGCCACCCACCCGTTCGCCGCCGTGATGTCCGGCAACGCCGCCGCGGCCGCCGCGGCGACCGGCGTCCCGCTGCTGGCGCTGCGCCGCCCCGGCTGGGCGGCGGTGCCGGGCGACGACTGGCACCGCGTCCCGTCCCTGGACGCCGCCGCCGCGCTGCTGCCCGCCCTCGGCCGACGGGTCCTGCTGACCAGCGGCCGGCAGGGCATCGGCGCCTTCGCCCGCCTCGACGGCCTGCACTTCGTGGCCCGCTCGGTCGATCCGCCCGAGCCGCCGCTGCCCGCCGCGCTCGACGTCCTGCTCGAGCGGGGACCGTTCACCCTGGACGGCGAACGGGCGGTGTTGCGCGAGTACCGGATCGACGTGCTGGTCACCAAGGACAGCGGCGGTGCGGCCACCGCTCCCAAGCTCACCGCGGCCCGCGAACTCGGCCTGCCCGTGGTGGTCGTGGACCGCCCGCCGCTGCCGGCCGGGGTACCGGTCGCGGCCAGCGTCCCGGAGGTGCTGGAACAGCTGGCCGGACGGGGCCTGACCGGCCGGTAATTCCCGCGCGGGACCGGCCCTCCGCTGCCAGGATGGCCGGATGACCGACGCCTACGAACTCGCCGACGCCGCCCGGACCGAGCCGCCCCTGGCCGCCGGGGAACTCGCCACCCTGGTGGGCTTCCTGGACTTCCAGCGCGCCACCTTCGCCTGGAAGTGCGCCGGGCTGACCACCGAACAGCTCCGCGCCCGCCCGCTGCTCCCCTCTCCGCTCTCCCTGCTCGGGCTGACCCGCCACCTGGCCGAGGTGGAGCGCGGCTGGTTCCGCAACGTCCTCAACGGCGAGGGCCACCCCGGCTTCTGGGGCGGCAGGGCCGCCGAGTTCGAGGCCGACGAGGCCGACCCGGACGAAGCCCTCGCCCGCTGGCGCGGCGAGTGCGAGCACGCCCGCGAACTCGTCGCCGCCGCCCCGTCCCTGGACGTCCTCGGCCACTACCGCGCGCCCGACGGCGAGGAGACCGAGTACTCGCTGCGCTGGATCCTCACCCACATGATCGAGGAGTACGCCCGCCACAACGGCCACGCCGACCTCCTGCGCGAGCACCTCGACGGCCGCACCGGCGAGTAGCCGGGCCCGGGAACGCCGCTGCCCGGCCCCGGGGTTCCGGGGGCCGGGCAGCGGCGGGTGCGCGGATCAGATGTCGCGGAAGGTCTCGATCTGGGCGCCGATGGAGTTGAGGCGCTCGGCGAGGTCCTCGTAGCCGCGGTTGATGACGTAGACGTTGCGGAGCACCGAGGTGCCCTTGGCGGCCAGCATCGCCAGCAGGATGACCACGGCGGGGCGCAGCGCGGGCGGGCAGACCATCTCGGCGGCGCGCCAGCGGGTCGGGCCCTGGACGAGCACCCGGTGCGGGTCGAGGAGCTTGATGTCCGCGCCGAGCCGGGTGAGTTCGGTGAGGTAGATGGCGCGGTTGTCGTACACCCAGTCGTGGATCATCGTGGTGCCGTGGGCGGCCGCGGCGATGGCGGCGAAGAACGGCACGTTGTCGATGTTGATGCCGGGGAAGGGCATCGGGTGGATGGTGTCGATCGGCGCGGTGAGCTTGGAGGGGCGCACGGTGAGGTCGACCAGCCGGGTGCGGCCGTTGTGGGCGGGGTACTCCGGGGTGCGGTCGTAGTCGAGGCCCATGCCCTCCAGCACGGCGAGCTCGATCTCCAGGAACTCGATCGGCACCCGGCGGACGGTCAGCTCGGAGGAGGTGACCACGGCGGCGGCGAGCAGGCTCATCGCCTCCACCGGGTCCTCGGCCGGGGTGTAGTCGACGTCGCGGGTGATCTCGGGGACGCCGTGCACGGTGAGGGTGGTGGTGCCGACGCCGTCGATCCGCACGCCCAGCTTCTCCAGGAAGAAGCAGAGGTCCTGGACCATGTAGTTGGGCGAGGCGTTGCGGATGACGCTGACGCCGTCGTGGCGGGCGGCGGCGAGCAGGGCGTTCTCGGTGACGGTGTCCCCGCGCTCGGTCAGCACGATCGGCCGGTCCATCGGCGTGCCGGGCTGGACCGAGGCGTGGTAGGCGCCGCCGGTGGTGGCGACCTCCAGGCCGAACCGGCGCAGCGCGGTGAGGTGCGGCTGCACGGTGCGGGTGCCGAGGTCGCAGCCGCCGGCGTAGGGGATGGCGAAGTTGTCGGCGCGGTGCATCAGCGGGCCGAGGAACATCAGCACGCTGCGGGTGCGGCGGGCGGCCTCGACGTCCATGCCGGCCAGGTCGAGTTCGGCGGGCGGGGTGAGTTCGAGGTCGCGGCCGTCGTTGGTCCAGCGGCTCTTGACGCCGATGCTGGTGAGCACTTCGAGGATGCGGTAGACCTCCTCGATCCGGGCGACGCTGCGCAGGGTGGTGCGGCCGGTGGTCAGCAGCGAGGCGCAGAGGATGGCGACGCAGGCGTTCTTGCTGCTGCGGACGTCGATCGCGCCGGAGAGGGTGGTGCCGCCGGCGACCCGCAGGTGCATCGGGCCGGAGTAGCCGAGGGAGACGATCTCGCTGTCGAGCGCTTCGCCGATGCGGGCGATCATCTCAAGGCTGACATTCTGCTTTCCCTGCTCGATGCGGTTGACCGCGCTCTGGCTGGTGCCGAGGGCCTCGCCGAGCTGGGCCTGGGACCAGCCGCGGTGCTGACGCGCGGTGCGGATGAGGGTGCCGATGCGGGTGAGGTAGTCGCCTGTCACTCGCCAGACGATATCTCATGACTGAGATAGCAACAGAACCGACCCCGGGCGTGGCGCGACTTTTGTCCGTTTCTCACCCCGTATGAGCGTCAGATCTTCACATCATGGCGAAGTTCTCGGGACACTCTCGGGACAGTCTTCGGGACACTCCTGGAGACTCCTGGAGCAGAACTCCCCGACGGAGGACGGCTCTCACGGCCCCAGCGGTTCCGCCCGGCCGACGATCGTCCCCGCCCGGTCGATGCAGATGACGTCCACCGCGACCGGCGAACCGACCAGCACCCCGAGCGCGGTGGCCCGGGCCGCCTCGGCCACCAGGTCGCCCAGCGGCACCCCGGCCGCCCGGCAGAGCTGGATCGCCTCCAGTCCGGTGTTGGCCGCCGCGACCGCCGCCGTCAGCTCCTCGTCCGCGCCGCCCGCGCGGGCCAGCCCGGCCAGGTACCCCTGGTCCACCTGGGAGCGCGCCGAGTGCAGGTCGAGGTGGCCGGCGGCGAGCTTGGAGAGCTTGGCGAAGCCTCCGGCGACGGTCAGCCTCGGCACCGGGTGGCGCTTGAGGTACTTGAGCACGGCGCCCGCGAAGTCGCCCATGTCGAGCAGCGCGTCCTCGGGCAGTCCGTGCACCGCCACGGCCACCTTCTCCGAGGTCGAGCCGGTGCACCCGGCCACATGGGTGCGCCCGGCGGCCCGCGCCACGTCCACCCCGCGCCGGATCGAGTCGATCCAGGCGGAGCAGGAGTAGGGGACGACGATGCCGGTGGTGCCGAGGACGGAGAGCCCGCCGAGGATGCCGAGGCGGGGGTTCCAGGTGGACCGGGCGAGTTCCTCGCCGTGGTCGATCGACAGCTCCACCACCACGTCCCCGCTGCCGCCGCACTCCGCCGCGACCTCGGCGACGGCGTCCCGGATCATCTGCCGGGGGACCGGGTTGATGGCGGGTTCGCCGACCGGCAGCGGCAGCCCGGCCTTGGTGACCGTCCCCACCCCCGGCCCGGCCCGGAACACCACGCCCGCGCCCGGCTCCCCCGCCCGCACGGTGGAGCGCACCAGCGCGCCGTGCGTGACGTCCGGGTCGTCCCCGGCGTCCTTCACCACCGCGGCCGTCGCCCGCCGCCCGCCGTCCGGCTCCTCGGCCAGCAGCTCCGCCGCGAGCGCGAAGGCCGGCCGCTGCCCCTTCGGCAGCGTGATCTCCACCGGATCCGGGAACACCCCGGTGAGCAGCGCCCGGTACGCGGCCTTGGTCGCCGCCGTGGCGCACGCCCCGGTCGTCCAGCCGTGCCGCAGCCCACTGCTCCGCAACTGCCCGGCCCGCCCGCCGATCTCGCCCATGTCCCGCACCGTCTCCCTGCCGTTCGTCCGTCGATCGGGACATCATGCTCCACTGCCGACGCACCGGCTCCCCGGCGGAGCGCCTTGTGTACACATGGAACACTTCGTACACTCGATGCATGAGCGAGCAGCCTGTGCAGACCGTTTCGATTCGCGAGGCCCGCGAGCACCTCGCCGACGTCGTCGACCGCGCGGAACGGGACGAGCCGACCGTCATCACCCGGCGTGGACGGGAGGTCGCCGCCGTCGTCCCGATAGAGCTGCTGCGCGAGTACCGGCAGTGGGAGGAGCGCGAACTGCTGCGCCTCATCGAGGAGCGCCGCGACGAGCCCACCTACTCGCTGGACGAGGTCATGGCCGAGACCCTGGCCAGGCCGGAGTGAAGTACAGCACGCGCTTCACCGAGTCGGCCCGCGCCGAGCTGCGCAAGCTGCCCCGGACTACGGCGATCCTGGTCCTGCGCAAGCTCGCCGAGCTCGAACAGGACCCCTACGGCTTCCACACCACCGCACTGGTGGGCTCGCCCGACCACCGCCGTCTGCGGGTGGGCGACCACCGGGTGGTCTACACCGTCGACGGCGGGCTGCTGCTCGTCCTGGTGGTCCGGGTCGGCCATCGTTCCGAGGTCTACCGCGACTGACTCACGCGCCGCCGGCCGGGACTTCCCCTCCGGCGTCCGCCCGTACCGCCCGATCCGGCCCCGGGCCCGTCGGCGGGCCCGGGGCGGAAGGGCGGTGCTCAGGCCTCCGGGTAGCGGCGGGGGGTCCAGGTGACGTCCGGGTGCGGGGCGCGGGCGACGTGCCGGGTCTGGGAGGAGCCGATCAGGAGGATGGTCCGCATGTCGACCTCGGCCGGGTCCAGCTCGCCGAGGGGGACGGTGCGGACCCGCTCAGTGGGGCCGCCGACGTCGCGGGCCATCACCACCGGGGTCTCCGGGGCGCGGTACTCCAGCAGGAGGTCCCGGGCCCGGCCGACCTGGGTGGTGCGGGACTGCGAGCCGGGGTTGTAGAGGGCGAGCACGAGGTCCGCCCCGGCGGCGGCGCGCAGGCGCTGCGCGACCACGTCCCACGGCTTGAGGCGGTCGGAGAGCGACACCACCGCGTAGTCGTGGCCGAGCGGGGCGCCGGCCCGGGAGGCGGCCGCGTGCGCGGCGGTCATCCCGGGGACGATCCGCACCGGCACCTCGCGGTAGGACTCCTCGCAGGCGACCTCCAGCACGGCGGTGGCCATCGCGAAGACGCCCGGGTCGCCGGAGGAGACCACCACGACCCGGTGGCCCCGGCGGGCCAGGTCGAGGGCGAACTCGGCCCGCTCGGACTCCACCTTGTTGTCGGAGCCGTGCCGGGTCTGGCCGGGCCGCTCCGGCACCCGGTCGAGGTAGGTGGTGTAGCCGACCAGGTCGGTCGCGGCGGCGAGGGCGCCGCGGGCCTCGGGGGTCAGCCAGAGCGGGCCGGCCGGGCCGGTGCCGACGACGGTGACACTGCCCGGGCCGCTCGGGTCGGGGGCCGGGGCCTCCAGCGGGGCGACCTTGCTGGGCAGCACCGCGACCGAGAAGTAGGGGACCGTGTCCGGGTCGACGGAGGCCAGCGGGGCCGTCCGCTCGCCGTCCATGAACGCCCGCTCGACGTACTGGGCGTCGGCCAGCCGGCCCGCCCGCTCCAGGGCGCGGCGCACGGTCGGGAAGGTGCGGCCGAGCTTCATGACCACGGCGGAGTCGGCGGCGGCCAGCCGCGCGGTCAGCTCCTCCTCGGGCAGCGTGCCGGGGATGACGGTGAGCGTCTCCTCGGCCTCGGTGAGCGGCTGGCCCAGCCGGGCCGCCGCGGCGCTTATCGAGGTCACGCCGGGCACCACCTCGGTCGGGTAGCGGTGCGCGAGGCGCTTGTGCATGTGCTGGTAGGAGCCGTAGAAGAACGGGTCCCCCTCGGCGAGCACCACCACGTCGCGGCCGGCGTCCAGGTGGGCGGCCAGGCGTTCGGCGGCCTCCTGGTAGAAGTCGTCCAGCGCGCCCCGGTAGCCGCCGGGGTGGTCGGTGGTCTCGACGGTGATCGGGTAGACCAGCTTCTCCTCGATCTGACCGCCCGTCAGGTACCGCTCGGCGATGGAGCGGGCGATCGAACGGCCGTGCCGCGCGCTGTGGTACGCCACCACGTCGGCCTTGCCGATGAGTTCGGCGGCGCGGACGGTCACCAGCGACGGGTCGCCGGGGCCGAGGCCCACACCGTAGAGCCGGCCGGTTGCCTGCTGGTCGACTGTCTGACGGTCGGTCATTCTTCTTCGCTCGCAATCGCGTTGATCGCGGCCGCGGCCATCGCGCTGCCGCCGCGCCGCCCGCGCACCACCAGGTGCTCCAGCCCGGCCGGGTGCGCCGCCAGGGCCTCCTTGGACTCGGCCGCGCCGATGAAGCCGACCGGTACGCCGATCACCGCGGCCGGGCGCGGGGCGCCGGCCTCGATCAGCTCCAGCAGTCGGAACAGCGAGGTCGGGGCGTTGCCGACGGCGACCACCGCGCCCTCCAGCCGGGGCAGCCACAGCTCCATCGCGGCGGCGCTGCGGGTGTTGCCCATCGCCCGGGCCAGCTCGGGCACGGCCGGGTCGGTGAGGGTGCAGATCACCTCGTTGTCGGCCGGCAGCCGCTTGCGCGTGACACCGCTGGCGACCATGTTGACGTCGCACAGGATCGGCGCCCCGGCCCGCAGGGCGGCGCGCGCGGAGGCGACCGCGCCGGGCGAGTACACCAGGTCCTCGACCAGGTCGACCATGCCGCAGGCGTGGATCATCCGCACCGCGACCTGGGCGACGTCCGCGGGCAGCCCGGCCAGATCGGCCTCGGCCCGGATGGTGGCAAAGGACTGGCGGTAGATGGACGCGCCGTCCTTCTCGTACTCGATCACGTGGTCCTCCGGGCCGCGGCGACCGCCGCGGCCATCTGTTCGCTCGTCACTTCCACGGCGGTGTCCCGCCCCTGCGGCCCGCCGGTCACCGCCACCCGGTAGCCCTCCCCGGTCGCCAGCACGTCCACCCGGCGTCCGGCGGGGTGGCCGCAGCGGCGTTCGCAGCCCGACCAGTGCACCGGCAGCAGGCCGGCGCCCGGGTGCGGGCCCGCGCCCTCGTCCAGTGCCCGGGTCCCGTCCAGTGCCCGGGTCCCGTCCAGCGTCCGGGCCCCGTCCAGCGCCCGGGCTTCGTCCAGCATCCGAGCCCCGTCCAGCACCCGGGCCGCGTCGGCCCGGACGTCGGACCGCGACTTCGCGCAGCCCGGCAGCCCGGTGCAGGCGCTCGCGCCGTCCCAGGCCGTCCCGGCCGCCGTCCGGAACCCGGCCGCCGCGAGCGCGGGGAGCCGGCCGGCGGGAGCGCCGGGCAGCACCGCGCCGCGCCACGGGGTCAGCCGCAGCTCCCCCTCGGCGGCGTCCACCAGCACCCGCCACTGCCCGGCCGCGGCCACGCCGAAGCGCAGGCCCACATGCAGCCCGCCCACCTGCAGCCCGCCCCCCGGCAGGGCGCCGAGCGGCGGCCGGGTGCCGGCCGGCGGCGGCAGCGGCAGCCGGCCGGGCGGCAGCAGATCGGGCAGTTCGCGCAGGTGCCAGGCCCGCAGCCCGGCGGCGCGCTGCGCGTCCAGGAACTCCCGGGCCGCGTCCAGCGCCGCCGCGACCGCCCGGCCGGCCGGCACCGGCCGCGCGGTGGCGGCCCGGCCGAGGCGCAGCAGGGCGGTGCCGCCAGGGCCTGCGATCAATGTCACATCGGCGTCGAGGGCGGCGACGTCCCCGCGGCCGTCGTCCAGGGCGAACAGGAACTTTCCGGACAGGCCGGTCGCCCACGGGCTGGCGCACAGGGCCGCGTCGAGGGCGCGCGCCCAGGCCCGCACATCGGCGGCGCCGCCGGCCGGCCCGGCGCCGGGGCCTGGCGAGGCGACGATGTTGCGGACCCGTTCATGGGTGTCGGAGGGCAGCAGGCCGGCGGCCCGCAGCCGCCCGGCGAGTTCGCCGCCGCAGTCCGGAACCAGGCCGCGCAGCTGGACGTTGCCGCGCGAGGTGACCTCCAGGCGGCCGTCTCCGAGCGCCTCGGCCGCGTCGGCCAGCGCCAGCGCCTGACGCTCCGTCAGCAGCCCTCCGGGCAGCCGGACCCGCGCCAGGGCGCCGTCGTCGGCGGTATGCAGACGAAGGGCCCCGGGGCAGGCGTCCGAACGCGCCCGGTCGGGCACGGCGGCGCCCGGCACGACGGCGTCGGGTACGGGAGGCATGGCGGCGAGCATACCGAGGATCCGACGGGTTGCCCCCGTACCGTCGATCACACCTCGGGCCCCGTCCGCACCGGCCGGAACCCGCACTCCCCCAGGTCAGCCTCACCCCGTACGATGCTCGCGGACGGTCCCCGCGGACCGCCCGCACGCCAGCGACGGCGCAGGGGAGGAAACCGGTGCGAACCCGGTGCGGTCCCGCCACTGTGACCGCGCTTCACCGGACCTCCGGGGAAGCGCGGGAGCCAGGAACTCCTGCCGTCCTCCACCGGCCCGGGGCGCGGACCCCGAGGAAGGCTTGAAGCCATGCGCCGCCGCATGCCCGCGCCCCCGTGGTGCACCATGCCGATGCCGATGCCTGCCCCCATGCCCGCTGTCGAGGCCGGGAGGGCCTTCGCATGATCCTGCTGCTGTCGACGTCAGACACCGACCTGCTCAGCGCCCGCGCGTCCGAGGGCCCGGTCCGCTACCGGCTCGGCAACCCGGCCCGGCTCGCCGCCGAGGAGCTGCCCGCCCTGCTGGAGGGCACCGAACTGGTCGTGGTCCGCCTGCTCGGCGGCCGACGCGCCTGGCAGGAGGGCCTGGACGCCCTGCTCGCCGGCCCCCGCCCGGTGATCGTGCTGACCGGTGAACAGGCCCCCGACGCCCAGCTGATGGAGCTGTCCACCGTCCCGGCCGGCATCGCCGCCGAGGCGCACGCCTACCTCGCCCACGGCGGCGCGGCCAACCTCGCCGAGCTCGGCGCCTTCCTCTCCGACACCGTGCTGCTCACCGGCCACGGCTTCGCCCCGCCCGCCTCCGCGCCGGCCTGGGGCCCGCTGGAGCGCACCGCCCGCACCACCGAGGGCCCGACCGTCGCGGTGCTCTACTACCGCGCCCACCACATGAGCGGCAACACCGCCTTCGTGGAGACGCTCTGCCGTGCGGTCGAGGACCAGGGCGCCCAGGCCCGCGCCTACTACTGCGCCTCGCTGCGCGGCGCCGAGCCGGAGCTGCTGGCCGCCCTCGGCGAGGCGGACGCCATCGTCACCACCGTGCTCGCCGCCGGCGGCACCCGCCCGGCCGACGCCCAGGCCGGCGGCGACGAGGAAGCCTGGGACGCGGGCGCGCTCGCCGCCCTGGACCGGCCGATCCTCCAGGCGCTCTGCCTGACCTGGTCGCGCGCCCGCTGGGAGGAGAGCGACGACGGCCTGTCCCCGCTGGACACGGCCACCCAGATCGCCGTGCCCGAGTTCGACGGCCGGCTGATCACCGTCCCGTTCTCCTTCAAGGAGCTGGACGAGGACGGCCTCACCGTCTACGCCGCCGACGAGGAGCGCTCGGCCCGGGTCGCCGGCATCGCCGTCGCCCACGCCCGGCTGCGGCACGTCCCGGCCGCCGAGCGCCGGCTCGCGCTGGTGCTGTCCGCCTACCCGACCAAGCACGCCCGGGTCGGCAACGCGGTGGGCCTGGACACCCCGGCGAGCGCGATGCGCCTGCTGGAGCGGCTGCGCGCGGAGGGCATGGACCTCGGCACGGACCTGCCGGGGCTGGACACCGTCGACGAGGGCGCCCACGAGGGCGACGCCCTCATCCACGCGCTGATCGCGGCCGGCGGCTACGACCAGGACTGGCTGACCGAGGACCAGCTCGCCCGCAACCCGGTGCGCATCCCGGCCGCCGACTACCGCCGCTGGTACGCGGCCCTGCCCGAGGGCCTGCGCACCCGGGTCGAGGAGCACTGGGGCCCGGCCCCCGGCGAGCTGTACGTCGACCGCTCGCAGAACCCGGACGGCGACATCGTGCTGGCCGGGATCCGCTCCGGGAACCTGCTGGTGCTCATCCAGCCGCCGCGCGGCTTCGGCGAGAACCCGGTCGCGATCTACCACGACCCGGACCTCCCGCCGTCCCACCACTACCTGGCCGCCTACCGCTGGATCGCCGCCGCGGAGTCCGACGGCGGCTTCGGCGCCCACGCCGCCGTCCACCTCGGCAAGCACGGCAACCTGGAGTGGCTGCCCGGCAAGACCGCCGCGCTGTCCGCCGACTGCGGCCCGGACGCCGTCCTCGGCGACCTGCCGCTGGTCTACCCCTTCCTGGTCAACGACCCGGGCGAGGGCACCCAGGCCAAGCGCCGCGCGCACGCCACCCTGGTCGACCACCTCGTCCCGCCGATGGCCCGCGCCGACTCCTACGGCGACATCGCCCGCCTGGAGCAGCTGCTCGACGAGCACTCCAGCATCGCCGCGATGGACCCGGCCAAGCTGCCCGCGATCCGCGCCCAGATCTGGACCCTGATCCAGGCCGCCCGGCTCGACCACGACCTCGGCCTGGACGAGCGCCCCGAGGACGACGGCTTCGACGACTTCCTGCTGCACGTCGACGGCTGGCTGTGCGAGATCAAGGACGCCCAGATCCGCGACGGCCTGCACGTCCTCGGCCAGGCGCCGAGCGGTACCGACCGGGTCAACCTCGTGCTCGCCATCCTGCGTGCCCGGCAGATCTGGGGCGGCGTCAGCGCCCTGCCCGGCCTGCGCGAGGCGCTCGGCCTGGACGAGGCCGCGCTCACCCTCGGCGCCACCGACGCGGCCGAGGCGCAGGCCCGCGCCCTGGTCGAGGCCATGGAGGCGGCCGACTGGGCGCCCGAGGCGGTGGAGAAGGTCGCCGCCGGGCTGCCGGAGGCCGTCCACGAGGTGCTGGCCTTCGCCGCCGCCCAGGTGGTGCCGCGGCTCGCCGCGACCACCGACGAGCTGGACGCCGTACTGCACGCGCTCCAGGGCGGTTTCGTCCCGGCCGGCCCGTCCGGCTCGCCGCTGCGCGGGCTGGTCAACGTGCTGCCGACCGGCCGCAACTTCTACTCCGTCGACCCCAAGGCCGTGCCCAGCAAGCTCGCCTGGGAGACCGGCCAGGCGCTCGCCGCCTCGCTGGTCGACCGCTACCGGGCCGACAACGACGGCACCCACCCGTCCTCGGTGGGCCTTTCGCTGTGGGGCACCAGCGCGATGCGCACCGCCGGCGACGACATCGCCGAGGCCTTCGCGCTGCTCGGCGTCCGCCCGGTCTGGGACGACGCCTCGCGCCGGGTCACCGGCCTGGAGCCGATCCCGCTCGCGGAGCTGGGCCGCCCGCGCATCGACGTCACGCTGCGCATCTCCGGCTTCTTCCGGGACGCCTTCCCGCACGTGGTCGCGCTGCTGGACGACGCCGTCCGGCTGGCCGCCGCCCAGGAGGAGCCGGAGGCGGACAACTTCGTCCGCGCCCACGTCCAGGCGGACCTGGCGGTGCACGGCGACGAGCGCAAGGCCACCACCCGGGTCTTCGGCTCCCGCCCCGGCACCTACGGCGCCGGACTGCTCCAGCTGATCGACAGCCGGGACTGGCGCACCGACGCCGACCTCGCCGAGGTGTACACGGTCTGGGGCGGCTACGCGTACGGGCGCGGACTGGACGGGCGTCCGGCCCGCGAGGAGATGGAGACCGCGTACAAGCGGATCACCGTCGCCGCGAAGAACACCGACACCCGCGAGCACGACATCGCCGACTCGGACGACTACTTCCAGTACCACGGCGGCATGGTGGCCACCGTGCGGGCGCTCACCGGCAAGGCGCCGACCGCGTACATCGGCGACTCGACCCGCCCGGAGACGGTCCGCACCCGCACCCTGACCGAGGAGGCGGCCCGGGTCTTCCGCGCCCGGGTGGTCAACCCGCGCTGGATCGAGGCGATGCGGCGGCACGGCTACAAGGGCGCCTTCGAGATGGCCGCGACCGTCGACTACCTGTTCGGGTACGACGCCACGACCGGCGTGGTCGCGGACTGGATGTACGAGAAGCTCGCCCAGGAGTACGTGCTGGACCCGGTCAACCGGGAGTTCCTGGCCGGCGCCAACCCGTGGGCGCTGCACGGGATCAGCGAGCGGCTGCTGGAGGCGGCGAGCCGCGGGCTGTGGGAGCGGCCGGATCCGGCGCTGATCGAGCAGCTCCAGGCCGCGTTCCTGGAGACCGAGGGGGACCTGGAGGGCGAGGAGGGCTGACCCGCCCTCGACCGGCCCACCCTCGATCGGTAGGCCGTTCGAGTGATCACGGGGCTGGTGACGGGGCCGCGCCGAGCGGACAATACGGGGCATGCCGCGCCCTCCCCTGCTCACCGGCCCCGCCGGTCCCCCCGGCCCCGTCGCCCCGGCGTCCGCCGTCGCCGCCCGCCCCGCCGGGACGCTCGCCCGGTACCGGCCCCGGCTGGCGGCGCTGGCCGCCGGGGCGCTGCCCGTGCTCGCCTTCCCCGCCCCCGGCGTGGCGGCGCTGGCCTGGGTCGCGCTCGTCCCCGGCCTGCTGCTGATGCGGGCGGCCCCGGGCGCCCGTGAGGCGGCGGTGCGCGGCTGGTGGTTCGGCGCCGGGTTCATCCTGACCGGGATGTCCTGGCTGACCCGCTCCATCGGCCCCGGACTGCCGCTGCTCGCGGTGGTGTTCGGGGCGCTCCAGGCCGGGGTGGGCGTCGCGGTGTGGCGGCTGCTGCGGCCCCCGGTGACCGTCCGGCGGGCGCTGCTCGCGCCGGTGGTGGTCGCGGCGGTCTGGCTGACCACCGAGTACGCGCGCTCCTGGCACGCCCTGGGCGGGCCGTGGGCACTGCTCGGCGCCACCCAGTGGCAGCACCCCGCCGTCCTCGCGCTGGCCTCGGCGGGCGGGATCTGGCTGGTCAGCGCCGCGGTGGTGGCGGTCAACACCGCCGTGGCGGTGGCGATCGGCGCCGTCGACCCGCGCCCCCGGGCGGTGGCGGCGCTGTTCGCGGCGGCGGTCCTGGCGGCCGGGCCGCTGCTGTTCGCGCTCCGGCCGGCGCCGCCGGCCGCCGCGGGCGGGTCCGGGCCGGCCGAGGTGTGGATCGCCCTGGTGCAGCCCGGGATCGTGGACGAGCCGGACGCCCGCTTCGAGGCGAGCGCCCGGGCCACCGCCGCACTGGTCGGGCGGCCCCCGGTGGACCTGGTGGTCTGGGGCGAGTCCAGCACCACCGCCGACCTCGAACGCGACCCGGCGGTGCTGGCCCGGCTGCGCGAGCTGTCCGCCGCCACCGGGGCCGAGCTGCTGGCCGGCGAGGACGCCCGGAAGTCGGACGGGCGGATCTCCAAGGACGCCGTCCTGGTGTCCCCGGACGGTGTGGTGGACCGGTACCGGAAGATCCGGCTGGTGCCGTTCGGCGAGTACATCCCGCTGCGGCCGGTGCTCGGCTGGCTGGCCGGGGTCAGCCGGGCCGCGGGCGAGAACCGGGCGCCCGGCGCCGGCCAGCACCTGCTGCCGGCCGTGGACCGGTCCGGCCGCGCGCTGCCGGTCGGCACCCTGATCTGCTTCGAGTCGGCGTTCCCCGACATGGCGCGGACGGCCGCCAGGGCGGGGGCCAGGGTCCTCGTCTACCAGTCGTCGACCTCGACCTTCCAGCGGAGCTGGGCGCCCGAGCAGCACGTCTCACTGGCCGCGATCCGGGCCGCCGAGACCGGCCGGCCGGTCGTCCAGGCCTCGCTCACCGGGGTGTCGGCCGCCTTCGACGCGCAGGGCCGCGAGCTGGCGCGGCTGGGCACCGACGGCACGGGCGCCCTGGTGGTGCGGCTGCCGCTGACGGCGCCGGACGCGGCCACCTGGTACGACCGGGTGGGGGACGTGCTCCCGCTGGCGGCCGTGCTGGTCACGGCGGGGGCGGCGGCGGTCGCGGGGGCCGGCCGTCGGCGGGAGCGGCGCGGGCCCGGCCCGGCCGGGGGGTGAGCGCCGGACGCCGCGCCCCGGCCCAGCCCGGCCGGCCGGCCGGCCGGCCGTCAGCCCACTTCGAGGACGAGCTTGCCGCGCGCGTGCCCCGATTCGACGAGGGCCATGGCCTCGGCGGCGTGCGCCAGCGGGTAGCGGGCGGAGATGTGCGGGTCCAGTTCCCCGGCGGCGACGAGCTCGGCCAGGGCGGCCAGGGTGTCGGGGGTGGTGGACCGGGTGATGTAGCGGCCGCCCAGCTCCTGGGCGGTGTCCGGGTCGCTGGTGGAGACCAGCCGGGACCGGTCGGCCAGGGTCACGGCGGCGGCCCGGGCGTCCTCCCCGCCGATCAGGTCGAGGATGCCGTCGACGCCGTCCGGCGCGACCGCCCGGATCCGGTCCGCGACGCCCTCGCCGTACCGGACCTGCACCGCGCCCAGCGACTCGACGTAGGCGCGGTTGGAGTCGCCGGCCGTGCCGACGACGCGGATCCCCCGGCTGCGGGCGATCTGCGCGGCCGCGCTGCCGACGCCGCCGGAGACACCGAGGACCAGCAGGGTCTGCCCGGCGCCCACGCCGATGTCGCGGACGGCGTCGTCGGCGGTCGCCGCCGCCACCGGCAGGGTGGCGGCCTGGTCGAAGCCGACCTTCGCCGGTTTCAGCGCGCTCGACCCGGCCAGCAGCAGCGTCTGTTCGGCGAAGGCGCCCGCCGCGGCCAGCCCGAACACCTCGTCGCCGGGGGTGAAGCCGGTGACGCCGGGGCCGACCCGCTCCACCACCCCGGAGGCCTCCGAGCCCATCACGAAGGGCAGTCGGCGCTCCCGGCCGAGCAGGCCCCGGCGGACCTTCCAGTCGACCGGGTTCACCCCGGCCGCCCGGACGGCGACCGCCAGCTGCCCCGGGCCGGGCTCCAGTCCGGGCCGGTCCAGGAACTCCTGGTTCTCCGGGCCTCCGTAGTCGACGAATCCGAACGCCTTGGCCATCACCGCTCCACTCTCCCGCTCGACGGCCCCCGCCCCAGCATGCGGGCGGGGGCCGGGGCGGGCCGGTCCTGGTGGGCCGAACGGGCGGGCGGAGCGCTCCTGTCAACCGCCCGACCGCGTCAGGTGCCCGACCGCGTCAGCCGACCACCGCGTCAGCCGCCCGACCGCGCCACCGGGATCCAGAGCTCGGCCTCCGCCTCGCCCGCCGCCGCGGCGCCGACCCGCAGGATCTCCGGGCCCGGCCGGAACTCGTACGGGTTGGACGGGAACCACTGCGTGAAGACGTCCCGCCACATCTCCTGGAGGGCCTGCGGGAACGGCCCGGTGGCGAGGAACACCGCCCAGGTGCCGGTCGGGACCTCCCGCACGTCGAGGTCCTCCGGCACCTCGGCGTCCGGCCCGGCCGCCACCGCGTGGTAGTAGTCGAGCGGCACGCCCTCCTCCCGGCTGTCCGAGAAGAACTCGGTGACCGAGAGGATCCCGCGCGGCTCCTGCTCCGAGAGCGCGGCGATCCGTTCCACGCCTTCCGGCCCGATCCCGCGGATGAACTCGGCGATGGCCGGGTTGATCCCCTCGTGCACCAGCGGGACCCTGGCCCTGCGCCCGACGATCCTGAACGCCGGCTTCTCGACGATCCGGTACTCCATACTGCTGCTCCCTTCGACGACGAGCCGGAAGGACATCCGGGGCTGGGAGACGAGCACCGCTCCGCGCTGCCGGGCCTCGCCCGGTCCGACGCCGTGCATCGCCCGGAACGCCCGGGCGAACGCCTCCCCCGAGCCGTAGCCGTAGCGGACCGCGACCTCCAGCAGGGTCCGCTCCCCGGCCAGTACTTCGGCCCCGGCGAGGGTCAGCCGCCGGCGCCGGAGGTACTCCGACAGCGGCATGCCCGCCAGGGCCGAGAACAGCCGCCGGAAGTGGTACTCCGAGGTGGTCGCGATCCGCGCGAGTTCGCCCGCGTCGACCGTCCCGTCGAGGTGCTCCTCGATGTACCCCATGGCCTGGTTCAGCCGCTCCAGCATCCGTCCTGCCCCGTCCTTCCGTTCCTGTGCTCCTCACCGTAGGCAGCGGCCACCCGGCCGGACCCGACATCCGGTGCCCGCTCCGGTCGGGTGGCCGGAGCGGGCACGGGACCGGCCGTCAGATCAGGCCCTGCGCCAGCATCGCGTCCGCCACCGGCTCGAAGCCGGCGATGTTGGCGCCCAGGACGTAGTCCCCGGGGCGGCCGTACTTCTCCGCCGTGCGGTGGCAGGAGGCGTGGATGTCGCGCATGATCGCGGCCAGCCGCTCCTCCGTCCGCTCGAAGGACCAGGTGTCGCGGGAGGCGTTCTGCTGCATCTCCAGCGCGCTGGTCGCGACCCCGCCGGCGTTGGCGGCCTTGCCCGGCCCGAAGGCCACCCCGGCCTCCTGGAACACCCGCACCGCCTCCGGCGTGGCCGGCATGTTGGCGCCCTCGGCGACCGCCCGCACCCCGCCCCGGACCAGGGCCAGCGCGTCCGGCCCGGACAGCTCGTTCTGGGTCGCGCAGGGCAGCGCCACGTCCACCGGGACACCCCAGACACCGGTGCCCTCCTGGTACTTGACGTGGCTGCCGCGCCGCTCGGCGTACTCGGTGAGCCGGCCGCGCCGGACCTCCTTGACCTCCTTCAGCAGGTCGAGGTCGATGCCCTTCTCGTCCACCACGAAACCGGTGGAGTCGGAGGCGGTGACCACGGTCGCCCCGAGCCGCTGGGCCTTCTCGATCGCGTACAGCGCGACGTTCCCGGAGCCGGAGACGGCGACCCGCAGGCCGTCCAGCTCCTCGCCCCGGGCACGCAGCATCTCGGCGGTGAACAGCACGCAGCCGTAGCCGGTGGCCTCGGTCCTGGCCTGGGAGCCGCCCCAGCCGATGCCCTTGCCGGTCAGCACGCCCGCCTCGTAGCGGTTGGTGATCCGCTTGTACTGGCCGAACAGGTAGCCGATCTCCCGGCCGCCGACGCCGATGTCCCCGGCCGGGACGTCGGTGTGCTCGCCGAGGTGGCGGTACAGCTCGGTCATGAAGGACTGGCAGAAGCGCATGATCTCGGCGTCCGAGCGGCCCTTGGGGTCGAAGTCCGAGCCGCCCTTGCCGCCGCCGATGCCGAGGCCGGTCAGCGCGTTCTTGAAGATCTGCTCGAAGCCGAGGAACTTCACGATCCCGAGGTTCACCGAGGGGTGGAACCGCAGCCCGCCCTTGTACGGGCCGAGCGCGCTGTTGAACTCCACCCGGAAGCCCCGGTTCACGTGCACCCGGCCCCGGTCGTCGGTCCACGGCACCCGGAACATCACCTGCCGCTCGGGCTCCACGATCCGCTCGACGATCCGCGCCTCGACCAGCTCCGGCCGCGCCGCCAGCACCGGTCCGAGCGTCTCCACCACCTCCCGCACGGCCCGGGCGTCGTGGGACGCGACGGGCACAGGGACAGCCGGCATCTTGTGAGCACCTTCCACGGGATGGTCGAAAGACAGGCGCTCCCCGCCCGGGGAGACGCCGGCGGTCCCCTCGCCATTGAGGGCGTCACGGCGCGCAACAACACCAGCGCGGCGACTCCGGACCGCTCGCAGGCGTCAGTCTCGCACCGCTCCCCCGCGTTTGTCCGCCCCTACCGGATCGCGGCCGACCTCGGCTTTCGGTTCGTGAGCAGTGCCGACCCTCCGTGCGCCATCGACCGGGGTCGTGGTCCGGACCGGAACTATTCCCGGGCGGCGACCGGGCGGCCCTGCGGCTCCTCGGCGATCCGCCGGGCGATCTCGGCCGGCCGCACCGGCCGCCCGAAGTGCCAGCCCTGCGCCCAGTCGCAGCCGATCACGCGCAGCCGCTCGGCGTCCCGGCGGGTCTCCACACCCTCGGCGGTGACGGTCAGCCCGAGCGCGTGCGCCATCGACACCAGACCGCTGACGATCCGCCAGCCGGTCTCCTCGTCCTTGGCCGGGTCGTGCAGGTCGCCGACGAAGGACCCGGCGATCTTCAACCCCGAGACCGGCAGGTCGCGCAGGTAGGCGAGGTTGGACCAGCCGGTGCCGAAGTCGTCGACGGCGAGCGAGACGCCCCGCTCGACCAGGCCGTGCAGGGTGCGCAGCGCCTCGTCCTCCGGACCGACCACGGTGGACTCGGTGATCTCCAGCTGGAGCCGGGCCGGGTCCAGGCCGGTGCTGTCGAGGATCCGGTTGAGGTCGCCGACCAGGGCTGCGCTGCGGGCCTGGCGGACCGCCAGGTTGACGTTGAGCTGGGGCGCGGCGTCACCGAACCGCCTGACCCAGTCGGCGGCCTGACCGCAGGCCTGCTCCAGCACCCAGCGGCCGAGCGGCATGATCAGCCCGGTCTCCTCGGCGGTGGTCACGAACTCGTCCGGGCCGAGCACCCCGAGCTGCGGGTGGCGCCAGCGCACCAGTGCCTCGACGGCGGCGAGCCGGCCGTCGGCCAGCGCGTACAGCGGCTGGTAGTCGATGAAGAACTCGCCCCGGTCCAGCGCGGCGGGCATCCGCACCGACACGGCGTAGCGGGAGACGGCGCGGGCGTTCTCCTTGGGGTCGAAGAGCGTCCAGCGGCCCCGGCCGGCCTCCTTGGCCCGGTAGAGCGTCAGGTCGGCGGCCCGGACGGCGGCGCCGGGGGTGGTGGTGGAGACGCGGCGCTCCAGGACGCCGACGCTGGCGCCGACGGCGAGCTTGTGGTCGCCGATCAGCACCGGCCCGGCCAGGGCCTTGAGCACCGTCTTCGCGGCGGCGACGGCCTCCTGCTCGCCGCGGCTGTGCTCCAGCAGGACGACGAACTCGTCCCCGCCGAGCCGGGCCACCAGGTGGCCGAGCGGGCTGAGCGCGGCCTTCAACCGGGCCGCGACGGCGGACAGCAGCTGGTCGCCGGTGTCGTGGCCGAGGCTGTCGTTGACCACCTTGAAGCCGTCGAGGTCGACGTAGCAGAGCCCGAACCGGGCGCCCGGGTCCGGGTCCTCGAAGAGCTTCTCCAGCCGTTCGAAGAACGCGGCCCGGTTGGGCAGCCCGGTGAGCGGGTCGTGGGTGGCCTGGTGGCGCAGCCGCTCCTGGAGCCGGTAGCGGTCGGTGACGTCCTCCAGCATCGCGACCTGGTACTGCGGGACGCCCTCGTCGTCGCGGATCAGCGAGACCGTCAGGTGGGTCCAGACCACCTCGCCGTCCTGCCGGTAGTACGGCTTGTCGAACTGGAAGTACTCGCGCTTGCCGCTGATCAGCTCCTCGTAGACGTCCCAGACGCCGTCGCCGTCCTCGGGGTGGACGAGGTCGCCGACCCGGCGGCCGATCATGTCCTCCGGGCCGGCTCCGAACAGCTCCTGGAGGGCCTTGTTGACGGCCAGGATGTTGCCGTCCGTGTCGCCGATGCCGATGCCGATCGCGGCGCTCTCGAACAGCGCCCGGAACCGGGCCTCGGACGCCCGCAGCGCCCGCTCGGCCTCCTTGCGGGCGACGTCGGCGGCGGTGCGGATGGCCTCCTGCTCGCGCAGGGTGCGCTCGCGCAGGGCGGCCGCCCAGCCGGCCGCGAACGCGCCGCACAGCGCCGGCCCCCGGCCGTCCGCCGCCGGCTGCCGCTGGAGCAGCTCCACCGCGCGGGCCAGCACGATCGGGTCGGTGAACTGGGCCTCGACGAGCTGCGCGCCGGCGTCGGCGGCCAGCCGCGGTTCGAACGGGTCGTCCAGCTGGGCGCGGCGGAGCAGCCCGGCGGTCGTGGACACCAGCCGGTCGAGCAGTCCGGGGTGGACCGCCGTGCCGTGGTCACCGGAGAGCAGCCGCGCCCAGTCCTCGTGGAACCGTTCGGCGCCGCTGCTCGGTTCCGGTGCTCGGGTCACGGGCGGAACCCCACCCCGGCCACCCCTGTCATCCGCTCCGGGTGCTCGCCGACGGCCTCCGGCTGGTCCGGGTGCCACTGCGGCAGGTAGACGACGCCGGGCTCGACGATGTCGAAGCCGGCGAACATCCCGGTGATCTGCTCGACGGTGCGCATCGTCAGCGGCGTCGGCGTCATCCGGTAGAGCCGCTGGTGGTCCTCGGCCTGGTCGGGGCGGCCCTCCAGGGAGGCGTGCGAGAGCACCAGGGCGCTGCCCGGCGGGAGGGCGTCGCGGATGACCGCGATCAGCTTCCACGGGTCGTCCGCGTCCTGGACGAAGTGCATGACGGCGACCAGCAGGACGGCCACCGGCTCGCCGGGCGCGAGCAGCGCGGTCACCTCGGGGCGGGACATCAGGTCGTCGACGTCCCGGACGTCGGCCTGGACGACGAGGCTGCCCGGGTCGTCCTCGAGCAGCAGCCGGCTGTGGGCGACGGCGACCGGGTCGCGGTCGATGTAGACGACCTGGGCCTCCGGCCGGACGGCGCGGGCGAGCTCGTGGACGGCGCCGAAGGTGGGGATGCCGGAGCCGATGTCCAGGAAGCGGCTGATGCCGTGTTCGGCGGTGAACTGGACGGCTCGGCGCAGGAAGGCGCGGTTGGAGCGCATGATCTGCGGCAGTTCCGGCCAGAGGGCGATGGCCTTGCGGGCCATCTCCCGGTCCACCTCGAAGTTGTGCGAGCCTCCGAGGTAGTAGTCGTAGACCCGGGCGGCGTTCGGTTTGTCCAGGTCCGTGCCCTCCGGTACCCAGTTCGGTCGCCGCATCCTCGGGACTCCTTCGTTCCGGTTCCGATGAATCAGTCACCTGCCGTGGCGGCTGAGACTGATGAGACTACAAGCACACAAGATCCTCCCTTGCACGTCGAACGGGTGCAAGCGGAGTGACGCGGTCCTTTCCGCGGCCTCCGGCGGACCTGCAGGCGGGGCGCCGGACGGACCCCGGCGGCACCGGACGGACGTGCCGGAGACGCCGGACGGACCTGCCGGAGACGCCGGAGGGACGTGCCGGAGACGCCGGACGGCCCCCTGGCGGCACCGGACGGACCGGCCGGACTACAGTGCCGCCGTGGACCCCAACCACTACCGGTTCCGCGGCGACTGGCGGCTGGCCGCCCCGCCGGCGGCGGTCTTCGCGGCGCTCGCCGACGTCCCGGGCTATCCGCGCTGGTGGCCGGAGATCCTCGCCGCCCGCGAGACCGGGCCGGACCGGGGCGAGGTCCTGGTCCGGGCGCTGCTCCCCTACCGGCTGGTGATCGGCCTGACCGCCGTGCGCCAGGACCGCGCCGCCGGGGTCCTGGAGGCGGCGATGGACGGCGACCTCACCGGCTGGTCCCGCTGGACGGTCGCGGCGGACGGCACCGGCGGCAGCCTGGTCCTGTTCGAGGAGGACACCCGCCCGGCCAAGCCGCTGCTGCGCCGGCTGGCGCTGCCCGCCCGGCCGCTGTTCCGGGCCAACCACGCGGTGATGATGCGGCGCGGGCGGCGCGGCCTGGCGGCGCACCTGGGGGTCGGCTGAACCCCGGGGCCGGCGGGACGCAGGGCGTCAAAACGGCCCGATTCACCCGTTCGCACCGGCTCTGACCTGCGAGGACACACCTTCACAAGATGTTTGCGCGGCGGCCCCGCATGGTCCGTAGCAGACTGGGCAGGGTAGTCCGGGCCGCACCCGTGCCCCAAGGATGGTGAGTCCGGTGATACCCCTCCGCCCGACCGGTCCGACCGACCGGCAGAACGCGGGACCCCCCGCCGCTTCGGTGACCCCGCTGACCGAATCCGCCGCGCGCAACCACATGACCGGCGTCTGCTTCAAGATCGGCCCGCCCCGGCTGGTCGGCGTCGAGCTCGAGTGGTTCGTCCACGACGACCGATGTCCCGACGAACCCGTCCCTCCGGAACGACTGCACACCGCACTGGACGCACTGCCGCTCGGCGGCCCCGACGGGACCTCGCTCCCCTCCGGTGCCCGTCTCACCCTCGAACCCGGCGGACAGGTCGAGCTCAGCTCCCCGCCCGCCGACAGCCTCACCGGCTGCGTCGCCGACACCCGGCGTGACCTCGCCGCCCTGCGGAGCGCCTTCGCCGCCCAGGGCCTGCGCCTCACCGGCACCGGCACCGACCCGCTGGCCCGCCCCCGCCGGATGGTGCTGGACCACCCGCGCTACCACGCGATGGAGCACCACTTCGACTCGGCCGGACCCTGGGGCCGGATCATGATGACCGGCACCGCCTCGCTCCAGGTGTGCCTGGACGCCGGGTCGGAGAGCGGCCCGCAGGCACTGGAACGCCGCTGGCGCCTCGCCCACCGGCTCGGCCCGGTGCTGGTCGCCGCCTTCGCCAACTCACCGCTGCTGGACGGCCGCCCCACCGGGCACCGGTCCACCCGGCAGACCGTCTGGTCCCGGATGGACCCCTCCCGCACCCTGGCCCCCGCGCCCGACCACGGCGACCCGCGCGAAGCCTGGACCCGGTACGTGCTGGACGCCCAGGTGCTCTGCGTGCGCCGCCGCGACGGCCTGCCGTGGACCGCGCCCACCGGACTGACCTTCCTCGACTGGCTGCGCGGCGGCGGCGAGCGCCCGCCCACCCTGGCCGACCTCGACTACCACCGCACCACGCTGTTCCCGCCGGTCCGCCCGCGCGGCCACCTGGAGCTGCGGATGATCGACGCCCAGCCCGGGGACGGCTGGATCGTCCCCGCCGCGCTGGTCACCGCGCTGCTGGACGACCCGGTCGCCGCGGACACCGCGCTCGCCGCCCTGGAGCCGCTGGAGCCGCCGCCGGGCACCGCGGGGCCGCGCGCGCCGCGCAGCGACGCCTGGCGCCGGGCCGCCGCCCTGGCGACGGCCGACCCCGAGCTGCGCCGCGCCTCGCTCGCCTGCTTCGCCGCCGCCGACGCCGCGCTGGGCCGGCTGCCCGGCGCCGAGCGGCTGCGCGCCTCCGTCGCCGCCTTCGCCGAGCGCTATCCCGCGCGCGGCCGCTGCCCGGCCGACGACCAGCTGGACGCGCTGCGCTCCGGCACCCGACCCACTCCCCCGGAGGAGGCCGCACCATGATCGACGACGCCCGCGCCGACCGCAGCGCCCGGGAGAACCGCCCGCCGACGCCGCTTCCGTCGGAGGCCCCCTCGCTGGAGGACCCCTCACTGGAGGCCCCCTCGTTGGAGACCCTGTCGCCCGAGGCGCTGCGGGAGACCATCGCCACCGAGCTGCTGGCCGCCCGCGCCCGCACCGCCGCGCTCACCGACTGCGTCGGGGACCACGACCTCACCGCCCAGCACTCCCCGCTGATGTCGCCGCTGGTCTGGGACCTCGCCCACATCGGCAACCAGGAGGAGCTCTGGCTGCTGCGCAACATCGGCGGCCGCGATCCGATGCACCCCGAGATCGACCCGCTCTACGACGCCTTCGAGCACCCCCGCTCCGAGCGCCCCACCCTGCCGCTGCTGCCGCCCGGAGAGGCCCGCGCCTACGCCGGCGAGGTGCGCGGCCGGGTGCTCGACCTGCTCGCCGCCAGCCCGCTGGAGGGGGCGCCGCTGCTCGACGCCGGGTTCGCCTTCGGCATGATCGCCCAACACGAACAGCAGCACGACGAGACGATGCTGAGTACCCATCAGCTGCGCCGGGGCGAACCCGTGCTGGCCGCCCCGGCGCCTCCGCCCGCCCCGGCCGACGCCGCCTCGCTGCCCGCCGAGGTGCTCGTCCCGGCCGGCCCGTTCACCATGGGCACCGACACCGAGCCCTGGGCGCTGGACAACGAACGCCCGGCCCACCGCGTCGACCTGCCCGCCTACCGGCTGGACACCACCCCGGTCACCAACGGCGCCTACCTGCGGTTCATCGAGGACGGCGGCTACGACGAGCCGCACTGGTGGACCCCCGAGGGCTGGGCGCACCGGCGGAACGCCGACCTGACCGCGCCGCTGTTCTGGCGCCGCGAGGACGGCCAGTGGCTGCGCCGCCGGTTCGGCGTGCTCGAGCCCGTCCCACTCGACGAACCGGTGCTGCACGTCAGCTGGTACGAGGCGGACGCCTACGCCCGGTGGGCCGGACGGCGACTGCCGACCGAGGCGGAGTGGGAGAAGGCCGCCCGGCACGACCCGGCCACCGGCCGCTCGCGCCGCTACCCGTGGGGCGACGGCGCCCCCGGCCCCGAGCACGCCAATTTGGGCCAGCGGCACCTGCGCCCGGCCCCGGCCGGCAGCTACCCCGACGGCCAGTCACCGTACGGGGCAAGGCAGTTGATGGGCGACGTGTGGGAGTGGACGGCCAGCGACTTCCGGCCGTACCCGGGCTTCCGGGCCTGGCCGTACCGGGAGTACTCGGAGGTGTTCTTCGGGCCCGAGTACAAGGTGCTGCGCGGCGGCTGCTTCGCGGTGGCGCCGGTCGCCTGCCGGGGCACCTTCCGCAACTGGGACTACCCGATCCGGCGGCAGATCTTCGCCGGGTTCCGCACCGCCGCCGACGTCACCGACGGCCCCGGCTCCGACGGCCCCGACGGCCCCGATGCCACCGCCGGCGCCACCGACGGCCGCGGCTCCGGTGCCGGTCCCGCTCGCGTTCGGAGGGCCGGCTGATGTGCCGCCACCTCGCCTACGTCGGTGAGCCGGTGTCGCCCCGGGCACTGCTGGTGGAGCCGCCGTTCGGCCTCCACCGGCAGTCCTGGGCACCGCGCCTCCAGCAGTACGGCACCGTCAACGCGGACGGCTTCGGCCTCGGCTGGTACGCGGACGGCGACGAGGTGCCCGCCCGCTACCGGCGGGCCGGGCCGATCTGGGCGGACACCTCCTTCGGCGACCTCGCCCGGGTCCTGCGCACCCGGGCGCTGCTGGCGGCGGTCCGCTCGGCCACCGAGGGCTGCGCGGCCGGCGAGGAGGCGGCCGGGCCGTTCGCCGCCGGGCGCTGGCTGTTCAGCCACAACGGGGCGCTGGCCGGCTGGCCGGAGCGGACCGGCGCGCTGGCCGCACTGCTGCCGCCCGCCGAACTGCTCGGCCTGGTGGCCCGCACCGACTCGGCCCTGCTGTGGGCGCTCGCCCTGCACCGGCTGCGCGCGGGCGCCGGACTCGGCGACGCCCTGGCCGGCACCGTCGCGGACGCGGACGCGCACACCACCGGCCGGATGAACCTGCTGCTCACCGACGGCCGGGAGATCGCCGCCACCGCCTGGGGCGACACCCTGCACCACCGGACCGTGCCGGGCCTCGGGGTACTGGTGGCCTCGGAGCCCTCCGACGACCATCCGGGCTGGACCACCGTGCCGGACCGGTCGCTGCTGCTGGCCGGGCCGGACGGGGTGACCGTCAAGCCGCTCTGACGCTCTTGGCGCTCTTGGCGCTCTCAGCGCCTGGACGGCCCGAACGCCCTGAGCGCCTCGAGCGCCGCAACCCCGGCTACCGATACCTTCACTTCCTGAACAGAGGATCCGCCTGTCATGAGCACCTTTGATCTCACCCGACTGCTGCCCGCCGACCACTTCAGCACCGCACTGCGGCACGACGTCCGGTCCGGCCTCACCGCCGATCCCAAGACGCTGCCGCCCAAGTGGTTCTACGACGCGCGGGGCAGCGAGCTGTTCGAGGAGATCACCCGGCTCCCCGAGTACTACCCGACCCGCGCCGAGCGGGCCATCCTCACCGCCCGGGCCGGCGAGATCGCCGCCACCACCCGGGCCCGCACCCTGGTCGAGCTCGGCTCGGGCTCCTCCGAGAAGACCCGGCTGCTCCTGGACGCGCTGCGCGACCTGGGCACGCTGGAGACGTACGTGCCGGTGGACGTCAGCGAGAGCGCGCTGACCTCGGCCGGGGAGGCCCTCGCCGACGAGTACCCGGGCCTCGCGGTGCACGGCGTGCTGGCCGACTTCACCGCCCGGCTCGACCTGCCGCCGGCCGCCGGCCCCCGGCTGGTCGCCTTCCTCGGCGGCACCCTCGGCAACCTGCTGCCGCCCGAGCGGGCCGCCTTCCTGAGCGGACTGCGGGCCGCCCTCGACCCCGGCGACTTCCTGCTGCTCGGCACCGACCTGGTCAAGGACCCGGCGGTGCTGGTCGCCGCCTACGACGACGCGGCCGGGGTAACCGCGGAGTTCAACCGGAACGTGCTCAACGTGCTGAACCGCGAGCTGTCCGCCGACTTCGAACCGGCCTCGTTCGCGCACGTGGCGCTCTGGGACCCGGAGCGGGAGTGGATCGAGATGCGGCTGCGCTCGCTCGTCGACCAGACCGTGAAGATCCCGGCACTGGACCTGCCGGTGAGCTTCGCGCGGGGCGAGGAGCTGCGCACCGAGGTGTCGGCGAAGTTCCGCCGGGAGCGGGTGGCCGAGGAACTGGCCGCGGCCGGACTGCGGCTGTCGGCCTGGTGGACGGACGACCAGGAGCGGTTCGGCCTCTCGCTGGCCCACCCGGTCTGAGCCCACCCGGTCCGAGTCCCCCCGGTCCGAGTCCCCCCGGTCTGAGCCGACTCGCCAGGGGCTCTTATTTGATTGTTCACCTTACTAATCATAGAAGGCGCTTGGGGGCATCCCACGTACAACACTTGAACATTGAGGGGTTACGATCTCGGCTACCAAGCTCAGCGTTGAGTACCAGGAGTCAAGATCGTGAGCGTCACCCAGCAGTCCGCCGGGCCCTCGGGAACCCCGGAGGCGGAGACCGGGCCGGCACCGTCCGGCCGGCTCGGCTTCGTCGTCTTCATCACCGCCGCCGCGGCCCTCGGCGGCTTCCTGTTCGGCTACGACAGCTCCGTGATCAACGGCGCGGTCTCCGGCATCCAGGAGAAGTTCGGCGTCGGCGACGGCGTGACCGGCCTGATCGTCTCCTCCGCGCTGCTGGGCTCCGCCGTCGGCGCCGCCCTGGCCGGCCGGTTCGCCGACCGCTACGGCCGGATCACCGTGATGAAGGCCGGTGCGCTGCTCTTCGCGGTCAGCGCGATCGGCTCGATGCTGCCGTTCTCCGCCTGGGACCTCGCCTGCTGGCGGGTCCTCGGCGGAGCGGCCATCGGCATCGCCTCGGTCATCGCGCCGACCTACATCGCCGAGGTGGCGCCGACCAAGTACCGGGGCCGGCTCGCCTCCTTCCAGCAGGCCGCGATCGTGCTCGGCATCGCGATCTCGCAGCTGGTCAACTGGCTGCTGGCGGACGCCGCCGGGGGCGACACCCGCGGCCAGCTGCTCGGCCTGGAGGCCTGGCAGTGGATGCTCGGGATCTGTGTCGTGCCGGCCGCCGTCTACTTCGCGCTGGCCTCGACCATCCCCGAGTCGCCGCGCTTCCTGATCGCCGCCGACCGCCTCGACGAGGCCCGCGCCGTGCTCGCCGACATCGAGGGCCGGGACTCCGACACCGAGGCCCGGATCGCCGAGATCCGCGGCCTGATCGACTCCGACCACCGGCCGCGCTTCAGCGATCTGCTCGGCGGCCGGTTCGGCCTGCTGCCGATCGTCTGGGTCGGCATCGGCCTGTCGGTCTTCCAGCAGCTGGTCGGCATCAACGTGATCTTCTACTACTCGTCGATCCTCTGGCAGTCCGTCGGCATCGACCAGTCCGACTCACTGCTGATCAGCTTCATCGGCTCGGTCATCAACATCCTCGGCACCGTGATCGCGATCCTGCTGGTCGACCGGATCGGCCGCAAGCCGCTCGCCCTGATCGGCTCGGCCGGCATGGCCGTCGCCCTGGGCGCCTGCGCATGGGCGTTCTCCTCCGCCACCGGCAGCGGGAACGACGTCACCCTGCCCGACCTCCAGGGCACCGTGGCCCTGATCGCCGCCAACGCCTTCGTGCTGTTCTTCGCCCTCTCCTGGGGCGTGGTGGTCTGGGTGATGCTCGGCGAGATGTTCCCCAACCGGATCCGCGCCGCCGCGCTCTCGGTGGCCGCCTCCGCGCAGTGGATCGCCAACTGGGCGATCACCGTCTCGTTCCCGGCGCTCTCGCGCTGGAGCCTCTCCGCGACCTACCTGGCGTACGCGGTGTTCGCGGCGCTGTCGATCGTCTTCGTGGCGAAGTTCATGAAGGAGACCAAGGGCGTCCGGCTGGAGGACATGGGCTGAGCCCATGTCCTGAGGAGCCCTTCGGCCCCCGCACCCTAGCGCTTGGACGCAGGGGGCGGGGGCTGAATCGTTCACTCTCTGCGGCGGCCCGGGCACCTCCGGTTTCCTGTCCCGCAGGAGGGATGTCCTTGATCTTCGACCGGCTACGCACCCGCAGCAGTCGCGGTCCGCACCGCACCACCGCCGCACCCGTCGGCGCCTGCCCCTACTCGCACGGCCACGTCCACGGCCACCTGGTGCCGGAGGAACCCCCGGGCACCGCCGCCCCGGAACCGGCCGACGACGAGTACTTCACCGACCCCCGGCAGGCGGCCGGCTTCGTCCGGCAGTTCCACCGCGAGCAACCCGCCGCCGGCGACGCCGCCGCCCGGGTCCGCGCCGTGCTCGACGAGATCGACCGCACCGGCACCTATGAGCACACCCCCGCCGAACTCGCCCACGGCGCCCGGCTCGCCTGGCGCAACGCCGCCCGCTGCATCGGTCGGCTGTACTGGCGCAGCCTGGTGGTGCGCGACCTGCGCCACCTCTCCTCCGCCGACGACATCGCCGCCGAGTGCTTCGACCACCTGCGCACCGCCGCCAACGGCGGGCGGATCCGTCCCGTGGTCTCGGTGTTCGCCCCCGACCGGCCGGGCCGTCCGGCCGCCCGGATCGTCAACCAGCAGCTGATCCGCTACGCCGGGCACCCCGGCCCGGACGGCGGCTGGACCGGCGACCCGGCCGGCGCGCAGCTCACCGCCCGGGCCCGCGACCTCGGCTGGAAGTGCGGCGAGGAGCCCTTCGAGGTGCTGCCGCTGCTCGTCCAGGAGCGGCCCGGCGAGCGGCCCGAATGGTACGAACTGCCGGAGGACACCACCCTGGAGGTCCGGCTCTCGCACCCCGAGCACCCGTGGTTCGCCGAGCTGGGCCTGCGCTGGTACGCGGTGCCGGCGATCAGCGACATGACGCTCGAGATCGGCGGCGTCCGCTACCCGACCGCGCCGTTCAACGGCTGGTACATGGGCACCGAGATCGGCGCCCGCAACCTGGCCGACGCCGACCGCTACGCGATGCTGGCCACCGTCGCCGAACGGCTCGGCCTGGACACCTCCCACGAGCGCACGCTCTGGCGGGACCGCGCGCTGGTGGAGCTGAACGTCGCGGTGCTGCACTCCTTCCAGGAGGCCGGGGTGACCATGGCCGACCACCACACCGAGTCCGAGCGCTTCCTCAGGCACATCGCGCAGGAGAAGCGGCTCGGCCGGCCGACGCCCGCCGACTGGAGCTGGATCGTGCCACCGGTCTCCGGCGGGCTGACGCCCGTCTACCACCGGTACTACGACCCGGTGGACCCCGAGCTGCGACCGGCGTTCGTGGCCCGCGAGCCCTGGTGACCGGCGGAGGCCAGTCGTTCGAAGCGCAGCACCAGCCCGTCGAGCAGCGCCTCCAGCCCGGTCTCGAAGGCGCCCTCGTCCACGGCCGCCCGGTGCTCGGCCAGCCGGTGCGCCTCGCCGAGGTGGGGGTAGTCGGCCGCGTCGTACAGCCCGGCGTCCTCCGGGAAGCCGGCCGCGAAGGAGGCCAGGGCGGAGCCGGTGACGAAGTAGCGCATCAGCGCGCCGATCCTGGTCGCCTGCCCGCGCGGCCAGCCCGCCTCGACCAGGCAGCCGAAGACGGCGTCGGCCAGCCGCAGCGCGTTCGGCCGGCGCCCGGGGCCCTGGGCCAGCACCGGGACGATGTTGGGGTGGGCGGCGAGCGCGGCCCGGTAGGAGCGGGCCCAGTCCCGCAGCGCCTCCGGCCAGGGCGCGCCGGCGCCGAACATCGACAGGTCGACTTCCCCGATCACCCCGTCCACGACGGCGTCCAGCAGTTCGTCCTTGGTGGCGAAGTGGTTGTAGAGGGAGGGCCCGCTCACCGAGAGTTCGCCGGCCAGGCGGCGGGTGGAGAGCGCGGCCAGGCCCTCCTGGTCGACCAGCCGCAGCGCGGCGGCGACGATGCGCTCGCGGTTGAGCAGGGGGGTGCGCGGGCGGGGCATCGGCGCGGCTCCTCCGGTGGGTGTTCGCGGTCGGGTGGGTGTGTCGGGTCCGGCGGGTTCGTCCGGTCGGGTGGGCTCGGTGCGGGGTGGGCCCGATTCTGACAGGTCCCCCTTCCCAGGAGGCCCCGCCCGGGGCTACAGTCCCGGTAAAACTTGCAGCGCTAGTTTAACCGGATGGGTCGCTCGCCATGGATCTGGAGCTCTCCGAGGAACAGGCCGCCGTCCGCGAGCTCGCGGCCTCCTTCGCGGACCGCGAGATCGCCCCGCACGCCGCCGCCTGGGACCGCGCCGAGTCGGTGGACCGCGCGATCATCGGCCGGCTGGGCGAGCTCGGCTTCCTCGGGCTGACCATCCCCGAGGAGTACGGCGGCAGCGGCGGCGACCACCTCGCCTACTGCCTCGTCCTGGAGGAACTCGGCCGGGGCGACTCCGCCGTGCGCGGCATCGTCTCCGTCTCGCTCGGCCTGGTCGCCAAGTCCGTCAACGCCTTCGGCACCGAGGAGCAGAAGCGGCACTGGCTGCCCCGGCTCACCTCCGGCGAGGCGCTCGGCTGCTTCGCCCTCACCGAGCCCGGCACCGGGTCCGACGCCGCCAACCTCACCACCCGGGCCGTCCGCGACAGCGACCGGGACGGCGCCGGCCACTGGCTGCTCAGCGGCACCAAGACCTTCATCACCAACGGCACCTGGGCCGACGTCGCCCTCGTCTTCGCCCGCACCGGCGAGCCCGGCCACCGCGGCATCACCGCCTTCCTCGTCCCCACCGACCTGCCCGGCTTCACCCGCACCGAGATCCACGGCAAGCTCGGCCTGCGCGGCCAGGCCACCGCCGAACTCGCCTTCGACGCCGTCCGGGTGCCCGACAGCGCCCGGCTCGGCGAGATCGGCAAGGGCTTCACCGTCGCCATGGCCGCCCTCGCCAAGGGCCGGATGTCCGTCGCCGCCGGCTGCGTCGGCATCGCCCGGGCCTGCCTCGACGCCGCCGTCCGGTACGCGGGCGAGCGCGAGCAGTTCGGCGCGCCGATCGCCTCGCGCCAGTTGGTGCAGCAGCTGCTCGCCGCGATCGCCGTGGACGTCGAGGCCGCCCGGCTGCTCACCTGGAAGGTCGCCGACCACATCGAACGCGGCCTGCCGTTCGCCACCGAGTCCTCCGTCGCCAAGCTGTTCGCCAGTGAGGCGGCGGTGCGGGCCGCCAACAACGCGCTCCAGGTGTTCGGCGGCTACGGCTTCATCGACGAGTACCCCGTCGGCAAGTACCTGCGCGACGCACGGGTGATGACCCTCTACGAGGGCACCAGCCAGATCCACCAGCTGCTCATCGGGCGCGCGCTCACCGGCGTCAACGCCTTCTGACCTCCGTCCGCCCCGACCGGGGCGCCCCACCCTCACCCCTCCCAGAAGGAGATCCGCCGTCGTGCGTCCCGTCTACTTCGCCTCGGCCCGCCGCACACCCATCGGCCGGCTGCGCGGAGCGCTCGCCGCGGTCCGCCCGGACGACC
Source organism: Kitasatospora purpeofusca (assembly GCF_034043715.1). GTDB lineage: Bacteria > Actinomycetota > Actinomycetes > Streptomycetales > Streptomycetaceae > Kitasatospora > Kitasatospora purpeofusca_A. The sequence goes on along the minus strand of NZ_JAXCLC010000002.1, from coordinate 50,389 downwards.
TCTCGGCCACCGTGCTGCGCGCCCTGCTCACCGACCTGCCCACCCTCGACCCGGCCCGGATCGACGACGTCTACTGGGGCGCCGCCAACCAGGCCGGCGAGGACAACCGCAACGCGGCCCGGATGGCCGTCCTGCTCGCCGGACTGCCCGACAGCGTGCCCGGCGCCACCGTCAACCGGCTCTGCGCCTCCGGCCTGGAGGCGGTCACCATGGCCGCCCGGGCGATCGGCTCCGGCGAGGCGGACGTGGTGCTGGCCGGCGGCTGCGAGTCGATGACCCGTGCCCCCTTCGTCCTGCCGCGCCCCGACGAGGCGCTGCCGCACCGGATCGAGACCTTCGACACCCGGCTCGGCTGGCGGCTCACCAACCCCCGGATGGCCGAACTCCACGGCGTGCTCTCCATGGGCGAGACCGCCGAGGAGGTGGCCGGCCGGTACGGCATCACCCGGGAGCGGCAGGACGCCTTCGCGCTGCGCAGCCACCAGCGGGCCGCCGCCGCGCGCAAGGACGGCCACTTCGACGCCGAGCTGGTCCCGGTCGAGCGGACCGACGGCGTGACCGTCGACCAGGACGAGTCGATCCGCGAGGACACCAGCCTGGAGAAGCTCGCCCGGCTCAAGCCCGCCTTCCGCCCCGGCGGCACGGTGACGGCGGGCAACGCCTCGCCGATGAACGACGGCGCGGCCGGGCTCGTCCTGGTCAGCGAGGAGGCGCTCGGCGAGTTCGGGTTGGAGCCGCTCGGCCGGTACGTGGCCGGAGCCTCGGCGGGCGTGCACCCGGACGTGATGGGCATCGGTCCCGTCCCGGCCACCCGCAAGGTGCTCGCCCGGGCCGGCTGGACCTTGGCGGACGTCGCCGAGGCCGAGCTGAACGAGGCGTTCGCGGCGCAGGTGCTGGCCTCGGTCGACCAGTTGGGGATCGACCCCGAGCTGGTCAACCCGACCGGTGGCGCGATCGCGCTCGGCCACCCGCTCGGCGGCTCCGGCGCCCGGATCCTCACCACCCTGCTGCACCGGATGCGGCGTACCGGCGGCCGGCGCGGCCTCGCCACCATGTGCGTGGGCGTCGGCCAGGGCACGGCGGTGCTGGTCGAGTCCGCCTGACGGCCCGACTCCCCTCCCCCTTCTTTCCACTCTTGAGGAGCAGCAGCATGACGCGTTTCGCAGGCAAGGTCGCCGTCGTCACCGGCGGCGCGCAGGGCATCGGCGCCGCGACGGCGCGCCTGCTGGCCGAGGAGGGCGCGACGGTCGCCGTCGTCGACCTCTCGGCCGAACGGGCGGCCGGCACCGCCGAGGCGATCACCGCCAAGGGCGGCACCGCGCGGGCGTACGGCTGCGACGTGGCCGACTACGACGCCGTGGAGGCGGTGTTCGCCCGGATCGCCGAGGACCTCGGCGGTGTGCACATCCTGGTCAACAACGCGGGCATCACCCGGGACAACCTGTTCTTCAAGATGCCCAAGGCCGACTGGGACGCCGTCCTGACGGTCAACCTGACCAGTGCCTACAACTGCAGCCACGTGGCACAGAAGTACATGGTCGCGCAGAAGTGGGGCAAGATCGTCTCGCTCAGCTCGCGCTCCGCCCTGGGCAACCGGGGCCAGGCCAACTACGCCGCCGCCAAGGCCGGCATCCAGGGCCTGACCGCGACGCTCGCGATCGAGCTGGGCCCGTTCAACATCAATGTGAACGCCGTCGCCCCCGGCTACATCGCCACCCCGATGACCGCCGCGACGGCCGAGCGGGTCGGCGCCACCGCCGAGGACCACCAGGCCGAGGTGTCCGCCCGCACGCCGCTGCGGCGGGTCGGGCAGCCCGAGGAGGTCGCCTCGGTGGTCGCCTTCCTGGCGAGCGAGGAGGCTTCCTACGTCAGCGGCCAGACGCTCTACGTCAACGGCGGGGCGCGCTGACACGAAAAGCTGTCTGACGGATCATCAGAAGACCGTTCCGGGTGCTGGCTTACCTTCACCTGGGACGGTCTTGACCTTTTCCCGTGGCTGGAGACGACCATGCCGACAGTATGAAATGACTATGGCATGATCATGCGGCAGTCGATGGGATGGCCGAACCGACCCGACCGACCCCGGCCGGGCCCAGCGTCCCAAGGAGTCCCATGGGCAGCCCCCGCACCCTCCGCGCCCTGGCCCTGCTCGCCGTCGGGGCCACCGCCCTCACGACCGGCACCGTCTCCACCGGCTCCGTCGGCTCCACCGGCTCCGTCGCTTCCGTCGCCGCGGGCACCGCCACCGCGGGCGCGCCGACCGCCGCCGGCGTCCACGTCCGGCCCGCCTCCGCCGGCCACGTCAACGCCCTCGGCCGGACCGCGCCGCTGTCCACCTCGGACTGCGTCAGCCAGCTCGGCATCCACTGCTACTCGCCGCTCCAGTACCGCGAGGCCTACAACCTGAACTCCCTCTACCAGGAGGGCGTCACCGGCAAGGGCCGCACCATCGTCATCGTCGACTCCTTCGGCTCGCCGACCATCCAGCACGACCTGGAGGTCTTCGACAAGCAGTGGGGCATCCCGGACACCCAGGTCGAGATCATGAAGTGGGGCGACGTCCCGCCCTTCGACCCGGCCAACCCCGACCACACCGGCTGGGCCGGCGAAGCCACCCTGGACGTCGAGTACGCGCACGCCGTGGCCCCGGACGCCCACATCATCCTGGTCGAGACCGGCGTCGCCGAGACCGAGGGCACCACCGGCCTGCCCGAGATGATGGACGCCGAACGCGCGCTCATCCGCTCCGGCCGGGCCGACGTCATCTCGCAGAGCTTCGGCGCCACCGAGAACACCTTCCCCGGCTTCGACACGGGCGACTTCAAGTCGCTCACCGACCTGCGCTACGCCTTCAAGGAGGCCGCCGCGCACGACGTCACAGTGCTCGCCTCCTCGGGTGACAACGGCGCCACCGACGCCAAGGAGAACGGCTCCGACCTCTACCCGTACAAGGTCAACTCCTGGCCGTCCTCGGACCCGCTGGTCACCTCCATCGGCGGCACCCAGATGACCCTGGACGACACCGGCAAGCGCACCGCGCCGGACCAGGTCTGGCACGACGCCTACGGCGCGGGCGGCGGCGGCGTCTCCGGCGTGTTCGACCGGCCCCTCTACCAGGCCGGCGTCGCCAAGGTCACCGGCAGCCACCGCGGCACCCCGGACATCAGCATGAGCGCGGCCGTCGACGGCGGCGCGTGGACCTACGAGTCGTACGACCCGACCCGCGTCGGCTGGCACCTCACCGGCGGCACCAGCGAGGCCGCGCCGATCTTCTCCGGCGTCGTCGCCCTCGCCGACCAGCTCGCCGGCCACCGCCTCGGCCGGCTCAACTGGCGCCTCTACGGCCTCAACCTGCTCCCGAACCAGTGGAGCGGCATCACCGACGTGACCACCGGCGACAACTCCTGGGACACCGTCACCGGCTACCGGGCCACCAAGGGCTACGACCTCGCCAGCGGCCTCGGCACCATCGACGCCGGCCGCTTCGTCCACGCCCTCGCGGGGCGGTAGTAACGCAGAGGTGCGGCCGTCCGCCGGTCGGCGGACGGCCGCACCGTCGTGTCAGACCGACTGCGCGAACTCGACGAAGGAGCGCCAGGCGGTCGGGGAGAAGGCCAGGCGGGGACCGGACTTGTCCTTGGAGTCACGCACCAGGACCGCGTCCGCCATCTCGGCGACCTCGACGCAGTCGCCGCCCTCGTTGCCGCTGTAGCTGCTCTTGAACCACACCTCGACGCAGTCGCCGCCCTCGCCGCCGCTGTGGCTGCTCTTGAACCACACCGGTTCGCTGCTCATCGGACCGACTGTGCGAACTCGACGAAGGAGCGCCAAGCAGTCGGCGAAAAGGCCAGCTGCGGACCGGACTTGTCCTTCGAATCACGCACCAGGACCGACTTCGTGGTCTCGGCCACCTCGACGCAGTCGCCGCCCTCGTTGCTGCTGTAGCTGCTCTTGAACCACATCAGATCGCCGCTCATCGCTCTCCCAGCATCTTCTCGATCAAGGACAGGGAATCCTGCGGAGAGTGCGCCTGCGCCCTGAGGGTGCCGTATCGCGCATTCAGGAGACGGACCTCCTCCGCATCCGTGATGAGCCTACCGCTCGTCTGGATCTCGATATAGCCGGTCTGCGGACGTCCCTTGGGGGTGATCAGCTTGAACGAACCTGCAACGCTCGCGTTCTCGGCGCGGTCCATCGGCATGATCTGAAGCGTCATGCCTCGGGTATTGCCGATCTCCAGGAACCGTTCGAGCTGCCCACGGTGCACCTCCGGTCCGCCGAGTCGCCGGTGCAGTACGGCCTCGTCGATCACCCAGCTGAAGACCGCGCGGGGCCACCGGGCAAGGATCTCCTGTCGCGCCATCCGAGCTGCCACCCGGATCTCGACCGTTTCCTCCGCCAATACCGGCTGTCGCATCCGGAACAGCGCCCGGGCGTAGTCCTCCGTCTGAAGCAGTCCCGGAGCGAGGTAGGCACTCCAGTCGTGGAGTTCGATGGCCTCCGCCTCCAAGGCGGCATAGTTCCGGAACCACTCCGGGTGCCGCATCCGCGACTTCGCCTTCGCCTTCTCGATGTCGTCCGCGGCGGCGATCAGCAGCCCCCTGGCGTCCAACACCCGCTCCGACGACTCCAGCAGCTCCCGCTGCGGCGTCCGCTTCCCCTGCTCCACCGCGCCAATCAGGCTCTCGGTGTAGCCGACCTCCTTCGCGAACTGCTTCTGCGTCAACCCCGCCTGCTCACGCAGGAGCTTGATCTGCTGGCCGATCGCATGCAGGAAGTCCGACACCTCCGACAGGTCCTCGTCCAACTCCGGCCTCGCGTCGCCGCTCTCGCCGCCGCCCCGAACCTCGGCCATCTCGGCCTCCCCTGGTCTCCGGTCACACTCGCGTCACACTGTCCGCATCCGCACGGGCACGCACCGTGCGCGTCAGATGCATCGCCAGCGTAGGCCCGAGAAGGTCCGTCCACTCCCGAACTCCGCACTCCCCCTCGACCTTCCGCGCCCACCAACCACCACCCGGCCCGAGGGGCGCACCACCTCCCGCTCCTCGACAGACCGCCCAACTCCCCTGACACGAAAGAACATCGACACCACCACGAAGCAGCACCACCAGCAGGCGCACACCGGTGCGAAGCCCCGAGCCGCACCACTCCCCCACCCCCGCACGCCGGGCGCGCACCTCCCTGCTCCGCATCGGCCGGTGCAGTCGAAGTTCTCCTCGATCGGGGTCGGGAGAATATTCGAGAATCAGCGCCCACACCTAGCCGACCTCACGCCATCCTGAATCCGCCCGCCCGCCCGACCGTGATGGGAGCAGCTGTGAGCCGACGACTGCGGTACATCGGAAGCAATTCGGGGAACAACGGATGCCCGACGCTCTACGAGGACGTCGAGACCGGGGAGGTGCTGGTGCAGGGCGACGCCGTCACCGATCCCGACGAGGTGGATCAGCTCCGCAAGGTCAAGCCCGGCGAAGGGTTCGTGGTCGTTCCCCGCGTGCTGCTCGCCGACTTCGCACCGCGAGACGTGCACCGAGAGCCGGAGCTGATCGACTTCGAAGCGTTCGACGGCATGTTCGAGGACTTCGAGCACACGGCCTTCCGGCTGGAGACCCGTCGCAGGTACCGGTCCGACGAACACACCGAGACCTACCGCCGGTTCGCTGCCGGGAAGGCGCCCGGATGGGACCTGGAGGACCCGTGGTGCCTCTCGCGCCGCGAGCAGGCGGCTCGCGGCAAGCGGTTCGAGCGAGTGCGGATCATGGACAACCCGCCCACTCCGGGACAGCGGTACCTGCTCGACAACGCCGAGCGGAACTGTGCCGTGGGCGAGGACATTCGCTACCTCTGGCGCGCCGACGCCGCTCGTCTCGGCCTTCCCGACGAAGACACCTGGCTGTTCGACTCGCGGGTGATCGCCCTGTTGCACTTCGACTCCGACGACGATCTGACCGGCGTGGAGCTGATCACCGACCCGGTCCAAGTGGCTCGTGCCTGCCAGGTACGCGACGCTGCCTGGCACTTCGCCACCACGTACCGGGCGTTCCTCACCGAGGTACCGTCCGACGTGTGAGCACCGACTTCCAACAAGCGCGAATCGCCCTCGGTCTGCGGCTCCGCGAGCTGCGCACCGAGGGAGGTCTCACCGGTCGGCAACTGGCCGAGCGCCTGGGGTGGGCGCAGTCCAAGGTCAGCAAGCTGGAGACCGGCCGACAGACCGCCACCCACGACGACCTCAAGGCGTGGGCAACGGGCGTCGGCCGGCCTGGCGCGGCGTCCGAATTGACCGCCAGGTTGAGGGCGTTCGAATCGCAGTCCCGGTCGTGGCGTCGGCAACTCGCCGCCGGCCACCGGCCGGTGCAGGACGCGCTGACCGTCGAGTACGAGCGGTCGACGGTCATGCGTGCCTGGGAAGGCTCGATGATCGTCGGCATGCTCCAGACGGCCGACTACGCCCGGCACGTCTTCAACGCCTACGTCGACCTCCACCGGTCGCCGCGTGATGTCGAGGAGGCCGTGCGGGCCCGTGTCCGACGACAGGAGGGCCTCTACCGGTCGGGCAAGCAGTACCGCATCGTCATGTGGGAGGCCGCGCTGCGCGCCCGGCTCTGCCCACCGGCCGTCATGGCCGCCCAGCTCGACCGGCTCAGCGGCGTGATCGGCCTCGACACCGTCACCCTGGGCATCGTGCCGTTCGAGGCCCAGCTCATGCTGCCGCCCGCCAACGGCTTCTGGATCTACGACGAACGGCTTGTCATCGTCGAGGACTGGCACGCCGAACTGTGGCTGGAGCAGGCGGAGAACGTGGGCCTGTACACGCGAGTCTGGGAAACGATGGCCGAGGCGGCCGTCTTCGGCTCGGATGCCCACAGGGTTCTTGCGCGGTGCCGCAGGGCGCTGGGAGCCGTCTGAGGAATCCTCGCCGATACGGCCCGCGAGCCCTGGAATATTCGAGAATCACAGGCCCTTCGGTGGTTCCCGCACGCATAGCGTCCTGGCCGAGAGCCGTACCTCGGAGCCAGGGGAGCACACATGCTGTCGACCAGCACGGAGAAGATCACAGGCCGGTCCCTCATCGACCCGGCCCTGTTCGAGCGGATGATCACCCGAATCGCCAGGGGGGAGGGGATGGATCTCGCGCTCGCCGCGCGCATCGTGGACCAGGCTCTCGCCTTCCTCGGAGCGTGCGCGGTCAACCCGGGTGCCGGCCTCGCCCCGTCGCGGCTGGTGGACGTCGGATGGCACACGTTCATCCTCCACACCACCGAATACGCCGAGTTCTGCCAGTCGGTGTCCGGCCAGTTCCTCCACCACGTGCCGACCGGCGGCCCGGGCGAGTCCACCAAGGGCATCGGCATCGCCGCCACGGTCGCCGTCATCGAAGCGAGCGGGTACGCCGTGGACGCCGAACTGTGGAGCATGTCCGCCGACTGCTCCGAAGGCAGCGGAGGAGACGGAAGCGACACCAGCGGCAGCGGCAACTGCGCGCAGTGCCACCGCGGTTGCCACAACAGCTAGGAACCGATCAGATCGCCCGCCCGGCCCCGCGATCGGGGGCCGGACGGGCCCGACCCGAGGCACCCCGATGACAGAGACTTGGAAGAAACTACCGCGTCCCGTGCGCATCAGCATCGAGGCCCGGACCGGCGCGGTGACCGCCGCTCTCCCCCCGACTGCGGGAACGGTCTCCGACTTCGCCGCCACGCTGGAGACGGCCGGCGGGCCGGTGTTCTGCAAGGCCGTGCGCGAGGACAACCCGGGGGCATGGATGCACCGCCTGGAGTCCGTCGTGAACGCCGTACTCCCGCCGGACATCGCTCCCCGCATGCTCTGGAGGGTCGAGGCCGACGGGTGGCTCGCCCTGGGCTTCGAGCACGTTCCCGGCAGGCACGCGGACCTGTCTCCGGGGTCCGCCGACCTGCCATTGGTCGCCGCGACGCTGGAGACGCTCGCCGGGACGCTCACCCCGGCGCCGCCGCTGCGTGCCTTCAGCCTCGCCGATCGATGGTCGGGACAGGACTTCTGGCACAACCTCGGCAGCCGTCACCGGGACCGGCTCGACCCGTGGACCGTGGCACGGCTGGACACGCTGATCCTGGCCGAACACGAAGCGCCCGATCTGATCGACGGCAAGACCCTGGTCCACACCGACCTGACCGGCCCCAACCTCCTGGTGAACGGCGCAGCGGTGCACGTCGTCGACTGGGCTTTCCCCGCTCCCGGCGCCGCATGGGCCGACACGGCATACATGATCGTCCGGCTGATCGAGGCCGGACACACGCCTGAGCAGGCGGAGCGCTGGGCCAACGGCGTGCCCTTGTGGCGCACCGCGCCCGCTCGGTCCGTCACGGCCTTCGGCGCGATCCTCACCGGCCTGTGGACCCTCCGCGCCGCCGAGACCCCCGGCCCCCGGTGGGACGCGCTCAGCGCCCACGGACTCGCCTGGCTCCGCCACCGGCTCGGGTAGCCCTCCACCACTGGCCCGCCTCACCCCGCCGGATCGCTCGGATTCCTCGGGCCAGGCGCCAGAGGACTCGGACTCGGTGGGCAGCGCGTCCGCCCGACCGGTGCGGTGGCGTCACCGCACCACCGCACCGGAGTGGGACGTCGGGTGGTCCGACTTCCCACTCCGACGGCTCGTGAGTCGGTCGTCGTTGCCGCCAGGACGGCCAGGAGCCGGTCCGGAGAGACGGCCGGCACGCCCAGGTCCCGGACGCCGGCTCGGACGCGGGCCTCCACCTTGCTCGCCGGGGCGGCCCCGGCGGCGCCCCGGCGAGTGCGGCCGGCGAGCGCCAGGCGTGGGGCCGTCGACAGGCGCCGTAGCAACCGGGGGCGTACCCGCCACCGGTGGGGCTCCGTGAGGGCGAGAGTCCACGCCTCGACGCGGCCTTCCGGCTCCTCCGGGTGGTCGGCCCAGTTCGCCACCACAGGCGTCCGTATCGCTCTCCCTCTTGCACGTCAGCCCGGCAGCCAGTGCAGCTCGTGCGCCAGAGCTTTGGCGACAGCGAGGACGCGGCGGTGCAGCGGCGACTGCTCGCATGGGAGGACCAGGTGGATCGTCAGGCCGGGCGCGCCCCGCAGTGGTCGCCAGGTGAGACCGGCCGGTTGTGCCGTGGCCGCGGCTTCTCCGGCCGGGGCGAGGGTGACCCCGTCGCGCAGGTCGCGCTGGGACATGTCGAAGGAGACCGCGGGCGTGTGGAACCGGGGGTGCGGTCGGGTGTCCCGGAACAGTGCGGACAGTTGATCGTGAACCACGGGGTTGGCCGCACGGTCCGGGAGGCGCAGCGGATACGCGGCCGCGTCGGCGATCTCGATCTCCGGGTGTTCGGCCAGCGGATGGTGCTGCGCCAGCTGGACCCCGACGCGCAAACGCCGCAGCGGGAACCGGCGCACGCCGCGGCCCGGTTGTTCACCGCGGGTGATCCCGGCATCGATGCGGCCGTCGGCGACCGCGGGGGAGATCTCCGGCGTCGCCATCGGGACCGCGCCGACCTGGAGTCCGCTGTGGTCGCGAATCAGCCTGTCCACCAGGGCCGGTGTCGTCCCGGCCCCGGTGCTGAGGCTGTATCCGAGGCGCAGCGTGCCCAGTTCGCCGGCCGCCGCGCTCCGGGCGGTGTCCCAGGCCCGGTCCAGCGCCGCCAGCGCGGACGGCGCGGACTCCGCCAGCGCCGCACCGGCCGTGGTCAGCACGACGGTGCGCGTGTTGCGGACCAGCAGGGCCGTACCGAGTTCCGACTCCAACCGGCGCATCCGGGCGCTGAGTGCGGGCTGTGCGACACCGATCCGTGCGGCCGCACGGGTGAAGTTCAACTCCTGGGCCAGCACCAGGAAGTAGCGCAGGCTCACCGTGTCCGGCGGCACGTGCCCCTCCCTGCCGATTGATAACGATCCGTTCTGAGTCTATTGCGTACCGGTCTTTCCCTCGGCCGCATATCAGGCCCTAGCCTGCGGATACGACGAGTCGGACGTGTCCGGCCGAACACAGGAGGCTTTTATGGCCAAGGGCTACTGGGTCAGTGTCTACCCCGCCATTTCCGACCCCGAGGGGCTGACCGCCTACGACGCGCTGGCCCGTCCGGCCGTCCGGGCCGGGGGTGGGCGCGTCCTGTCCCGTGGCAGCCGAGTGGTCGCCCACGAGGCCGGAATCACGCAGCGCGCCGTTCTGGTCGAGTTCGACAGCTTCGACCAGGCCGTCGCGGCATACGAGAGCGAGGCGTACCAGAAGGCGCTGGGGGCCCTCCCCGACGGCTACGAGCGCGACTTCCGCATCATCGAAGGCACCGACTGACCGACGGGGCGGCCGACGCATCATTGGGAAGTCGGCCGGTCCGACTTCCCACTCCAAGAGCCCATGAGTCGGTCGGCCTCGCTGGGAGGACCGCCAGGCGGCGGCCGTCCGGGAAGACGGCCAGTACGTCGGCCCGCGCTCGACGAGAACGTGCACCGCCGCCCCCTTGCGAGCTGGGACGAACCACCCTGGTTGGATACGGCCATGGACAGCCACCAGGAATCAGGTCTCTCGAAGAGCGTCTGGAGCGATGCCGACTTCGAGGAGATGGGCTGGCACGACGCCACTGTCCACGGTCTGTACGTGCAGCAGACGAATGACATCCTGCCGAGGCTCCTGCTCGACCTCGACTACATCGTGCGCTGGGTCCACCCGGTCAAGCCGGCGAAGAGCTTCTCCTTCTGGACCGCCCCTGCGACGCTCGTCTTCGAGGAGGTCTGGGACCTTGAGGGCGGCCTCGGGTTCAAGGGCATGCACCCGGAGCTGGAGATCTCCGATGTGCACCGGCTGGTGCCGGACGACGGCAAGCAGGACTGGCCGCAATGGCACATCGAAGGCCACGCGTTCGACCTGAAGTTCCGCGCGTCGGGCTTCCGCCAGTACTTCCGCCAGGCCCCTCGGCTCACCCCGGGCCCGGTCCTGCCCGCCGCCGAGCGCGGCGGTTGCTGCTTCACCGAGGTCGGCTTCGGCTGAGCAGGTTCGTACCACGCGCTCATGGGGTGTGAGCCGAGGGAGGCACGGGCCGGTACCTCGGGAATACCCGGGCCTGCACGCACCGATCGTCGCTCATCTCGGCTCGTACGAAGCAGGGGCCGGGCAATGCGGTATCCCCTTTCAGACGGCCGCTCCCGCGCCGGGATCATCACCGATCCCGGACCTGCCGCCTCCAGCGCCACGTCAGGCAACGTTTGCCCGGTAGCAAGAGGTTGCACTGACGACCAGCTGCCTCGGGAATCGTCGCGGCCCCCGACGCTCGCGCGCTGCGAGTGTCCCGAAGTAACCGCCGGGATCTCCTCCTCGGCGACGTGCCGGAGTGGGAAGTCGGGCGGTCCGACTTCCCACTCCGATGCCGCGTCAGTCGGTGGTCGTCGCTGCCAGGACGGCCAGGCGGCGGTCCGGGGAGACGGCCAGCACGCCCAGGTCCCAGACCACCCGGTGGAACCACGGGGTGTCCGCACTGAACCGGTACCACGCGCAGGCCCGGACGTAGTCCTCCCCCGCACTCGCCGGGGCATCCGGCGGCGCCCCGGCGAGTGCGGCCAGCGAGCGCCAGGCGTGGAGCCGTCCGTAGGCGCCGTGGCAGCCCGAGTCGTACGCGCCGCCGGTGGAGGCGGCGGCGAACAGCAGCTGCCAGACCTCGGCCGCTTCGACGGGGACCACCCCGAACGCGGTCTCCTCCCCGGGCTTCGGCAGGTCGCCCAGGTCCGTCAGGCAGTCCAGGCCCAACGTGACGAGTACGCCGGAGAGGGCGTCGGGATCCAGGGGCTCCGCGAGGGCGAAGGTCCGCGCCTCGGCACGGCCCTCCGGCTCCTCCGGGTGGTCGGCCCAGTTCGCCACCGCCGACGCCATGGCGCGGGCGGTGGCGGCGGACGTCGTCTCCACCGCCTCCGCCACCTGCGCGGCAGCCGGCCTGGGTGCCGGGTAGCGCTCCTCCGGATCCGGGTAGGGGAACCCGCAGCTGCTGCCTTCGACCGAGTAGGCCGGAAGGTCCGGCTCCCGTTCCGGCTCCGCCAGAACCAGCGGCAGCGCGGCCAACGGGTGGTCGCGCCAGTGCGGGGAGGTCGCCCACGAGGCGATGCCCGGGTCCTCCGCCACCGGGACTCCCCTGAGCACCAGTTCGTGGAGCAGGCAGGCCCGCAACTCCTCCGAGACAGCAACCCCCTCCTCGTACACCGCGCCGAGGTCGGCGGGCCGTTGGCAGGAGGCCAGCAGCGAGGCCACGTAGCGGTCGTACTCCGGATCCTCCGGCCTGCCCGCGGCGAGCAGCCGCAGCAGCTCGTCGACGTGCCCGGGGCCGCGGGTCGCCGCCAGCAGGCGCACCAGGCTGTCGAAGAGGTCGTCGAAGGCCGTCGGCTCGGCCGGGACGGCCGACGTCGAGCGGTGCCGGCGGGCCGTCCCGATGCCGAGGTCCGCGACGAAGGCCGCCCCACCGCGCTTGAGACGACGGCGGGCCAGCCGTTCCAGCATCCGGGCGTTCCGGCCGGTCATCGGCATCGTCAGGAGCTTCGGCAGGTCGTCGTCCACGGCGGTCGAGCCTAGACGGCCGCCGATCCGTGGTCGCCGGGTTTCCCTCGGTCCCTCGCCGGTCGGAGCGGCCTGGTCGACGCCCCTCCACGAACGTCCGCCGAACAGCACAACCGGGACCAGCCAGAATGGAGGGATGGACGGACTGGGCGGGGCGCTGGAGCGGGCAGCGGCGGACGGCGATGTGGTGGACGGCTGGCTCCGGGGGCTGGCGGGCAATCCGGTGCTGCCGGTGGAGGCGCTGGCCCGGCTGCTGGAGTTCGACGAGCTGCCGATGCCGGGCTCCTGGCTCCGGTACCGGACCTTGGATGCCGCAGCGACGGAGCTGCTGGTGGCTTCGCCGCAGCTCCAGCACCGATTGGACGTGGCGGAGAACCCGACGGCGGACGTCGACGTTCTGGCCCGGCTCGCGCGGGATCCGGAACCCCGGGTCCGGTTCGTGTACGCGGTGATGCTCTTCGAGCACAAGCGCCGGATCCCCGCCGGGGTGCTGGAGATCCTGGCGGAGGACCCGGAACCGAAGATCCGGCGGATCGCCGGCGGCACTGGAGAGCCGCCGGTCGCGGCGCAGGAGCCGGCACCGGCACCGGTGCTGACGGCGGAGCAGCGGGTGGCGCACCCGGACCGGGCGGTCCGGCTGGAGGCCGCCGCCGATCCCGAGGTGCCGACCGCACTGGCCCTGCGACTGGCGGCGGATCCCGAGAACGACGTCCGGCTCGCGGTGTCGATGCGGGAGGAGCTGACAGAGGCTCAGCGCACCGTGATCCCGTGCACGGTGTGGCGGCAGTTCTGGTCGCCGCCGTCCTGGATCGCACGGCGGGCGACCGATCCGGATGCGGCCCGCCGGATCGCGAGGTCGGCGCACGTCGGGCTGCGGCGGGTGCTCGCGGCGCAGCCGCACCTGGCGCCCGACGTGGTGGCCCTGCTGGCGGCGGACGAGGACGAGTGGGTGCGGCGCACGCTGGCCGAGCGGTGCGAGGACGCGCCGCACGAGCTGTTGGTGGAGCTGTACGCGACGGTGCAGGACCGGTACTGGTCGGGGTTCCGCCACCACCGCAACTTCGCCCGGCCCGGGTTGGCCCGGTTCGCCGACGATCCCGATCCGCGTCTGCGGCACGCCGCGCTGGACGACCCGGAGGCCGGGCCGGAGCTGGTGCTGCGGCTCGCCGACGACCCCGAGGTGGGCGGCTGGGCGGTCGCCGACCCCAGGCTGCCCGCCGAAGAACTGCTCCGGCGGCTCACCCTGCCGGCCCGGGCCGCGGCTGCCGCAAGCAATCCGGCACTGCCGGTGGCGGTCATGCACCGCCTGCTGGACCTCGCCCGGGAGCGCTGACCTGCCGGGCGGCCGCCCTGTACCCGACTGCGGAGAGCTACTTCTCGCTCGGTTCGCCATGCGTCGACGGCGCGCCGTTGGCCGCGAGGAGGGCGCGGGAGCGGCGCAGGAGTGCCTCCCGTACGTCGTCCGGGGACAGGACGCGCAGGGGTACGGCCAGGCCGAGCAGGTATCCGGCGAGCCCGTCCGCGTCGGGGCCGCCGATGTCGACGACGGTGGCGTCGGGGCCGTCCGGGCGGTGGGTGCCGACCGTCGGTGGGACCAGCCGCAGTGCTTGCTCCAGGGGCAACGGGAGACGGACGGTCGTATAGAGCGGGTAGGTGCCGGTCGCGATGGATCGGGAGACGAGCAGTACCGGGTCGGGCGGGTCGAGGAGTTCCACCGCTTGCCCGGTCGGCTGTATGCGAGCCACCCGGTCCGCCCGGAACGTCCGCCACTCGCCGCGCGTCACGTCCCGGGCGACGAAGTACCAGCGGCGTCCTGTGTGCACGAGGCGGTAGGGGTCGACGTCCCGGGTGGTGGCTTTCCCTTCCCGGTCGCGGTACGACAGTTGGACGCGCTCGCCCCGGCGGCACGCGGTCGCCAGCTCCAGCAGCATGCCGGGCGAGATCTGCGGCTCGTCGGGCCCGGGGGTCTGCACAAATGCGGCGTCCATCTCACCGAGTCGGCCGGCGATCCGCGGTGGCAGGACCTGGCGCAGTTTCAGGAGTGCCGACAGTGCGGCCTGGTCGCCGCCGAGAACGCCGCTGAGTGCTGCCGCGCGCAGCCCGACGGCCACGGCGAGGGCCTCTTCGTCGTCGAGGACCAGCGGCGGCACCCGGCTTCCGGCCCCGAGGCGGTAACCGCCCCAGGGCCCGGGGTCGGACTCGACTCCGTAGCCGAGTTCCCGGAGGCTGGCGATGTCCCGGCGCACCGTGCGCTCGGTGACCGCCATCCGGTCGGCCAACTCACCGCAGGTCCACGAGGGTCGCGCGGAGAGCAGTGACACCAGTCGCAGCAGGCGGGCCGAAGTGCTGATCACATCGGGAAGTATCCCGCACGACCAGGACCGAACCTGTCCTGGTCCCGTCATAACGTCTGCCGTATGAGCACTGGAAAGACATCCGCACCTGCGGCCCGCTTCGCGGCCGTCACCTTCGACTGCCAGGACCCCGCCGAACTGGCCCGCTTCTACGGCGACGCCCTTGGACTGCCCGTCGTCCACTCCACCGACGACTTCGTCCTGCTCGGCCAGGAGGGCTCGGCCGGACTGGGGTTCAACCGCCTGACCGACTACCGACGTCCCACCTGGCCGGACCCGGCCCAGGAGAAGCAGGCCCACATCGAACTGGGGGTCGACGACCTGGACACCGCCCAGGCTCGGCTGCTCGCCCTGGGGGCGGTCGAGCCCGCCGTCCAGCCGAACCCCGACCGGTGGCGGGTCCTGCTGGACCCCGCGGGGCATCCGTTCTGCATCACCACCCTGGTCTGAGGGCGGTCGGCAGACTGACGACCGGACAGCGCGCACTGTGCTCCGGCAGGACGCGCGTCCCCGGTCAGGCCGGGTCGGGGCGGGGGCCGGCGAGGGTGGCGAGGTGGCGTTCGGCGGCGCGGAGCTTGCGGCCGTCGGGACCGGGGAGGTGGGCGCGCAGTTCGATGATCTCCGGGGCGATCCGCAGGGCCTCCGCGCGGTCCGGGATCGCCCGCCAGCAGGCCTCCGCGTTGGTCGCCGCGCGCTGGGTCTCCGGATGCTCGGGGCCCTCGCTGCGGAGCAGGGTCAGGGCGACCTCGCGGTAGATGCCGGCGGCCTCGGCCGTCCGGCCGGCGAGCCGGGACACGTGGGCACGGACCTGCCGGACCTGGAGGACCGGGGCCGAGACCGGGCCGTGCTCGGCGATCGCCTCCAGCTCCAGGGCGAAGGCCAGGTCGGTGGCGGCCGCATGGTCACCCGCGTCGGCGCTGCGGACGATCCGGCCGATCACCTCGAGGTAGTCGGCGCGGGGCTGGGAGCGGTCCGGCGCGGGGGCGGGGGCGGCATCCGCCGGGGCGGGGTCGGCAGGGGCGGAGTCGGCCGGGGCCGCCTCGGGCTCCGGCGAGGACTCGGGCTCGGGCTCGGGCTCCTCGGTGACGTCCTCAGCCTCCACGTCGGTGGGCGGCACATCGGCCGGGGTGGCGTCGGTCGGCTCCGGTTCCTCCACCGGCTCAAGCTCGGCCACGACCTCGGGCGCGGGCTCGGCCACAACCTCGGGCTCCGCCGCCGGCGGCTGCCAGGCACCGGCCTTCCGCAGGTCGACCGGGTGCGGCGGGAGCGGCGGGGTGGGCGGTACGCCGGGCTTGAGCAGGTTCACCGGCCCGTCGGACGGCCACGCCGGGGCGGCATCGGCAGGGGCTCCGGCAGTCGGCTTGTCCAGGGTGACGGCCGGCCGGGGGCCCGGCACCGCGTCCTGCGGGACGGCGGCGTCCCGGGGCGACTCACCCCAGGGCCGGTCGTCCCAGGTGACCTCGTCCGGCGCGGCCGGGCGGGGCAGGACGGCGGCCGGGCTCGGGGCCTCGTACGGGGCGTACTCGGTCGGCGCTCCCTCGCCGCGCCGCGCGGTGTTGCGGAAGAACGGGCGGTCCGGGGCGTGCGTGCTGACCACGATCACGTCCGGGCGGAGCACCGAGTAGACCTGGTGGCGCAGCTGTTCCGGCGCGAGGACGGCCTCGCCGCCGGGGCGCCCGCCGTGCAGGGCCTCGATCAGGGCGCGGGTGAAGGTGCCGATCTGGTCCGGGTCGGGGCTGACCACCGCCCACAGCGGCAGCCCCTCACTGAGCGGCGCGAGGTCTCCCTGGAGCAGCGACCAGGCGTTCTGGTCGGCGCTCAGGTCGGCGACGACCAGCGTCTGCCACTCGGCCGGGCGGTGCCGCAGCTCGCCGGCGATCGACTGCCAGGCGAGGCCGTCCTGACGGATGCTGCCGGGCTTGGAGTCGCGCAGGGTCAGGTGGAGCTGGCCGCCGCGCTTGTCGGCGAGCAGGTGGCCGCCGAAGTGGACGAGCAGCGGTCCGGGGTGGCGGGCGGCGGCGCGCAGGTGGGCGAGCACGGTGTGCGGGTCGCTGGCGCCGGGGAGGTGCACGGCGTCGACGGTGTCGGCGGCCAGCAGCACCTGCGGGGAGACGGCGGCGAGCATCGCGGACAGCACCGGGGCCTGGGCGGGGCCGCCGCGGCCCCAGGTGCGTCGGCCGGAGGTGCCGTAGCCGCCCTCGACGACCAGGATCCGGCCGCGCGGGCCGCCGCCCAGGCCGCCGCCGATGCCGGGCAGGCCGTGCGCCGGGGTGGCGCCGGGGAGGGTGAACGGCAGCGGCGTCGCGCCGGCCGGGGCCGGGACGACGGGCGCGCCGCCCATGGCGGGCATGCCGGTGACGGTCCATCCGGTGGACGGCGCGGGCGGTCCTGGCACCGGGCCCGGGGCGGGCTGTGAGGCCGGTTGCGGGGCCGGGGGCTCGTAGAGCGCGGCCGGGCCGGGCGGGTGCTCCTCGTAGGCGTTGCGCGCTGACCTCGGCGGCACGGCGTCCTGGGGGCCGGGGCCGGCGTCCGTCACGGGGTCGGGACCTCCGGGGACCGCCGTAGTCTCCGCCATTTCCAGGTCACCGCCCCGCCCCGCCGCTGAGCGGCGTTCTGCTGCCTCGTACCCCGTGTGGCGCCTGTCACCACACACGGGCGCCACCCTACGAGATCGGGTGACGCCGGAGCCAGGCCGGGTGGGTGAACAGGGCCCCGCGCGGAGATCCCGCAGGCCGGAGCGGCTGCCCGAGCGGCGGCCGGAGCGGGAGGTCGACCGGGCCGACTTCCTGCTCCGCGCCCGGCCTTTGCTGCGGCAGCGTCAACGTCAGCGTCGGCGGCAACGTCAGCAGGGATCGCCCACTTGGTCGGCCACGGCGAAGTCCGTTCCGCAGTCCGTGCAGTGCGCGTGTCCGAAGAGGTGGGTCAGCGCGGTGGCGACATCCCTCCGGCCGTCGCCGAGCGCGAGTGTGTGGAGACGTTGGCCGATGCCGCGCAGGTCACCGGGGTCCGCGGGTCGCAAGGGGGCCTTCTCGACGTCGTCGTGCAGGGCGTAATCGCCGCTCGTGGAGAAGCAGCCGTAGTCACCGATGGCGATGAACAGGTCGGTTTCGCAGTGGGGGCAGGAGATCTGGTACTCCCCGTTCACGAGCCCCCAGGCCAGCTCCTCGCCCCAGACCGGGACGCCTTCGAAGGCCAGGAGGGCTTCGAGCAGGTAGATGTAGTCGGTGCGGTCGGAAGCCGTCCGGAGGTGCTCGTTCGCCATCCGCAGCAGGACCGCGATGTCCTGCGCGTTCTTCACCCGGACGTCGCCGGCCTCGTTCAGCTGGTCCGCCCCCGCCACGATCGCGGCCGCCAGGTGCAGTGCGTTCAGTTGCTCCGCCGTGTCGGCAGCGGCGGCGATCGCCGTCAGCCGGGGAAGCGCCGCGACGCTGGCCGAGTAGACGCTGCCCTGGTGGCAGAGGGCCGACCACAGCTCGCTCCAGCGCTCGGCACTCGGATCCGTTTCGATCCGGTCCAGCAGGGCGGGTATGTCTTCCGCGGAGCCGTAGGCATGGCTGAGTCGCGACCAGTCCGTCATGCCGGTATTCCATCAGGCCGGTGTGACAGTCGGCCGTTCCCGCCCCCCGGGGCGACCGGGCAGGACGCACCGCGCCCCGCTCGGCACGCGGTGTGCGGGCCGGGCGGGGCGGGGAGTGCTGACGGTTCGCCGGGTCAGGAGCCGGCGAGGAGGTCGCGGAGGAGGGCGATCGTGTCGGCGTCGAGTTCGCGACCGGTCCGGCGGCTGAGTGCGTCGAGGCGGTTGACGGCGCGCAGGAGTTGGTCCCGGGCGCCGGCCGAGGCGTAGGCGTAGAACAGGTCGCGGTGCAGCAGTTCGACGTCCGGGGCGACGGCGAGGCCGCGGAAGACGGCGGCCTCGGCGCTGCGGTGGTCGCCGTACTGGAGGCGGCGGGCGGCGAGTTCGTGGGAGGTGTCGACGATCGCGGCGATCATGTCCTGCCGCTCGGCCTCGGCCCAGCCGAACGAGGCGGGCGGGGCCTCCGCGAACGGGGCGCCCCGGACCAGGGCGAGGGCGTGGGCGAGGGCCGCGTCGGCGGTGGCGCTGGTGCTGCGCATACCGCGCCGGTAGAGGCTGCGGAACTCGTCCCAGTCGCAGGTGACGGCCGGGGCGAAGGTGCAGCCCTCGGCCTGGCCGGTGACCAGCAGGGGCCGGCCGTCCGAGGCGGTGCCCAGCCAGGCCGCCAGGTCGGCGAGCTTCTCGGACAGCGGGTTCCGGGCGTCGGCGGCGGTGGGGTGCGGGTCCAGGTGGGCCGCACCGGGGTGCAGGTCGTGGTCGAGGGCGGCATGGTCGGCGCCGGGGCGCAGGGCCAGGTAGGCGGCGAGCTCGGTGAGCCGGCCGATCGCGCCGGGTTCGGCGGTGCCACCGGTGCCGGCGACGTCGACCGGGCCGAGCAGGCGGATCCGGGGGGCGTTGCGGACGGCGTGCGCCTCCGGCGAGCGGAGGATGGCGAGCAGGTCGTCGCTGTCGCTGCGCCCGGAGGTGGTGGTCCGGGCGGGCGCGGTGGCGGCCGGGCCGGGCTCGGGCCTGGTCGGGACGCGCGGGTCGGCGCCGGTGGGTGCGGGGGCCGGGTCGTGCGTCGGTACGGGCTCGGGGGCGGGTTCGAGGGCGGGCACGGGCGCTGGGGCGGGGACAGCGGGCTCGGGGACGGCGGGTACGGGGGTGGGCGCGGGGGTGGCGGGCGCGGCGGACGGGCCCGCGAGCACCGGACCCACCGGGCCCATCGGTGGCACCGGTGCCACCGGCTGGACGGGCGCGACAGCCGTCGGCAGTCCGAGGTTCTGGGTCGTCTCGTCGCCCTCGTAACCCTCGGCCCCCTCAGGGCCGTCGGATCCGGCACCGCCGTCGGTCTCCGGCCCGGCGGGCGGCGCGACCGGGAAGGCGGCGGCCGGTCCGGTGGGGACCACGGCGGGAACCACGGCGACCGCCGGTGCCACCGGAACCGGTCCGGTGGCGGCGCCGGCCTGTCGGCCGAGCCCGTTGACGAAGTGCCGCGGCGCCGGCAGCGCGGCCGGTCCGACGGACCCCGGCACCGGCGCCGCCGGGTCGGTGCCCGCGAACGGGCTGGCCCCGGTGCCGATCACCCGCGCCAGCAGCCGAGGTCCGGCCGCCGCCCGGCCGCCGCCGGTGTCGCCGTCCGCGTCGTCCCCGGAGTCCGGGTCGCCCAGGGCGGCGTCCAGCGCGGCGAGCGAGAAGCCGCCCGCCGGACCGTCCGACCCGGGGCCCGACGCCGCGCCGACGGCCGCGAGGACCGGCACGGCGGCCAGGAGGTCGGCGGGCTCCAGCTCGTCGCCGTCCAGGGTCCACGCGGGGGCGGGGTGCTGGGTGCTGTCGTCGGCGGCCCGGAGCAGCTCGGTGACCTGCTCGTACTGGCCGGTGGTCAGGCGCTGGAGTTCCAGGGTGAGGTGCAGGCCGGGGACGGTGGCCTGGCCGGTGGCCGGGAGGGTCCAGCGGGCGACCGGGCCGGTGCCGCGCTCGGGGGCGCGGGTGACCACGGCGACGCAGGTCCGGGGCCGGGCGTCGAGCAGCCGGCCGAGTTCGGCCGGGACGCCGCCGCCGGGCTGGTGGCCGCAGAGCACGATCTCGGGGACCCAGGACTCGTCGGCCAGGCCCCGGCTGCGGGCGTCCCGGGGGCTGGCGGCCTCGGCCGAGACCAGGGTGGCCCGGGCCTTGGCGGTGCGCGGGCCGAGTGCGGCGAGCGCGGCGTCGAGGGTGGTGTGGCGGTGGATCCGCTCGGCGGCCGGTCCGCTGATCGGCATCTCCTCGGCGAGGTCCACCAGGTGCAGGTGGAGCCGGTCCGCGAGCGGGCTGTGGGCGAGTTCGAGGGCCAGGGTGCGCAGCACGTCGCGGGCGTCGTCCGGGTGTCCGGAGAGATGGAGCAGCCGGACCGTCTCCAGGTCGGCGAGGACGATCGAGCCGTCCGCGGCCGAACCCAGGGTGACCAGGGCCGGGTAGGGGGCGGCGGTCTTGCGGGCCTGGGCCGGCGAGAGCAGGCCCTCGGAGTCGGCGGCGCACCACCAGATGTCGGGCGTGTGGGCGGCGCGGAACGGCGCGATGGGCGCGGCGGGGCCGGAGAGGTGGAGTTCGATCGTGCGGCCGGGGGTGATCCTGGCGGCGACGATCGCGGGCAGCCGCTTGCCGCCGCGGACGGTGTTGCGGGCCATGCTGCGCAGGGCGCGGTCGAGCAGGTGCAGGCCGGCGTCGTCCTGGCGGGCCTTCAGTTCGGCCTCGAAGGCGGCGGCCGGGGCGCTGGGCATGGCGATGCGGTGCCGGGGGCGGCGGGCGCGCAGCTGGCCGCCGCGCTTGCGGGCGACGGTCCCGACCATGATCGCGGCGAGCAGCACGCCGACGGTGGAGGCGGCGAGGGCGACGCCGTAGTCGTCGTTCGCCTTCTCGGCGTGGGCGGCCGGGGCCTGGGCCTCGATCTTGGGAGCGGGCGTTCCCGCTGGGGCCTGCGCGGAGGGCTGGGCCTGCGCGGGCGGCTGCGCCGGGGCGGGCGGCTGCGCGGCGGGTGCCGAGGGCGGCTGCGCGGCGGGTGCCGAGGGCGGCTGGGTGTTCGGCGCGGGCGGCGGCGGGGCCGGCGCGGGAGCGGGCGCCTGCTCAGCCTCAGGAGCGGGGGCGGGAGCAGGAACGGGAGCGGGAGCCGGGGCACCGGGCAGGCTGAGCACCATGCCCGGCACCACCACGTCCGGGTCGGTGAGCCGCTCGCCGTCGGGCGCCTGGACGCCCTGGTTCGCCTCGAACAGCTTCGGCCAGGCCTCCGCGTCGCCCAGCTCCCGTTCGGCGATCGCCGACAGGCTCTCGCCGGGCTTCACGGTGACGGTGCCGCCGTGGGCCTCGCCGCCGGCCGGGCCGGTCTGCGGCGTACCGGCCGGAGCAGGTGCGGGGGTGGCGGGCGCGGGCGCCGCCTGGTCGGGCTTGGCGTCGGCCGGCATGGCGAGCTTCCAGCCGGGCTGGATCGGCCGGTCCGCGTCGAAGCGGATCCCCGAATCGTCCATCACCCGGCCGTCGTTGAGCTTGGCGATCTCCACCCAGCGTTCGCCGGAGCCGAGTTGGCGCTCGGCGATGGACCACAGGCTGTCGGCCGGGCGGCTGTCCCGCACGGTGTAGCCGGCCTGCGGGTCGGCGGCCGGGGCGACGGCCGGCGCGGCCTGCGCGGCGGCCTGCTGCGCGCCCGCGGCCACCTGCGCGGTGGCGGCGGCCGGGGCGTGCTCGGCGGTGGCGGCGAAGGCCGAACCGGCCACCGGCACCAGGGCGATGACGGCGCCGACCAGTCCGGCCGCGGCCCGCTGGCTCCAGCCGAAGGCCGGGATCCGCCGGGCCACCCGGCCGCGCAACTGCGCCGGGACCTCCAGCAGGACGGAGAGCGCGAAGCACGCCCAGCCGACCCAGCCGACCACCACCAGCAGCCAGAGGAACAGCCGCCCGTCGTCGGGGCTGGTCAGCATCGCACCGATGCCGTCGGGCGCGAGTTCGCCCATGTCGGCCACCGCCCGGGTGCCGTACAGCAGCAGGGCGGGCACGCCGACCATCAGGACGAGCAGGGTGATCAGGGCCGCGATCGCGGCGAGTACGGCGCCGCCCCGGCCGCGCCGACGGCCGCCGCGCGCCCGATGGGACGGCAGCGGCGCCGGCCGTCGGCCGGACGCGGGGGTGGTGTTCGCTCCCCGGGCCGGACGCCCGGCACGGGTCTGGTCCTTGGCGCGTGGCGCGGCCATCAGGCGGTCTCCGCTTCCTTGACTCCGTGGACGAGGGTGGCGCTCCCCTTGCCCGTGACCTTCCGTTTGCCGAGTTCGCCCAGCAGGACGGGGCGGAACTCGGCCCGCACCGTGATCGTGACGGTGGCGCCGTCCGGCGAGAACTCCACGTCGGCCGCTGACAGCCCGTACAGCGCGAGGTAGCTGTCGGCCGCCGTCTCGACGTAGCTCCGTGCCCTCAGTTTGTACCCTTCGCCCCTCAACAGCGCTGCCTCGTCCAGCTGTTGGCCGGCCATCCGGGCGGCCTCCTGGGCGTAGGCGTCGACCCGCTCGGCGAGCCGCAGCTTGCCGCCGGCGTCGATGACCAGTGCGATGACCAGCACCACGTAGGCCGCACAGATGGCGACGAAGATCGACAGCGCGCCCCGGTCCGAACGGCCGCCGAGCGGACCGCCCAGCCGGGCCCGCGACGACCGGGCCCGCGACGACCGGGCCCGCAATGACCCGGCACCGAGCAGCCGGACACCGAGCAGCCGGGCACCGAGCAGCCGGGCACGGGGCAGCCGCACCGCGCGCGTGCGTGCGCGTGCCATGGCGTTCCCTCCCCACCTGCTCCTCCGCCCTCCCCCGGGCGCCCTCCGCTTGCGTCTCCCCCGCCCGACGGCTCCCCAATCCCCGTCCGGCCGCCTCGTCGTCACAGCCCTGTCACCGCCCACGCCACGACCCGACACAATCTCCACCCACTCGCCGCGCTCGACCCACTCGACCCCCTCGACCCGCGTGCCGCACTCGACCCCCCACGGGCCGCTCGCGGCATCCGGGCCGCGCGCCCCACCGGCCGACACCCCGGGCCTCACTGGCCCCGGTACCGGTCGATCACCGAGGCGAACCAGCCGGTGAGCGTCTTCGGGAAGAGGTCCGGCCCGCCGATCAGGTCCCCCAGGTAGACCTCGCACTTCACCGTCACCTCGACCGTCTCCCAGGTGACGCCCTGACTGGTCCGTTTCTTCTTCTCGACGGTGACCTTGCTGGTCCGGCAGTGCACTCCCTGCTGCCGCATCGAGTCCGCGGCGGAGGCCTTCGCCGCGGCGTCCATGTCGCCCGTGCGGGCCATCGACGCCGCGCGGGCCGCCGAGCGGGCCGCCGCCTCGACGGTGCCGCCGGCGGTCTGCATCCGCCCCGCCGCGACCGCGACCAGGATCAGCGCGACCACGGCGGGTGCGACGATCGCCGCCTCGATCGCCGTGCTGCCGCCGTCCCGCCCCCGCCCCGACCGGGCGCGGCGGCGGGCGGCGAGGCCCCGCGGCCACCCGCCCGACCGCCTGCCCGGCCGCGCTCCCGGCCGACCTCCCGGACTCACGGCCGCACCACCGGGGGCACGAACCGTTCGCGCGGGGCCTCGGCGAACTGGGTGACGGTCGGCGGCGTGATGAACGGGATGATGACCGGGGGCGTCACCTCGACGGTGACCTTGATCAGCACCGGCGAGCTGCCGTCGGTGACGACCCGGTGGTCCGTGTCGCCCTGCCGGTTCAGGAAGTCGTCGGCCTGCCGCCGCGCGGCCTCGTTCTTCTGCTCGTCGGTCCCGCTCCCCTGGCCCCGCCCCGCGTCGACGCCCTCGCGGGCAGCACTCAGCGCGAGTTGGCGGTGGTACCACCACATCCCGGTCTGGGCGACGGTCATGACCAGGATCAGGACGATCGGGAAGACGATGGCCAGACTCAGGGTCATCGCCCCCCGGTCGGAGCGGCGGGGACGACGGCGGCGGAGGCGACGACGGTGGGTCACGAGCCGGCCGGAGCCCCGGCGCCGCCGGTGTACTTCGGGTCCTGGTTGACCTTGGTGACGACCTTGTCCTTCAGAGCGACCAGGGCGAACACCACCAGGCCCGCGATGAACACCAGCGCGATGACGGCGAGCGCGAGTTCGATGCTGATGGCACCCTTGTCGCCGCGCGCCCGGGCCGCCTTGGCCCGGCCCATCCGGAAGTGGAAGAGCGTGGTGGCGAACTGGAGCGGCAGCAGGGCCGCGCCGACGAGTAGGAAGACCAGTGGCTTGAGTCGGTCCTTCATGAACTGCTCCCAGGGTGAGGTGCGGTGACGGAGGCGCTGACCTCCGCGACGGGGTGACTCGTCGGACGGGGTGGTTCAGCTGAGCATCTTGAACAGCGCCGGGAAGACGACCAGAAAGGTCATCAGCATGGTCAGCGCGGACCCGGGCGCCACCATCCGCTCACTGTCGGCGTTGGCCCGGGCGAGGTCCTCCGCCAGCAGTTCGCCCCGCAGGCC
The DNA here is from genome assembly GCF_034043715.1 of Kitasatospora purpeofusca. Classification (GTDB taxonomy): domain Bacteria; phylum Actinomycetota; class Actinomycetes; order Streptomycetales; family Streptomycetaceae; genus Kitasatospora; species Kitasatospora purpeofusca_A. Next base: position 25,463 of record NZ_JAXCLC010000002.1, on the reverse strand, counting down.
CTTGGACCGGGCCCGCAGGGTGTCGTAGACGGCGGCCCCGTCGGTGCCGGAGATCCGCATGATGTCGGCCAGGTCCTGGAGCGGCGTCAGGCCCAACTCCTCGGCCAGCGCGTCCAGTCCGGCCCACGGCGGCAGCCGGTCGGTGGCCGCCCGGTCCAGCGCGTCCCGGATCCGGAGGAACACCGCGCCGCGTCCGACGGCGGCGGCCCGGCGCAGCGCCTCGGCCGGGCCGAGGTCGGCGGCCCGTTCCATCGCCACCAACTCCAGGTAGGCGGCGATTCCGTGCAGGTACTCGACCCGCGCCTCCTTGGCCTCACCGCGCACGATCCCGTCCGGGACGAACCAGAGCAGCCCGGCCAGCAGCGGCCCGACCACCAGCGGCAGGGCGAACGGCAGGTCCAGGTCGAGCAGCAGCGCCGCCACCGCCAGGTACGGCGGCAGCACCAGTCCGAGCAGGGCGAAGAGCAGCTTGTGCGCCATGAACCGCGCCGGGGTGCGGCCGATCAGGGCGAGTTCGCGCTTCGGGACGCGGACCCCGCGCAGATGGACCGAGCGCTCGCCGATCCGGTCGAACCAGCGCGGCCGCTCGTCCGGACCGGGGGTGCGGTCGGCCGGGGTGCGGTGCAGCCGGTCCAGCGCCTGGCCCAGATCGGGCGGCGAGGGCCGGAGTTCGGCGATCAGCATGGCGAGGCCGCCCGCCGCGACGGCACCGGCCAGCACGGACCACGGGGAGATCATCGGGCCTCCCCGAGCAGTCGCGCGGTGCCCTCGGCCCCGTCGGGGCCGTCGGCCGGGGCCGTCCCGTCGGCGCCGTCCGGGGCCTGTCCGTCGGCGCGCCGGAGCAGCGCGCGGCCGGTCCGGCTGCGGCGGTCCGGCTCCAGCAGCCGCGGCACCGGCGGGTACGAGGCCAGCGCGCGCATCCAGGCGATCACGCCCACGAACAGCGCGCAGATCACGCCGAGCACGATCTGGCCGAGCGCCGTGCTGTAGGGGGCGGTGTACTCGGTGTTGAACGAGCCCACGGTGACGACCAGCAGGATGATGCCCACCAGCCAGCGGATGGTGGTGCGGTGCTTGGCCCGGTCGGCCTCGATGGTGCGCCGCTGCCGGACCTCCTCCCGGACCGACTCGGCCATGTCGGACAGGGCCCGGGCCAGGCCGGGGCCGCTGTCGGCGGCGCGCAGCACCAGCGCGGCGAGCACCTTGTCGGCGGTGGCGTCGGCCATGCCGTCGGCGAACAGCCGCAGCGCCTCCTCCGGACGCCAGCGGGCCTGCAGCCGGGCGGCCAGTTCGCCGACCTCGGCCTCGATCGCGGCGGGCGCGGTGCGGCGGCTGGTGATGATGGCCTGGTTGAGGCCGACGCCGAGCAGCAGCACGTCGGCGATCCGCTGGGTCCACTCCGAGAGCGCCTCCAGCCGTTCGATCCGGTCGGTGTCCGAGCGGGTGGTGTCGAACAGCCAGGGCAGGCCGAACACCGCCAGCGGCACCAGCAGCACCGTCAGCGGGATGCCGGTGAACAGCCAGCCGAGCGGCGCCCCGATCAGCGTGAGCGGCAGCTGGATCCGGCGCAGCCGCGCCATCCGGTCGGAGGCGGTGCCGGGCGCGCCGTACCAGAACACGTGCAGCCGGGAGGCGAGCGGGTTGAGCGGCCGGGGCTCGGCCTGCTCCCGCGCCGGGTCGCTGCCGCGCGCCCAGGCCACCAGGGCGACCAGGCCCGCCGTGACGGCGAGGCCGCAGAGCACGAAGAGCGGCATCACCGGGCACCACCGCCGATCCGCAGTTGGAGCGGCTCGGCCCAGCTGCCGTAGCGGGAACCGAGCAGCGCGGCGTCGAAACCGGCCCGGCGCAGGTCGTCCAGGCACTGCGGCGGGGTGTGCGGGACGGCGCGCGGCTCGCCCAGCTCGGGGCGCGGACCGAACACGGTGTTCAGCGCCGGCCGGCCGCTCTCGCCGAGGCCGGCGACCTCCAGGACGTGCGAGACGAAGCGGTGCCGACGGCCGCCGACGTGCGTCTCGTCGACCATCGACACGTGCACGATGAAGTCCACGGCGTTGGCGGTGAGCCGGTAGGCGAGCGCGTCGGTCATGTGCGAGCCGTACTCCAGGCAGAGTTCGGCGATGCGGTCCACGACCATGTGCGGGCCGCGCGCGTGCAGGGTGCACATCGAGCCGCCCTCGCCGTTGGTCATGACGCGCAGCATCGGGACGACCTCGCCGGAGCGGACCTCGCCGACGATGATCCGGGAGAGGGTCATCCGCAGCGCCGCCGGGATGAGGTCGCCGATGGTCAGCTCGCCGGCCGACCGGCCCTCCACCCGCTCGCCGTTGCCCTCCCGGGCCTCCATCGGGACGACCTGGCGCAGGTGGCCGAGGGTGTGCAGCCAGAGCTCGAACTCCGACTCCAGGGTGCCGACCCGCTCGTCCGGCGGGATCTCGGCGGCCATCGCCCGCAGCAGGCTGGTCTTGCCGACGCCCTGGGTGCCGGTGATCATCACGTTCTTCCGGGCCCGGATGGCCGAGGCCAGGAAGGCCGCGAGGGTGCCGTCCACGGCACCGAGCCGGACCATCTCGGGCAGGGTCGCCGAGGCCACCCGGTGCCGGCGGATCGCGACGTACGGGCGCGGGGTGACCTCGGTGAGCGCCTGGAGGCGCATGCCGCCCTCCAGGCGCAGGGCGAGCGTCGGGCTGGCGGTGGACAGCGAGCGTTCGCCGCCGCCGTGCTGGCGGGCCAGGTCCTGGAGCAGTTCGACGAGTTCGGCGTCGCTGTCGGCCACCGGTGGGACCTGGCGCAGCGGCTGGTGCACCCGGGAGACCCAGACGTCGTCGCAGCCGTTGACGAGGATGTTCTCGATGTCCGGGTCGTCCAGGTAGGGCTGGAGCCGGCCGGCCCGGAACAGCAGGTCGAAGACGGCCTCGGCGAGGGCGCGGTCCTGCTCGCGGGTCGGCGGGATGCCGTGGGTCTGCGCGTAGGCGTCGGACCAGCGGGCGACGGCCTCCTCGATCAGCGCGCGGCCGCGCTGGCGGCGGGTGGCCCGGTCCGGCTCGGCGCCGGAGCCCGAGGTCAACCGGCTGATCTGCTGGTGCAGTTCGGCGGCGACCTGGCGCTTCAGCTCGCGTGCCACCGCGGGGTCGACGGCGGGCCGGGTGCCGGCGCCGCGCCGGTCGAGCGAGGGCAGCGCGGAGGGGACGGCGGTGGGCGTCGCGGCGGCGGCGGGAACGGCGGCCGTCGGCGCTCCCGCCGCCTGGCCCGGGGGCACCGGGCCGGGAGCTGCCGGGCCAGGAGCTGCCGGGCCGGGAGCTGCCGGGCCGGGGACGACCCGGCCGGTGGTCATCGGCCCGACCGGGCCGGGCAGTGGCGTCGACCAGGGCAGCGCGGCCGGGTCGGTCGCGGGCTGCTGGTGCAGCGGACTACCGCGCACGGAGCACCTCCCCGTCGACGGGCTGGTCCCGGACCTCGGGAGCGGGGGCGGACGGCCCGGGCTCCGGGTACGGCTGGACTCCCGGGTACGGGCCGCCGGGGTGGGGACTGGCGGAGTGGGGGGCACCGGGGTACGGGCTGCCGGGGTACGGGCTGCCGGGGTACGGGCTGCCGGGGTAGGCCCGGTCCTCGAACGGTCGGCCGACCTGCCCGTGTCCCGGGAACGGCGCGGGGGCGGCCGGCTGCGGCGCGAGCCCGGCGAGCGGCGCCACCGGGCCGGTGGTGATCACGGGCGACACCGGTCCGTACGGCTGCTGCTCGTACGGCTGTTGTTCGTGCGGCTGTTGCGCGTACACCTGCTGCCCGTACGCCTGCTGGTACGGCTGTTGGTAGGGCTGCTGGTACGTCGGCGCGGGCTGCGGGGCCGAGGCCGCCGCTGCTGCGGGCCTGGCGTACCCGTACCCGGCCGCGTCGGGCTGCTGGGGCCCGGCCGGTGCGGCCGTCCCGGCGACGGGCACCGCCGTCAGCCCGACAGCGTCCGCCGCCGGCCCGGCGCCCGTCCCCGGCTCGAGCTGCGCGGGTCCCGCCGCCACCGGGGCGAGCCGCTGGCGCCGCCGGCGGACCGTCAACTGGATCTCGTCCGCCGCCGACCGCGCCGTGCGCATCAGCTCCGAGCGGACGAACCGCCGGTCGGTGACGTCCCCGCCGTCCGACAGCACCTGCGCGGTGCGCCGCGCGTGCGGCAGCACGCCCAGCACGGGCAGCCCGAACTCCTTGGACACCTCGGCCCCCGAGTACGGCCCCTCCGCGATCAGCAGCAGGCCCAGCGCGTCGGCTCCGGTACCGGCCGAGGCGAGGTCCTCGGCCAGCGTGGCCAGCCGGGGCCGGGCCGCGCTCAGCCCGCGCAGGGTGGTCCGCACGGCCGCCGCCACCACGTCGGCCCGGCGGGCCAGCACCGCGCTGGCGCCGGTGGCGCCGGAGCGGCCGAGGTCGAGGATGACGTCGTAGCCCTGCGGCTCCAGCCCGTGCAGCACCTCCATCAGCGGCTCCCAGGTATAGGCGAGGCCGGGCGCCTGGGTCGGGTCGGTCAGGCCGGGCAGCAGAAGGCGTTCGGCGTTGCCGGCCGGGGAGAGGTCGATCAGCTGCTCCCAGAGGGCCTGGGAGAGGAGCCCCCGCCGGTCGGCGACGGCAAGGTTGCGCAGTCCGTAGACCGCCTCGACCCGGCCCTCCAGGGCGCCGGCCAGGACGGCGCCGCCGTCCGGGTCGCACTCGACCAGCAGGATGCGGCGGCCGGGCTGCAGCGGCCAGGCCAGCAGCAGCGCCAGCGCCGTCGTGGTGGCGCCGGGTGCCCCCGGGGCACCGACGACCGCGATCACGGCCATCTCAGTTCCCACCCGCCCCGGTCGGCGCGCCCGAGGCCGCGGGGCGTCCGGCGGCCGGGGCTCCAGTGGCCGGCGCTCCGGCGGGCGCGCCCGAGGCGGCGGCCGGGGCCGCCGGGGCCGCCGGGGCCGCCGCGCCGCTCGTCGGCGCTCCGGCGGCCGGGGTGCCCGTGGCGCCGGGCGCCGGCGTGCCCGGGACGGTCGCGCCGGGCGAGGCGGCGGAGGGGCGCGGAGCCAGCACCACCTGGATCCGCCCGGTGGCCACCCACCCCGCCAGCCGGGCGGCGTCCGCCTCGTTGACGACGACGTCGAACACCTGGCTGCCGTCGGCGTCCACCCGGCCGGCGTTGTAGACGGTGGCGGCGAGCGTCTCGGACCGCGCCCCGTCCGAGGTGTACACCACGATCACGGGCAGGCCCGGCTGGAGCCGGGTGGCCGGCAGCTGGGTGCGCCGGGCCGCGACACCCACCAGCAGCTGACCCGGGTTCAGGACCAGCGACTGCGCGAGGTCCGACTTGGTGAGCAGCCCGCCCCGGTGGAGGTCCGTGGTGGCCCGCATGCCGATCGCCCTGGTCCGGTCGGCGGCGTCCAGCGGCTTGAGCGCCGGGTCGCTCGCGATCCGGACGGTCACCAGGTCGCCCTCGGTCAGCGTCTGCCCCCACGGCACGTCACGGGCCAGCGCCAGCACGGTGATCCGCTGGCCGGTGCTGTTGTAGAGCACCGCGCCGCCCAGCCCGCCGGCGGCTATCAGGGCCACCGCCATGGCCAGCACGGCGGGCCGCCTGCGCCGGGCGCCGAGCGCCCGCCCGGGGGTGCGCGGGGCGCCACGGCCCTGCTCCGGCACGGCCACGGGCGCGGGCGCGGTGCTGCTCGCGGTCGCCGTGGCGGATGTGCCGGAGCCGGGTGCGGCAAAGGTACGGTTCTCCACCGGGCTTCGGCCTTCCTCGCGTCGTTCGTCGGTCGGTGCTGTGCTTGCGGCGGCGCTCTGCCGCCTGGTTGAGGACCTGCTAGTTGAGGACCTGCACCTCGGCCACCGGGAACTGGAGCCGCACGCTGGTCTCCAGGTCGATCGGGGGAACCGTCTGGGTGCCGCCGGTGATGGTGACCTCGCCGACCCAGTGGACGGTGAGGGTGCCGTAGAAGAGGCCCGCCTTACGGGTGCCGGAGCCGGTGGTGAAGACGTGGCCGCAGGTCGGGGACGGGGTGGCGCCGTACTTCGGCTCGTACGGGGTACCGGCGCCCACGCACGTCTTGACCGTCTCCTTCTTCGGGTCCAACTGGTCGCCCAGGCTCCACTCCAGGCTCTTCAACCGGGGGGTGACGGTGACCGAGATGACGTTGCCGCGGGCGGTCTTCGTCGCCGGGGGCTGCGAGTTGGCGAGCCAGAACCAGACCGGTACGCCCACCACCGAGGTGCCCTCGGGGGCGATGCCGGGCACGGGGTCCGGGAAGACGATCTCCTCCGCCGCGCTGCGGGCCAGCTCGACCGGGTTGTCCGGCGGCGGGCCGGCGGGCGGCTGGGCGAAGAACTCGACCTGGCCTGCGCCGATATTGCCGTCGCCGTCGATGCAGGTCGCGTTGTAGATCTTGCCCTCGTCCGGTGTGTGGCCCTTCCAAACCGGATCGTCCGCCGGGGGCTGCGGGTTGGGGGCCCGGTAGTAGCAGCCGGCCGCGGCACTGAACCAGCCCTTGTCCGGGTCGCTGCAGGCGTACTCCCGGCCGTTGTAACTGCACACCTGCGGTCCACCGCCGGTCCCGCCGCCCCCACCACCGCCACCGCCCTTGGGCGGCTTGGTGGCGGTCTCGCTCGTCCCGGCGCAGACCACGTTCACATGGCAGCGGGTGGCACCCCCGGTGGGGGTGGAGTCCGCCGCGGCGGTGCCCGTCGGGGCCATCAGTAAGCCGGCGAACAGCGGCGCGCCGATCACCAATCGCCGTACCGGTTTCAGCATGTGCGTCCCACCTCCCGCTTGAACTCGTGGATCAGCCAACGCGTTCGGAACTGTCGTAGCGAAACGGTCGCCACATACCGGGTGAGCCGGTCGGGCGGGTCCGTCACCGCGTGGTTCGTGGCATCCGCCTGGTGCCACCCGGACACGTCCAGGCAGTCCTCGATCACGGCGGTGTTCGGATCGGCCGTGATGTCGACGGACTTCACCACCGGTGAATTCCTCGGACCACCCGTCATCACCATTTTGGCTTCGTGCAGTTGCTTGAGGTTGACCAGCGCGTCGGTCAGCACCTGTCCGGACGCGAAGGTGCCGAAGTTCGAACCGTCGGAGTCCGGCTGCCCGTAGGCCTCGGCCTGGGCAGTCCACCAGTCCTGATAGGCCCTCACCGCATCGCGTGCGGCGGCGCCCTCGACCCCGTCGGTCGGCGCGTTCCCGACGTTTGCCGAACCACCCGAAGGAGTTACCGGAGTCACCCCCGCAACCGTGGGCGCGTTCGCCCCCAGCCGATCGGCGGACCCCCCGGCCCCGCTGCTGGAACAGCTGCTCAGCAGCAACGCCAGAATCACCCCACCGACCCCAACCGCCCCAGGGCGCAACACAATTCCGCGCTGCCGCATCGCCCCACCTCGTCGCAGCCGGCCCCGGGTGTGGTCCGGGGCCGCCAGAAGAATTCCGCAGTCCCGCCGGTGTTGCCTCGCGAGCATCGATTCTTCGCCAAACCGAGCCTTCACGGCAACACCTGGGGCCTCCTGACCTTACGCGGAAGGAGGATCCGTCGGGGCACTTTCCCGCCACAGAAGAGCCAACAGTTCTTCGGAAAGCGACAATCCGGCCAATGCGCCCCGAATCGCGGCCCGATTGCGCATCAGCAGGCGCCCGCCCTCCGGCGGTACGAGCAGGCGCACACCCGGCGCCTCGCCCTGCCGCGGGGGCGCGCCGGCTCCGTCCCCCTCGTGCGGGGCGCCGCCGTCGAGCAGCGCGCCGACGGCCGGCTGGAGGTCGTGCGGACCGACGGCGGCGGGCGCTCCCGGGACTCCCTGCCGGAGCACGGTGGTGAGCGACCGGCTGAACGACCCGGGGCCGCCCGGGAGGACGGCCTCCCGGCCGCGTCTGCCCGGGGTGTAGCGGGCGGGCGCGTGCCGGCCGATCCGGCCCCAGAGCGGTACCCGCGGGTAGCTGAGCAGTTCGCCGGCGCCGTCGTCGCCGCCGCCGCGCTCCAGCGCCGCCCAGGTGTCCTTGTCGACCACCGCGTCGACCAGCAGCAGCGCCTCCTCCTGGTCGCCGTGCACCATCGCGCTGACCACCCAGTCCCAGGCCAGCCCGCGCCGGTAGGCGTTGTCGGCGGTGGAGCCCGCGGTGACCAGGGCGAGCCGGCGGCCTCGCGGGTCGGCCACCAACTGGCCCACCAGGCAGACCAGCAGCCACCGGCCCGGGCGGGCGGCCGCCTCCCGGACGGCGGTGAGCATGGCGTTGGCGTCCGCGCCCGGCTCCACCACGGTGACCCTACTGTCGGCCGCGCCGGCGTCGAAGCACATCCCCGGCAGCACCTCGGCCAGGTCCCGGGCGCCCTCGGCCGCCCGGGACGAACCGCCGAAGGCGCGGTCCGGCCCGCCGTCCGCGCCGATCACCACGAGATCGATCCCGCTTGCCACCCGCACCGCCCCCTCCTGCCCGGCCCCGGTCACCCGAGGCCGCCGAACCGCTCCGCCGCCCGCTCCGGGCCCCGCGGCACACCCGGTACGCCCCGGTGCCACCGCCAGGCAGGCTATCGCCCCGCGCCGTCGGCGTCGGGCCTCCGGGCGCCGCCTTCTCGGCGGGGGTCCGGGCCCGCCCGTGGTCCGACCGGCCGTCGTCCGCGCTCCGTCCACCCGCCGTCCACCCGCCGTCCGCGCCCCGTCCGCGCCCCGTCCGCGCTCCGTCCGTGCCCCGTACGCGTCCGGACGACGGCCCCAAAGCCCTGCCCGTTCAGGGACCATGGGCCCTGTCCGCCCGCGCCCTGCGGAGGGACGATCGGACCCATGGACCGTGATGACGAACTGGGCGACGAACCGGAGGAACTCGGCGCCGAGGCTTGCCTTCGACTGCTCAGCACCGTGCCCGTCGGACGCGTGGTGTACACCGAACACGCGCTCCCGGCCGTGCTGCCGGTCTCCTTCGAGGTCGTCCCGGACGGGCGCCTGCTGCTCGCCGTGCGCCGGGACAGTGCTACCGCGCGCGGGCTCGACGGCACCGTCGTCGCCTTCCAGGCCGACCGGCTGGACCCGCTCACCCGGAGCGGCTGGAACGTGCTGGTCCACGGCCGGGCGGACATCCTGCGCGACCCGGAGCAGATCCTGCGCGCGCTGCGCTCGGGGCTGCGGCCCTGGACCGACGAGACCGACCCGATGTTCGTCGCGGTGGTACCCGAACTGATCAGCGGCCGTCGGCTGTCCGCATCCGGCCACCCCGTGCCGCACGCCTGAGACGGCCGGAGGCCCCAGGCACCGGCACGCCCCGGGCACCGGTCCGGTGTTTCCGGCTGCCCGGAAGTGCCTGGGTGCCCCGGGCGGGCGCTTCCGGCGGACCCCTGACAGGTGACCGGCGAGTAGGCATACTCTGCGGAGTTCGCACCACCGCACCGCGACCGCTGTCGCACCGCCCGCCCTCAGGAGCGCTCCGTGACGATCTTCCCCTCCCTCGCCGAGCTGACCGCCGCCGTCGGCACCGAGCTGGGGACCAGCCAGTGGCACACCGTCGACCAGGCGCGGATCGACCTGTTCGCCGAGGCCACCGGCGACCACCAGTGGATCCACGTCGACCCGGAGCGGGCGAAGGAGAGCCGGTTCGGCTCGACCATCGCGCACGGCTACCTCACGATGTCGATGATCCCGGTGCTGGCCAAGGAGTGCTACGGCGTCGAGGGCGTCCGGATGGCGCTGAACTACGGCTCGGAGAAGGTCCGCTTCCCCGCCCCGGTACCGGTCGGAACGGCGATCCGGGCCACCGCCGAACTCGTCTCGGCCACCGAGGTGTCCGGCGGGGTGCAGGCCGTGGTCCGGTTCACCATCACCAGCGCGGAGAGCGCCAAGCCGCACTGCGTCGCCGAGACGATCACCCGTTTCTACTCCTGATCAGCGGGGAAGGCCCCTGGTCGGCGGACGGCGGCCGCCGCTCGCCGGGTCCGGAGGGCCGAGCACGAGTAACCTCCGACGAGATGGCTGTCGTACCGAAGCGGTGCCCCCGCCGACGGTGCGCGCCCCGGCATGCCAGGTAACCGTCGCCGTCCTTGGAGGTGCCGTGCCCCGCCCAGCCGCCCCGTGGTACTCCCGCGTCCCCGGCCTGTCCTCGGCCCTCACCGCGCCCCCCGGCCGGGCCGGGCTGTCCAGCCTGGCCGCGCTGCCCCGGGCGGCCTGGCACCGGGTCCGGACGGACGCCTTCGGCGCCGAGCCGCGGGGCGAACGGCTGGCCCGGATCCACCGCTCCCCGCAGTTCGCCGACGGCGCCTTCCGCAACCCGGTACCGACCCGCCGCCTGGTCTACGAGCGCAGCCCGCTGGAGATCACCCGCGCCCAGCTGGCGGCCGACCGTGTCCGGCGGGTCCCGTCCGCCGCCGTGCCGCTGCACCGGCTGCTCCCGGTCGACCTCGCCGAACCGCCCGCCTCGGGCCTGCGGCTCACCTGGCTCGGCCACGCCACCGTGCTCGCCGAGATCGGCGGCCGCCGGGTGCTGTTCGACCCGGTCTGGGGCGAACGCTGCTCCCCCTTCGCCTGGACCGGCCCCAAACGGCTCCACCCGGTGCCGCTGCCGCTCTCCGAACTCGACGGGGTGGACGTCGTGGTCGTCTCGCACGACCACTACGACCACCTCGACATGGGGACCGTCCGGGCGCTGATCGGCACCGGCGCGACCTTCGCCGTGCCGCTCGGGGTCGGGGCGCACCTGGAGTACTGGGGCGTGCCGGCCGAGCGGATCGTCGAGCTCGACTGGTGGGAGTCGGCGGAGGTGGCCGGACTGACGCTGACCGCCACCCCCGCCCGGCACTACTGCAGCCGCGGCCCGCGCACCAGCCCGCTGTTCCTGTGGGCGTCCTGGGTGGTGGCGGGCGGCGGGCGCACCGTGTTCCACAGCGGGGACACCGGGTACTTCGCCGGCTTCGCCGAGATCGGCCGCCGGCTGGGCCCGTTCGACGCGACGATGGTGCAGGTCGGCGCCTACAGCGACTTCTGGCCGGAGGTGCACATGACCCCCGAGGAGGGCGTCCGGGCGCACCTCGACCTCGGCGGCGAGGTGCTGCTGCCGATCCACTGGTGCACCTTCAACCTCGCCCCGCACCCGTGGGACGAGCCCGCGGAGCGGGTGGTGGCCGCCGCGCGGACGCAGGGCGCCCGGCTGGTGGTGCCGCGACCCGGCAAGCCCTTCGAACCGGTCGACCCGCCCGCGCTGCGGCGCTGGTGGCGGGCGGTGGCCGCGCCGCCCGGGGACGGCACACCGCTGGTGGTCCCGGACGGGTCGGCGGACACGGTGGCCGGGCCGGGCACGGGAGCGGGCACGGGCACACAGGCTCCCGGTGCCGCCGGTGCGACGAGTACCGCCGGTACCTCCGGGGCGCGTCCCAAGGTGACGGCCGAGGACGACGGCGTCCCGGTCTGAGCCCGCCCGCACCACTCCACACCACACCGCACCGCCCAGCGGCCGGCCTCAGGCGGGGGTGCGCCCCTCGCGGGCCTGGCGGCGGATCCACCGCCAGGCACCCTGCTGCACCAGCAGGGTGAGCACTCCGGCCAGGACGATCCCGGCCATGTTGAGCAGCAGTTGCGCGCTGGAGCCCCAGAACTGCCGGAAGTCGCCGTACCCGAGCGCCACCGCCGCGTTGGCGGCGGCCGGCACGGTGGTCACCGAGATCGCCACACCGACCAGCATCCCGGCCTTGGACGAGGTCAGCGAGAGCAGGCCGGCGATGCCCGCCAGGAAGGCCACCACGAACGAGGTCGCGTCCGGCTGCCAGATGAACGAGGTGTTGGGCCGTACCGCGTCGAACTTCTCCAGGGTGAACAGGCCCAGGCCGTCCAGCAGCAGCGTGAAGAGAACGGTCAGCGCCATCGCCACCGCGAAGCCCGCCACCAGGGCGTTCAGCGAACGCAGCGCGGGCCGCGCCCGGCGCTGCACCAACGCGACGCAGAACCCGGCCAGCGGCCCGAACTCCGGTCCCACCGCCATCGCGCCGACCACCAGGATCGCGCTGTCCAGCACCGCCCCGCAGGCCGCCAGCATCGTCGCCACGGTGAGAAAGGCGAGGTAGACCCCGGTGAGGGTGGACTCCTCGTGGGTGATCTCGGAGACCGCCTCCCACACCAGCGCGTCCGCGCCCTCGCCGGGGGCGAGTCGCTCGGCCTCGTCGGCGGCCGCCGAGAGCGTCAGCCCGACCTCCTCCACGTCGATCGCCCCGCGCTCGGGCAGACCGGTCGCGCGCAGGGCCGCCAGCACCTCGTCCGCCGACTCCCGGGCGACGTCGCACAGCACCACGTCCCCCGCCGGGCGGACGGCGGCGTCGGGGAGCAGGACCACATGGGTCACCCCCACACAGTCGTCCAGACAGCCGAGCACAGGATCGCGCAGGTCGACGGGGACGATCAGACGCAGGTGCAGCACGGATGCTCCGGACGGGTGCGGGGGCGGTCCCGCCCACCCTAGATGACTGGTTCCAGGGCGCAGCCGGGGAGCCGGTGCGAGGGTTCGCGCTCGGTCTGTGGCGACCGGGCGCGTGAACTCTCTCGCGACCGCACTCCGCGTTCTCGTTCATCCGCCCCGCCAAGCGGCGCCCGCGACGGGCGATCGGCTGGGCCGGCAGGTCGTCCGGGCCTCTGGCCCGCGTTCTGCGACCGGCTCAGGCCGGGAGGAAGAAGCCGGTGATGTCGGCGAGGCGGCCGTCCTCGTCGTGGCGGGCGCTGCTGATGCCGGTCGACGCGGTCCGGCCCTGTGCGTCGAGCTGGGTCCAGCGGGCGAGGGAGCGGTCGTGGTGCTCCAGTACCTCGTCGATGCGGAACCGGTGGCCGGGGAAGGCTCCGGCGAAGCCGGCCATGTAGGCGGCGAGTTCGGTCAGGTTGCCGACCTCGGTCCCGGGGTCGCGGTAGGCGACCTCGTCCACCGCGACCGCGCCGAGGGCGGCGGTCCGGTCGGCGGGGTCGGCCGACCAGCAGGCGGCGTAGTCGGTCCAGAGCCGCTGGGTGTCACTCATGGTCGTCCTGCTTTCGTGAGGTCCTCAGGGAGCCGATCGACGCCATCGCGCCGTCGGTGACGCTGTGCAGCGTGGTGCGGGGCAGGCCGGCCCGGACGAGGACCAGCAGGCCCTGGTACAGCGCGAGCAGGTGGGCGGCCGTGGCCCTGACGTCGAGGTCCGGCGGTGTGTCGCCGCGGTGCCGGGCACGGGTCAGCACGTCGGCGAAGCCGCTTTCGATCACTGCCAGGCCGTGGTGCACCCCGGCGGCAGCCTGCGGGAGGGTGAAGGACTCGACGGCGGTGTTGGTGAGCAGGCAACCCGGGTCGGGCTCGGTGCCGGTCTCGATCGCCGAGGTGAAGAACGAGCGGATGCCGGCCAGGGGATCCGCCGCCTCCAGCAGGTGGATCCGGACCCGGTCCCGCACCACCCGCTCGTTGTAGGCGGCGAGGGCGGCGTGGAACAGGCCGTCCTTGCTCCGGAAGGTCCGGTACAGGCTTCCCGGGTGCACCCCGGTGGCCTCCTCGATGTCCCGCAGTGAGGCGCCGGCGTACCCCCGGTGGCGGAACAGCCGCATGGCCGAGGCCAGCACCTCGTCCCGGTCCCAGAGTTGTCTGCGCCCCATCCCGGCCTCCGTAGTTGAACGATTGCTCACAAAAAATAGCACGGCCGGGAGCACCGGTGCGCCGGCGCTGTTCCACGAGCCGGTGACCAGGTGGGGCCCTTGGTGGTGTCTCCGCAGCTGTCCCTCGGCATCAACGTCCGGCCGGGCGGCGCGCCGGTCGGCCCCCGGCCGAACCGCGCGGCGCCCGAGTCCGGCGGCCCGGCCCCGCCCCGCCGGGAGGGACGGGCCGGGGCCGGGGCCGGGCCGCCGGGCTCAGGTGCCCGCCAGGACGTCGCGCAGCGCTCGGGCCTCCTTCACCAGACGGGCGGCCCCGGGGCGGGCCGCGGTGGCGGTCACCTCCGCGACCGGGCCGCGGGCGCCCGAGCGGCGGGCGGCGGCGGTCGCGACCGCGAGCACATCGCCGGTGCCCCGCGGGGCCTCGCCGCCGAGCAGCGCGGGCAGGGCGGGGGCCAGCACCGACCAGACGGTGGCGTAGGCCCCGGTGTCGGCGGCGGTGCCCAGCGCGTGCGCGAGCCGGTTGGGCTTCACCGTCCCGAGCGTGACGAGCTCGCCCAGTTCGCGGCCGAGCAGCGCGGCGTCCAGGTCGCCCCGGGCGGCCAGCACCAGCAGCGCGTCCACGGCGGCGGTGCGGTCCTCGGGGAACCGGGCACCGAGGCAGTAGGCCAGCGCCAGGTGCAGGGCCGGACCGGCCGGGCCGCCGGCCTCGGCGAGCACGACCAGCATCCGGGCGGCGCCGCGCCGATCCCGGTCGGCGCAGTCGGCGAACCGGTCCAGCCAGCGGGCCGCCAGCTCCTCCCGGTGGTGCGGAAGCATCGCGGCCCAGTGCTCGGTGGGCTCCCAGAGCCACTCCTCGCGCTCGCGGACCCGGGCCACGCCGGGCTCGGTGCCCGCCAGCAGCGCCCGGAAGTCCGGTCCCAGCCGCTCGCCCGCGGGACCGGCCGGTCCGGCGCTGCCGGGCTGGGCGACCGCGAGCCGCTTGAGGTCCTCCCACCAGCGGTCCCAGTACCGCAGCGGGCCCAGTGACGCCGGGGCCGGGGCGAACAGCACCCGCTCCGAGGGCTGGCCCGGCAGACCGCCCCCGCGCAGCCACGCCGCCAGCCACCGCCCGGTGGGCGAGGCCAGCCGGTCGGCGGCGGCCAGCACCTCCGGGTCCGCCGTCGGGGCGACCCTCAGCAGCGCGGCGTTCAGGTCGGCCGGAGCGGCCGCCGTGCCCGCGGCCTCGTAGCCGGCGATCCGCCCGACCAGGGCGGCCGCGGCGATCGCGCCGGTGGCGTCGGTCGGCGTGGCGAGCAGCAGCGGCAGCGGATCGGTGGCGACCCGCTCGGCCGCCTCGGCGATCCGGGCGGCCAGCACCGTGCCGTACACGGTGTTGTGCTCGCCGCGCAGCGGGTGCCGGCCCTTCTTCCGGAAGACGTGACCGGGCCGGTGCGGGTCCACCTGGCCGGCGGCCACGGCCGCGAGGTAGAGCGCGTCGGCCGGGCCGCAGTCCTGCCACCGGCCGACGTCCTGCCAGGGGTGGGCCCGCAGGACCGGCTCCAGTGCCCCGGCCAGCGCCGGGCGGTCGCGGTGGGCGTGCCGGACCAGGCCGTCCAGGACCCGTTCGAACAGGGCGACGCCGGGCCGGGCGGCGGCCAGCAGCGCGGCCAGCTCCTCGGCGACCTCCGCCGGGGTGGCGAGCGGCTCGCCGAGCGGGGCGGGCTCGGGGACCGGCGGCAGCAGTTCGTCCCAGGCGGTGTCGTCCTCCCCCGAGCCACCGAGGACGGCGCCGAACAGCACCCCGGCCCTGGGGTGGTGGACGGGGTCGAGCGCCTCGGCGGCGAGGCGCAGCTCCGGCAGGACCGCCTCGCCGGCGGCCTTCAAACGGCGGGCGACCAGGTTGAGCGCCCGCTCCTGGAGGGCGCTGTCGGGGTGGCCGAAGGCCTCGGCGGCGGCGAGCGCGACCGGCCCGGATCGCTCCGGAGCGCTCCTCGCGGCCTGCTCCAGCCAGGCGAGCTGGGCGCGCACCAGCTTCTTCTCGGCCCGGAACAGCACCACCGCCGAGGCCTCGGCGACCACCTCCGGCTCGACCAGCCCGGCCTCGTCCAGCCCGGCGAGCACCTGCTGGGCGTGCCCGGCGACCGCCGCGAGCCCGTCGAGCAGTGCCATCAGGTCGCGGACCCGGGCCGTGTACTCCTGCGGTGTGGGCGCGAGCGCGGCCAGGACGGCCAGGAACGCCCGCTGGTCGGCGGTCCTGCCGCCGCGCACCAGCCGGCCCAGGCAGAGGTCGATCAGCTCCGCGCGCCCGACCGGGCCGTCCTCGGCCAGCCCGGCGATCGCCTCCGGCCAGCTGTCCCCGGGCGTGGTGCCGCCGGCGGTGTCCAGTGACCAGGCGACGTCGTCCAGCTCGAACACCCGGGGCAGCAGGACCGGGGTGAAGGTGTCCACCCGCAGCCGCTCCAGCAGGGTGGTGGCGCTGCCGCGCCGGCCGTCCTCCCGCCCGGCCCCCGAGCGCAGCCACTCGGCGACGAACTCGTCGGAGGCCGGCACCGCGCAGCCGGTGCGCCGCACCACCCGCTCGATCAGCGGGAAGAGGTCCCAGTTGAAGCCGGAGCCGCGCTTGGCTGCGAGCCGGCCCGCCACCTCGGTCTGCCACTCCTCCGGCTGCGCCTCGACGACGGCGGCCAGGGCGGGGTGGCGGGCCCAGGAACGGCCGTCGAAGTCCCGGGCGCCGATCCAGGCCGCCGCACCAGCCGGGCCGGGGTGGCAGCCGGCACCGGCCACCAGCAATGCCTCCATCCGCCGGTTGGCCGGCTTCGACCACTCGCCGCGGTTCGCCTCGCGCAGTTCCTTGAGCACCGGGACGCAGGAGCGCCGCTCGGCGGGACCGAGCGCGGCGAGCAGCCCGGGCAGCAGGCTCGCCCGGCCCTCGCGGACCGCCGTCAGCAGCGCCTCCACGGCGTCGGCCGCGCCCTCGGCGCCCGTCGTGGCCGGCGCACCCGTCGTCCCCGTGCCCGTGCCCGTGCCCGCAACGGTCCCCGTGCCCGTAGTGGTCCCCGTGCCCGTAGTGGTACCCGTACCCGTCATCGTCCCCGTGCCCGCCGTACTCATCGCGCCCCCTCCTGGTGTCCGCTGTCCTGGGCCCGCGCCTCGCGGACCATGCCGAC
The DNA here is from genome assembly GCF_034043715.1 of Kitasatospora purpeofusca. Classification (GTDB taxonomy): domain Bacteria; phylum Actinomycetota; class Actinomycetes; order Streptomycetales; family Streptomycetaceae; genus Kitasatospora; species Kitasatospora purpeofusca_A. The sequence goes on along the minus strand of NZ_JAXCLC010000002.1, from coordinate 8,754 downwards.
CGCCAGCACGTGCTTGCACGGCCCGCGCCCGCCCCGGTACTTCGCCCACCAGAGGCAGGTGCAGCCGACGGCCCCTGCCGCCTCCGTCCGCACCCGCTGGATGTGGTCGTCCACCGTGACGACGGCCGTCGCGCCGCCCTCCTCCAGCCGGACGGCGCCGGCGGCGACCAGCGCGCGGGCGGCCTTCAACCGTGGGTTGGCCGATTCCGCCCGCCCCGCGTCGTACGGGAGCCGGCGGTGGAAGTACGCGGCCTCGGCCACGTCGTAGCCGATCTGCCCGGCGGTGCCGAGCCGGGCGAGCGCGGCCCGCACCCGGGCCGGGGTGAGGCCGGCCTGCTCGGCGAGTTCGGCGACCTCGATCCTCGGCTCCCAGGCGAGCAGCGCCGCGACCAGGTCGGCGTCCGGCTCGGCGGCGTCGCCGGCCAGCGCCCCGAGGACGCCGCCCTCGCCGCTGAACCCCCGGGAGGCGTCCGGCGAGAGGGTGAGGGTGAGCCGCATCCCGGGCAGCTCGACCTCCCACGCGGAGGCCGTCGGGCCGTCGCCGACGACCGGCGGGCCGTAGATCCGCAGCGCCCGGGCGTGCCGCAGCACCCGCTGCAGGGCGGCCAGCCGCTCCGGCCCCGGCAGGCAGACCGCGCCGGCCACCGGCCTGGTGGTCGGCCGCAGCGTCCGCCCGGCCAGGACCACCCACTGGACCGTCCTGGCCCCGGCCCGGCCGCCGCGGGGCAGCGAGCGGAGGAAGCGGACCGCCTCGGCGGCCGGCAGCTCGGCCCGCAGGTCGAAGCCGGCGGCGGTCACCTGGGTCTCGGCGAAGCCGCGCAGCCAGCGCTCGGGCAGCGGGACCTTCTTCTCGACGACCGGTCCGTCGAAGGTGGTGACCTCCAGGGCGTCCGGGCCGACGGCGAGGTGCAGCGGCTCGGCCGGAGCGATCCGGGTGAGTGCTTCTCGCAACGGATTGTTGACGTCGACATTGGTGGTGCCGTGGCCGATCGCGTCGCCGTCCAGGCCGGCGGCGAGCACGTCCAGGCGGGCGTAGACGCCGCAGCAGCCGGAGAACGACTCGAACCGGAGCCGGTCGCCGTTGGCGGTGACCACCGGGTCGAGCGAGGCGCGCAGCTGCGGCTGGTAGTAACGGGCGGCGGCGACGTCGGCCACGGCGAGCAGCGCGGCGGCGGCCGGGGCCGGCTCGGCCAGGAAACCCGCGAAGAACCGCGGGTGGGCGGCGTCCCCCAGCGGGGTGGCGCCGCCGGACGTCTCCAGGGCGAGGCTCCGGCCGGCCGCGCCGTCGAGGACGGCGGACGGGCGCAGATAGGCGTACGCGTGTGCGGATTGCGACATGCCCGTAACGCTAGGTCAGGGCACTGACAATCGGCCGCCCCGGCCTCCGCCGCCGCCCGCCGGACCCTCGGCCGCCCTCCGCCGCAATCCAGGTAATGGAACACGTTCTAGCAAGAGTGTTCGCCGGACGGGTTACCCACGTCACATCGGCGGGGCGCCCCGGTCTGCCACTATGGGCCTGTGACAGAGCTGACCGAACAGGACAGACGGGCGATCGACACGGTCGGACCGTTCGCCGAGCTGCTGCGGATCGAGGCCCTCGACGAGAACACGTTCCGCGGCCGCTGCCACGCCGGCGCGCCGATGCGCGCGTTCGGCGGCCAGGTCGCCGCGCAGGCCCTGGTGGCGGCCGGGCGGACGATCGGGGCGGACCGCTCGGTGCACTCGCTGCACGGCTACTTCCTGATGCCCGGCGACCCGGGCCGCCCGATCGAGTACCGGGTCGACCGGGTCCGCCAGGGCACCTCCTACGCCACCCGGCGGGTGACGGCGGTCCAGCGGGGAGAGACCGTCTTCACCCTCTCCGCGTCCTTCAAGCGCCCCGAGCCGGCCGCCGACCGGCACCGCGAGATCCCCACGCTGCCCGGCCCCGAGGAGCTGCCGGACGCCTTCTCGCTCTGGGACGAGGAGGCCCGGAGGGCGCTGGCCGCCAGCGGCTTCGGCGCCCTGGAGCTGCGCTTCGTCCCGCCGGACGCGCCGGGCGTGCCGCCGGCCGTGCCCGGCATGACGCAGCAGTTCGTCTGGCTGCGCGCCGGCTCCCCGCTGCCCGCCGACGACCCGCTGCTGCACGTCTGCGCCCTCACCTACCTCTCGGACCTCACCCTGGCCTCCACCGCCGGGCTGCACGTCCAGCCGAACTTCTTCCAGCGCACCGAGCCGCCCCGGCTGGTGATGGCCTCGCTGGACCACGCGATGTGGTTCCACCGGCCGTTCCGGGCCGACGAGTGGCTGCTGTTCGCCCAGCGCAGCCCGTCCTCCTCGGACGGCCGGGGGCTGGCCCTGGGCGAGTTCTACGACCGAGGGGGCCGACTGGTGGCCTCCGCCGTCCAGGAGGCGCTGATCCGCGAACGCCTCGTCGCACCCCGCTGACCACCCGGTCCGCCCACTCGGTCCGCCCGGCCGGCCCCGCCACCGCCGCCGGCCGCCGGCCGTTCACCGCCCCGCCCGCACCCGGTGACCGAGGGGCGAACGGCGGGCGGCCGGTCGGCGTCATATTCCTGAGCGCCCCCGGCCCGTATCATGGTGCGGGTGACCAAGGTTGACCTGTCACCACGGCCGGTGGAGGCGATGTCTCCGCGTCAGCTCGAACGCCGCGAAAGCCTGATCGCGGCGGCGCTCGCCCTGGTGAACGAGATCGGCGTCGAGCGGCTGCAGATGAAGCAGGTCTGCGAGCGGTCCGGAGTCGCCCTGGGGACGGCGTACCGCTACTTCTCCTCCAAGGACCACCTACTGGCGGCGGCGATCGCCGACTGGCACCGGCTGCTGCTGGCCGACCTGGTGGCGGAGCTGCGCGGACCGCGCGCCGGCCTGGGCGCCACGGACCGGGTGGCGCGGTTCGTCCGCGGCGGCATGCGCGCCTACCAGCGGCAGCCCGAGCTGGCCCGGCTGCGGGTGGCCGTCGCCGCCTCCACCGACCCCTTCGCCAGCGAGGCCCTCCAGGGCATGGCCCGGGCCGACAGCACGGCGCTCCAGGCGGTGATGGCCGACGAGGTGCCGGCCGCGGCCAGCGACCTGGTGCGGCACATCGTCGGCCATGCCTGGCAGGGCGAGCTGACCGCCTGGGTGACCGGCCGCACCACGCTGGGCGACGCCCGGCGGCGGCTGGAGGACGTGGTGCGGCTGGTGCTGACCCCGTACGAGGCGCCCCGCCCGGCCTCGTACGAGGTGACGTCCACGGCCTGAGACCGGGCCCGACGCGGGCCGGGCAGGACGGGTCCGGGCAGGTCCGGGCAGGTCCGGCCGGGCTGCGCCCCGTCGCGCCCGCGCCCTCGGGCGGCCCGAGCCCGCTGACGGCCCCTCAGGTCCGTGCCGCCCGGCGCGCCGTCCCGACTCTCCCGACGGGGACTGGACATAGTACGACATGTATCCCTTTTAGATCATGTCGCCGACGCATGCCGTCGGCCCGCCAGTACGCCGCGAGAGGTACCCCATGACCAGTCAGCCCGCCGGGCCGCCGGACGAACCCGCCGCCACCCTCCCCGTCGACCGGGTGGTCTTCGGGATCGGCGCGGTCGCGGTGCTCGGGGTCGTCGCCTGGGGCATCTTCGCCGAGGACTCCCTCGGCCGGACCTCCAGCACCGCCCTCGACTGGGTCCTGCACAACTTCGGCTGGCTCTTCGTCGTCGCCGCCGACATCTTCCTCGCCCTCACCGTGCTGCTCGCGTTCAGCCGCTTCGGACGGATCCGGCTCGGCCGGGACGACGACGAACCGGAGTTCTCCACCCTCGCCTGGGTGGCCATGATGTTCAGCGCGGGCATGGGCATCGGCCTGATGTTCTACGGCGTCGGCGAACCGCTCCAGCTCTTCGCCGCACCCCAGCCCGGCTCCGGACTCGAACCGCAGTCCCCGGCCGCCGCCCAGCAGGCGCTGGAGTTCTCCCTCTTCCACTGGACCCTGCACCCGTGGGCGATCTACGCGATCGGTGGCCTCGCGCTCGCCTACACCACCTTCCGCAAGGGGCGGGGCAACCGGATCTCCGCCGCCTTCGTGCCCCTGATCGGCGAGCGCGGCGCCGACGGCTGGCCGGGCCGGGCGATCGACCTGCTCGCCGTCTTCGCGACCGTCTTCGGCTCGGCCACCAGCCTCGGCCTCGGCGCCCTCCAGGTGGCCGACGGCCTCGGCTACATCTCCGACGTCGGCAACACCGAGCGCACCCAGCTGGTGATCATCGCCTCGCTGAGCGCCGCCTTCGTCCTCTCCGCCTTCTCCGGCGTGCACAAGGGCGTGAAGTGGCTCTCCACCGCCAACGTGGTGCTGGCCTCGCTGATCATGCTCTTCGTCTTCGTGGTCGGCCCGACCGTCTTCGTCCTGGACGCCATCCCCTCCACCGTCGGCGGCTACCTCTCCGACCTGCTCGCGATGTCCACCCAGACCGGTGCCTTCACGGACGAGGACTGGCTCGGCAGCTGGACCATCTTCTACTGGGCCTGGTGGCTGTCCTGGGCCCCCTTCGTCGGCACCTTCATCGCCCGCATCTCGCGCGGGCGCACCGTGCGGCAGTTCCTGATCGGCGTCCTGCTGGTGCCCAGCGGGGCCACCGTGATCTGGTTCTGCGTCATGGGCGGCACCGCGATCCGCCTCGACAGCACCGGCGCCGCCGACCTCGTCGAGACCATCCCCAAGGGCGCCGAGGCCTCGCTCTTCGAAATGCTGCGCTCGCTCCCCGGCGGCACGGTGACCAGCGTGATCGCGGTGCTGCTGGTGATGACCTTCTTCATCACCAGCGCCGACTCCGCCTCGCTCGTCCTCGGCTCGCTCTCCAGCCGCGGCTCGCTCCACCCGCGCACCTGGCTGGTGGTGGTGTGGGGCGTGCTGATGGGCGGGGTCGCGGCCGCGCTGCTGCTGGCCGGCGGGCTCACCGCGCTGCAGAACGCCACCATCCTGGTCGCGCTGCCGTTCGTCGGGGTGATGCTGCTGCTGTGCGTCGCGCTGGTGAAGGAGCTGCGCACCGACCCCGCCGCCGGACCTTCCCGCTTCCATCCCGCGCACGGCCTGCGGGACGCCGTCCGGGTGGCCGTCGGCGAGGCCATGGCGGACGCCCGACACGGGAACCGGCGTCCCCCGACCGGGTGAACCGGCCGTCCCCGGGGCGGGTCGCCGCCCGCCCCGGGGCCCTGGCGTGACCTGCGGCGTTGCAGCTGTCGCCCAAGCCGACGCCCGCCACCCATCCGGACTTCACCCGCACGTAGCGACCGTTAACACCACCCTGGGAATCTCCCTGGCATGAACGCCATCCCTCCGGCGGCCTCCCAGGACCCGCGCTTCCCCATGCCCAAGCGCCACCGCCGCGTCCTGGCCGGCTCCGCCGTCCTCGCTTCCGTCGCCCTGGGCATACTCGGCGTCGGCGCCACCCTCGAGACCGTCCAGGACGGCACCGTCGCCACCGCCACGGCGACCGTCCGGAAGTAGCCCCACCGCACACCTGTCCCACGGCACACCGCACCACGGCACACCGACACCAGTGCACACCCGCACCGCAACACCGGCGCACATTCGCACCACGGTCCGCCACCACCCGCCCGCCCCGCTGCGGCGCGGGCTTCCCCATGTCCGCCCCAGACCGGGGACCGGTGAGGTCAGACCGGTTGGCCGGCCCGGGAAATGGCGGGGGCGGGGATCGTGGGCCCGGGATCGGGCCGGGAGTGGCGGCCGGTGCCGGGGACGGGGAGGAGGTCGGGGGCCGGCGCATAGCGGGCGGCGGGGGCCCGGAGGAGCCAGCCCGGGGGGCGGGTGCCGCGCGGGGCGGGGGTGATCAGACCCATCCGGTGGAGCAGGTCCAGCGCGTCGCGGCGCAGCGCGGTGCGGTCAGCGAGGTAGTCGCGGCGCCAGCCGGCCGGCAGGCCGTACTCGTCGGCGATGTCGCCGAGCACACCGTCTATCAGCGCGTCGGGGACCGGCACATCGGTGCCGGCGGTCTCGCCCGGGAGCGGCCGCACCTCCTCGACCAGGCGTTCGACCAGCAGCAGGGCCGCCTGGGCGGCCGTGTCGGCACCGGGCAGGGCGAGGTCGGTGAGCTCCTCCGCCGGGTCGAGCAGGGCGACGCCCTCGGCCCGCTGCTCCGCCTCCAGGCCGAGGAAGTCGGCGAGCGCGGCCGGGCCGGTGCGGCCGTGGTCGCGCAGCCAGGCGCGCTGGTCCTCGGGCAGGTCGGCGGCGAGCACGGCCGGGGTCTCGGCGAGGCGGCGGCGGACGGCGGTGCCCGGCTCGGCCTCGGCGGCGCGGCGGATGAGGTCGGTGGCGTCGTCGGCGAGCGCGGGCGGGCCGACCGGGACGGCGCGGGCGAGTTCCCGGTCGACCGTCAGCACGGTGGGACCGGCGGCGGCCGGGTCGGCGAGGGCGGCGGCCGGGAGGTCGGTGAGCACCTGCCAGTCGGCGAGCACGGCGAGTGCCATCGCGAGCTCGGCCCGGTCCGCCGGCCGCGCCGCCGGGCCGGGGCCGACGGCGTCCATCGCGGCGAGCAGGCCGTCCAGCGGGAGCCGCTCGGGGGCGTCGACCAGCAGGGCCAGCGCGAGGGCGAGCTGCGCGTAGCCGCCGGGGGTGAACGGCGCGCCGGTGACGGGGTGTTCGAGGCGACGGGTGGCGCCGGGGCCGAGTCCGGCCTTGTGCAGACGGGCGTGCCAGGGGCCGACCACCAGGCGGTAGCCGAGCAGGGTGTCGAAACGCTCGGCGAGCCAGTCGCGGTGACGGCGGATCAGCGGGAAGCCGTCGGCGTGCGGCCCGGAGGCGGTCACCAGCGGGTGGGCGAGGAGCAGCCGGGCGGCGATCCGGCGTTCGGCGGCGGTGGTCGCGGCGGAACGATCCTGCGGGACGGTGGCGGTGACCCGGGAGCGTTCGGGCTTGCGGTGGCGGCCGGGCTTGCCCGGCTTGGCGCCTGAGAGGACGACGGGCAGCGCGGCGGCGTCCCGGCGGGCGCGGCGCAGGCCGCCGGCCGGGCGCGGTTCGCGGGCGCGCAGCGGCGCGGGGGTGTGCGCGGTGGGGCCGTGCCACCAGCTGACCTCGGTGGTGAGCGGCGCGGCGGCGGACGGGTCGGCGGCCCCCGGTCCGGCAGTGGCGGGGCCGGTGGCCGGTGCGGCGGCGGGGCCGGCCGGGGCCCCGAAGTGGCGGGCCGGGTAGAGGCCGAGGGAGGCGGCGCAGAGGTCGTCGGCGGTGCCGGGCTCGGCCTCGGCGAACCAGCGCGCGAGCCGCAGCAGCCCGGGGTCGGGCGAGAGCCCGGCGGTGGAGGGGGAGCCGGAGCCGTGGACCGGCGCGGCGCCCTTCGGGGCGTCAGCTCCGGTGCCGGGGGCGACCCGATGGCCGGGGCCGGATCCGCGTACGACGACGACGGCGGTGGTGGTGCCCCGCCCCGCCCCGCCCGTGCGCCCGTCCGACGTGCCACCGGCCGTCCGCGCGGCGCCGGTCGCGTACTCCTGCTGCTCCATGTCGGGGACCAGACTAGACGGTGGGCGCGGCCCTCGCTGGCAGCCGCCCGGCTCCCGGCGACATCCGGCCGAACGGTGGCCGAACGGCGGCCGGGCCGCGACGGGAGGACCGCCGGCGGCCGGACGGACAGCCGACGGGCGACATGTCACCCCGGTTGCGCGGCCGGACCTACGCACCGGTAACAATCTCTTCCAGGCCCCTGCCGGTCGCCCGAGGTGCCCGGCAGGATGGTGCCCGGCACGGGCGCGTCCGCTCCCCTGGCCGCTCCCCCACTGCCCGCTCCCGCATTGCCCGCCCCGCCCGCCTTTGCCCGGAGGACACCGCCGCATGAGCATCCGTACGACCACCCGCGCTGTTATCGGCGGCCGGCTGCGCTCCGCCGGCGGCCTGCTCACCGGCTACGCCACCACCTCGGCGGCCCACCTGGGGGCGCTGCTGACCGGTACGCCCGCGCTGCGCCACGCCACCAAGCCCGCGCTGATGCCACTGCTCGCCGCGCACAGCGTCACCCGGGCCACCGAGGCGGGCCGGCGCGCGCCGAAGCTGCTCGCGCCGGCGCTGCTGCTGAGCGCGGGCGGGGACGTGCTGCTCCAGCTCGGCAACGACACCGCGTTCCTGGCCGGAATGGGATCGTTCGCGGCGGCGCACGTCTGTTACGTGACGATGTTCGTCGGCCAGGGCGCGCTGACCGACCGGCGGCGGACGATGGTGGTCGCGGCGGCGTACGCGACGGCCTGGGTGACGATGGTGGGCCGGCTCTGGCCCGACCTCGGGGACCTGCGGGCACCGGTGGCCGGCTACAGCCTGCTGCTGGCCTCGACGGCGGTCGCCTCGGCCGGGCTCGGGGCGCGGGGCGGGCTGGGCGGGGCGCTGTTCCTGCTCTCGGACACGCTGATCGCCACCAAGCTGGCGAAGTGGCGGGAGCTGCCGGGGCACGATTTCTGGATCATGGCGACGTACCTCCTGGCGCAGTACCTGCTGGCGAGCGGTGCGCTGCGGGCCGCCGAGGAGCGCGAGGCCGGGGCCGACGGTTCGGCGGCCGACGGCTCGGCGGCGGGAGCGCCGACGGCCGCCGGGCCGGGCGCGGCACCGGCCTGGGCGTGACCGCGACCGTGACTGCGACTACGGCTACGGCTATGGCCTGACAACGGCCGGGGCGAACGCGCGAGGGTGCCGTCGGACTCTCCGTCCGACGGCACCCCGGCACTGCAAAGTGTGCGGGGCCCGAGCCAAGTGCACAGAGACCAGACCGCCCACACCATGGCACCGGCACCGCCCCC
>NZ_JAXCLC010000019.1:0-109095 GCF_034043715.1 Kitasatospora purpeofusca | reverse complement strand
GAACGGGACCTTGCGAGCCAGGGCCGACCGTGACCGACTGTCCGTCAAGTCCGTCCGTGTCGCTCCGGTCACTGGTGCGGCGCGATGCCGTCCGGTGAACCGGTCCGGGCCGGGCGGGTGTCGGTGGGGGAGGCTATGGTCCGCGTCATGGAACAGGATCTCCTGAAGCGCTTTCCTCCCCTGCCTGATCGGATCGGTCACGTCGGGGGCGTGGAGTCGCTCATTCTGGACGGGCGGCGGTACTACTTCGGTTTCGACTACACCAGCGACCTGGTTGTCTCCCCGCTGATCGACGATCCGAGGGCGATGGCTGCCTTCGCGAGCGAGTACATGCGGCAGCGCACCGGCAGGCACGACGCGGCCTACTGGGAGGGCCTGGTGACCCTGGCGGTCGAGGGCACGGCGCTGGCCGGCGACGACGCGGAGCGGATCGTCGCCTCGGAGGACCTGCGCGGTGGTCTGCCGGACGCCGCGAGTCATCTGCTCTACCTCCTGGGTGCGGCCACCGGCTGGGACGACTGGTTCGAGGAGGCACCGGAGGTGCGGCGGGCGTACCAGCGGCTCGGGTTCGACGAGGAGGATCCGGAGTTCGTCGACCACTGCCTCGAGGCTGTCCGGGAGCACGGGACGCAGGCGCGGCCCGACGAGTGGACGGTCGTGCGCTTCCACCTGACCGCAGCGGTACGACATCTGCCGGGCAACTGGGACTTGCTGTTCACGCCGCTGGCAGAGGGCATGACGAACCACCGATGAACCACCGATGAACCACCGACGAGTTCCGCCGCCCCCGGCGGGCGCGGAGCGGCGGGAAATTCCCGGGACTCCGTGGGACCGATCGCCTAGCATGCCGAGCCATGGCGATGTTTGTGCACCTGACGGCGGCGGCGAACGCGCCGCGCATCCGGCGGGCCGGGATCCGTGCGGTCAGTCACGGCCAGGACGGCGCACGCGGGGTGTACTGCTTCCCGGTGCTGCCGTCGTACACGCTCACCCACCAGTGGATGCGCGAGCTCGGCCGCTTCGACCGGCGGGGCGGGTGGGTGGCCGTGCACGTCCGGCTGGACGACGCGCAGCCGGTGCTGGTCGGGCCCTACGGGGACCGGATGCGGAGCGCCCAGGCCGAGATTCCCGCGGCGGAGGCGGTGCGGAGGGTCGCGGCGCTGAACGACCCGCGCGGGTGGGAGGTGTTCGTGCCCCGGGCGATCGGGCGGGCGGAAGTGCACCGGGTCCGTGCCGCGCCGCAGGTGGTGGGGTGGCGGTACCGGCCCGACGCGCACGGTACCCGGCCCTGCACCTGCTTCGGGTGCCGGGTGCGTGGGGGGTACGGGTCGCGGCGGCTGCGCGAGCGTCTCCCGCACTCGTTGGACGGCCCGCCGCCGCCGACCGGCGTGCTGCTCGCCCGGATCGCGGCCGCCGGGGATCCGGGAGACCCGGCCGAGCTGGAGGATGCCCTGGACTGGTTCGGGAGGCTCCGGCGCCGCCGGGGCCCGATCGCCGAACTCGCCCACCTCGCGGCCCATCCCGACCACCGGGTCCGGGAGTCCCTGGTGTGGGCGATCGGCGACTGGCGCACGCCCGGGGTCGCCGAACTGCTGGCCGGCCTCGCCGACGACCCGGACCCGGACGTCCGCGAGGCGGTGGCGGGGGCACGGGGGCTCGTCCGGCGGGGGACGGCCGACGCGGAGCCGTTCCCGGCCGGCTGACCCCGCGCTCGCGGGCGGCCCGGCCCGCTGATCGGGAACCCCGGACGAGGCTGCGCCGGGCCGTCCGCGCACACTACGGTGGGCCGGACGGGACTCGGGGTGGGGGAGCGGATGCGGCAGGGCGCGTTGATCAACAACCGGTACCGGATGGACCGTTGCATCGGTGCCGGTGGGATGGGGGCGGTCTGGAGTGCCCAGGACACCCGGCTGCAGCGGGACGTCGCCGTCAAGGTCCTGCTGCCCCAGGTCGACGGCGCGGAGGATCACGAGGCACAGGCCCGCTTCGAGCGGGAGGCCCGGATCACCGCGCGGCTCCAGCACCCGAACATCATCGGCGTGCACGACTACGGCATTCACCGGGAGGCCGGTCTGGCGACGCCCTACGTCGTGATGAGCCTGCTCACCGGCCGGTCCGTCGCCGATGTCCTGCGCTCGGGTCAGCGGCTCGACCCCGCCCGGGCCGTGGAGTGGGGCGTGCAGATCTGCAACGCGCTGGCCGCCGCCCACGCGGTGGACGTCGCGCACCGGGACATCAAGCCCGGGAACCTCTTCCTGACCCGGCACGCGGACGGCACGGAAGCCGTCGTCGTCCTCGACTTCGGTATCGCCGCCTACCTGATGGCCGGCCACACCCAGCTCACCCCCGCCGGCAGCGGCATCGGCACCCCGGCGTACATGGCCCCGGAGCAGGCCAGGGGCCTGCGGGTCGACGGCCGCGCGGACCTCTACTCCCTCGGCTGCGTGCTGTACGAGCTCCTCACCGGCACGACGCCCTTCGGCTTCCGCGGCAGCCCGTACGCCGCGGTGGAAGCCCACCTGAACGAGCAGCCCGTGCCACCGCGGCACCACCGGCCCGACCTGCCCGGCGGCCTCGACCGCGTCGTCCTCCAGCTCCTGGCCAAGGACCCGGCGGACCGCCCCGCCTCGGCCCTGGCCGTGGCCGAGACGCTGCGAGCCGCCGTCGCCCCGCCGACCGTCGTCGTTGCCCCGCCGACCGTCGTCGTTGCCCCGCCGACCGTCGTCGTCGCCGCACCGACCGCCGTGGTCGCTCCACCTCCGCCTCCACCGCCGGCCACGGCCGTCCGGCCGCCCACCGTCGCCGAACTGACGACGACCCACGAGCTGGCCGGCACCCTCGGTCGGGAGGGGCGCCACAACGAGGCGGCGGCCTTGCTGGCGCAGGTGGCCGACGGCCGGGCCCGGCTGCTGGGCGCGGCCCACCCGGACACGCTCAGGGCGCGTAACAACCAGGCCTACAACCTGGGCGAGGCCGGGCAGTACCGGGAGGCGGCCCGGCTGCTGGAGCAGGTGGCGGCCGACCGGCACCATGCCCTGGGGCCCGACCACCCGCACACCCTCACCAGCCGGCACAACCACGCCTACTACCTGGGTGAGGCCGGGTACCGCGAGGAGGCGGCGCGGCTGCTGGTGCAGGTGGCGGCCGACCGCCGGCGCGTCCTCGGCCCGGATCACCCGCACACCCTCACCGCCCGGCACAACCACGCCTGCAACCTGGGCGAGGCCGGCCACCACGGGGAGGCGGCGCGGCTGCTGGAGCAGGTGGCGGCCGACCGCCACCGTGTGCTGGGCCAGTTCCACCCGCAGACCGTCAAGTCCCGCAAGAGCCGCGCGATCCACGCGGCCCGGAGCTGACGCCCGGGGGACGCGCATCGACCGGGATCGGCGTTCAATCGCGACGCCACGGGCGGGTGAAGTCGTGGAGGGCCTGGAGTGCGGCGGGGGCGAGGGTCTTGTCGTTGGCCGGTGTGCCGGCCGGGTGGAGGAAGTGGTCCAGGTCGGGCAGGATCTTCAGGCCGGGGCCGCTGGTGTGGGCGTCGGCCAGGGCGCTGACCAGCGGGGGTGTGGTCCAGCAGGGGACGTTGGTGTCGGCCGTGCCGCAGGTGACGGTTACTCGTGTGCCGGGGTGCAGCTTGCGGGCCGCGTCGGGCGGGTAGACGGCGTCGTCCGTGCGTATGTAACGGGCGTTCAGTGGGCCGAAGAGCGAGTTCAGCAGGGTGGCGATCGTCGGGACGATCCCACTGGTGTCCACGGGGCGGCCCGCACGGAAGTCCGCGATCGCACGGGAGATGCCGTTCCTGTTGGCCTCGCCCTGTGCTTCGGTGAGCCGGCCCGCCGCGACGTCCTGGTCGATCAGGGCCGCGAGTTGGCGGTCGAGGGTGTCCAGGAGGCGTTGGTCCTGGGGAGCGAGAAGGGCGAGGCCGACCGGTTCGGGGCGCACGATCGGGGCGACCAGGAGGGCGCGCAGGGCACCCTCGCTGTGTCCCACGATCAGCAGGGCGTGGGGATCTGCCTCAGGTTGCTCGCGCAACGCGCCGTATGCGGCGGCGGCCTGCCGGGTGAAGGCGGCCATGTCGATGCGGCCGGGGTTGCCGCGGTACTGGCCGAGGCCGGTCTGTCCCGTGCCGTACTTGTCGAACCGCAGGGTCATCACCCCGTCGCCGCCGAGGGCGTCCGTGATGAGAGCGAGGGTCGACGGGGTGAGCACGGGCGGCTGGTTGCCGTCGCGGTCGGTGGGGCCGCTGCCGGGCAGTAGCAGGGCTGCGGCCATCCGGTGGCCCGCGCGGTGGGCGGGCACATGGACGGTGGCGTAGGTGGTGGTGCCGTCCACGTCGAACTGCACCTCGCGGTCGACCGCCGGTAAGAAACCGCGGCTGCCCGTGGTTTCGGCCGCGCCGGTGCCGGCGCCGACGGTGGTGGTGGCTATCAGGGCCGCGAGTGCGGCAAGTACCCGGCTGCGCCAGGTCATGGGTCTCTCCATGGGGAGGGGCGGTCGTGGGGCGGTGGGGCGGGCTGAAGGTCGGTGCGGGACCAGCGGCATCATGGCGGCGGAATCCGCGGACAGGGGAAGGCGTCGCAGGAGTCAGCCCACGGCTGTGGCCCCCTCGATGAGGGCCACGGTCGCGCGCGGATCGGCGGCCTGGATGACGAGGCGGGCGTAGCGCTCGTCCGCCAGCTCGATCACCACGGCCTTGGCCGGGTCGTGGACGTCCCAGAAGACCCGCTCCCCGTGGATGTAGAACGTGCCGGCGGTGATGACGCCGGGGAAGTGGGTGCCCGGGGCACGAAAGCCCTTTGCCTCTCTGGAGATCCCCGGATCGACGGTCGCACCGCGGACGTTGGTCAGCGGGATGACCAGTCGGCTCTTGAGGGCCCAGAGCTTGTCGAGCCCCTCGATCTCGACGATCAGGTTGTCGCCGTCGATACTGACATTGGCCATGTCGGTTCCTTTGTGATGGATGGTTCAGCGCTGGTCGAGGCGCTGCGCGATGGCGGCGCCGGCTCGGTCGACGGCCGTGCCGGAAGTGCCGGACCTGGCCCGTAGGCGCAGCCCGAGGATTGCTGCGGTGAGCGCTGTGGCCAGGCCGGATGCTTCGTCGCTGTCGCTGTCGCTGTCGCTGTCGCTGTCGCTGTCGCTGTCGCCGTCGTCCGCCCGGACCGAGGCGCCGGCGGCCCGGTCCAGAGCGGCGAATGCTTCGGCGACCATGCCGGCCACCTCGGTGTCCACCGGCGCGCGTTCGACCGCGGCCAGCAGAAGGAGGTCGAGACCTGTCCCGGTGGCCGGTGCGGCCAGGGCCTCGCGCACCGCCTCGAGAGGGCCGGCGGCCTCGGCGATCCGGCCGATCAAGGGGGCGAGGTCATGCTCCAGGGACCACCGTAGCGCGGCCAGATACAGCCCGCGTTTACTGCCGAACGTCTTGTACAGGCTGTTGCGGTGCACACCGAGGTGAGCGACCAGATCATCGATGGAGGTGCCGTCGTAGGTCCGGCCGGCGAACAACTCCGCCGCCGACCGCACCACTTCGGCCTCGTCAAATCCTCTCGGGCGACCCATGGGATGACCGTACTCAGTTGAGGAACGGTCAGTCAAGAACAATCGTTCCTAAACGTGCGCCACTCAGGGCGGAGCAGCTGCACGGCTCGGCTCGCAGCCTGCGGGCGCTCTCTCAAGGTGTCGTTGTCGGCCGCGCGTCGGCGCACGCGCAGCCCGCTGATTGCCATGGCGGCCGCCCTCCGGGAACCCGCCGACCTTTTGCTGACCCCGGACGGTCGATCATGCCCCTGGGCCGAACCGGAATGTCGGCGTCGCGACAGTGGCCCCGGGCCTTTGTGCAGGCCCGGGGCCGTTCCGTTGTCCCAACAACCCGCTGGCGTTCGGTGCCTCAGAAGCGGCGGCCGCCGCAGAAGGGGCTGAACTGCACCCGCCTGCCGCAGGCCAAGAAGCCCTGGGGAGCCACCAACGTCTTCCACCGCGCCCAGTCGGTGACCCTGACCTCCTGACCGCACACGCAGAGCGATGCCGACCATTCGGTAAGCGGACCGGATCGGGATGAAAGGTGTGAGTAAAGACCTCAGAGTGACGACCTGCCCGATGGCCGTTGGCCCGCCGGGCACCCCCGCAGAGGCCGGGGCGAGGCCGACGGACAAGGGTCGACGTTCCCAGGTGTACGCAGGTTTGTGGGGGTGTACTCGTAGTGATGCTGCCTTTTGCTGACCTCGACTGACGAACAGTCAGGTGAGATCCACCGTGTGCGGGCGCGCCGACCGCTGCGGCGGTCGGCAGCAAGATCGCTGCCGCCGGCGGCGCCGACTCCGACTGCACCAGGACCCTGGAGGCGATCGGCGCGGGCGCCACCGTCGCCACCCACCTGTTCAACGCCATGCCCGGCATCGCCCACCGCGCCCCCGGCCCGATCGTGGCCCTGCTGGAGGACGAGCGGGTCACCGTCGAGCTCATCAACGACGGCGTCCACCTCCACCCCTCCGTGCTCGATCTCGCCTACGGCGCCGCCGGCGCCCGACACCCAGTAGCTGGTGCGCTACGTCGGTGGGTCATTTGGTCTCCGTAGTCCAATGCACGCCGACCAGGTGGGCGTCCGTCAGGGCGGCGTGGCTGATCGGCGCAGCTGACGTCCGGCACGAGCAGGGTGCCCGGTCACCGCACAGTGACCGGGCACGAAGGGCGGCAATCAGCCCCAGTGGATCACGAGGCGCGGCTGGTTCGAACAGCGGCCGTCCCAAGGGGGTTGGCCGCAGCCGCCAAGGCCAGCGAGGACGGGCCCTGTTCTGCGATGCCGAGAACGACGGCACCCAGAACACAGGTGTAGAAGGCGGCCCACAGAAGCCACGGTGACCTGGTGGGTCTGCGGCCGGAGCCGTTCGGGATGGATGAGCTACTGTCGTCGTTCACGGGTGCCCTCCTGATCGAAGCACGGATGGACCCCGCGAGGAGGAGCTCGGCGGCTTGGCTTTCCTAGGGCGCGGCCGACGAGCCTCCTCCTCGATCGAGGCACGGGCAGGCTACAGCCGCCGTCGCGAACGAGCGCGTTCGAGATTCGTTCGCTGGCGCCCACGTCGAGCAGCCGTTCGGTCTGGGTGTGCGAGAACCACCCAAATCCGCTGCGGTGAAACAGGATCGAGGCCCGTTGGACGGGTTGGCGGGTCCACCCAAGAGGGCCTTTGTCGTGAGCTCGGGTGGCCCGGGCAACCGACTTCTTCATCAGTTACTCGCCTGCTGGCGAACGCTGGGCCTCCTGGATCGACTGGACCCTGGGCGAGACCGGGAACCAGGCCTCCCCCTCGGGGATGGGGCTTCGAGCTCGGCGCCAACTTCGTCGGCTTCATGGACAGCTGCGTGACCGAGTCCGCCGCCGCTATCGCGCTGCTCTCGCGCAACTTCGAGCGCGCCCGCTACGGCCGGATGGAGTGGCAGGCCATGCCGCGCGCCGATCCGGACGGTGTTGAGCGGCGGCCGGAAACCGTCCGGATCGAGGACGTCCCTGTCGACGGTCTGCTCGTCACCCTCACCTACATCGACCTCGTCGCCGCCGCCGGCCCCGTTGCGTTCGCCGAGGTCGGCACCACCCTCAGTGCCGCCGACATCGGCGTCGCCCTTGGGAGCACCTCACCCTCCACCTGGCGAACCGACAAGAAGATGAAGCTGGCCCTGTACGCCGCTGCCGGCATCCCACACCACTGGCGCCTCGAGCGCGAACCAGCCCACGCCTCCACCTCGGAGTGTTCTTCGCCAACACAAGGCAGTGCCGAACGGGACTCCGCCTACGGCTCGGGCTCCGTCGCATGCCACCATGCCGACGGGACCATGCGTCGGAGCCCGGGCCGCCGATAGTGGTGCCGGATCTCGCAGTCGGGAGAGCACGGTGAGGTTTGAGTCCCGACTTCACGCCCCGCCGGTCGGCGAGACCGGGAAGAAACCGGGGCGGCCCCCGCCCGGGCCGGTGAAGCGGTACGTCGTGGCGGAGGAGAGCACGCTGCTCGGCGGGTCGCCGTTCTCGATGACGACGGCCTGGCCGGGGAAGGTCAGCATGTCCTGGTAGAAGTGGTCGACGACATTCGACGTGATGTCGACGTCCTCCCCGACCGGTTCGCGGTAGGTGACCACGGGGGAGTCGAGGACGACGAAGCCGGGGTGGGGCAAGTCCCCGCCGAGGCAGTAGCGGGCGAGGGCGGTGGTGAACGCCGAGTGCAGGACCGAGCGCACGCCCTGGCCGCGGCCGGATCGGGGTCGGCTGCCGGCCCGGACGTCCATGCCGTACTGGTCGTACTCGGCGAACTCGACCGAGGGAACGGACCAGGCGTCCAGGGTCCGCCTGAGGACATCGTCGAACTTGGAGAGCACCCGGGCGGGAATGTGACTGGCAGGCCGGTGGGAGCGGACCGCACCTGCACCGTCGAGCTTGGACCGTCGGTCGTCCAATTCCTCGATGCGGGCGTGGAGTTCGAGCTCGCGTTCGGCGGTTGAGCGGGCCGCCAGAAGTTCGTCCATGTGTGTCCGCAGGGGTGTGAGGCGCTCCTCGGACTGGGAGATCTCGGTGTCGAGCTCTCTGGCCCGCAGGAGCAGGACGCCCCTTCGTCCGACGAGCTCGTCCAGCTGGGTCCGCAGGTCGGCGATGGTCGGGAGGAGGTCCGCGAGGAGCGAGCTGGTCTTGGCGGCTTCGGCTTCGACGGCCGCGTGCAGCTGGGTTGTTTCCTGCTCCCCGTGGCCGTGGTGCTGGTGTTCGGGTTCGGCACCGCAGAAGACGCAGGTGTCGACACGGAAGTACCCGAGGATGCTGCCCGCTTCGTTGACCATCGCGAGGCGGTCGAGGTCGGAGCGGTACTGCTGTTCCAGCAGTCCGAACCGGGTGATCAGGTCGTGGACCTCGGCCAGGCGGGACTCGACGGCGGCGAGCTCCTGCGCGGCATTCATGCGGTCGGAGACCGCGCCGACGTGGCGGTCGGTGATCACCCGCAGGGAACGGGACTGGCCGTCGATGGTGGCCTGGATCCGCGTCAGCCGTTCGCGCAGTTGGGAGGCGTTCTCCCTGGTCGTCAGCTTGGTGGAGAGTTCCACGACGATCTGGTCGAGGAGCCCGATCTGGCCCTTGTGGACCCGGCGCTGTTCGGCGTTCGGCCCGGTGGCGACCAGCGGGTCGTCCTCGCCGGTCAGCAGGTACTTCATCAGCGAGGCGGCAGCGGTCTTGCCGGCCGCTGCGTTCGACCGCAGGACGGGGGAGAGCGGGTCGCCCATGCGGGTCTCGGTCACCAGAGACAGGTGGACGAGGTCGCTGAGGGACAGTCCGCGGGTACCGCCGGCGTCGTTCTTTCGGATTCGGGCGTCGGCATAACCGAGCTCGGCGAGGAGAACGGCGGAGAGGCTGCGCGAGCTGCCGGCACGGTGGACCGCGGTCAGTTCCCGGTCGGACCTCCGGGTAACCAGGTTGCGCAGGTCCTCGTAGTGGACGGCAACGGTGCGGGCGCCCGGTCGCCGGACCAGGGTGATCGGCGCTCCGTCCGGCAACCGCAGCCCGAGGAGGATCTGGCTGTAGCCCTCGGCTTCGGGGATGAGGGGCAGACGCGCACCACCGAGCATGTATTCGATGGACTCGACGATGAAGGACTTGCCGGTGTCGGACGCACCGTAGATGACGGTGAGTTCGGGGCCGAAGGCCACGTGGGCGGTGGGCTTTCCGGAGCCCGCGTACGTGAGGTGGGTCAGTCGCAGATCAGCCACGGTGAACCTCGGGGGGTAGGGGCGTCCCGGCGGGGCGGTTGAGCAGCGCACGGGTGGCGGCCCGCACGTCGGCGCTGGGCGCGTACTGGTGGACGACCCATTCGGCGCGCTCGCGCAGGCGCTCGACGTAGGGGGCTTCGAGGAGTTCGACGAACGCGGGCCCCCGCTCCGTCGCGCGGTAGACAAGGCCGTCGTCCGCAGGCTCTAGCCGGGCCAGCTCGGCGCGGATCAGGACGAGCAACGCCTGCTCCAGCAGGCCGCGCTTCACGCCCAGTTCGCCGGACCTTGCGGGCAGGTCGGGGTGAAGGCTCGGCGGGCCGTCGAACTCTCCGCTGTGCAGCAGCGCGTAGTCGAGAAGGGTGATCTGGGCCAGGTCCAGGGGCTCGGGATGGCTCTCGGCCAGCAGGACCAGTGCGCGCATCCCGACCTCGAGAGGGCTGTTCAGCGGATTCACGCGGCACCTCCGCGGCACCAGATCAAGCGGTCCGCGTTCGCCAGGTGGTGGCAGACCCCCTTGCGGTCCAACGGCCGCACGAACTCGGTGAGGATAGTCCTGGTGAGCTCGATGTTCCCCGAGGCGGCCAGGACCGCCTGCATGCGGTCGTACCCGAACTCGAACCTGCCGGCCGCGACCTCGACCACGATGTCGTGGACATCGTCGAGGACGGCGTCGAAGTGCCCGTCCGAGGTCGAGTCGCGGGCGAACAGGCGCAGCGATTCCGCGCTGTAGAAGGCCTCCCGCTGCCTGCGCAGATGATCGCGTGCCTCGTTGTGCTCGGCGACGCGCTCAAGGGTGTCGGCCTGCTCGCCCCAGAGCTCTCCGTAAGCCCGCACCAACTGCTGGATGTAGCGGGCCTCTTTTGGGGTGTGGGCGTCAGGCGGAAGCATCCTCCGTGGACGTGCTGCCGGGGGTTGGGGGAAGCGCACCGCCCAGTGCGGGGTGGTTTGGTGCAACGACAACATGTCGTCCATGTCGAGGGTGGTGAACATGGAGAAGTCCGTGGCTTCGACGAGTTCCTGGAGTTCGCGCCGCTTCCCGGGGGTGAGCGAGGTGATGACGGGATCGCTGGTGGAATCCAGTTCCTTGAGGAACTCGGCTCGGGCCTCGGACCGCTTGGACAACCGCCGGACCAGGCTGGGGCCGACGATGGGCGCGACGAAGACGTACTGCTGGGGAGCGGTGAAGTACCCGCTGACCACCGAAGCGAACATCTTGCGCATCTCGGGAGCGGCCTTCGACCACGTCAGGGCTTCCCCGTAGTGCTTGCACTGGTAGTTGTGCCAGGTTCCTTCAAGCCCGTTCGGGGTCAGATAGCCGGCGACATCGACTCCGTGATCCCCGGAACCGCCGTGCCGTTGCACTGCGACGTACTTCGTCGTCAGGGCGGGGACCCACTCCTTGACGAACTCCTCGAACTCGTCGGGATCGTACGAGAAGACGATCTTCTTCGGGGAAGGTACGGCGTGGGTTCTCAGCCAGGGACCGGTGAGGGTCAGGTGCGGCGGGTCACTGTCGTCCGCCCCGATGGCGACACCGTCAGACACTTCTCCCAGCCCCCCGAGTCCCCTGTGTCCGTGACCAGTCGATCACCCGGGGTCAAGTGATATCACCGCTACCCCTGCCGAGAGAAGAGTACGAACCAGGTCTGACCGATCGGGCTGCTCCCGGTGCGTGATCATGTCCATGCTGGGGTGGCTCCGAAGAGTCGATGTCGCCCCGGTATGGGCAGGTCTGCCGCCTCGTGGCGGTCCTGCGGTCGTGCAGGCACTGGTGAGCGAAACCCTCGGGCTCTACCCGTCCGCCTGGATCCTCCCCGGCGCGCCACCGAGGACGACAGCCTGGCCGGCTACCGGATCGGGGCCGGCACTGACCTGTTGGTCTGCCGCTACCCGACCCATCGCGACCCCGAACTCTGGCCGGAGCCCGAGCACTTCGACCCGTCCCGGTTCACCATCCCCGGCGCCCGGCAGGCCCACCTCGCCGCCTACTGCCCGTTCGGCGTCGGCGCCCGCGCCTGCTTGGGCGCCCGGTTCGCGCTCCGCGAGTCGACCGCGCTCCTCGAACTCCTCCTCCCCGCCCACGCCCCCCGCTTCCGCACCACCCCGGCGACCCTTCCCCCGCCAGGTGGGAGGGTCGGTCCAAGTCGCTCCCGGGCAGGTCCAGGACGTCGTTCACCACGCGCGGGCGAATTAAACATCCGGATTCCACGTACCAAATCCATGCCAACCGGACTCACTCCATTCAGATGAGCGACCTCTTGACTACAGAGAGATAGTGCAATATCACATAACAGTGCTGCTGGACGGACCAGGAGCTCTGCACACAGGAGAAGCACCTCATGACTCGCAAGATGCTGACGACGGCCGCCGCCACGGGTGCCCTGGCACTCGCTCTCGCCGGCGCGACCCCGGCCGTCGCCGCCGTCGCCGCCGGTACCGCCGCCACCACCGCCACCACCGGGACCGCCACGGAGGTCTGCGACGCCTCCGGCCTGCAGTCCGGCCTCTGGACCAAGCTCTGCTACACGGTCACCGAGGACGGCGTCCAGTTCACCGGCCGGATCGGCCTGGCCGGCCCGCCGAGCCCCGGCAGCCCGCCCCTGCGGACGAAGCTGGTCGACGCGGCCCTGACCACCGACATCGAGGGCGGCGAATCGCTCGGCACCGTGCAGCAGTCCCTGCTCTTCCGGGCCACCACGCTGGAGATCGCCGGCTACGGCGGCACCGTCCCGTGCGGCTCGACCGTCACCGCGACCTTCTCCGTCTCCGCGGACGGCTGGTACACCGCCCCGATCAGCACCAGTGTGGTGGTGCCCTGCTGATGCCCGGAGCGACGCGGGCCCGAAGACGGCCGCACGGACCCCGGCCGCCGCTCCCGCACCGGCCCCGGGCCCGTTCCGCAGGACCCGGCCACGGTGTGATCGGCGGGTGGCGCGACAAAATCCGCGCCACCCGCCTGCGGGCGGGCCCCCGCGCGAACGGCGACCGCCGACCACCGGGGGACCGGCGCCGTCGGACCGCGCCCGCTCCGCGTCAGGTACCGGAACCGCTCGCGCCGCACTCGATACGCGCGGTGAGCCCCTCCAGCAGGGCCGTCCTGCGGCGGGACCGAGCCCGGCCCGGAACACGACGAGGGTTCAGCTGCTGCGGACCGACCTCACTGGCTTCGGCGCGGCTTGGACTCTCGTTCGATCGGCAGGCCTCGTGATCGGTATGCCGTTGCTGAGGCAGTCCGATGCGAAGAAGTGGCGCAGGCCGTAGAGGACCACGCCCTCGGGGATGTCGACCTGGCCGGAGGCTTTGATCCTCTTCCACTGCCCGCCGATGATGTGGTGCGGCATGGCCGGAGTGATGTCCTCGGGGTTGCGGAGCAGACAGCCGTCCACGGCCCCGTGGGTCTCCGCACAGGTTCGCCCCCGAGCCCGGTCAGAAGCGGCGGCCGCCGTAGAACGGGCTGTAGTAGAGGGCATAGCGGTCCTGGAAGTCCGGGCCGCGGTCGGTGTCGTCGGCGCCCAGGGTGGGGCTGTGCTTGATGTCGTCCTTGGTCCGGTCGATGTAGACCTTCTGTTCGCCGATCTCGATCCGGATGACGGTGCCGGCGGGGAGCAGCACGAGCCGGCCGAAGATCCAGGGGCCGGTGTCGACGACCAGGTACTGCGAACCCATCGCCTCGGAGAGGCGGTCCACCTTGCCGACCGGGCCGTCCACGGCCTCCACGTGGAATCCGATGAGGTCGGTCCCGGCGGTGTGGCCGGAAGTGTCGCGGAACTGCCAGAGGTTGACGCCCTCGCTCATGTGTCCTTCTCCCTTCCGTCGTTCAGGCCGGTGCACCGCTCGGGTGCCCCGGTCCGTGGGATCCATGCCTGCGGCAAGACGGGAGGTGTGACGAGGCCCGGGCGGGAAAGGCGGGATGGCGGACCGGGCGCGGTGGCCCGGCGGGCCGGTCGGTGCGAGCGGACGGAGAGCGGGACATGGGGTGGAGTCCGGTACGACTCGCGGTGGCGGCCTTCGCGGCGGTGCTGCTCGCGTACGGTCTGGACCGGGTCGCGCGCGCGGTGGCGCGGCGGTCGGGGGCCGGTGACGGGGCCGGTGACGGGGCCAGTGACGGGGCGGGCGGCCCGGTCGGGGTGCCGGGCGTGCTGGCCCGGTGCCGGCGGCCGTCGCTGGCGCTGACGGCGTGCCTGCTCCTGCTCGGCGCGCTGCCGTGGATCGACGCGCCGCCCGCCGCCCGGGACGCGCTGCGCCACCTGGTGGTGATCCTGGCGATCGCCTCCGGCGGCTGGCTGGGTGCCCGGGTGGTGGCGCTGCTGGTGGACGGCACCGTGCGGATCGCCGTGCACCGCCGCGACCCGGCGTGGGCCGGGCGGGCGCGGACCCAGGCCGATCTGCTGGGCCGGATCTGCCAGGCGGTCGTGGCGCTGGCGACGCTGGGCGCGATCCTGATGACCTTCCCGGCGGTGCGCGGCGTCGGGACGAGTCTGCTCGCCTCCGCCGGCCTGGTCGGTCTGGTGGCGGGCGTGGCGGCCCAGAGCACGCTCGGCAACGTCTTCGCCGGTGTCCAGATGGCGTTCGGGGACCTGGCCCGGATCGGTGACGTGGTCGTGGTGGCGGGCGAGTGGGGGACGGTGGAGGAGATCACGCTGACGGCGGTGGTGATCGCGACCTGGGACCAGCGGCGGATCGTCATGCCGATGTCGTACTTCGTGGGCCGTCCGTTCGAGAACTGGTCCCGCCGGACCAGCCGGATCACCGGCACGGCGCTGCTCCACCTGGACCACCACGCGCCGGTCGGGACGCTGCGCGAGGAGTTCGACGCCTTCCTGTCGGGGCACCCGCTGTGGGACGGCGAGGGCAGCGCCCTCCAGGTGGTCGACACCACGGCCACCACCATCGTGGTGCGGGCCCTCGCCACGGCCGCGAACGCCGATGACGCCTTCGAACTCCGCTGCCAGCTGCGCGAGCACCTGATCGGGTACCTGCGGGACCATCACCCGTACGCCCTGCCCCGGGTCGCGGTGACCGACGCCCCTGGGCCCGCCCCCCGCCGTCGGGAGGCGGCCCCGGGGGACGGACCCTAGACCCTCTCGCCCCCGCCCTCGGCGTCGATGTGGGGGAGGATCCGGTCGAGGAAGCGGGGGGTCCACCAGGCGGCCGGGCCGAGCAGGGTCATCACGGCCGGGACGAGCAGCAGGCGGACGATGGTGGCGTCCACCAGGACGCTGACCGCCAGACCGAGGCCCATCATCTTGATCACGATGTTGTCGCTGACGATGAAGGCGGCGAAGACGCTCACCATGATCAGCGCGGCGCAGGAGATCACCCGGGCGGTGATCTCCAGGGCGTGCGCGACGGCGTCCTGGCTGCGGCCGGTGCGCAGCCAGGCCTCGTGCACCCGGGAGAGCAGGAAGATCTCGTAGTCCATGCTCAGTCCGAAGACGATCGCGAACATCATCATCGGCACGTAGCTCTCGATCGGGACCGTGCCGTTCACCCCGAGGGCCGGGCCGCCCCAGCCCCACTGGAAGACCGCCACCAGGACCCCGTACGAGGCGGCGATCGACAGCAGGTTGAGCACGGCGGCCTTGACGGCGACCAGCAGGCCGCGGAAGACGGCGAGGATGATCAGGAAGGCGAGTCCGACCACCACGGCGATGATCGGGACCAGCCGGCTCGACACGATGTCCAGGAAGTCCACCTGGGCGGCGGTGTTGCCGGTCACGTAGGTCTTCGCGCCGGTGCCGGTGACCGAGTCCGGCAGCACGGTGTCCGACAGGTCGTCGACCAGCTCGGTGGTGGCCCGGTCCTGCGGTGAGGTGCTGGGGACGACGGTGCTGAACAGGACCACGCCGTCCGGGCTGAGCTGCGGCGGGCCGACGCTCGCCGCGCCCGGCAGGCCGGTGAGGGACTGCTGGACGGCGGCCTGGACGCCCGGCCGGTCCTCGGCGGGGACGGCGCTCTGGTCGACCACGACGGTCAGCGGGCCGTTCGAGCCTGGACCGAAGGCCTCGGACATCAGGTCGTAGGCGCGCCGGTCGGTGAAGTCGGTGGAGTCGGCGCCGTCCCC
This sequence comes from Kitasatospora purpeofusca, assembly GCF_034043715.1. Lineage (GTDB taxonomy): Bacteria > Actinomycetota > Actinomycetes > Streptomycetales > Streptomycetaceae > Kitasatospora > Kitasatospora purpeofusca_A. Next base: position 93,296 of record NZ_JAXCLC010000019.1, on the reverse strand, counting down.
GATGTGCCCGAGCTGGATGGAGAACAGCGGGATCGCGAGGATCCCGAGCGCGACCACGCCGGCGATCAGGTACCACCAGGGGCGCCCCTCGACCCGCCGGGCGTAGCGGTGCCAGACCCCGGTCTCCGCGCCCGCCTCGCCGTTGCTCTCGGCGATCGGGCGGCCGACGGTGAACCGGTCCATCCGGCGGCCGATCAGTCCCATCAGCGCCGGCAGCAGGGTGAGCGCGCCGAGCACCGCCGACACCACGGTGACCGCGGCGGCGACCCCGAGCTTGGCCATGAAGGAGATGCCCGACACCGACAGCCCGGACAGCGCGATGATCACGGTGCAGCCCGAGACCAGCACCGCCCGGCCGCTGGTGGCCACCGCCTGTCCGGCCGAGGCCACCGGATCCACCCCGTCCATCAGGTTCTGCCGGTGCCGGGTGAGCAGGAAGAGCGCGTAGTCGATGCCGACCCCGATGCCGATCATGGTCGCCAGGGTGGGCGCGACGGTCGCGAAGGTCGACAGCGCCGCGATCAGCCCCAGCACGCCGAGGCCGACCACCGCCGCGAACAGTGCCGTCACCAGCGGCAGCCCGGCCGCGATCACGCTGCGGAAGCCGATCAGCAGCACGACGATCGCCACCGCGAAGCCGATCACCTCGCTGAGGCGGTCGTCGGGGTCGGGCTGCGCCAGCTCGCCCAGCGGACCGCCGTACTCGACCTGGACGCCGGCCTCCCGCAGCGGGGCCACCGCCGTGTCCACACCGGCCAGGTAGTCCGGGTCGAGGAGGGTGGGGTTGGTGTCGAAGCGGACCGTGATGTAGCCGGTCAGGCCGTCCGCGGCCAGCGGCCCGTCGGGCGGGGCGGGCTGCCCGGCCGGCGGCAGCGGGCTCTGCGCGCTCAGCACGTGCGGCAGCTGCGACAGCGAGGCGACCGCCTGCGACACCTGCGGGGCGAAGCCGGTCAGCGGCTGGGCGTCGTGCAGCACCACCTGGGAGCTGGTGCCGGCGGCGGCCGGGACGTGCGCCTGGAGGACCTGCTGACCCTGCTGCGCCTGGGAGCCGGGCAGCGAGAAGTCGTCCGAGTAGTCGCCGCCGACCGTCTTGTTCGCCGTCTGGACGGCGGCCAGCGCCACGATCCACAGCACGATGACCAGCAGTGAGTGGCGGGCGCACCACTCGCCGAGCCGCCGCAGCCCCCGGCGCTCGGCCGGGGGCGCGGTCGTGCGCTCGGCCGCGGGCTCGGCGGCGGCGGGGCCGCGGCGGTCGGGCTGCGGATCGGGCGGCGGGGCGGACGGCGGCATGGACGGCTCCCGGTCTTCGGCGCGGATGCGCATCGATCCGGAGCAGCGTCCCCGGGCCGCCGCGCCGCCCACGCCGTACTCGCCGGTAGTCGTCCCTCCGGCGCCCTCGGCCCCCCCGGCAGCCCCGGCCCCGGACCCTGGCGCCCCCGGCCCCCGGCCCCCGGGCCGGTGGCGGCGGCCGGTCAGGGCGTGGTGGGCACCGCCGCCTCCCGCAGCCCGCCGTCGGACAGGTGCAGCCGGCGGGTCACCCCGATCCGCTCCAGGAACCGCTCGTCGTGGCTGACCACCACGAAGGCGCCCCGGTAGGCGGTCAGGGCGCTCTCCAGCCGGCCGACGCTCGCCAGGTCGAGGTTGTTCGTCGGCTCGTCCAGGAGCAGCAGGTGCGGCGCCGGGTCCGCGCACAGGACGCACGCGAGGGTGGCGCGCAGCCGCTCGCCGCCGGACAGCAGCCCGACCGGCAGTTGGGCGCCGGGACCCCGGAAGAGGAAGCGGGCCAGCAGGTTCATCCGCTCGGCCTCCGGCCGCTCCGGGGCGAACGCGGCGAAGTTCTCGGCGACCGTGCGGTCCGGATCGAGCAGGTCCAGCCGCTGCGACAGCCGGGCGATCCGGCCCTCGGCCCGCCGGGTCGTGCCACCGTCCGGCAGCAGGCTCCCGTCGAGCAGCCGCAGCAGGGTGCTCTTGCCCGAGCCGTTGGACCCGGTCAGCGCGATCCGCTCCGGGCCCCGCACGGTCAGGTCGACGCCGGGGGCGGCGAACAGCTCGCGCCCGCCGAGCCGGACCCGCAGCCGCTCGCCGAGGAACAGGGTGCGTCCGGCGGGCACCTGGGTGTCGGGCAGCTCCACCACGATCCGCTGCTCCTCGCGCAGCGCGCGGCCGGCCTCGTCCAGCCGCGCCCTGGCCTCGCCGACCCGGCCGGCGTGCACCTGGCCGGCCCGGCCGGCGGCCTCCTGGGCGCCGCGCTTCATGGTGCCGGCGAAGATCTTGGGCAGTCCGGCGTTCTTGAGATTGCGGGCGGCGTTGCTCTGCCGTCGCTCGGCCCGCTCGCGGGCCTGCTGCAGCTCCCGCTTCTCCCGCTTCAGCTCCTGCTCGGCGCTGCGGACAGTGCGCTCCGCGGCCTCCAGCCCGGCCCGGACGGCCTCCTCGTACGCGGTGAAGTTGCCGCCGTGGAAGTGCAGCGCGCCCCGGTCGAGCTCGGCGATCCGGTCCGTCCGGTCGAGCAACTCGCGGTCGTGGCTGACCAGCAGCAGGCAGCCGTGGAAGTCGTCCAGCGCGTCGTAGAGCCGGTGCCGGGCGTCGCGGTCGAGGTTGTTGGTGGGCTCGTCGAGCAGCAGGACGTCGGGGCGCCGCAGCAGTTGGCCGGCCAGGCCCAGCGAGACGATCTGGCCGCCGCTCAGGGTGCCCAGGTCGCGGTCGAGGGAGAGGTGTCCCAGGCCGAGGCGGGCGAGCCGGTCGCGGGTGCGCTCCTCGATGTCCCAGTCCTCGCCGATGGTGGTGAAGTGCCGTTCGTCGACGTCCCCGGACTCCACCGCGTCGATGGCCCGGATCACGTCGGCGACGCCCAGGACCTCGGCCACGGTGAGCCCGGCGGTGAGCGGGAGGGTCTGCGGGAGGTGGCCGAGCACGCCGTCGACGGTCACCGACCCCGCGGAGGGGCGCAGTTCACCGGCGAGGAGCCGGAGCAGGGTGCTCTTGCCACTGCCGTTCGGGGCGACCAGGCCGGTCCGGCCGGGGCCGACGGCGAAGGAGAGGTCCTGGACGACGGGGGTGTCGTCGGGCCAGGAGAAGGACAGGTTGGTGCAGACGACGGAAGCGCCGGACATGGCGGTGACCTCGTGGAGTGACGGGGCGGGGGAGGACACACCCGCCCGGGTGCCGGACAGAGGGAAGGAGGGGATGACGAGCGGGCCGCGGCAGCGGTGCTTCGATGCACCGGCGAGCGGCCTGTCGGCTCCGGGTGATCACCCGGAGATGTCCTCGTCCACCACCATGTCCGGTCTCCTCGAGGAAAGATCAACGGTCTCCGGAATTCTAACAGCGGGGGTTCCGGTCGCCACCTGATTTTCGGCACCCAGGAGCCGTTCAAGCTGATGCTCCGTCAATGCCCTTGCCGCACAGGCCCTCTCGACGTGACCGGCGCGCGGCGGCATGCTCGGTCCCGTGCGCGGCCCGACCGCCGCGCGCCTGCGTCACCCGACCGAAGGAGCCCCCGTGGAACGACTCGTGCTGGACCCGACCGGTCGCGACCGCGACGCCGAGACCGCCGAGCTGTTCGAGCGCGGTCCGGCGACGCCCGTCGACCTCCTGGGGGTGCGGGCCTGGGCGGTGGCCGACCCGGAGCTGCTGGAGGAACTGCTCAAGGACCCCCGGGTGTCCAAGGACGGTCTCCAGCACTGGCCGGACTTCGCCGAGGTCGTCCCCACCTGGCCGCTGGCGATCTGGGTGGCCGCCCGCAACATGTTCACCGCCCACGGCGCGGAGCACCGGCGGCTGCGCCGGCTGGTCGGCACCGCGTTCTCGGTCCGCCGGATCAACGCCATGACCGGACAGGTCGAGCAGCTGACGCGGACGCTGCTGGACGACCTGGCCGCGATGCCGGCCGGCACCCCCGTCGACCTGCGCGAACACCTCGCCTACCGGCTGCCGATCCAGGTCATCGCCCGGCTGCTGGGACTCCCGGACTCCCTCACGGACAGCTTCCGCACCACCGTCGACCGGGTCTTCGACACCACCCGCACCGCAGCGGAGGCCGTCGCCAACCTGACGACCTTCTACGGCATGCTGGACGAGCTGATCGCCACCAAGCGCCGCGAGCCCGCCGACGACATGACCTCGCTGCTGATCGCCGCCCGCGACACCGGGGACGGCGAGGGCGGGCCCGATGGGGAGGACGGGCCGGACAGGACCGCCGGTGCCTCGGCGCTGACCGAGGAGGAACTGCGCGACACCCTGCTGCTGGTCGTCTCGGCCGGCTACGAGACCACCGTCAACCTGATCGACAACGCCATCGCCGCGCTGCTCACCCACCCGGAGCAGCTCGCCCTGGTCCGGGCCGGCAAGGTCGGCTGGGGCGACGTGGTCGAGGAGGCGCTGCGCCGTGACGCCCCCGTGGCGCACCTGCCGCTGCGCTACGCCGTCGAGGACATCGAGCTGCCCGGCGGGGTGGTGCTCCGGAAGGGCGACCCGATCCTGGCCTCGTACGCCGCCGCCGGCCGCCACCCCGTCCGCTACGGCGAGGACGGCGCCGTCTTCGACGTCACCCGCCCGGTCAAGGACCACCTGGCCTTCGGCCACGGCCCGCACTTCTGCATCGGCGCCCCGCTGGCCCGGCTGGAGGGGGCGACCGCCCTGCGGATGCTCTTCGAGCGGTTCCCGGACCTCGCCCTCGCCCCGGGCGCCGAGCTGCGGCCCGTCGAGTCGCTGATCTCCAACGGGCACCGCGAACTCCCGGTCCTGCTCGACGGGGCGCGGTAGCCCGGCGGGCAACGGGTGGCGGACCGCCGCGCGCCGCGGCCTCGGGAACGTTCCCGGGGCGCGGCGCGCGGGAGTCGCTCGGGGGAGCGCCCGGCTCACTGCCCCATGACGTACCTGACGGTCGGCCCGGTGGTCCAGCCGCCGTCCACCGCGAGTTCGGCGCCGGTCACGTAGGAGGCGTCGTCGGACAGCAGGTACACCACGGCGGTGGCGATCTCCGACGCCTCGCCGACGCGGGCCATCGGGGTGTTGGGGTAGTTGCCCTCACCCTGCCGGATGCCGACCGCCGCCGTCATCGGGGTGTAGGTCATGCCCGGGTGCACCGAGTTGACCCGGATCCGGTCGGTGCCCAGCTCGACCGCGCCGATCTTGCTGAGGCCGCGCACACCCCACTTGGAGGCGCCGTAACCGGCGGTCAGGGCGAGGCCCATCAGGCCGGCCGCCGAGGAGATGTTGACGATCGAGCCGCCGCCGGCCGCGCGCATCGCCGGGACGACGGTCTTCATGCCGATGAACACCCCGGTCAGATTGACGTCCAGCACCTTGCGGAAGTACGCCACGCTCTCGTCCGCGAGCGGGGTGCCGGTGGAGATCCCCGCGTTGTTGACCAGGCCGTGCACCGCGCCGAACTCCGCCACCGCGTGGTCCACCACCCGCTGCCAGTCCTCCTCGGAGGTCACGTCGTGCCGCACGAACCGGGCCCGCTCGCCGAGCTCGGCGGCGGTGGCCAGACCGTCGTCCTCCAGGACGTCGGTGACGACCACATTGGCGCCGGCGGCGACGGCCAGCCGCGCGGCCTCGGCGCCGAGGCCGCGGGCGCCGCCGGTGATGATGACGGTCTTGCCGGTCAGGTCGTTCATGAGGTGCTCCTCGAAGGGGTGGGGGCGGAGAGCATGGCGGCGGACACCGTCACCAGGTCGGCCAGGAAGGTCTCCTCGTCCGTCAGGGGGGTGGACCCGGTGAGGTACTGCCGCGCCCGGTCGGCCAGCGCCGCGCCGACCAGGGTGAGGGCGAGGTCGAGCCGCTCCAGCCGGACCGGCTCCGGCAGGCCGGAGATCCGCTGCTCGGCCAGCGCGATCAGCCGCCAGTAGCCGCCGCCCGCGAGGGTGGGGTGCGGGGTCCGAGTGCGGACACCGCTGTCGTGGCTGACCTGGGCCGAGATCCGCAGGCAGTGCCGGCCCTGCTCGGTGCGCAGCTCGGTGGCCTCGGCGGTGACCAGGGCGTCGAGCAGTCCGGGGAGGTCCTGCTCCGCCAGGGTGGGGAGCCTCGGCGCGAGCGCCCGCTCGGTGCGCTCCTGCCGGGCGGCCATGATCGCGTCCAGCAGCCCTTCGCGGGAGCCGAAGTGGTACTGCACGGCGGACGGGTTGCTCTGCCCGGCCAGCCGGACGATGTCCTTGGTGAGCGAGCCCTCCACACCCCGGGTGGCGAAGAGTTCCTCCGCCGCCCGAAGCAGCCTCTCGCGGGTCTCGTGGCCCGCCGACGTCCTTGCCATGGGCCCAAGATTAATACTGGGCATTATTAATCGCAAAGCAGGCCGTCGCCCGGTCGGCGTGTCGGGTCGGGGTCGGGGTCGGGTGGCAGGGCGCAGGGCGGCCTCGTTCCTGCCCCCACGGCAACGGGCCCGACCGGCCTCTGCGGCCGGTCGGGCCCGTACTGACCGGTCCTTCCGGCCCGTCAGCCGTCCTCGTTCTCGCCCTGGTCGTCGCCGTCGCCCCGGTGGTGCCCGGCGGACGCTGCGAAGACCTGGGAGTCCTCGGCCGCCGGAGCGTCGGTGCCGGCCACCAGGTTGCGGCTGGTCGAACCGAACACCACCGCGCGGCCCGCGGCGTCCACGAAGGGTTCCCTCGACGAGCCGTTGCCGAGCGAGCCGCCGGGCGCGGTGGAGACCCGCTCGGTGCGGCCGGTGCGCAGGTCCTGGCGGTAGACGTCCCAGTCCGCGTGCTGCGGGCCGGCCACCAGGTTGTCGGCGGCGGACTCGAAGTAGAGCCAGCGGTTGTCGGCGGTGATCGAGCCGTGGTCCGAGGAACCGACCGAGCTGGTACCCGGCAGGCCGCCGCTCACCTTGGTCACGGTGCCCGTCCGCAGGTCCCGGACGTGGAGCACTGTGTGGTAGCGGTGGCCGTGGGTCGAGCCGCCGGGCTCGGCCAGGGTGTAGATCGCGCGCCGCCCGTCGGGGCTGATCGTCGCCGCGAAGCTGGAGTTGCCGAGGACGCCGTCGGTGCCCGTGCTCACCGGGGTCAGCCGCCCGGTGGGCACGTCGTAGACGTAGTAGACGGCGGAGGTCGGATGGGAGGCGAGCGACTGCGCCGCCCCCGGCGGGGTGATCCGGCGCGCGGCCTCGGCGGCGCCCGGGGTCGGTTCCACGTCGGCGGGGGCGGGTGCCGCGGTCGGCTGGTCCTCCGGCAGCAGCGCCGAGAGCGAGGAGAAGCCGATGGTGCGGCCGTCCGCACTGATCGTCGGGTGCACCGAGAGGCTCTCGCCCGGCTTGCCGTCGACGTCCCGGGAGACCAGCCGGGTGGTGTGGGTCCGCCGGTCGGTGAGGTAGACGTTGTATTTCCACGTGTACGGCCGGGCCAGCGCGGGGTCGGTGCCGGTGGCCGGGGGCTCGGTGTCCACCACTGTCGGGTCCAGGTCGGTCCGGGAGGACACGAACGCCACGTACCGGCCGTCCGCGCTGATCGAGGGCGCGTAGGAGGCGTGGTACTGGTCGGTGTCGGTCCCGGCGGCGCTGCCGCTGACCAGTTCGGTGCGCCCCGTCCAGCGGTCGCGCAGGTACACCTCGTCGCGCCCGGCCACCCGTGCGCCGGGGGCCACGCCCTCGGCCTCACTGTCGAAGGCGACGTAACGGCCGTTGGCGTTGATCGCGACGTACTCGGTGAAGCCGTTCAGCGGCTCGTCCGCGTCGGAGAGGTTGACCCGCTCGGTGCGCCCGTTGCGCAGATCGGTCACATAGGCGTCGCGCCCGCCCTTCCCGGGCTGCCCCACCAGGTTCGTGCCCCAGGAGGTGAACAGGGCGTAGCGGCCGTCGGCGCTGATGCCCTGGCTGGACGACTGTCCGTCGGGCGCGGTGCCGTTCACCCCGGTGCTGATCTGGACGGTACCGCGCGCCACCGGCCGGGCCAGGGCCTGGGCCGGGGCGGCGGTGGCGGCGATCACGGCGGCCGCGGCCAGCACTCCGCCGCCCGCGAGCCATCGGTTGCGGGACGTCCGGCTGGTACGTGTCATCAAGGCTTCCCCTCAGGTCGCCCGGCCGGGATCCCTCCCGGTGGCGGGCTTTCCGGGAAGCCAATCCTCCGGACGGCCGGTCGTCAACGATCGAGGGGGATCCGAAGCGGAAGATACGTCAACTGGCTTATCCGGCAAGAGAATCAACCGATCGATCGGTCCGCTCGCCGGGTCCGGTGGCCGGTGGCCGGTGTCCGGGGGCGCGGCTCCGGTGGAGTGACCGCCGCCCCCGGCCGAGGGGTCTCAGCCCTGGTACTGGACGACGATCCGGGTGAACTCGTACGGGGACTGCGCGACGCCGCTGCACGCGTCGGCGTCGGTACCCGAGCCGCAGGCGCGGTCGCGGTTGACGGACCAGAAGGCGAACCGGGCGAGGTGGTGCTGCTGGGCGTAGCCGAGCAGGGTGCGGAAGTCGGCGGTGGTGACGGTCTCGCCGGCCTCGTCGGTCCTCCCGTTCATCGAGGACACCCCGATGTGCCGGTAGGCGGCGTCGTCGCTGTAGCCGTAGGCGCTCTTGACCGCCGCCTTGAGGCCCTCCAGGGCGCCGACCGAGGCCTGCCCCATGGTGCCGCTGTGGCCGCCGAAGTCGAACGGCATGACCACCCAGCCGTCGTTGGCGAGGCCGGCCGCCGCGCCGCGCTTGATGAGGTCCTTGCCGTTGGCGTCGGGGCCGGTGGGCGTGGTGCCCAGGGTGATGTAGGTGACGAGGCCGGGGTTCTTCGCCTTGACGATCTTCAAGGCGTCGACCACCCGCTGACGGACCGTCGCGTTCCCGAACTCGGTGTTCTCGATGTCGATGTCGAAGGCCTTGAGCCGGTAGGCGTCGATGACCTTCTGGTAGGCGCCGGCCAGTGCGCTCGCGCTGGAGCACTTCTCGCCCAACTTGTTGCCGCTCCACCCGCCGACCGAGACGACCACGTCGCCGCCGGCCGCCCGGATCGACTTGATCGCGGCCTCGTCGGAGCCGCCGGTGAGCGGCCGGCTGCCGTCCCACTTCGGGTTGCACCCGCCGTCGGAGAGGATGAACGCCAGCGTGAACCACTTGACGCCGGTCGCCTTCATCACGTCCGTCGGCTTCTGCGGGTTGCCCCAGCCGAGGTACTCGTACGGCGCGGCGGCCATCCCGGGCGCGGCCACGGCGGCCGGGTCGGTGGCCGTGGGGTCCGCCGCGGCGGAGGCCACCGGGGCCAGCAGGAGGGCGGCCGGACCGAGGGGGGCGGCCAGCAGCGGGGCGGTGAGGCGGACTCCGATGGTCTTGCGCATGCCAACTCGCTTTCGTCGGTCCTGTGCACGGGGTTGACGGCAGGTCAGGGGGAGGTGGAGGGCCGCCCGCGGCGCACGACGACGCCCCGCGGCGGGTGTCTCACAGAATCGGGGTCCCCGGCCGCGGGGTCAATGGATTTGGTTAGGAAAGTTTCCGAACGGTTCGGCGCGCTAGGTTCTGTCCGGCGGATCATGTGATCGCCTCGCGTGGCCCATTGTGTTGGTCGTGGGGCGGGGCGATCTGACGAACGACGAGTGGGTGCGACTGGCACCACATCTGCCGAAGACCGGGCGCCGCGGTGGACGGTGGACTGATCACCGGACGGTGATCGACGGGATCCTGTTCCGGGTCCGCACGGGCGTCCCGTGGCGGGACCTGTCGGAGCGGTTCGGTAGCTGGAAAACCGTGTACGAGCGCCACCGTCGGTGGTCGGCGGACGGCACCTGGGAAAGGATCCTCCAGGGCGTCCAGGCCGAGGCCGACTCTCAGGGGCGCATCGACTGGAGCATGGTGAGCGTGGACTCCACCTCGTGCCGGGCCCACCGGCACGCTGCCGGTGCACCGCGCAGAACACCCCGTATCCCGAAGCGGAAATCAACGCCCCGGCAGCACCGCCCCGACGAGGGAATCGGCCGGTCCCGTGGCGGTCTGACCTCCAAGATCCACCTTGCCGGGGAAGGCGGCCGCCGTCCACTGGCCATGCTGATCACGCCCGGTCAGTGGGGCGACAGCCCGCAGCTGATCCCGGTCCTGGAACGCATCAGGGTCAAGCGCCCAGGCGGCGGCCATCCGCGCACCCGCCCCGACCACCTCGGCGGCGACAAGGCCCACAGCTCCCGCCGCAATCGCCGCTACCTGCGCAGACGCCAGATCAAGCACACCACCCCGGAGCCGAAGGACCAGCGGGCCGACCGCCGGCGCCGCGGCAGCCGAGGAGGCCGGCCCGCGGGCTTCGACAAGGAGATGTACAAGCGCCGGAACGAGGTCGAGCGCACGATCAACCGACTTAAGCACTCACGGGCCGTCGCGACGCGGTATGACAAGCGCGCCTACGTCTTCCACGGCACCGTCATCGTCGCGTCAATACGCCTCTGGCTCAGACCCTGATCAGCCCGCGTCCGGAGCGTCAGCCCGCTTCGTCAGCTCGGCAGTGACCTGCCGCAGCAGCACCGTTGGCGATGGTATGACGGCGGACCAGGTGTTCTCGGTCTCGTCCGTGGCCGGGGCCCAGGCGGCCACCACCGGGAGTTCACAGTGGTCACCCGCCTCCAGCGGAGGCAGCGTCCAGGACATGCCGTGATGGTGTCCGAAGTCCACCCCCCACGTTGTGAACGAACGGTCGTACACCTCCCCGCTCAGCGCCGCCCACCGCCGCGGTACCTCGCCTTCGGCGGCCGCCCCACAGATCGCCTCCTCGTCGTTACCACCGACGGTGAGCCGGATGTTGTCGTCCTCCACCGTGATCGCGGCCAGCGCCTGCCCACCGTCCCACTGCGCGTCGGCTCCCTCCGGAAGCCGTTCCGGCAGCTCCGCCGAGAACCTCACCCGCTCGATCGGGGTGAGGGCATCGATCCTCCAGACCGCCGCGCGGCAGTCGATCAGCGGCCCCCAGTGCTCGGGGTCGAGCTCGGGATCCCACGGGGTCAGCAGCAGCTCGACGTGGGCCGAAGGATGGACCCAGCGGGCAACCATGCGACCCCTCGACAGTTCGAACAGCTCATCGGGCAGCAGGGGAAGGCCGGTGTTCCCGATGGTCGTGGTGAAGGTCAGCGGGCCGAATGGCGTGTCGATAGCCGGCTGATCGGCGGAACGCAGTCGGGTGCGTGGGACGGTGGGGAGCAGCACCGTCCCAGCGTACTGCGCTGTGACCTGTCAAGATCCGCCGGACAGAACCTAGGACTCCTGGGCGCGCGGTGCAAGCGGGCGGAGGTCGGGCCAGGTCGCGTCCACATGGGCCGCGCAGGACTCCTCGGTGCCGGTGAAGCCGGTGGGGTGCCAGCCGGCGGGGGCGGGACGGTCGGCGGGGTAGAGGGCCTGCTGCTGCTGGTCGTTGACCAGGACGGTCCATCGCACGGGGGCTCCAGGGGTGGGCGGGGCGGTCGGGAAGCGGGCCGGGTCAGCGGAAGCCGCCGTCGATCCGGAGGACTTCGCCGGTGAGGTAGCTCGCCCGCTCGGACAGGAGGAAGGCGACCAGGTCGGCGACCTCCTCCGGGCGGCCGAGGCGCCGCAGGGCGACCTGTTCGAGGGACCGCTCGACGGCCTCCTCGGGCAGCTGCGCGACCAGGTCGGTGTCGATGTAGCCGGGGGCGACCGCGTTGGCGCGGATGCCGTAGCGGCCGACCTCCTGGGCGAGCGAGCGGGTGAAGCCGATGATGCCGGCCTTGGTCGCCGCGTAGTTGGTCTGCCCGGCGTTGCCGCAGATCCCGGCCACGGAGGAGAGGTTGACGATGGTGCCGTGCCGTCGCAGCACCATGCCGTCGACGACCGCCCGGCAGGCGTGGTAGACGCCGCTGAGGTTGACCTGGAGCACGTCCTGCCAGTCCTGGTCCTCCATCAGCAGCAGCGGGGCGTCGCGGAGGATCGCCGCCGAGGCGACCAGCGCGGTGATCGGGCCGAGCGCGTCCTCGGCGCCGTCCACCAGGTCGCGGACGGCCTCGGCGTCCGCGACATCGGTCCGGCGGACGTAGGCGGCGCGGCCGAGGTCCAGCAGCTCCTTCTCCAGGGTGCGGGCGGACTCGGCGTCGGTGCTGTAGCAGAGGGCGATGTCGTAGCCGTCCTCGGCCAGCCGCAGGGCGGTGGCGCGGCCGATGCCGCGGGTGCCGCCGGTGATCAGCGCGACGGGGTTGGCGGTCCGGTTCATCGAGGGCCTTTCGGGTCGGGGAGGCGGGGGAGGGGCGGTCGGTCCGGCGAGGCCCAGGCCGTCGGGGGTCCAGGCCGTCGGAGGCTCAGGCCGTCGGGCGGTCGCGGACGCGGCGCCGCAGCTCGGCCAGCGGGAGGTCCGGCCGGTGGGCCAGCAGCTCCAGCACGAAAGGCCACTGGCGCATCATGGCCGCCATCGACCGCGGGTCGATCCGGTCCGGCGAGTACAGCCACAGGCCGCGCAGTCCGGCCTCGGACTCGTGCATCATCAGGTAGAGGTCGGCGTTGTGCGGGCGCATCTCGGTGACCAGCTCGGGGATCACCTCCGCGTCGCCGACGTCGAGGCTCAGCGGCGCCGCGGTGAGGCCGTGCAGGTCCAGCGGATCGCCGGCGACGTTCAGCAGGTTGAACAGCAGCCGCAGCGGGTTGTGGTCCTCCCCGGCGTCCTTGCGCAGCTGCCGCAGCGGGACCTCCTGGTGCAGATGGGCGTCCAGGACGCCGGCCCGGACGGCGGTCAGGAGTTCGCGGACGGTCGCGTCGGCGGCCGGGCGGGGGCGGACCACGACCGGGTTGATGAAGAAGCCGATCATCCGCTCGGTCTGCGGATGCTCCCGGCCGGCCAGCGGGAAGCCGACCGCGAGGTCACCGGCCGGTTCCTCTCCCGGTACCCCGTCCGGTGCCCCGCCCCGCGCGTAGCTCTGCAGCAGGAGGTGGAAGCCGGTCAGCAGCAGCATGAACAGCGTCACGCCCTCGCGCTGCGCCGCCTCCTTGAGGGCCGAGGCGATCGCGGGCTCCAGTACGAAGCCGCTGGTGTACCCGGTGACGGCCTCGGCCCGCTGGTGCTCCGGCGCCTCGAACCGGGGCAGCGCCGGCAGGTCCGCCAACAGCCGCTCCCAGTGGGCGAGGTGCTCGTCCAGCACGCCGTCCGCCAGCCGCCGCCGCTGCCAGGCCGCCCAGTCCGGGTACTGGACGGCCGGCGCGGGCAGCCGCGGTTCGCGGCCCAGCACCCGGGCCGCGTACAGCTCGCCCAGCTCGCGCCCGAGCAGCGCGTACGACCACAGGTCGACCACGATGTGGTGCAGCACCAGCACCAGCACCCACTCGCCGGGGGCGGTGGCGATCAGGGTGCCCCGCACCAACGGGCCCTCGGCCAGCCGGAACGGGCGGTCCACCTCGGCCGCGACCAGTCGGCGCACCGCTTCCCGCCTGCCGGCGGCGGGCTCCTCGCGCAGGTCGACGGTGGCGAGCGGCCAGCCGCCGACGGGGTCGGCGAACTGGCGCCAGTCGCCGGGTCCGTCCCCGACGATCCTGGTCCGCAGCGCCTCGTGGCGGTGCACGATCGCGTCGAGGCTCGCCCGCAGCGCCGCCGGGTCGAGGGTGCCGGTGAGGACGGTCGCGGTGATGACGTTGTGGTGCGAGGACTCCGGATCGACGGGCTGGTGCATGATGTCCAGCTGGGCGAAGGACAGCGGCACGCCGTGGGTGCGGTCGGCCGACGGCACCAGGCCGTCGGCCCGGGCGGCCCGGGGGCGCCGGCGGACGGCGGGCCCGGCGGGCGGCGGACCGCCTGCGCCGGGCAGGGCGGCGCAGCCGGCGACCGCCCTGAGCGCGGCGAACCAGGTCTCGGCCAGTTCGCGCACCTCGGGCTCGGTCAGCGGGCCCTGCGCCCAGGTCCAGCCGGCCGCCAGCCGGGGGCCGTCGGGGCTGTCGTAGGTGACGGCGTTGAGCTCCACGGGGTGGGTGAGCAGGCCGACCGGGGCGTCCGGGTCGCCCAGGGCGAGCGCCGCGTCGGCGGTGACCGGTGCCCAGGGGGTGTCCGGGCCGGCGTCGGCGAAACGCCCGAGGTAGTTGAACGCGACCTGGGGGGAGGGAAGTTCGGCCAGTGCCGGGGCGGTCGCGGGGTTGAGCCGGCGCAGCAGCCCGTGGCCGAGGCCGTCGCCGGGCAGTGCGGCCAGCTGTTCCCGGATCCGGACGACGGCGGCGGCCAGCTCGGCCCCGGCCTCGGTGACCCGGGGCCAGCTCAGCGGGCCGGGGGCGAGCCGGACCGGCTGGACGCTGGTGAACCAGCCCACGGTGCGGGACAGGTCGACGCCGTCGGCGAGGTCCTCCTGGCGGCCGTGGTTCTCCACGGCGACCAGGACGCCGTCGGCCGGCGGGTCCAGCGGTGAGCGGCGGCGGCGCCACTCCTCCAGGGCGATGCCGAACGCGGCCAGCAGCACTTCCTGCACGCCGGTGTGGAAGGCGCCGGGGGCGGTGCCGAGCAGCGCGGCAGTGTCCTCGGGCGGGAGGGTGAGGACCAGCCGCCCGGTGCCGGTGCTCGTGCTGGTACTGGTGCCGGTACTGGTGCCGGTGGCCGTCCCGGCAGTGGGCAGCAGCGCCGGGGTCCCGGCCAGCAGCCGCTGCCAGGCGGGGAGTTCGGCCAGCCGGTGCGGGGCCGCGGCCTCGGCGGCCAGCAGCTCGGACCAGCGGCGCACCGAGGTGCCGACCGGCGCCAGCCGCACCGGACGGCCCGCGAGGACGGCCTCGCCGGCGGCCCGGAGGTCCGGCAGCAGGATCCGCCAGGAGACCCCGTCCACCACCAGGTGGTGCAGGACCAGCAGCAGCCGGCCGGGCGTGTGCTCCCCGGCGTCCAGCCAGACCGCCCGGAGCATCACCCCGGCCGCCGGGTCCAGTCGGCGCCGTGCGGCTGCGGCCCCGGCGGTGGTCAGCGCCCGCAGCCGCTCGGGGTCCGCACCGGCCGCGTCCGTCCGGACCAGGTGGTCGGCGACCCGCACCGAGCCGACCGGGCCGGTCTCCAGCCCCCAGCGGCCCTCCGGCCCCACGGTCAGCCGGGAGCGCAGCACGGCGTGGTGGTCCACCACCGCCTGGAGCGCGGCGGTGAGCCGCGGCAGGTCCAGCACGCCGGCCGGCGGTACGGCGATCACCGCCTCCTGGCTGAACTCGCCGGTCGGGGCGTCCAGTTCGCGCAGCCACTCGGTGATCGGGGTGGGCCCGACGGTACCGACGCCGTCGTCCTCGGGCCCGGCCGCCCCGTCCGCGGGGACGGCCACGGCCGCCAGCGCGGCCACCGACTGGTGGGCGAGGACGTCCCGGGCACCGATCACCAGCCCGGCGCTGCGCGCCTGGGAGACCACCTGGATCGCCTGGATGCTGTCACCGCCGAGGTCGAAGAAGCCGTCCCCGGTACCGACCTCGGGCAGCCCGAGCACCTCGGCGAAGATCGCGCACAGGGTCTCCTCGACCGGGGTGCGCGGCCGGCCGGACCCGGCGCCCGGGGCGAAGCCGGGGGCGGGCAGCCGGTCGCGGTCCACCTTGCCGTTGGCGGTGAGCGGCAGCTCGGCGAGCACCACCACCGCGGCCGGGACCAGGTACGGCGGCAGCTCGGAGGCGAGCGCCGCCCGCACCTCCGCCGGGTCCGGTGCCGCCCCCGGCCGGGGGACCAGGTAGCCGACCAGGGCGCGCTGCCCCGGCCGGTCCTCCCGGACCGTCACCACGGCCCGGGCGGTGTCCGGGCGGGCGGACAGCGCGGACTCGATCTCGCCCAGTTCGATCCGGAAGCCCCGGATCTTCACCTGCTGGTCGGTGCGGCCGAGGAAGTCCAGCCGGCCGTCGGCCCGCCACCGGACGAGGTCCCCGGTCCGGTACATCCGGGTGCCGGGCGCGCCGAACGGGTCGGGCAGGAAGCGGCGCGCGGTCAGCCCGGGCCGGCCCAGGTAGCCGCGGGCCAGGCCGGCGCCGGCCACGAACAGCTCGCCGGGCACACCGGCGGGCACCGGCCGCAGCCCCTCGTCCAGGACGTACACCCGGGCGCCGGCGATCGGGCGGCCGACCGGCGGGGCGCCGGCGCCGGGCGCCAGCGGTCCGGTCAGGGTGGCGCACACCGTGGTCTCGGTCGGCCCGTAGGCGTTGACCATCCGCCGGTCCGCCGACCAGCGGTCCGCCAGCGCCGCCGGGCAGGATTCGCCCGCGACCACCAGGGACAGCCCGGCGGGCAGCCCGCCCTCGGGCACGGCGGCCAGCACACTGGGCGGCAGCGTCACATTGGTCACGCCGTAGCGCTCGCAGGTCCGGGTCAGCGGCTCGCCGGGCAGCAGCTCCTCCTTGGGCACGACCACCAGCGCGGCGCCGGTCAGCAGCGCGTCGCAGCGCTCCGCCACCGAGGCGTCGAAGCTCGGCGAGGCGAACTGCAGCACCCGGCTGTGCTCGTCCAGCCCGAAGCCCTCGGCCTGCGCCGCGACCAGGCCCGGGATGCCGGTGTGGGTGACCACCACGCCCTTGGGGGTGCCGGTGGAACCCGAGGTGTAGATGATGTACGCCGCGTGCGCCGGGGCCAGCGGCTCGGCGCGGTCGGCGTCGGTCGGCGCGACGGCGGGCCGGGCGGCGAGTTCCGCGAGCACCTCGGGAAGATCCAGCCGCAGCACCGGGACCTCGCCCGCCGGCAGCGCGGCGGCCGACCCGCCGTCGGTCAGCAGCAGCACCGGACGGGCGTCGTCGAGCAGGAAGGCGATCCGCGCCGCCGGGTAGTCCGGGTCGACCGGCAGGTAGGCGGAGCCCGCCTTGACCACGGCCAGCATGGCCACCACCGACCGGGCCGAGCGGCCCAGCGCCACCGCGACCGGCCGCTCCGGGCCCGCGCCGCGGGCGATCAGCAGCTGGGCCAGCCGATTGGCCTCGGCGTCCAGCTGCGCGTAGGTCAGCTCCCGCCCGGGGTCGACGACGGCGGTCCGGTCCGGGGTGCGGGCCGCCCGGGCCTCGAACAGCGCGGGCAGCGTGCTTCCCGAGGAGGGGGCGGGGGCGGTCCCGGCCCAGTCGGACAGCAGCCGGTGCCGCTCGTCGGGGGAGAGCAGCTCGGCCTCGGCGACCGGGCGGTCCGGTGCGGCGCACACCGCCACCAGCATCCGCCGCAGGCGTTCGGCCAGCAGCTCCACGGTGGCCGGGTCGAAGACGTCGGCGTTGTACTCCACCACGCCGTCGATCCCGGCGGGCGCGCCGTCGACGGAGGAACGGCGGCCGGTCAGCGAGAACACCAGGTCCATCCGGGCCCCGCCGCTGTCCACCGGCACGGCCTCCTCGGCCACACCGGGCAGGCCGAGCACCGCGTCCGGGACGTTCTGCCAGGCGAGCAGCACCTGGAACAGCGGGTGGTGCGCGGTGGAGCGGGCCGGGCGCAGCGCGTCGACCAGGAACTCGAACGGGACGTCCTGGTGGGCGTACCCGTCCAGGCCGCGTTCGCGGACCCGGGCCAGCAGCTCGCGGAAGCTCGGCGCCCCCGACAGGTCGGCGCGCAGCACCAGGGTGTTGACGAAGAAACCGACCAGGTCCTCGGTGGCGGCGTCGGTGCGCCCGGCGACGGTCGCGCCGACCGGGATGTCGTCCCCGGCGCCGAGCCGGTGCAGCAGGGCGGCCAGGGCCGCGTGCACGACCATGAACTCGCTGGCGTCGTGCCGGCGCGCGAGCGCGGCGACGGCGGTGTGCAGCTCGGTGTCCCAGCGCAGGGCGACCGTGCCGCCGCGGTGGGTGGCCGAGGCCGGGTGCGGCCGGTCGGCGGGCAGTGCGATCCGCTCCGGCAGTCCGGCCAGGGCCTCGCGCCAGTAGGCGAGTTGGCTGTTGCGCAGGCTGCCCGGGTCGTCCTGGCCGCCGAGCAGCCGGTGCTGCCACAGGGTGTAGTCGGCGTACTGGATCGGCAGCGGCGCCCACTGCGGCGGGCGGCCGGCGAGGCGCGCGGTGTAGGCGGTGGCCAGGTCGCGTCCGAGCAGGGCGACGGACCAGCCGTCGGCGGCGATGTGGTGCACCACCAGGACCAGCGTCTGCCGCTGCGGGCCGTGCACCAGCAGCTCGGCGTGCAGCGGGATCCGGCGGGCCAGGTCGAAGCGGTGTCGTGCGGCGGCGCGTACGGCCGCCGCTGCGGCGGTCTCCGGCAGTTCGGTCACGGTCAGTACCGGGCGGGCGGCGGCCGGGGCGAGGACGTGCTGGCGCGGCACCCCGCCGGTGTCGGGGAAGACGGTGCGCAGCGCCTCGTGCCGCTCCACCACGTCGGCGAGCGCGGCCCGCAGGGCGTCGGCGTCCAGGGGGCCGGTCAGCCGTACCGCCATCGGGATGTTGTAGGTGGCGGAGGGGCCCTCCAGCCGGTCGAGGAACCACAGCCGGCGCTGGGCGAAGGACAGCGGCAGTTCGGCCGGCCGGGGCTCGGGGGCCGGGGCCGGGCGGGCCGCCGCGGGGGCCCGGTCGGGGCCGTCGGCGGCGAGGCGGCCGGCCAGTCCGGCCACCGTCGGGGTCTCGAACAGCGCCCGGACCTGGACCTCGGCGCCCAGGGCGGCCCGGATCTGGGAGACCAGCCGGGTGGCGAGCAGCGAGTGGCCGCCCAGGTCGAAGAAGCTGTCGTGGACACCGACCGCCGGCACCCCGAGCACCTTGGCGAACAGCGCGCAGAGCGCCTCCTCGCGCTCGTCGCGCGGGGCGACATACACCGCGTCGAGGTCGCGGCGGTCGCCGTCGGGAGCGGGCAGCGCCTTGCGGTCGGTCTTGCCGTTGGGGGTCAGCGGCAGGGCGTCCAGCAGGACGAACGCCGAGGGGACCATGTAGCCGGGCAGGCGCTCGGCGAGGGCGGAGCGCAGCGCCGGGACGAGCCGGCGGGTGAGCCGGCGCCGGGTGCCGCTGACGAGGCTGCCCCAGTCCGGTTCGGCCGCCGGCGGGCGGACGGCGCCCGGGAAGCGGGACGTCGGCCCGCCGTCGGTGTCGGACCGGCGGGCGAGCAGGGTGAGCGCGCCGTCCGGGCCGTGCTCGGACCAGTCGAGGTCGATCCGGTAGCCGAGCGCCTCGCCGAGGGCCCAGAGCTCCTCGGGGTCGACGGCCCCGGGCCGGTCCGCGGGCGGTTCGGCGCCGTTGTCGAGCCGTCCGAGGGTGTCGGCGAGGTCGCGGAGCCGGGCGTTGGGCACGCCGCGGACGGCGAGCAGCGCGGGCCGGCGCGTCGCCAGCCGCTCGCGCAGCGCGGCCACGGTCAGACCCTCGGCGGCCCAGTCCAGCGGCTCGGCCTCCACCGGCTCGGGAGTGAGGTCGGCCGGGGCGGTGGTGAGGACGACGTCGTAGCGGAACCGGGTCAGCTCGTTGGCGGTGGCGGCTCGCTTGGGCAGCACCCGGACCTCGCGGACGGCGGGGAAGCGGCTCGGCAGGGCGGTGAACAGGGCGGGGTCGATGACGAGTTCCTGGTCCTCGGCCAGGCGGCGGCGGGTCCGGGCCAGCACCTGGGCGGGCGGCAGGCCCGGTTCGGCGTGGGCGAGCTGGACCGACAGGTGGAAGGACGCCAGCAGCGGCAGGCTGCGGATGTCGCCGAGGAACAGCGAGCCGCCCGGGGCGAGCCGGGGCAGCGCGCCCTCGATCACCCGCAGCAGGTAGCGCTCGTCCGGGAAGTACTGCACCACCGAGTTGAGCACGATCACGTCGAAGAGCCGCTCGGGCAGCCGGTCGAGCCGGTCGGCCGCGCAGAGGTGCAGCGCGACCTCGCCGAGGGTGTCACCGGCGCCGTCGACGACCTCGCGCAGACCGGTGAGGGCCACCTCGGAGATGTCGGTGCCCCAGTAGCGTTCGACCCGCGGCGCGACCCGCTGGAGGATCAGGCCGGTCCCGCAGCCGATCTCCAGCACCGAGCGGGGGCGCAGGCCGAGCACCCGATCGGCGGTGCGGTCGGCCCACTCGCGCATCTCCCCGGCCGGGATCGGCTCCCCGGTGTAGCTGCTGTTCCAGCCGCGCAGGTCCTCGGCGGGGATGCCGGGCGTTCCGGCGGCGGGGGCTGTGGCAGGGGCTGTGGCAGGGGCGGGGCCGTCCTCCGGGCCGTCGTAGGCGGTGTCCCAGATCCGGCGCCACTCCTCGACCTGGTCCGGCCACTCCTCCGCCGGGCCGGCGCCCCCGTCGGCCGCCGGCACCACGTACGCCACCAGCCGCTGGTCACCGGGGACGTCCTCCCGGACCGTCACCACCGCGTGGCCGACCTCGGGCCGCCGGGCCAGCTCGCTCTCGATCTCGCCCAGCTCGATCCGGAAGCCCCGCACCTTCACCTGGTGGTCCAGCCGCCCGAGGAACTCGATGCCGCCGTCCAGCCGACGGCGCACCAGGTCCCCGGTGCGGTACAGCCGGTCCTGCGGCCCCGCCCCGAACGGGTGCGGGACGAACCGCTCGGCGGTCAGCTCCGGCCGGCCCAGGTAGCCCCGGGCCAGGCCGGCGCCGCCGATGTACAGCTCGCCGGGTACCCCGGGCGGTGTCAGCCGGCCCTGCTCGTCGAGCACGTGCAGTTCGGTGTTGGCGATCGGCGCGCCGATCGAGATCGGCCCGTCCCCGACCTCGGCCACCGCCGACCAGACGGTGGTCTCGGTGGGTCCGTACATGTTCCACAGGTCCACGCCGCAGGCCCGCAGCCGCCGGGCCAGTTCGGCGGGCAGCGCCTCGCCGCCCGCCAGCGCCTTCAACCCGGGCGCGCCCGGCCAGCCCGCGTCCAGCAGCATCCGCCAGGTGGACGGGGTGGCCTGGACGACGCTCGCCCCGGAGGCGGCCAGCAGCCGGGACAGCTGCTCGCCGTCGGCGGCGGCGGCGCGCTCGGCGACCACCACCCGGGCGCCGGTGACCAGCGGCAGCAGCAGTTCCAGCAGCGAGATGTCGAAGGAGTGGGTGGTGACGGCGAGCAGGGTGTCCTCGGCCGTCAGGCCAGGCCGTTCCCGCATCGAGCGCAGGAAGTTGGCCAGCGCCCGGTGCGGGACCTGGACGCCCTTGGGGCGTCCGGTGGAGCCCGAGGTGTAGATGACGTAGGCGAGGTCCTCCTCGGCCACCGCCGGGTCCCCGGCCGGTTCGGCGGCGAGCCGCTCGTCCGACTCGTCCGACTCGACCGGCTCGTCCGGCTCTTCGGGCTCGTCCAGCTCGTCCAGAAGGAGCACCTCGGCGGTGGTCGCGGGCAGCCGCTCCGCCACCGGCCGCTGCGTGAGCAGCACCGGCAGTCCGGAGTCGGCCAGCATGTACGCGATCCGCTCCGGCGGGAACTCCGGGTCGATCGGGACGAACGCGCCGCCCGACCTCAGCACCGCCAGCAGCGCCACCACCAGGTCGACCGAGCGCTCGGTGCACACGCCCACCAGGACGTCCCGGCCCACGCCGCGCCGGCGCAGGCGCCGGGCCAGCCGGTCGGAGCGCCGGTCCAGCTCCGCGTAGTCCAGCGCCTCGGCGCCGCAGCGCACCGCCTCGGCGGCCGGGGTGCGGGCGGCCTGCTCGGCGAACAGGCGGTGGACCGGGGCCCGGTCGGGCCACTCCCGGCGGGTGGCGTCGCCCTGCGCGCGCAGCCGCCGCTCCTCCTCCGCCGCGAGCATCGGCACCGCGCCGATCGGGCGGTCCGGATCGGCGAGCAACTGCTCCACCAGCAGCCGCAGGTGGCCGGCCAGTTGGTCGACGGTGGCCGCGTCGAACAGGTCGCTGTTGTACTCGAAGCGGCCGCTCAGGCCCTCCGGGCGGTCGAAGACCTGGAGCTCCAGGTCGAAGCGGGCCGTCCTGCCGGCCACCTCGATCGGCTCCAGGTGCAGGCCCGCCACGTCGAAGGAGGGCATCGCGATGTTCTGGAACACGAAGGAGACCTGGAACACCGGGGTGCGGGAGAGGTCCCGGCGCGGGTGCAGCTCCTCCACCAGCCGCTCGAACGGCAGCTCCTGGTGGGCGAACGCGCCCAGGCACACCGGCCGTACCCGGCCCAGCAGTTCGCGGAAGGACGGCGCGCCGGAGAGGTCGGTGCGCAGCGCCAGCATGTTGGCGAAGTAGCCGATCAGCCGCTCGACCTCGGGCCGGCCCCGGTTGGCGACCGGCACGCCGACGACCACGTCCTCCTCCCGGGTGTAGCGGTGCAGCAGCACCTGGAAGGCGGCGAGCAGGGTCATGAACGGGGTGACGCCCTCGGCCCGGCTGAACTCCCTGACCCGGTCCATCAGTTCGGTGGAGAGCGCGAACGGGCGGGAGCCGCCGCGGGTGCTCTGCACCGGCGGGCGGGGCCGGTCGGTGGGCAGCTCCAGGGCGGCCGGGGCCCCGTCGAGCGTCCGCTTCCAGTACTCCAGGTCGGCGCGGGCGCCGTCCCCGTCCAGCCGCTTGCGCTGCCAGACCGCGTAGTCGGCGTACTGGATGGGCAGTTCGGGCAGCGCGGGCTCGGTGCCGCCCGCGTAGGCGCCGTAGAGCGTGACCAGCTCGTCCAGGAACACCGAGGTGGACCAGAGGTCGCCGGCGATGTGGTGGATGGTCAGCAGCAGGACGTGCTCGTCGGCGGCGAGCCGCAGGAAGCGCATCCGCACCAGCGGGCCGGTGGCCAGGTCGAACGGGCGGGCGAACTCCTCCCGGGCCAGGGCGTGCAGGCCGTCCTCGCCGTCCGGCCCGGCCAGGTGCTCGCACGGCACGACGGCGAAGCCCGGCTCGGCGCCCTCGGTGACCACCTGGACCGGCTCGCCGTCCACCGCCCGGAAGGTGGTGCGCAGCGCCTCGTGGCGCCGGGCGATCGCGGAGACGGCGCGCCGCCAGAGGTCCAGGTCGAGCGGGCCGCGGATCCGGGTGGCGCCGCAGACGTTGTAGGCGGTGTCGCCCGGCGTCAGCTGGTCCAGGAACCACATCCGCTGCTGCGGGAAGGAGGCCGGGAACCGGTGCTCGCGGGGCCGGGCGGCCTTCTTGCGGCGCAGGCGTTCGGCGAGGAGTGCGCGCTTCTCGGCGGCGGAGAGCGTCGCGGGGTCGGGGGTAGTCATCGCACGTCCGTCCTCGGGTGTTCCGTGGGTGTCGCGGGCGCTCATTCCTGGTCCCCCCGGTCGGCGGTCTCCTCGGCGAGCAGGGCCTGGAGGCGGGCCTCCACCTCCTCGTCGGACAGGCCGTCGAGGTCGTCCAGGCCGTCCAGGTCGTCGAGGTCGTGGTCGTCGAGGTCCTCGTGCCCGGGTTCTCCGCCGTCCCCGGCGCGGCTCAGGGCCTCGATGGTGTCCCCGCCGCCGCCCGCGTCACCGCCGCCCCCGTCCAGCAGGCCGACGGTGTGGGCGACGGTCGGGGAGTGGAAGAAGTCCCGCAGGTCGAGTTCGGTGCCGAAGCGGCTCCGGATCCGGGTGTTGATCTGCACGGCGGCCAGCGAATGGCCGCCCAGGGCGAAGAAGTCGTCGTGCACGCCGACCTCCTCGACGCCCAGGACCTCCCGCCAGAGCGCCGCGACGGCCTCCTCCCGCTCGGTGGCGGGCGCCACGAACGGGGTCGCCAGCTCGGGCCGGGGGTGGCTGCCGCCGAGCGGGGCCAGCTGCTCCAGTTCACGGGCCAGCAGCGCCGGGGTGATCGAGCGGGCCAGCCGCCGCAGCACCGTGAAGTCCTGCGGGGTGACGATCAGTTGGGCGGGAAGTTCCGGCTGTGCCAGCACCCTGGCGAACGCGGCGCGGCCCTCCGGCTCGCCGAAGCCCTCGGCGAGCGCGGCCAGCGCCCCGGCGGCCTCGGCCGGTCCGGTACCCGCCCCGGTCAAGGTCCCGGTCCCGGCGTCCGCGCCGGCCGCCTCGGCCTCCGCGACGGTCCGCCCGATCTGGGTCAGCAGCGCCTCGACGTCGTTGATCCGCTTGACCGTGAAGTCGGTCACCTGGACCAGCAACCGGCCGTCCGGATCCAGGAGTTCCAGGTCGCAGGTGAGGGTCTCCCCGGTCGAT
This sequence comes from Kitasatospora purpeofusca, assembly GCF_034043715.1. GTDB lineage: Bacteria > Actinomycetota > Actinomycetes > Streptomycetales > Streptomycetaceae > Kitasatospora > Kitasatospora purpeofusca_A. Next base: position 69,512 of record NZ_JAXCLC010000019.1, on the reverse strand, counting down.
CCGGCCGGGTGCTTGATCTCCACGGAGACCTCCACCGTGCCGGTCAGCGGGTGCAGGATCCGCAGGCTGCGGTAGGTCAGCGGCAGGTAGTACGGGTCCTCGGCGTGCAGCCGGAAGACGCCGCCGGCCATGTCGAGCAGGGCCGGGTGCAGCGGGTAGTCCGCCAGGTCGGCCAGGAAGGCGTCGTCCAGCCGCAGGGTGGCGAGCATCCGCCGACCGCCGGTGCGGATGGTCTTCAGCACCTGCCAGCGCGGTCCGAACCAGAACCGCAGCGGCCCGCCGCCCTCCTCGAAGCGCTCCACCCCGAGCCGGCGGCGGATCTCCTCCTCGGTCTCCAGGACCTCCGTCACCTCGCAGCGCTCCGCCACCTCGGCCAGGTCGCGGACGACGTCCGGGCCGCGCTCGTGGAACGAGGCCGAGCCGGTCGCGTGCTCGCGCCACGGCGCGTCCGCCGACGGGCGGCTGCGGACGGTGAAGTGCGGGCGGCCGTCCCGCTCCTCGACCGTGGTGAACACCGTCCGGTGCTGCCCGTCGGGGACGACCACGGGCGTCATGAACAGCACGTCGTGCAGCTCGGTCTCACGCTCCCCGGCCCGCCCGGCCAGCGCGGCCCGGACGAGTTCGAGGTAGGCGGTGCCCGGCACCAGGCCGTGGCCCATCAGCCGGTGGTCGTCGACGATCCAGCTGTCCGCGGTGGAGAGCACCGTCTCGTAGACGACGGTGGTGCCCTCGGCGCGGACCGGGCGCAGCAGCGGGTGGCCGGTCTCCGGCCCGGCGGCGGCCGGTCGGCCGGTGAGTCCGGCGGCCATGCCGACGCCCTCCCAGGTGCCCCAGCCGAGCGCGGTCACCGGACGGCCCTGTCGGCGCCGCCACTGGGCGAAGGCGTCCAGGAAGGCGTTCGCCGCGCCGTAGTCGCTCTGGCCGGGGCCGCCGAGGACGGCGCTGACCGAGGAGCAGAGCAGCAGGAAGTCCAGCGGGTCGTCCGCGCACAGCCGGTCCAGCAGCAGGGTGCCGACGGTCTTCGCGGCCAGGACCGCGTCGGCGTCCGCGCGGGTCCGGCGGGCGAGCATGCCGGTGGACGGCGCCCCGGCCGCGTGCACCACGCCGTTCAGCGGGCCGAACCGCGCGCGCAGGGCGGCCAGCGCCGCGCCGAGCCCGCGCTCGTCGGTGACGTCGGCCCGCAGCAGCGCGATCCGTGCGCCGCGCTCCCGGAGCCGGGTGAGGCGGCGGATCCGGGCACTGGTCGGGTCCTGTTCGCCGTGCGTCTCCAGCCAGGCCGGCCAGTCCTCCTCGGCGGGGAAGTCCGAGCGGCCGAGCAGGCCCAGCACCGGTGCCCGCAGGCCCTCGGCCAGTTGCTCGGCGAGGGCCAGACCGACTCCGCCGAGGCCGCCGGTGACGAGGTAGACGCCGCCGTCGCGGGGGTGCGCCGGACGGTCGGCCGGGCGGTCGGACCGTTCGTCGGCCGCGTCCCCGGCCGGTCCGTCGGCCGGTCCGTCGGGCGCTTCCCCGGCCGGGAGCGGGAGCGGGTCGAAGTCGCGGACCCACCAGTGCCGGCCGCGCAGCGCCAGGTCGCGTTCCGCGGGGTCGCGCAGCAGCAGCTCGTGCACGGCGCGCACCGCCTCCTCCGCCGGGGCGGCCGGATCGGTGCCGGTGACGTCCAGCAGGCGGCAGCCGACGTCCGGCAGCTCCTGGGGGATCACCGTGCAGGGCCCGGCCAGCAGGGCCTGCTCGGGCCGCAGCGGCTCGTCGCCGGTGACGCTGTGGACGCCCCGGCAGAGCACGTCGAGGGTGACCGGGACGGCGGGGCGGGCGTCGGTGAGGGCCTGGGCGAGGGCGGTCAGGCTGTCCAGGCCGAGCCGGCGGGCGGCGTTCAGCCGGGCCTCGTCCAGCGCCTCGCCGGCCCGGGCCTCGCCCTCCAGTACCTCGCCGTCGGACAGCTCGTCACCGAGGCTGAACAGGTGCACCAGGCGCAGCGAGGCCGCGCCCCGGAGGTCCAGCGCGCCGAGCAGTTCGGCGGCCTGCGCGCGGTCGTCCGGGTCCAGGGACCAGGAGTCCGCGCCGCGGGCGTGCGGACCGGGGACGCGCAGGCCGTCGGTGCGCTCCGAGCCGTCGGCGGTGCCGACCCGGACCACGGCGGCGCCGTCCTCGGCCAGCCGCCCGGCCAGGGCGGCGCCGAGGCCGGTGCCGTCGCCCAGCACCACCCACAGCGGCCCGCCGTCCGAGCCGTCCGAGCCGTTCGAGCCGTCCGCGCCGTCCGAGCCGGTCCGGGCGCCGGGTCCGGTGTGCGGGGCGAGGCGCCGCCAGCCGGGGGTGCGGAACCAGTCCTCGACCGGGACCGGCCCGGCCGCCCGCCGGGACGCGCCGCCGGTGGCCGTCGGGCCGGCCGCTGCGGCGCGGTCCGGCTCCACCCAGAAGCGCTGCCGCTGGAAGGCGTAGCCGGGCAGTCGCAGCACCCGTCCGTCCGTGCCCGGCCGCAGCACGTCCCGGTCGACCGGCACGCCCGCGCTCCACAGCGCGCCCAGGCCTCGGCGCAGCCGGAGCGCGTCGTCCTCCTCCCGCTCCTGCGGGTGGCGCAGCGAGCCGACCACCGTCCGGCCCTCCTGCCAGGCGCCGTGACGGCGGACGAAGTCGCCGAGGGTGTGGCCGGGGCCGACCTCCAGCAGTACCCAGGACGGGTCGGCGAGCAGCAGCGCGGCGGCGTCGGCGAAGCGGACCGGCTGCCGCAGGTGGCGGCCCCAGTACTCCGGGTCGGTCGCCTCCTGCTCGGTGATCCAGGTGCCGGTGACGTTGGAGCAGAACGGGATCCGCGGCGGGTTCGGCCGCACCGCGCGGACCGCCTCGACCAGCGGGCCGACGGCGCCGTCCATCGCGGGGGAGTGGAAGCCGTGCGAGGTGTGCAGCCGGCGGCAGGGGACGGCGGCCTCCCTGAGCCGCCGCTCCAGCCCGTCCACCGCGTCGGTCGGGCCGGAGACGACGCTCAGCCCGGTGGAGTTGAGGGCGGCCACGGCGAGGCCGGTGCCGTCGGCCAGCCAGGGCGCGAGCTCACGTTCGGAGAGGAACACGGTGAGCATCGCCCCGGCGGGCATCGCCGCGACCAGCCGGCCCCGGGCCGCCACCAGCCGTACCGCGTCCTCCAGTTCGAACACGCCCGCCAGGCAGGCGGCGACGTACTCGCCGACGCTGTGGCCGACCATCGCGTCCGGCCGCACGCCCCAGGCCGTCCACTGCTGCGCCAGCGCGTACTCGACCAGGAACAGCGCGGGCTGGGCGTACTCGGTGCGGGTCAGCCGCTCCGCCGCCGCGCCGGCCGCCCCGGGGGCGGGGAACAGCAGCGCGCGCGGGTCCTCGCCCAGCTCGGCGGCGAACAGCTCGGCGCAGCGGTCGAGTTCGGCGGTGAACACCGGCTCCCGGCGGTACAGGCCGCGGGCCATGTCGACGTACTGGGTGCCCTGGCCGGGGAACAGGAACGCCACTCGGGCGCCCTCGGCGGCCTCCGTCGTGCCGGCGGGGGTGACGGCGCGCAGCGCGGCCACCGCCCCGGCCCGGTCCCGGGCCACCGGCGCGGCGCGGCGGCCGAAGGCGCGGCGGCGGTGGACCAGGGTGTGGGCGAGGTCGTCGAGCCGCAGGCCGGGGTGGGCCTCCAGGTGGTCGGCGAGCCGTCGGGCGCCCTCGGCGACGGCCGCGGCGGTGCGGCCGGACAGCGGCAGCAGGACGGGGGCGGTGTCCTCGCCGGTGGCCTCGCCGGTGGCCTCGCCGGTCTCCTGGCCGGTCTCCTGGCCGGTGACGACTTCCGCCGGCGCAGGCGTCGGCGCGGGGGCCTCCTCCAGCACCAGGTGCACATTGGTGCCGCCGATGCCGAAGGAGCTGACCCCGGCCCGGCGCGGCCGCTCCCCCCGGGGCCACGGCCGCAGCCGGTCGTTGACGAAGAACGGGCCGGATTCCAGGTCGAGTTCGGGATTGGGCTTGGTGAAGTGCAGGGAGGCCGGGATCGCCTCGTGCCGCAGCGCCAGCACCGTCTTGATCAGCGCGGCGACCCCGGCGGCGGCGTCCAGGTGGCCGATGTTGCTCTTCACCGAGCCGATCGCGCAGTAGCCGGTCTCCTCGGTGTCCTCGCGGAAGGCCCGGGTCAGCGCGGCGAGTTCGATCGGGTCGCCGAGCGCGGTGCCGGTGCCGTGGGTCTCCACGTAGCCGACCGAGCCCGCGTCGACTCCGGCCATCGCCAGTGCCTCGGAGACCACCGCGGCCTGCCCGTCGACGCTCGGCGCGGTGTAACCGGCCTTCAGCGAACCGTCGTTGTTGACCGCCGAGCCCAGTACCACGGCGTCCACCGGGTCGCCGTCGCGCCGCGCGTCGGCCAGCCGGCGCAGCACCACCACGCCGACGCCGTTGCCGGGCACGGTGCCGCCCGCCGAGGCGTCGAACGGCCGGCAGTGGCCGTCGGGGGAGAGGATGCCGCCCGGCTCGTACTGGTAGCCCTGCTCCAGCGGGGAGCCGATCGACACCCCGCCGGCCAGGGCGAGGTCGCACTCGCCGTTGAGCAGGCTCTGGCAGGCCAGGTGGACGGCGGTGAGCGAGGTCGAGCAGGCCGTCTGCACGCTCATCGCCGGCCCGGTGAGGCCCAGCTTGTAGGCGACCCGGGTGGCCAGGAAGTCCTTGTCGGAGGCCAGCAGCGTCTGGTACGGGCCCGCCGATTCGAAGACCCGGCGGTTGGCGGTGACGTTGTGCAGCAGGTAGGTGTTCATCCCGGCGCCGGCGAACACGCCGATCCGGCCCCCGAAGTCCTCCGGCACGCAGCCGGCCGACTCCAGGGCCTCCCAGGCGCACTCCAGGAACACCCGGTGCTGCGGGTCCATGATCTCGGCCTCGCGCGGGTTGTAGCCGAAGAACGCCGCGTCGAAGCGGTCGGCCCCGGCGAGTACGCCCTTGGCCCGGACGTAGCCGTCCCGGCCGGACACCTCCGGGTCCACCCCGGCGGCCCGCAGCCCGGCCCCGGAGAGCACCTCGATCGACTCCCGGCCCTCCTCCAAGGTCCTCCAGAAGCTGTCGACGTCGGGGGCGCCGGGGAAGCGGCCGGCCATCCCCACGACGGCGATCTGGTCGAGTTCTTCGGACATCTCCGGCATCGGGGTCACCTGTCGCTCTCTCACATCGCGCTCTCAGGAACGGGCACGGCGCACGGCCGCCTGTTGCCGCCGGGCACCGGCCCGGCGTCGGTTCTCCGCGCGTTCGCGCGCGGCCGCCCCGGGGGCCGTGGACGGATCCACCCCGGACCGGCTCAGATGGGCGGCCAGCGAGGCCACCGTCGGGTGCTGGAACAGCTCGACCATGGACACCCGGTGCCCTAGGTCCGCCGCGAGCAGCGACCGCAGCTCGGCCATCAGCAGCGAGTGCCCGCCGAGGTCGAAGAAGTTGTCGTGGGCGCCGACCCGCTCCACCCCCAGCACCGTGCGCCACAGGCCGGCCAGCGACCGTTCCAGCCCGGCCCCGGGCGCGGTGAACGGCGCGCCCGCCGCGGGGCCGTCCTCGCCCGGCTCGGGCAGCGCGTTGCGGTCCACCTTGCCGCTCGGGGTGAGCGGCAGTGCGTCCAGCACGGCGAACACCGCGGGCACCATGTACCCGGGCAGCCGGCCGCGCAGATGGGCGGCCAGCTCGGCCGGCCCGGGCGGCGCTCCGGCGCCTTCGGCCAAGGTCAGATGGGCGACCAGCCGCAGGTCACCGGTCCGGTGCGGACGGGCCGTCACCACGGCCTCGCGCACCTTCGGGTGCCCGGTCAGCACGGCCTCGATCTCGCCGAGCTCGATCCGCAGGCCGCGCAGCTTCACCTGGTGGTCCAGCCGGCCGAGGAACTCCACCGCGCCGTCCTCGCGGAACCGCGCGAGGTCCCCGGTGCGGTACAGCCGCGCCGCCGGGTCGGGGTCGAACGGGTCCCGGACGAAGCGCTCGGCCGTCAGTTCGGGCCGGTTCAGATAGCCCCGGGCCAGGCCCCGGCCGCCGATGTGCAGTTCGCCGGGCACCCCGACCGGCACCGGCCGCATCGCCTCGTCCAGTACCAGGATCCGGGTGTTGGCGATCGGCCGGCCGATCGGCACCGGCCGCCGGGGGTCGTCGTCCGGCCCGCAGGTCCAGTGGGTCACGTCGACGGCGGCCTCGGTCGGGCCGTACAGGTTGTACAGGGCGGCGGTCGAGCGGGCCAGGAAGCGGTCCTGGAGGTCGCGCGGCAGCGCCTCGCCGCTGCACACCACCCGGCGCAGGCTCGCGCACTCCTCCACCGGCTCCCGCAGGAAGGCCCGCAGCACCGACGGCACGAAGTGCACCGTCGTCACGCCCTCCGCCCGGATCGTCCGGGCCAGGTAGCCGGTGTCCCGGTGCCCCTCCGGCCGGGCCAGCACCAGCGTCGCGCCCTCCGCCAGCGGCCAGAAGAACTCCCACACCGACACGTCGAAGGAGAACGGCGTCTTCTGCAGCACCCGGTCCGTGGCGTCCAGCCGGTAGGCGTCCTGCATCCACAGCAGCCGGTTGCGGATCGCCGCGTGCACGTTCATGACGCCCTTGGGGGTGCCGGTGGAACCGGAGGTGTAGATGACGTAGGCGAGGTCCTCGCCGCCGACCGCGACCTCCGGGGCGGTGTCCGGCTCCCCGCCCGGCCCGGCCTCGAACTCCTCCACGCACAGCACCTCGGCGTCGACCGCCGGCAGCCGCCCGAGCACCCGGCGCTGGGTGAGCAGCACCGGCACCCGGGCGTCCCGCACCATGTACTCCAGCCGGGCCGCCGGCAGCTCCGGGTCCAGCGGCAGATAGGCGCCGCCCGCCTTGAGCACCGCCAGCAGCGCCACCACCAGCTCCGGCGCGCGCTCCATGCCGACGCCGACCACCGAGTCCCGGCCGACGCCGAGCCGGCGCAGCCGGTGGGCGAGCCGGTTGGCCCGCCGGTCCAGCTCGCCGTAGCCCACCGAACGGCCCTCGAAGCGCAGCGCCACCGCCTCCGGGCACAGCCGCGCCCGCTCCTCGAACGCCTGGTGGATCCAGCCGGACCCGGCCGGCCAGTCCCGCGCGGTGTCGTTGAACTCCACCAGCACCCGGTGGCGTTCGGCCTCCGTCAGCAGCTCCAGCCGCTCCACCGGCCGCTCCGGACCGGCCACCGCCTGCGCGGCCAGCCGGCCGAACCGGTCGGCCAGCCGGGCGACGGTGGACTCGTCGAACAGGTCGCGGTCGTACTCGAACCAGCCGCTCAGGCCGCCGTCCCGGTCGAAGGCCTGGAGTTCCAGGTCGAACCGCGCGCCGCCGCCGCGCACCGGCACCGGCTCCAGCCGCGCCCCGCCCAGGGTGAGGTCCGGCACCGCCTCCCGGCCGTAGGCGAAGCTCACCTGGTACACCGGCGGCCGACTGAGGTCCCGGGCCGTGCCCAGCTCGCCGACCACCAGCTCGAACGGCACCTCCTGGTGCTCGTAGGCGCCGAGGCAGGCCGCCCGCACCCGGTCCAGCACCTCGGTGAAGGACGGCTCGCCGCCCAGCTCGGTGCGGATCGGCAGGGTGTTGACGAAGTAGCCGATCAGGGGCTCCAGTTCGGGCCGGTCGCGGACGGCGGTGGGCACCCCCACCACCACGTCCTGGCGGCGGGCGTACCGGGACAGCAGCACGGTGAACACGGCCAGCAGCGCCATGTACGTGGTGGCGCCCCGGCGGTGCGCCAGCTCCGACAGCCCGCGCAGCACCGGCTCGGGCAGCTCGAACGGCAGCGTGCCGCCGTTGAAGCCCTGGACGGCCGGACGCGGCCGGTCGGTCGGCAGCTCGAGCGCGGCCGGTGCCCCGGCCAGCCGCTCCTTCCAGTACGCCAACTGCTCCGCCCAGCGGCCCTGTTCGTGCTGCTCGTGCTGCCAGAGCGCGAAGTCGGCGTACTGGACCGGCAGCTCCGGCAGCGGCGAGGGCAGGCCGGCCGCGAACGCCTCGTACAGTGCCGCGAGTTCGGCCAGCAGCACCCAGAACGACCAGCGGTCCGAGACCAGGTGGTGCAGGGCCAGCACGAGCACCGACTCGTCCTCGCCGGTGCGCAGCAGGGCCAGCCGCAGTGGCGGCCCGGCCTCCAGGTCGAACGGCTCGCCGACCGCGGCCGCCACGATCCTCCCGTCCAGCTCGGCCGGGGTGAGGCCGGCCTGCCGGAGGTCGGTCTCGGGCAGCTCGGGTTCGAGGGGCGGGCGGACCACCTGGACGGGGCGGCCGTCGCGCAGTGCGAACGTGGTGCGCAGCGCCTCGTGCCGGCGGACCACCTCGCGCAGCGCCGCGCGCAGCACCCGGACGTCCACCGGGCCGCGCACCCGCACCGCGCCCGGCACCACATAGGCCGGGTTCGCCGGCCGGACCTGCTCCAGGAACCACATGCCCTGCTGGAACACCGAGAGCGGGAAGACGTCCTCGGCCGTGGCGTTCTTCCCCGTGGCGTTCTTCCCCGTGGTGTCCTCCGCCGTGGTGTCGCCCGCCCGCCGTTCGGCGAGCAGCCGCTCCAGGTGCGCCCGCTGCTCCGGGGTCAGCGCGGCGAGGCGCTCGTCCAGCTCAGTCATCGACCCGCTCCGAGCCCTCGGTGACCTGCTCCAGGAGGGCGAGCAACTCGGCGGTGGGGTCGGGCGTCCGGTCGGGCGTCCGGTCGGGGGCCAGGTCGGTGGAGCGGGCCGCCCGGCGGATCGGCGCCGCCTCCCCGACGGTGGCGCCGCCGGGCCCGGCGGCCGTCAGCCCCTCGACCACCTGCCCGGCCAGGCTGCGGACCGTGGCACCCTTGAGGAACTCGGCGACGGTCACCTTGACGCCCAGCCGGCCCTGGATCTCGTTGCGCAGCTCCACGGCCATCAGCGAGTCCAGGCCGAGGGCGGACAGCGGCGCGTCGGCGTCGACGGCGGCCCCGCGTGAGCCCAGGGCGGTGCGCACACTGGCGGTCAGCCCGGCGACCAGGGCCTCGACCCGCTGCTCGGCCGGGGCGGACAGCAGCTCCTCGGCGGTCGGCAGCGCGCTCGCCGCCGCCCGGCCCGGGGCGCCGGGCAGCCTGCGGGCCGGGGCCGTCACGGGGGGCGCGGGCCGGGAGGCGGGTTCGGTCCGTTCGGCCCGTGGCACGCGTTCGGTCCGCCGCACGCGCTCCGGTCGCTCGGCCCGGGGCGAGGGCCGCCGGGCGGGAGCGGCGGCGGAGCCGTCGCCGCTCGGCTCGTGCCAGCAGCGGGTGGCGGCGAACGGGTAGTGCGGCAGCGGCATCCTGGTCCGGCGGTACTCCCGGTCGAACCCGGCCCAGTCGACCTCGGCCCCCTCCGCGTACAGCCGGCCGAGGCTGCCCAGCAGGACCTCCCAGTCGTCGTACTTCGGCCGCAGGCTGGGCAGCATCAGCACGTCGTCGCCGGTCAGCACCTCGCCGACCAGGCCCAGCAGCGTCGGCGCCGGACCGACCTCCAGGAAGGTGCGGTGGCCCAGCTCGTACAGCGCCCGCACCCCGTCGGCGAACAGCACCGGCTGCCGGGCGTGCCGCAGCCAGTAGTCGGTGTCCAGCGGTCTGTCCCACGGCCACAGCCCGCCGGTCAGGTTGGACAGCAGCGGGACGGCCGGCGCGCCGAACGGGACCTTCTCCAGCGCGACCCGCAGCGGCTCCAGCACCGGTTCCACCAGGGGGGAGTGGGAGGAGGTGGAGATGCGCAGCCGCCGCACCTCGGCGCCGCGCGCGGCGAAGGCCGCGCAGACCTCGTCGACGACCTCCCGCACCCCGGAGACGGTGGTGTTCGCCGGGCCGTTGACGGCGGCCACGGCGACCAGCGCCTCGTCGTGGCGGGCGAGTTCGGCGGCCACCTCGTCCGCGGGGGCGGCGATCGCCGCCATCGCGCCGGACTCGGCGAGCCGCTGGAGCAGCCGGCCGCGCTCGGCGACCAGCCGCAGGCCGTCCTCCAGCGGCAGCGCTCCGGCGAAGCAGGCGGCGGCGTACTCGCCGAGGCTGTGGCCGATCACGGCGGCCGGTTCCACACCCCAGGAGCGCCACAGCCCGGCCAGCGCGTACTCCACGGCGAACAGGCCGGGTTGGGCGAACTCCATGGTGTTGATCAGCTCGCCGTCCGCCGCCGAGGCCGGGTACACGGCGGAGAGCAGCGGCGCCGGCAGGACGCCTCGCAGGATCTCGTCGCACTGGTCCAGGGTGCGTCGGAAGAACGGCTGCGTCTCGTACAACCGCCGGGCCATACCGGCGCGTTGCGGCCCCTGGCCGGTGAAGAGGAAGACCGGTTCGGCGGTAGACCCCGGCCCGGCCGGGGCGGCGCCCCCGGACCGGCCCAGCAGCAGCCCCTCACCCGGGTCGTCCCGGACGAAGTCCGCCAGCCGCTCGGCGAGTTCGCCGGGAGTGGCGCCGACGGCGGCGAGCCGGTGCGGGAAGTGCGAGCGGCCGGTGTTCGCGGAGAAGCACAGGTCGGCCGCGCCCGCGGGACCGGCCTTCGCCAGCCGGTCCTGGTAGCGGCGGGCGAGCTTCAGCAGGGCGCCGCCGCTGCGCGCCGATAGGGCGAGCACCGTCAGCGGGCGGCCGTCCTCCGGCCCGTTCTCCGGCCTGGTGTCCGGCGCGTCGTCCGGCCCGGCGACCCGCGGGTCCGGCGCCTGCTCGACGATCAGGTGCGCGTTGGTGCCGCTGAAACCGAAGCTGCTCACGCCCGCCAGCCGCCGCGCCCCGTCGGACGGCCACGGGGTGAGCGCGGTCGGCACGGCGAAGGTGGTGCCTTCGAAGGAGATGTGCGGATTGAGCTCGGCGAAGTGCAGATTGGGCGGGATCTGCCCCCGGTCCAGGCAGAGCGCGGCCTTGATCAGACCGGCGATCCCGGCCGCCGCCTCCAGATGGCCGAGATTGGTCTTCACGGCGCCGAGGTGCAGCGGCGCGCCCTCGGGGCGCCCGTAGACCTCGGCCAGCGCGGACACCTCGATCGGGTCGCCCAGCTTGGTGCCGGCGCCGTGGGTCTCGATGTAGCCGACCCGGTCGGGGCCCACCCCGGCGGCGGCCAGCGCCCGGCGGAACACCTCGCGCTGGGCGGCGCCGCTGGGCGCGGTCAGTCCCGAGCTGCGCCCGTCCTGGTTGACGGCCGAGCCGCGGATCACCGCGAGCACCCGGTCGCCGTCGCGGCGCGCGTCCGAGAGCCGCTTGAGCACCACCACGCCGCAGCCCTCGCTGCGGACGAAGCCGTTCGCCGCCGCGTCGAAGGTCTTGCAGCGGCCGTCGTCGGCGAGCATCTCCGGGAACTGCGAGAACGAGATCGCCGCGTCCGGCGCGACCACCGCGTTGACGCCGCCCGCCATCGCGAGGTCGCACTCACCGAGCCGCAGGTTCTGGCAGGCCTGGTGCACGGCGACCAGCGAGGAGGAGCAGGCGGTGTCCACCGAGACGCTCGGCCCGCGCAGGTCCAGCAGGTAGGAGAGGCGGCCGCTGGCGATGCTGTGCGCGACGCCGGTGGACGCGTGGGCGGTGATGTCCTGCGGCTCGCGGAACAGCAGCCCGGCGTAGTCGTTGCTGCAGATGCCCAGGAACACCCCGGTCCGGCTGCCCGCCAGCGCGTCCGGCGCCTGCCCGGCGTCCTCCAGGGCCGCCCAGGCGACCTCGAGCACCAGCCGCTGCTGCGGGTCCATCGACACCGCCTCCCGGCGGGAGATGCCGAAGAACTCGTGGTCGAAGCGGTCGATGTGGTCCAGGAAGCCGCCCCAGCGGGTGCTGTGCTTCCCGGGGGTGCGCGGCTGCTCGTCGTAGAACGCCTCGACGTCCCAGCGGTCGGCCGGGATCTCGCCGATCGTGTCGGTGCCGGAGGCCAGCAGCTCCCAGTACGAATCGGGGTCGGTGACCCCGCCGGGGAAGCGGCAGCCGACACCGACGATGGCGATCGGCTCGGTCCTGGCGCGCTCGTGCTCGTCGATCCGGCGCTGCATCCGCTCCATGGTCAGATAGGCGCGCTTCATCGCCGTCATCGAGCCGGTGCGGTCCTCGGGCGTGTCGCCCCGGGTGGTGTGCTCGCGCGTGGTCATCGTCCCTGCCCCCGGTCGGTCGGATCGGCACTGGTGTCGAACTGCTCGGTCTTGGCGAGGAGGAGGGCCTCCAGTTCGCGCTCCGACAGCCCGTCGAGGTCCTCGGGGGCGTCGGGGTCCTCGGGCCCGTGGAGGTCGAGGTCGAGGTCGGAGGGGCCGTGGAAGTGGTGGAGGTCGACGTCCGGGCGGTCCGGGGCGCCGGGTGGGGCGGCGGCCTCCAGCGGGATCCCCATCCGCTCGGCGAGGAACGGCACCAGGGCGTCCAGCGTCGGGTACTGCCAGCCCAGGGTGGCGGGCAGTGGCACGCCGAGCGACAACTCCAGCCGGGAACGCAGCTCCAGGGTGCGCATCGAGTCGAAGCCGAGGCCGGCCAGCGGCGCCGAGCTGTCGATCGCCGCCGGGTCCGGCGCGCCCGGGCCGGGCCCGTCGAGCACCCGGGCGGCCAGCTCCCGGCAGTGCCGGACCAGCAGGGCCCGGCGGCGCCGGCCCGGCTCGACCGCCAGCAGCTGCCGCCGGACCGCCTCGCCGCCGTCGGTGTCCGCCGCCGCGGCGCCGGGCTCGGGGGAGTCGGCTCCGGGGAAGCCGGCTTCGGGGGAGCCCGCGCCGCCGGCCGAGCGGACGATCGCGGCCGGGCTGCCCAACAGCCGGGCGAGGGAGGCCAGTCCCGTGCCGTCCACGCTCAGCGCGGGCAGACCGACGGCCCTGCGGTGCGCGGCGAGCGCGTCCAGACAGGTGCCGAGCGCCGTCTCCCGGCCGGGTGCGGAGGCCGGGTCGGACAGCACCAGGAAGTCCAAGGACCGTCCTGCGGTGGCGAGATGGAGCCGCCAGGCGTCGGCGGCCGGGCCGGCGGCGCCCAAGGGGTCGTCCTCGGCCTCCTCCGGCCCGTCGCCGTCCGCCGTGCCGTCCGCCGTGCCATCTGCCGCGCCATCTGCCGCACCGTACGCCGCGGCGTGTGCCGCCTCGGCGCCCGCGAGGTGCACCACCCCGGCCAGCGGCGCCGCCGGGGTGTCGAACGCGGCCACCGCGGCTGCCGGCTCCTCGGCGCCGGACAGGTCGGCGACCGGCAGCACCACCTCCACACCCCGGGCCCGCAGTTCGGCCAGCGCCGGTTCCGCGGCGGCGTCCGGGGCGGAGCCGGCGGAGCGGAGCAGGGCGATCCGGCGCGCCCCCAGGTCCGCCAGCCGGCGGGCCGCCGCCAGAGCCACCGGGGTGGTGCCCCCGGTGACCAGGTAGCCGGCCCGGGCCCGGACCACCGAGCGGGTCGGCGGCACCGAGAGTTCCGGCGCGGGCTCCGGACGCAGCACCAGCTTCCCGGTGTGCCGGGCCTGCGCCATCGCGGCGAACGCCTCCCGGGCCCCGGCGAACGGGTGGACGGTGACCGGCAGCGGTCCGAAACCGCCGTCCTCGAAGCCCCGCACCACCTCCTCGAACAGCTCGGCCAGCAGCTCCGGTCGCGCGTGGAAGGTGTGGTCGAGGTCGACCGCGAACAGCGCCCGGTTCGCCTTGAGGCCGCCGAGGCCGACCGGACTGTCGTCGTGGATGTCGCGCTTGCCCAGCTCGACGAACCGCCCGCCCGGCGCCAGCAGCGCCAGGCCGCGCCGCAGCGCCTCCCCGGTCAGCGAGTTGAGCACCACATCGACCCCGCGCCCGCCGGTGGCCGCCGCGACCTCCGCCGCGAAGTCCGTCGAGCGGGAGTCCATCACCAGCTCCACGCCGTCGAGTCCGCGCAGGAAGCGGCGCTTGGCGGGCGTCCCCGCGGTGGCGAACACCCGCGCCCCGCACCGCCGGGCCACCGCCAGCGCGGCCAGGCCCACACCGCCGCTCGCCGAGTGGACCAGCACCGTCTCGCCCGCCCGCAGCCGGGCCAGCCGGCCCAGCCCGTACACGGCGGTGAGGAAGGCCACCGGCACCGCCGCCGCCTGCTCGTCGTCCAGTGCCGACGGCGTCGGCGCCACCAGGTGCGCCTCGGTGGTGGTGTAGGCGGCGAGCGCGGACGGCGCGACCGCCATCACCCGGTCGCCGACCCGGAAGCGATCGACGCCGGTGCCGACCGCGCTCACCCGGCCCGCGCACTCCACCCCCAGCGGGACCGTCCCGGCCGCGCCCGGGTAGGCGCCCATCGCCTTGAGCACATCGCTGAAGTTCAGGCCCGCCGCCGCGACCTCGATCTCCACCTGGCCGGGGCCGGGCGCGGTCCGCTCCCAGCGCGTCGGCGCCAGGCTCTCCAGCAGGCCGGGCCGGACCGCGAGCAGCCGCTGATTGGTGTCCAGCTCGGGATCGAACGGCCGCCGCTGCCAGGCGGGTTCGGTACCGTCGGCGGAGTCCTGCGGCACCCGGACCGGCGTGTACCCGACCGGTCCGCGCAGCGCGGCCGAGGGCTCCCCGGCCGGGCGCAGCAGCACGTCGAGCAGCCGGGCGGTGTCGTCCCGCGCCGGGTCCGGGTCGAGGTCCACCAGCAGCGGGCGGGGCACTCCGGCCCCGGCCGGGGCCGCGCCGGCCGCACCCCACAGCAGCGCCTGCGCCGGGTCGGGCGCCCCGTCCCGCTCGGTCACCCGCTGTGCGCCCCGGGTCAGCACCACCAGGCGCGGGGCGCCGGGCAGCGCCTCGGCGGCCAGTTCCCGGGCCAGCGGCGGGGCCGGGCGGAGGGCGTCCGCCCGCGCCGCCGGGAGCGGGAACGGCGCCGGACCCTCCCGCGCCGGTCCGGTGGCCGCGTCCAGGCCCCAGGCGTACACGACCCCGGCCCACGGCTCGTCGCCGGCCGCGCGCAGCTCCTTGAGCAGCGCGGCGAGGTCCTCCGGCCGGGCCGGGTCGAGCTCGTACCGCAGCGGGTCGATCCATCGCGAGCGGTCGCCCGGGGTGACCGACACCCAACTGCCGCGCCGGGACACGAGTTCGGCGCCCAGGGCGCCGGCCGTGCCCGCGCGGTCGGCGAACAGCAGCCAGCGGCCCGGTGCGCCGGCCGGCGCACCCGTGCCGTCCTCGGTCCCGGCCCACTCCAGGGCGAACAGGGCGCGACCGGTCCCCTCCTCGGCGGCGGGCTGCTCCACGGCGGGCGGCGGCACGGCGGGAGCCTCAGGAGCCCCAGGAGCCCCAGGATCTTCGGGGGCGTACCGGCGGCGCTGCCAGGGGTAGTTCGGCAGGTCCAGCACGGCCCTGGGCAGCCCCGCGAACCCGCCGTCGGCCTCGTCCCGGTCGTGCTGCTCCCGCTCGGCGAGCACCACTGCGGACGGCGCACCGCCGTCGGCGAGCCCGCGCAGCGCGCGCAGCGCGGCGGCCCGGTCGGCGGCGGCGATCCGCGCCCGCCAGCGGTGCCTGGCCCGCCCGGCACCGGCCGTGTAGGCGAACGCCGGGTAGGACCCGTCCGGCAGCCCGGCGAGCCGGCCGTGCAGGGCGCCGGCCAGCGCCCGCACCGCCTCCGGTGTCCGGGCGGAGAGTTCGAAGCCCGCCACCGGAACGGCCCCGGCCCCGGCCCCGTCAACGGAGGCGTCAACGGAGGCGTCGACGGAGCCGTCCTCGGCCGCGCCCAGGACCACCTGGGCGTTGGTGCCGCCCATGCCGAAGGCGCTCACCACCGCGTGCCGCCCGCCGCGCTCCGGCCAGGGCCGCAGCGCCGTCGGCAGGGTGATGGCGGTGCCGTCCAGGTCGATCAGCGGGTTGAGGGCGGTGAAGTTCACCAACGGCGGTACCTCGCGCCGCCGCAGGCACAGCACCGCCTTCACCAGGGCGATCACCCCGGCCGCCGACTCCGGGTGGCCCAGATTGGCCTTGACCGAGCCGACGCTCAACTCGGCGCCGCCGTTGCGACGGCCCAGCGCGGCGGCGATCGCCTCCATCTCGATGGTGTCGCCGAGCGAGGTGCCCGTGCCGTGCGCCTCCACCAGGCCGATGTCGGCGGCGGCGAGCCCGGCGTCCGCGAGCGCCGCCTCGGTCAGCGCGACCTCCGACAGCACGTTGGGCGCCGTGAAGCCGGTCGAGCGGCCGGTCTGGTTGACCGCCGAACCGTGCACCACCGCGTGCACCCGGTCGCCGTCGCGCCGCGCGTCCTCCAGCCGCTTCAGCACCAGGACGCCGCAGCCCTCGCCCCGGGCGAAGCCGTTCGCCCGGGCGTCGAAGGGCCGGCACCGCCCGTCCGGCGACAGCGTGCCCGCCAGCTGGTGCAGCCGGGTCGCCCGCGGCGAGAGCACCAGGTTCACCCCGCCCGCCAGCGCCACGTCGCACTCCCGCCGGGCCAGCGCCTGGCGCGCCAGGTGCACCGACACCAGCGAGGAGGAGCAGGCCGTGTCCACCGTGATCGCCGGACCGGCCAGCCCCAGCGCGTACGCCACCCGGCCGACCGTGAAGCAGTGGCCGTTGCCGCCGGCCCAGTGGGTGTCCAGCTCACCGGTGTGCCAGTCCCAGTACTCCTGGCCGGTGATCCCGACGAACAGCCCGGTGCGGGCCGCGTCCAGCCGGTCCGGCGGCAGCGCGGCGTTCTCCAGCGCCTCCCAGGCGACCTCCAGCAGCAGCCGCTGCTGCGGGTCGACGCCCCGGGCCTCGGCCGGGCCCATGCCGAAGAACTCCGCGTCGAACTCCATCACCTCGTCGAGGAACCCGCCGCTGTGCGGCAGCCGCTCCCACTCGGCGGCGAACGGCCCGCGCCGCCCGGCGGGCAGCGGGCCCACCAGCTCGCGGCCCTCGGCCAGCGCGGCCCAGTAGCCGTCCAGGTCGGCGATGCCGCCCGGCAGCCGCAGGCCGATGCCGACCACGGCCAGCGGGCCGGTGCCACTGGCGGCGTCCAGTTGCGCCCGCAGCTTGCGGACGGTGTCGAGCGCCCGGGTGAGCGGGGTGGGCGCGGGTGCGGCGGTGCCGCTCTGCTGCTGCTCCGTCATGCGCTCAGCCCTCGTCTTCCGCAGCGGTCCCGGCGGTCTCGGCGGACCCGCCCGCGCCGTCCTCGCCCGCCGCCGGATCGTCCAGCAGCCGTTCCGCCAGCACCGCCGACAGCGCCCGGGCCGAGCCGTACGTCCACAGCAGGGTCGGCGACAGCCGCAGCCCGAACGCCGCCTCCAGCCGGTTGCGCAGCTCCAGACCCATCAGCGAGTCCAGCCCCAGCGACTTGAACGGCGTGTCCCGGTCGATCGCCCCGGCCTCCAGCCGCAGCACCCGCCCGGCCAGCTCCTGCACCTTGGCCTCCAGCAGCTCCGGCCGGCGCTCCCGCGGCGCCCCGCGCAGCTCGGCGAGGAAGGCCGCGCCCGCGCTGCTGCCGCTCCCACCGTGCCGGGCCAGCTCGCGCAGCGCGCTCCAGCTCTCCAGCGTCGCGGTGTCCGGGTACGCCTCCAGGTACTGCCGCAGGTCGATCGGCACATAGGCGACCACCTGCTCGTCACCGCCGAGGAACCCCTCCAGCGCCCGCCACGCCTCGGCGGTGGAGAAGCCCGCCATGCCGCGCTCCGCCAGCCGGGCCCCGCGGTTGTCCGCCGCGGCGGCCAGTCCGACATCGCTGAACGGGCCCCACTGCACGCTCAGCGCGGGCAGCCCGCGCCGCCGCCGGTCCACCGCCAGCGCGTCCATGAAGGCGTTGCCCGCCGCGTAGGCCGCCTGGCCGGCGTTGCCGAACAGCGCGGCGGCGGAGGAGAACAGCAGGAAGAAGTCCAGCGGATCGCCCTCGGTCACCGCGTCCAGGTGGACCGCGCCGTCGACCTTGGGCGCCAGCACCCGGTCCAGCTGCTCCGCCGTCAGATTGAGGACCGTGGCGTCGTCCAGCAGACCGGCCGCGTGCACCACCCCGCGCAGCGGCGGCAGTTGCTCGCGCACCCGGCGCACCGCCGCCGCGTCGGCGACATCGGCCGCGAAGGTCTCCACCAGCACACCGCGCGCCCGCAGCGCCCCGATCCGGGCCACCGCGTCCGCGCCCGGCGCCGAGCGGCCCACCAGGGCCAGCCGGCCCGCGCCGCGCCCGGCCATGAACTCCGCCAGCGACAGGCCGAGCGCCCCGAGCCCACCGGTGATCAGATAGGTGCCGTCGTCCCGGAACCGGCCGTCCCGCAGCGGCTCCGGGACCACCTCCGTCACCGTCGACGGGTCCGACAGCACGAACTTCCCGATGTGGTGGCCGTGGGACATCTCCCGCAGCGCCTCGGTGGCCCGCGCGAACGGGTAGGACAGCACCGGCAGCGGCGCCAGCTCACCCGCCACCACCCGCTCCCACACCTCGGCGAACAGCCGGGTGAACAGCGCAGGCCGGCGGGCGATCACCCCGGCGAGGTCCAGCGAGACCAGGCCGATGCCCTTGCGGAACGCGTCCAGGGCCAGCGTGCGCCCGCCGTAGATGTCGGCCTTGCCGACCTCGACGAACCGCCCGCCCTCGGCCAGCACCTCCAGGCCCAGCGGGATCGCCGCGCCCGTCAGCGAGTTGAGGACCACGTCCACCCCGCGGCCGCCGGTCGCGGCCCGCACCTCCTCCGCCCAGGAGAGGTCCCGGGAGTCGAAGACGTGCCGCACGCCCAGCTCGCGCAGCCGGGCCCGCTTGTGCGCGCTGCCCGCCGTGGCGAGCACCTCGGCGCCCAGCAGCCGCGCCACCGCGATCGCCGCCAGCCCCAGCCCGCCCGCCGCCGAATGGATCAGCACCGTCTCGCCCGGCAGCAGCGCCGCCAGGTGCCGCAGGCCGTACCAGGCGGTGACGGTCACCGCCGGGAACGCCGCCGCGTCGGCGTCCGCCATCCCCTCGGGCACGTGCTGGGCGTGGTCGGCCAGCACCGTCCAGTGGGTGGCGAGCGCGCCTCCGGCGGTGCAGGCGACCACCCGGTCACCGGGGGCGAAGCGGGTCACGCCCGCGCCGGTCCTGGTCACCACGCCCACGCCGTCCAGCCCGAGCAGCCGGGCGTCGGCCGTCGGGTCCGGATAGGTGCCCATCACCTTCATCACGTCGATGAAGTTCAGCGCCGCCGAACCCACCGCCAGCTCGATCTCCCCCGCGCCCGGCGCCCGCCGCTCCAGCGGCCGGAACGCCAGCCCGTCCCAGGTGCCCCGACCGTCCGGGGCGAGCCGGAACGGCTGCGGGGCCGCCGAGCGCCGGCGCGGCCCGGCCGGGTCCGCCGGGCCGTCCACCGGGCCCGCCGCGCCGCGCACCAGCCGGCCGACCAGCCGCTCCCCGCCCCTCAGCAGCACCTGGTCCGCGCCGTCCTCGGCCGACAGCTCGACGGCGCACCGCGCCGCCCAGTCGGCCTCGCCACCGGCCACGTCCACCAGTACCGGCCGCAGCTCGGGGTGCTCACGGCGCAGCACCCGCCCGAAGCCCCAGTACAGGGCCGCGCCCGGGTCGACCGCCCCGGCCGCCGACGGCGGCAGCTGGGCGTCGGCGGTCACCACGACCAGCCGCGGCACCAGCGGGTGCGCCGAGCAGGCGCGCACCAGCGCGGCCAGCGCCGTGAGGGCCGCCCGCTGGGCGTCCGGCCCGGCCTCCGCGTTCGGCGCCAGGAAGACCACGCCGTCCAGCCCCTCCACCGAGGCCAGCCGCTCCTGCCAGACCTCGGTCCGCGCCGCGTCCGCGCCGTCGGCCACCTGCGCCAGCGCCGTCCCGCCGATCGCGCCCAGCGCCTCGGCCAGCTCGCCGGCCCGCGCCCAGGCCGCCGTGCCGCCGACCTGGTCGGCCGCGCACACCGCCCAGCGGCCGGTGCCTCGCGCCGCTTCGGCCGGCTGCGCCGCGTCGGTTCCGTCGGTGCCGGTCCCTTCGGAGTCGGCGCGGTCCTTCGGCCGGAACTCCAGCCGGTGGATCCGCTCCGCGTCCACGGCGCCGGGATCGGCCGAGGCCGCCAGCGCCCGCATCCGCAGGCCCAGCAGGCTCAGCACCGGCCGCCGCCCGGCGTCGAACAGGAACAGGTCGACCTCCTCGCCGCCGTCCCGCCGCACCGCGTGCGACCACAGCGCCGTCACCGGCTCCGCGAGGTCCTGGTGCAGATGCACCCGCCCGACCCCGACCGGCACCGCCGCCTCCCCGCCCGGGAACAGCGGGATCGAAGCCTGCAACGCCGCGTCCCACAGCGCCGGATGCAGCCGGTGCGGATGACCGCCGGCCAGGCAGCCCTCCGGCAGCCGCACCTCGGCCAGGCACTCCGCCGCCCCGGCCCGCAGCCCCACCACGCCCTGGAACGCCGGACCGTAGTTCAGGCCCCGCGCCGCGCAGTCGGCGTAGAACCCGGCGGCCGGCGCGGCGTCCAGAGCGAGCAGCCGCTCCGGGAACGACGGCGCGTGCGGCGCGGTGTCCTCCGCCAGCACCCGCGCCGACGCGTGCCGGACCCAGCCCTGCCCGCCCGGCTCCAGCGAGGACAGCGTGAAACTGCCGCCGCCCGTGACATCGTCCCGCCAGCCCAGCGCCACCGTCACCGGCTCCTCGGTGAGCGTCAGATGACTGTGCAGGCCGACCTCCGCGAGCGTGCGGTGCGCGCCGCCGGTCCTGGCCAGCGCCGTGCGCAGCGCCAGCTCCAGCATCCCGGTGCCGGGCAGCACCACCGCGTCGTACACCCGGTGGTCGCGCACCCAGGGGATGTCCGCCGGGGCCAGCTCCAGCATGCCGCTCCAGGCGCCCTGCTCGGTCACCGACGGCACCAGCCGCAGCTCCTCCCCGGCCCCGCTCCCGGCACGCCGGCGGCCCGGCTCCACCCAGTGCACGGCCCGCTGCCACGGGTACGGCGGCACCGGCGCCCAGGCCGTCCGGGGCAGCGCGCCGAACGGCTCCAGACCGCTCACGTACGCCCGCGCCATGGACTCGCGCACCGTGTCCGGCGAGCCCTGGTCGCGCCGCAGCGTCGACAGCACCTGCGGCGGCACCGGCCGCTGCGCGGCCA
The DNA here is from genome assembly GCF_034043715.1 of Kitasatospora purpeofusca. Lineage (GTDB taxonomy): Bacteria > Actinomycetota > Actinomycetes > Streptomycetales > Streptomycetaceae > Kitasatospora > Kitasatospora purpeofusca_A. The sequence goes on along the minus strand of NZ_JAXCLC010000019.1, from coordinate 48,681 downwards.
GCTGCTCCAGCGCCGGGGTGAGTACCGGGTGCGGGCTGATCTCGACCACATGGGTCACCCCGGTGTCGAACAGCCGCTCCATCGCGTCGGCGAACATCACCGGCCGGCGCAGGTTGTCCACCCAGTACCGGGCGTCCAGCTCCGGCCCCTCCAGCGGGGCCACCCGCACCGTCGACATCAGCTCGACGGCGCCCCGGCCCGGGCGCACCGGTCGCAGCGCCGCCAGCAGGTCGTCCTCCAGCTCGTCCATCTGCGGGCTGTGCGAGGCGTAGTCCACGTTCACCAGCCGGCAGAAGGTGCCCTCGGCCTCCAGCAACTCCTTGAGCGCCAGCACGAGTTCGGTGTCACCGGAGAGCACGCAGCTGTTCGGGCCGTTGTTCACGGCCAGCGACACGCCCTCCTCGAAGCCCGACAGCGCCGCCTTCGCCGCGTCCAGCGAGAGGTCCACCGCCAGCATCCGGCCCTTGCCCGAGGTCCGGCGGGCGATCGCGCTGCGCCGGGCGACGACCATCGCGCCGTCCTCGTAGGAGAGGATGCCCGCCGCCGTGGCCGCGGTGACCTCGCCCTGGCTGTGGCCGACCACCACGTCCGGTTCGACCCCGGCCGCCCGCCACAGCTCGCACAGGCCCAGCGACACGGCCCACAGGGTCGGTTGCAGCATGTCGATCCGCGACAGCCACTCCTCCCCGGCCTCGCCGGAGACGACCCGGACCAGGTCCCAGTCCACGAACGGCTCCAGCGCCGCCGCGCAGCGCTGGATCACCGCGGCGAACACCGGTTCGGCGGCCAGGAGTTCGCGGCCCATGGCGTGCCACTGGGAGCCCTGGCCGGGGAACACGAAGGCGGTCCGCCCCCCGGTCGCGGCCCGTCCGGCGAACACGCCGGGCACCGGCTCGGCACCGGCCGGGTCGGCCGCCAGCCGCTCCAACTGCCCCGCCGCCGCGTCGGCGTCGGCGGCCAGCAGGGCGGCCCGGACCGGGAACTGGTCGCGCTGCCAGGCCAGCGTGCCGGCCAGTGCCGGGAGCGACGGGGCGGTCGCGCCGGTGAGCAGCCCGCGCAGCTCGCGGGCGCGCTCGGCGAGTGCCTGCTCCGAGTGCGCGGACACCGGCAGCAGTACGGGGCCGCTGTGCACGGCGGTGTCCTCGCTGTCGGCGGCCGGCGGTTCCGTCCGCGGCGCCCCGGTCAGCACCACGTGCGCGTTGGTGCCGCCCCAGCCGAAGCTGCTCACGCCGAGGAAGACCTGCTCGTCCGCCGGCAGCGGCAGCGGCTCGCGGACCACCGTCACATTCAGCTCGTCGAAGGCGATCTCCGGGTTGAGCTCCGCCGAGTGCAGGCTCGGCGGCACCACGCCGTGCCGCAGCGCCAGCAGCGCCTTGAACAGCCCGGGGATTCCGGCGGCGGCCTCCAGATGGCCGATGTTGGTCTTCACCGAGCCGATCGGCAGCGGACCGGCGTCCGCGCTGCGGGTCTGCCCCAGCACCCGGCCGACCGCACCGGCCTCGATCGGGTCGCCGACCGAGGTGCCGGTCCCGTGCGCCTCCACATAGGCGACCCGGTCCGCCGGGATGCCCCAGCGCCGGTAGGAGTCCCGCAGCAGCCGCTCCTGGCCGAGCGGACTGGGCGCGACGACGCTCTGCCCGCCGCCGTCGTTGTTCACCGCCGTACCGGCGATGACACCGTGGATCCGGTCCCCGTCCGCCCGCGCCCGGGCCAGGGTCTTCACGAACAGGGCGCCCACGCCCTCGCCGCGCACGAAGCCGTTCGCCCCGGCGCCGAAGGCCTTGCACCGGCCGTCGGGGGAGAGGCCGCCGAAGTACGTCAGGCCGATCGAGGCGGTCGGGTCGAGCATCAGCGCGACACCGCCGATGATCGCCGCGTCCACCTCGCCGGAGCGCAGCGCCTGGGCGGCGAGGTGGGCCGCGACCAGCGCGGAGGAGCAGCCGGTCTCGACGACCAGGCTGGGCCCGGTGAGCCCGAGGAAGTAGGAGACCCGGGCGGCGATCATGTCGAGCGCGTAGCCGGGCGCGGTGTGCTGGGTGACCCCGGCGGCGCTCCTGCGGCCGACGTGCTCGTAGTCGTGCCAGCCGGCGCCGACGAACACGCCGGTCCGGCTGCCCGCGAGCGCGCGGGCCGGTGTCCCGGCGTCCTCCAGCGCCCGCCAGGCGGCCTCCAGCATCAGCCGCTGCTGCGGGTCGAGCATCTCCGCCTCGCGGGGGGAGATGCCGAAGAAGGTGGCGTCGAACCGGTCGACGTCGGTGAGGAATCCGCCGACGGCCTGGATCTCGCGCTGCGGGTCGAGTTGCGCGGTGGAGTCCCAACGGCTCGCCGGGACGGGGCCGATGGCGTCGTGACGCTCCATCAGCAGCCGCCAGAAGCTCTCGACGTCCGGGGCGTCGGGGAACCGTCCCGCCATGCCGACGACGGCCAGGGCCTGGGTCGGGTCCTGGACCACAGGGTCTGTGTGCATGTCCTCTTCCTCTGGCATCCGTGGTGAGCCGGTCCGGGCACGGGCCGGCGCCCGGCCCGGGGCGTGCGGGGGCACGCTGGGGCGGGGTGCCGGCGGGGCACGGGCAGGGGGCGGGGCGGACGGTGCCGCGCGGGAGGGTGCCGCGCGGGCGGTGTCGGGTCGGGACGGCCGGGAGCGGCCGGGGGGAGGGGTCGGGGAGCAGCGGGCGACGGGGGCTGTGCGGGGCGGACGGGCCCCGCACGGCAGTCGATCACCAGTGCGCATCGTGGTCCCGGCCGGTCACCGGCGACAAGGCTTTGACCTGCTTCTACTGACACTTGTCACGTCCCTGCCCGCGGGCATCGGGTCGGCCGCCGGACCCGGGATAAGTTGAGGGGTCACCGAATGACACGCGTAGACCCACCGGTCCTGCTGAGGACATGTCCGCACCCGGACGCCCGGGTGCCGTCGACGGGAGCGGGCCGTCCGCCACACACTGGGGCGCGGCCGCAACGATCACCATGAGTTCCGTTCACGGGATCCTCGGGGGAGACCTAGTGATGACCATTCGTGTGTTGGTAGCCGACGAGCAGCTGCTGCCCCTGGACGCGATCGCCGAGGTGCTCGCGTCCGTGAAGGACTTCGAGGTCGTGGGGGCGGTGAACCGGAGTTCGATGGTCGTCCCGGTCGCGGTCCGCCGCCGGCCGGACGTCGCCGTGCTGGGCATGGGCACCGCGCAGGGCGGCTTCCGCCTGGTGCGGGAGCTCGGGAAGCGCCTGCCCGACTGCCGGGTCGTCCTCATGGCGGCCCGGCCCACCCGGACCCTGGTGGACCGGGCGGTGTCGGCGGGGGCGCTCGGGGTGGTCACCAAGCAGACCAAGATCCCCCGCCTGGTCGACGCGATCCGGGACGCCGCCGCGGGCGGCCGCCCGGCCCCGGGCGACACCGAACCGGCGCCCGACGGGCCGGCGGTCCGGACGGCCGTCGCGGAGCAGACGCTGAGCGCGCGGGAACGCGAGATCCTCCGCCTCACCGCGACCGGCGCCTCGGTGAAGGAGGTGGCCCGCGAGCTCTACCTGGCCGCCGGGACGGTCCGCAACCTCACCTCGGGCGCGATGCGCAAGCTCGACGGGCGCAACCGCTTCGACGCCGCCCGGATCGCCGCCGAACGGGGGCTGCTGTAGGCGGACTTGGCGCCCCCCCGGGCGGGCGCCGGGCTCAGCCCTTCGCCGCCCGCACCTCCCGGCTCTCCTTCGCCGCCGCGACCTCCTTCGACTCCTTCGCCGCCGCGACCTCCTTCGCCTCCCTGCCCTCCCTGCCCTCCCTGCCTTCGTGTTCGAGCAGCCCGAGCCGGGTGGCCCGCACCATCGCCGTGAGCCGGTTGTCGGTCTCCAGCACCCGCAGGATCTCGGCGACGAACCGCCGCACCGTCCGGTCCGAGTAGCCGAGATGACGGGCTATCGACTTGTCGGTGGTCCCGGCGGCCATCATCCGCAGCACCAGCCGGTGCGTGCCGGACAGCACCGGCCCCGTAGCGCCGCGCCGCCGCCGGGTGTACGGCGCGGCCGTGGACCAACTGTGCTCGAAGACCCGGGTGAAGAGCTGGGCGAGCAGTCCGCCGTCGATCACCACACTGCGGCGCAGCCCCTCGACCTGCGACCGGGTGACCACCTTCTCCCGGTCGACGATGACCAGCCGCAGCGGCAGCGACTCCGCCGTCCGGATCTCCGCGCCGGCCTCCTGGAGCGCGTTCACGTACTCGACGACGGCCGGGCTCCCCAGGGCGGAGGCCGGCGCCACCAGCCGGTAGTGGACGCCCCGGCGCAGCAGCTCGACGTCCTCGCGGATGCACGGGTGCAGCGCTTCCCGCTCGGCCGCGGTGGGCAGCATCACCGCCACCTCCGACCGGCTGGACGCGTGCAACTCTCCCAATCGGTGCACCAGTTGGTCCCGTGACTCGACCACCTCGACCGCCGGACCCTCCCCCGCGGGGGCCGGAGTGGCGAGGAAGCCGTCGGTGAGGTCGGAGATCAGGTCCTGGGCGCGGGTGACCTCGGCCAGCCGCTCCTGCTGATCGGCGACCAAGCGTCTCAGGACGCTCTGCGGCGTGGCCGGCGGCGCTCCCCGGTCCCGGTCCAGGAGGCCGTGGCCGGCCAGCCAGCCGAGGGCCTCCCGAACCTCGCCGACCCCGGCGCCGAGGTCCCGGGCGAGATCCTCCGGGCACGTGCCGCTTTCCCTGGTGCGAAGAAGTGAGAGGTAGACACGGTACGCAAAGCGCGGGTCGATCCCGATCGCCGCCGTCATCGCCTTGAACTCCAGCCGTAGGTCCGGATCGTGAGCAGCAAGGTGGTCCCGAGCCCGCGGTGCCGGTGGCTCGGCTGGCGAGACTACTTGAAGAAGTACGGCCTCCTGTAGAGGGCCAGGAAGACCTGAGGCGAACAACGCGTCACCCGTCGAGCCCATTCCGTCACTGTGGCATCCCGGCCACCGCGCTCGGAGCCGTGTCGGTCATTCGAGAATTTGAACACCACGGCACAGATCATGCGCGCCCTCCTTTCCTCCCGTGGCCCCGGTTTGCCGAGGGGTCATCTGTACTCCGTGAATGACCTCTGCTCGGGAACCGGGCCGCTCTGCTGCTGGTACGGCTGCCAGGAGTCCTCCGCGGGACCGTGGTGGAATCCCGTGCCGGAGGCTGTCGGTGGCACGGCGTCGGGCTCCTCCGTCCAGGACCGGCCGAGGGCCGGCCCGGGCGGTGCGACTGCGGTGGCGGGCGGTGCGACCGCGGTGACGGGCACCTGGAGGCTGCCGTAGCGTTCCATCCGCTGCCAGCGCAGACGGGAGCCGGCGATGGCGGTGAACACGGACTGGATGACGACGAGGTACATCAGCTGCCGGTAGACGAACTGCTGGAGGGGCAGGCTCCACAGGGGACCTGTCCTCTCCTTGTCGAGTCGGAAGGCGTAGACGCCCATGAGGACCTGGACCAGGAGGAATGCGCTCCACAGGCCGATGATGCGCACCGGGTCGAGGAAGATCAGGCCGTAGACGGCGATGATGTCGACGACGGGGGCGAGCAGCGGCATCAGGACCTGGAACATCAGGAGGTAGAGCAGGCCGCGGCGGCCGAGCTTGCCGGCCTGGCCCCGCTGGACGAGGGCGCCGCGGTGCTTCCACATGGCCTGCAGGGTGCCGTAGCACCAGCGGTAGCGCTGCTTCCACAGCGCGCCGAGCGAGGCGGGGGCCTCGGTCCAGGCCTTGGCGCGTTCCTCGTAGACGACGCGCCAGCCGTCGCGGCACAGGGCCATGGTCAGGTCGGTGTCCTCGGCGAGGGTGGTGTCGCTGACGCCGCCGACGCGCAGGAGGGCTTCGCGGCGGAACGCGCCGACGGCGCCGGGCACGGTGGGCATGCATTCGGCGAGGTCGAACAGGCGCCGGTCGAGGTTGAAGCCGACCACGTACTCGATGTGCTGCCAACGGCCGAGCAGGCCACCGCGGTTGACGACCTTGGCGTTGCCGGAGACGGCGCCGACGCGGCGGTTGGCGAACGGCTGGACGATCATGCGGACGGCGTCCGGTTCGAAGACGGTGTCGCCGTCGACCATGACGAGCAGGTTGCAGGAGGCGGCGGCGATTCCGGTGTTGAGGGCGGCGGGTTTGCCGGCGTTCTGCTGCCGGACGACCCTGACGCCGGGGAGGCGGAGGGCTTCGACGATGTCGGCGGTGCCGTCGGTGGAGCCGTCGTCGACGACGATGATCTCGACCGGGTGGTCGGAGGCCAGCAGGGAGCGGACGGCGGCTTCGATGCCGGCGCTCTCGTTGTAGGCGGGGACGATGATGCTGACCGGTTCGGTGATCGTCCTGCCCCAGGGCTTGCGGCGCATCCTCACGTGGCGGCGGGCGGCGACGAGCACCGCCACGGCGCGGAGCACGCTGATCGCGCCGGCCGCCCACAGCAGCCAGGAGAGGACGGTCAGGACCCAGCCGCTGGTGCGCAGTGCGGTGATGAGGGCGAGTCCCTGCCAGTGGTCCGCGGTTGTGGCCGGCCGGACGGGAGCGGGTAGGGCGACCGCGTCGCTGACGGTCGTGAAGCGGAAGCCGGTCGCCTTGAGCCGGGGGATCAGTTGTTCCAGGGCGGCGACGGTCTGGGAGCGGTCGCCGCCGGCGTCGTGCATCAGGAGGATCTGGCCGTCGGTGCCCTTGGGGGTGGCGTTGGTGATGATGCTGTCGACGCCGGGGCGGCGCCAGTCCTCGCTGTCCTGGGTGGTGAGGACGGTGAGGTAGCCCTGCTGACCGGCCTGGACCACGGCGTTCCAGTCGGCGTCGGTGAGTGCCTCGCTGGTGGAGGAGTAGGGCGGGCGCAGCAGTGGAGTGGTGACTCCGGTGGCTCCGACGATGGCGAGCTGGCTCTCGCGCAGCTCCAGGTCGCGTCGCCAGGCGGATGCGGTGCCGAGGTTGGTGTGGGTGAAGGTGTGCAGGCCGATCTGGTGCCCGTCGGCGACGATCCGCCGGGCCAGGTCGGGGTGGGCGGCGACACGGGTACCGACGGTGAAGAAGGTGGCGTGGACGTCGTTGCGGCGCAGGATGTCCAGGATCTTCGGCGTCCAGACGGGGTCGGGGCCGTCGTCGAAGGTCAGCGCGATGGTACGGGCGGCGGGTTTGGCCGTGCGGGCGGCGGAGCCTTCGATGACGGGTCCGCCGGAGGTGATCTGCGCCGGCACGGAGGCTGCCGGGATCGCGGCGCGGGGTGCGCCGTCCGCCGTGCTGTCGAACATGTGCTGGGTGTAGCCCTGGAGCAGCAGAGCGGCCGACAGTGTCACCACGAGAGTGGTGAGCAGCAGCCAGTGGGTGCGCAGCGGGACGTTGCGTACGGTGGTGTGCCGGCCGCGGGGTTGGCGGCGGTTCTTCGACAACGGAGGTGGTTCCTGCCTGGTGCGGTCGGGGTGGGTCACGGGTGGGTGGTGGGTTTGCCCCTCTGGCTGGGGGCCGACGTCGGTTTGCCGTGCCCGGTGGCCGTGGCCGTGGCCGTCGCTGTGGCGGTCGCTGTGGCGGTCGGTGTGGGCGTGGGTGTGGGTGCGGGTGTCGGGGTGGCTCCGGTGGTGGTGGAGGAGGTCGGGCCGGAGGTGCGAACCGGCGTCGCACCGGATCCCGTCCCGGAGGCGGCTTTGGGCGAGGGGTTCGACACGGCGGTGGACCCGCCCGAGGCGCCGGCGGGGTTCGTTGCCACGGCGGTGCCGGGGGACGGGGCCGCCGTGCTCGGGTCGGAAGCGGGTGCGCTGGTCTGGGCGGAGTGCGGAGCCTGGGCGGAAGGGAGGAACGGGGAGCGGACCGTGGGGCCGCCGAGCAGGGTGCTGACCAGGAGGACCACGTACGCGGCGGCGGGCACGACCAGGACACGGCCCAGGCGGCGCACGCTGCGCTGGCGCCTGCCCGAGGAATCGACGAAGACCGGAGTCTCGGCGGACCCCGGCGCCGGGTCTTCGGCGGTGGCACTCGGCGGATTCTCGGCCAGGCGGACGAGCGGCGCCGTGTCCTCGAACAGGGAGTCGGCGTGTCGGGTCATCGGCGGGCGGCCTCTACGGGGTGCGGGGGCGGGATCGGACGGGCGTGATCGGCCCGCGTCGGTTGGAGCGGGCATCACGTTCAGCGCCGGAGTCGTCGCCGGTGTCACACCTGGCACGAAACCTTCTGGCGCCGTGATCGGCGCCTGGCTGCCGACTCGTCCGCCCCGGCGTTCAACCTCCCGTTCCATCGGTCGACCCGACCCGACCCGACCCGACCCGACCCGACCCGGCTTGCCGGCCGGTCGTTGCCCGCGGTGTTGTGCGGGTTCGTGGCAGGGGCCGGAGGCGGGTGCCTCCGGCCCTCGCTGTCGGTGGTTACGGCATCGGGGTGCGCCAGATGCCGCGGCCGTGGGTGGCCACGTAGACCGAGGTGCCGTCCGGGTTCGGGCTGAGGTAGACGGCGGCGGCGTTCGGCAGGTTGCCGGTCGCGGTGGTGTCGGTCAGGCCGAGCCGCTTCCAGTGGCCGAGGCCGTCGGCCTTGACGTCGTCGGTGAAGAGGCCGAGGTCGGTGGCGACGACCAGGGTGCCGCCGGGGGCGATCAGGACCCGGTTGGCCGGGGCGTCCACGAGTTGGTCGGACGCGCCGTCGGGCCCGCTGACGTCCTGCCAGGTGCTGCCGCCGTCGGTGGTCCGCCACAGGTGGCCGAAGCCCGCGCCGGGACCCTCGTTCCAGTGCCGGGAGAAGCCGGAGATCGCGGCGTACACGGTGGCCCCGGTCGGATCGGCCGGGTCGATGGTGATGCCCTGGACGTAGCGGATCGGGAACTGCGCCGGGAGGGGCGACTGGTGCCAGCTGCCACCGTAGTTGGTCATGATCCCGCGTCCGAAGGTGTCACCGGGGTTGCAGGCCCCGCACCAGGCCGCCCACACGACGTGGTCGCCCGAGGCGTCGCGCTGCGAGGCGATCGCGCTGACCGAGCGGCCCGCGCCCGCGTCGGCGATCCGCTGCCAGTCTGCGCCCGAAGTACTCTGCCAGGTGCGGGTGTTGGCGTAGACGTACTGTCCGCCGGCGACCCAGTAGCCCGGGTCCTTGGCGTCCGCGCCGAACGGGGCGATGAAGCGGGCGTTGGGGTCCTGCGGATCGATCGACGTGATCCCCGAGGGCGTGCCGTCGTCGTTGGCCGTGTAGCCGCAGTTGTTGGTCAGCGACATGGCGAGGTTGGTGTACTCGCCCACCGTCTGGCAGCCGTTGGCCGGGTTGACCAGCTGGTCACCGCCGTCACCGCCGAACGGCGAGGCCATCTCGCCGCGCGGGTTGAGCTGTTCGGTGACCGGCGTGGTGGTACCGGGGTAGGTGTAGGAGTACGTCGCGCCGGTCGGTGCGGCGAGCGAGACGCCGTTGTCCTGGAGGCCGCCCCAGACCGCGTCGCCGCCGCCGGGCAGCCGGCCCGCGCCGACCGAGTAGTACTGCAGGGTTCGCAGCGTGCCGCTCGCGTTGAGGTTGCGCCAGCCGGGCGCGGTCTGCGCGGTCTGCGCGGTCGGGCGGGCGAAGACGCCGCCGTCGTTGCCCGCGTACACCTCGGGCGCCCGCCCGGGCCAGTTGGAGAAGGCGAGGGCGTGCTGGTCGGAGTGCATCACGTTGCCGTCGCAGGTGTTCGCGGACGGCTGGTAGCTGAAGCAGTCCAGGCCGAAGTTCCAGTACCGGCCGACTGTATTCCAGCTGGTGCCGCCATTGCGGGTCTCGTACAGCTCTTCGAGTCCTAGGTAGAGGTGGTTCGGGTCGGCCGGGTCCACGGCGAGGGACTGGTCGTACCAGGCCTGGGTGCCGGGCTGGTACCCCGGGCCCATCACGGTCAGCTTCATCGCCGAGCCGCTGTCGGCCAGCTTGCTGGAGGTGGCGATCTGGTTGTACGGCCCGTTCACGTCGCCCGAGTTGCTGACGAAGACGCCGGCGAGGATGGAGTAGGGCGCCTGGGCGCCCGTGTTCTTGTTGTAGAGCGCGGGTGACTCCAGCGCCACGTACAGCTTGCTGCCGTCCGCGGCGTACGCGAAGGTCGCGTTGCCGATGTCCCTGGGGTTGACCGCGCCCTGCGGGTTGGCCAGGCGCCAGGTGGTTCCGGCGTCGTCGGAGTAGTAGAAGCCGTTGTACGAAGCGCCGCCTCGCCAGGCCACGTTGGCGAGCAGGCGCTTGCCGCCGCTGCCGGGCTGGACGACCAGGTCGTCCGCGATGTCGGCGTAGTACTGGCTGGTGCCGCAGGCGACGCCGGTGATGCCGACGCCCGCGCAGGGGGCCAGCACCTTCTGCCAGGCGGTGGAGCTTCCGGCGTTCAGCGCGCGGCGGTAGACGCCGTGCGAGGTGGCCGCGAAGGCGTAGTTCGCCTCGGGGTCGAAGCGCAGCTGGTGGATCGAGCTGTTGTCGAGCTCGCCGGCGCCGAGGTGGTCGGAGTCGGCGAACGTCGCCTTCGACGGGTCGGCGAGGCGGTACACGCCGCTGCCGAGGTAGTTGTCGAAGGCGGTGGTGGCCTCGCCGGTGCCGAGCCAGAGCGCGCCGTCGGGGGCGACCGCGAGGGAGCCCACGGACAGGCTCGGCAGGTGGTCCGCGATCGGCGTCCAGGTGGCGCCGTCGTCCGCGGACCGGAAGACGCCGCCGTCGGCGCCGCCCGCGTAGAGCACGCCCCGGTGTGCCGGGTCGACGGCCAGCGCGGCGATCCTGCCGGTCGAATACCCGCCCCCGCCACCGCCGTTGGAGGCACTGTGGTCGCGGTAGTGCGTCGCGTCCGAGTTGTACGGCTGCGTCGTGACCTCGGTGAAGGCGCCTTGGTGCACCGGCATCGCGAGGGCGTGCTGCCACGCCGCACGGTACGCGCCGGGCGCCACCGTCCCGCCGGGCGACAGCCGAGGATCGTTGAACGAGTCGATGGATTCCATCAGTTCGCCGGACTCTTCGCCGGCTTCCCGATGGTCGGGGCCGGCCGCACCGGGGGACCTGCCGGTGTCGGTCGCTCCCCAGGCCGAAATCGAACCCGTCGACACGATCAGTGCGACGGAGACAAGGGCGGCCAACGGTCGGCCGCGCCACCTTCTGGAAGCTGAACCCATGAACATCTCCGGTTCGTCGGGTGTCCGCCTGAGCGGCGGCACCCTACCGGAGTTGACCGGACGGCCATAGAGAACGGACAGCATCCGGGAACCGGGGACGACTCCGGCCACGGCGGCGATCGGCGAGATCGCCTCCACGACGGGAGCCGGGCAGCGCCGGGACCACTGGGTCTTCTCGCTGTCTTGGCACACCCGAACGTCACGGCGCACCACCCGCGGGCGAGGACGAGGACGGGTAGCGGGCTGGGCGTACAGGGGACCGCGCCGCCCCGGGGGCCCCGGCGCCGGACGCCGAGGCCCCCGGGGGACGTGCGATCACCTGTCGACGGCGTCGGTCACGTGGTTCCACTCGTCCAGGCCGGCGAGGCGGGCCTCCAGTGCGGTGCGGATGCCGGTGGCGCCGGCGGCGCCGAGAGCCAGGCGCAGTGGGGGGTTGGGGCTGTCGACCGCGGTTCGGATGCCTTCGGCGATCCGGGCGGCGGAGGAGAACGCGGAGGCGGGCAGTTCTCCGATGCCCTTCTGGACCTCGCGGACGGTCCGGTCGTAGTCGTCGAGGCCGGCGGCGACGTCGAGGTTCGAGAGGAAGGGGGTGGCGGTCATTCCGGGTTGGATGATGGTGACCTTGATGCCGAGCGGCGCGACCTCGGCCGCCAGTGCGTCCGACAGTCCCTCGACCGCGTACTTGGTCGCGGCCAGCAGTCCCACGCCGGGGTGGGCGGACTGTCCGTAGACCGAGGAGCCCTGGAGGATGTGTCCGGATCGCTGGGAGCGGAGTACCGGCAGCGTCGCGCGGAGCACGTTGAGCACGCCGAAGACGTTGGTGTCGAACACGGCGCGGGCTTGCGTGTCGGAGGCTTCCTCGACGGCTCCGAAGAGTCCGTATCCGGCGTTGTTGGCCACCACGTCAATGCGGCCGAAACGCGAGAGTGCGCGCTCCACCGCCTCCCGGACGGCCTGCTCGTCACGCACGTCCGCCCGGACGAGGAGCAGGCGGTCGCCGTGCGCTTCGACCAGTCCCTCCAGGGGTGCGGTCTCGCGGGCGATCGCCGTGACGACATCGCCGTCCTCCACTGCCTGCCGGGTCAGTTCGAGGCCGATGCCGGAGCTCGCACCGGTGATGAGCCAGCTGCGGGGGGCGGTCGGGTGGTTCGTTGCTTCGTTCATGTTGCGACCGTAAGCCGTTAGCTAGCAACGCGTCAATCCAGGGAGCGCCTAACGTTGCCTTTCAGTCGACTTAGTGCCTTTTCCTGCTGATGTAGGCTGGGGCGATGAGCAGCACTGCAACGGGATCTGCGAAACCCAGCCCGCGCACCGTCGTGCCGACGGTGGAGACCGTGCTCGCGTTCGTGAACACCCGCGCGGACGGAGGCGGCCGGCGGGAGCTGTTCGGGGACGGGCACTCGTTCGCGGAGTGGCTCGCGGAGCACGGCGAATTCGGCGACGAGACCGTGGCGACCGACGCGGACGCCGCGGCCGCACGCGAGCTGCGTGACGCCCTGGTGGTCCTGCTGCTCGCGCACTCGGGCGATGAGACGGGCCTCGGCGAGCCGCTCCGGCACGCCGAGCAGCACCTGCGGCGCGCAGGTGCGCTCTACCCGCTGGCGACGGTGGTCACGGCCGGTGGTGTCGAGTTGGCGTCGCCGCAGACAGGGGTTCCGCGTGTGTTCGGGACGGTACTGGCCGCGGTGACGACCTTCGCCCAGACCGGCGACTGGGGGCGCGTCAAGGCCTGCCGCAACCCCCCGTGCCATTTCGGTTTCTTCGACCGCACCCGCAATGGGGCGGGGCTCTACTGCAGTACCGGCTGCGGCTCCCAGGTGTCCATGCGCAACTACCGCCGGCGGCAGCGCCGGGAGGGCGAGGCGCCGCCGCCGGAGATGTGAGGCGGCGGCTCCACAGGTGGCCCCTCGATGCCGTGACCGTCCGCGTCCACGACCAACCGGCCGTCATGACGGGCGCGCTCCGGCCGGGCGGGGAAGCGGCCGGGTCGCGCCGCCGGAGCCGCCGTGACGGCGGCGAGTCCGGTGTCGGCGCCGGAGCCGGGTGGGACGCGCCCTGCCGGAGGCGGACGTGCGGTGCGGGGGGCGGGCCGTCACCGCCCGGGGCCGGTCCGGAGCTGGGCCAGGTACTGCTCGGGATCGGCGAAGGCGCGGTCCTGCGCGCCGTGCCGGTGGAGGTCGAGCCGGCCGTCCGGATGCAGCCGGACGGTGGTGGTGGCGGCCCGCGGTTCCCCGGAGCTGTCGGAGCGGTCGTGGGTGCCGGAGCCGTCGGCGACGGGGGAGCGGAGGACGGGCACGGCGGGCGGGAACATCGCGAGGGCCTCGGCGGGCCCGGGCGCCGGGTCGTGGCCGGTCCGGTTGGCGCTGCTGACGTACAGCACCGGGAAGGCGTCCAGCAGGCCGGCCAGCGGCTGCCAGCGGGCGCCGAACAGCAGCGTCCAGCCGTCCCTGGTCGCGGGTGCCAGCCAGGGCGGCGCCTCGGGGCGGCGCACGGGCGCGAGCACGGTGAGGTGTTCCTCGGCGAGCAGCCGCCGGGCCAGCCGCAGCGCGTGCGGGCCGAGGTCGAGCCGCTCCGTCAGCGCGTCCAGGGTCCGCGGATGGTGGGCCCAGAGCGCGACGGCCTGCTCCGCCGGGCGCTGCTTTGCGGTGTTGACGGCGTCGGGCCGGGTGGCGGCGACGACGCAGGTCAGCGGGGCGGGGTTGGGCAGCACCACGGCCCGCCCCCGGGCCAGGGCGGCGCGGACGGCCGCGAGGTCGGACAGCTCGCGGGCGGGGGGCACGGGCGTCACGGGGTGTCCTCGGCGGTGGTGCGGGCGAGGCCGTCCAGATAGGCGGCGAACAGTTCGTCGTCGACGACGGCTCGGCCGGTGCGGAACGCCCGGCGTTTCACCCAGGCCATGGCCGCGCGGGCCCCGGCCGCGTCCAGCCGGTGGCCGAGCCGCTCGGCGACCGCCGTGACGACCCGGGCGCTCGCCAACTGGGTGAGCACGATGCGGGGTTCGACCCCGAGCAGGGCCGTCGGATCGTAGGGCTGGAACAGCCGGGGGTCGACGAAGGGCGTGCCGGTGGAGATGGTGGCCACCCCCGTGCCGACCACCGGGGTGGTCACCGTCAGCGGCACCCGGGTCTGCTCCGAGACCAGGGCGGCGATGCGCGGCAGCCGGGTGAGGTCCGGTGTCCGCCACCAGAGTTCGGCGGCGCGCCCGTCGGCGCCGAGCAGGGCCGCCGCGCGCTCCGGGTCGTGGGCGAGCAGGAACAGCAGCTGCTCGGTGGCGACCAGGCCGGAGCGTTCGGCCAGGCCGAGCCATGAACTGGACACCACCCGGGCGCCGTTGCACACCGCCTGGACGGTGTTGGCGAGGCCGAGGCCGAGGTCGTTGTGCAGATGCGAGCCCAGTACCACCCCGGGACCGGCCGAGGCGCCCACCCGCTCGAACATCTCGGCCGTCTCGCCGGGGAGTTGGCGCCCGACCGTGTCGGCGAGGAGGACCGTGCCCGCCCCGGCGGCGGTGAACCCGCCCGCAGCTTCGGCCATCAGGCCGTGGTCGGCACGGGAGGCGTCGGCCAGGCACAGGTCGATCGCGACGCCCTCGTCCAGGTCGCGTGCCGCCTTCACCAGGTCCGTGCCGTGCGCGAGCGCCTCGCGGGCGCTCCGGTGCGTCATCACCCGGGCCATCGCCTCGGAGGCCGGGACGACGGCCAGCACCCGGGCGTGTGCGACGCCGCGCACCGAGGCGACCGCCTGCCGGACGTCGGCCTCGGTGCCCCGGCAGACGGCCGCGGCCGAAACCTGTCCCTCGGTCTCGACGGCTACTCGCCGCACCGCCTCGAACTCCTCGGCGCACACGGCGGGGAATCCGGCGGCGAACACCACGTGGCGCGGCCCGTCCGCGCCGAATATCGCGCCGTGCTCCCGGGCCAGCCGCACCCGGAAGCCGCCCGGCATCAAGGTCTTGGCCTGCGCGCCGTCACGCGCCGACTCCTCCCACACCACCAGGCGTCCCGCCGCCGCCGATTCCCGCACGATGTCCCGCATCGGTGATCCCCTCTCGTCCGGCCGGCGCCCTGTGCCGGGCGCTCGTCAGGGGCGCGGGCGGCGGCGCTCGCCGCGCCTGCGCGCGCTCCCGGCAGTCATGATCGTCGAAAGAGCGGGGCCGAGGCGGGAGAAACATCTGATGGAACGTCAAGATTCCTGGTTCTCCTGCGAACTTCCATAAGGTCCCCTTAAGCTCCCCTTACCAACGGCGGCTTTCCGCCACGCACGACTCCCATCCGAGGTCGGGGCGGCGGGACCAACTCCACCATGAGAGCAGGGATGACAACGACACGTGCACAGGAACCCGGCGCCGTACGCGGCCCGGAACGACGGCGGCCGCGGGCGCCCGGCCGCCGGACCGTCGGCGGAGCGGTGGCGCTGGCCGTCGGCATCGGCGCGGTCTCGCTGGCGGCGGCCCCGGAGGCCTTCCCGCAGGCGGGGGACGGCACCGTGACGGTCCGCGTGGTGCGGGCCGTGGACACCACCGGGGTGTGGACGCCCGCGCTGGAACCCGGGCTGGCCGGAGTGAGGGTGACCCTCACCGACGACGCCGGCGCCAGCATCGAGGGCACCACGGCGGCGGACGGCACGGTGACGCTGGCGCCGGCCGCGGCCAAGCCGACCGGTGGCAAGTACCGGGTCCAGGTGGTGAATCCGAAGCCCGGCAAGCTCTACCCGGCCTTCGCCTCCCGGCAGGGCCTGACCGGCGCGCCCAACCAGCTGAGCAGCAACGAGGAGTTCGTCGACCTCTCCGGCGGCAAGAACGTCTCCTACACCACCGGACTGTGGAGCCCCGGCGACTACTGCCAGAAGAACGCCCCGCTGGTCTCGGCCTGCCAGCCGACCACGCGCGAGGGCGGGACGCAGCGCACGCTGCTGTCCTTCCCGTACAGCGCGCGCGGCCAGGAGGGCGTGGACGTCGACGCCACCGACCTCGCCACCAACGCCGACACCGGAACCCTGTTCGGCATCGCCTGGAACCGGGCGGACCGCCGGCTGTTCTCCTCCGCCGTCGCCAAGCGCACCACGGACTACGGCCCCGGCGGCGCGGGCGCGATCTACGTGACCGACCTGGTCACGAAGACCACGAAGCTCTTCACCACCGTCCCGGACGCCGGCGCGACCGCCCACGGCGGCGGCACCGACGACGGGTTCCTGGCGGTCCCGGGCAAGGAGAGCCTCGGCGGCATCAAGATCACCGACGACGGCAAGGACCTCTTCGTCGTCAACCTCAACGATCGCAAGCTCTACCGCTACGACGCCACTGGTCCGACGGCGGCCGCGCCGAAGGCCTCCTACCCGATCCCCGACCCCGGCTGTCCGGCGGCCGTGGACTGGCGGCCGTTCGGCCTCGGACTGCAGGACGGCACCGGCTACCTCGGCGGCGTCTGCTCGGGCGAGTCGACCGGCAAGCTCGCCGACCTGCGCGCGGTCGTGCTGCCGTTCGACCTCGGCACCGGCGCCTTCGCGGCGGCGGTACTGAGTCAGCCGCTGGACTACCCGCGCCAGAGCACCGTCGGCGGCGGCCCCTGCGACGGGGCGGGCTGGTTCCCGTGGACCAACACCTACCCGACCTCGCAGAACGGCAACCCCTGCGGCGCCAGCACCATCGCCAACCCCGAACCGGAGCTGGGCGAGATCGCGTTCGAGACCGACGGCTCGATGCTGCTGTCCTTCCGGGACCGCTTCGGTGACCGCGCCCCGGCCGGCCCGACGCCGGGCTCCGTCGCTGTCGTCATGTCGGGCGGCGACCTCAACAAGGCCTGCCCGGTCAACGGCAGCTACGTGATGGACACCAACAACGGCTGCGGGCTGTCGCCCCGCGGCACCCGGTTCTTCGACACCAGCTGGGGCGGCCACCGCAACACGGCCTTCGCCGGCATGGCCTTCTCCAAGGTCGAGAACACCATCGCGACCTCCGCGTTCGACCCCAACCACACCGCACTCGGCTACGGCACCTCCTTCCTCCAGCGGAACGGCCAGCAGGACCCGAAGTTCGGCCTGCGGCTCAACCCGGCGGGAGTGGTGGCGCCGTTCGGCAAGGGCGCCTCGATGGGCGACCTCGAGGTGCTCTGCGACCAGGCCCCGCTCCAGATCGGCAACCGGGTCTGGTACGACCCCGAGCGCTCCGGCCTCCAACTGCCGGGCCAGCGCCCGGTACCGGCGGCGACGGTCAACCTGTACGACGAGTCGGGGAAGCTCGTCGGCACCACGAAGACCACCGCGCGCGGCGAGTACTACTTCGACGACTCCAACGTCACCGGCGGCCTCAAGCCGCGCACCAAGTACACCGTCAAGCTCGACAACCCGGCCGACTACGCCAAGGGCGGCCCCCTGTACCAGTGGGTGCCCACCACGGCCGACGTCGGCGACAACCGCTTCATCGACTCCAAGGGCGTCGTCCCGGCGGGCGGGCAGTACGTCGAACGCGCCCTGACCACCGGCGGTCCGGGCGAGAACGACCACACCTACGACTTCGGGTTCCGGCAGCAGGAGGGCGCGCTGCGCCTGGTCAAGCACGACCAGGACGGCAAGCCGCTGGCGGGCGCGAAGTTCCGGCTGTGGAAGGACACCAACGGCACCGACGGGCTGCAGAGCACCGGCGACAAGCCCGACACCGCGGTGGGCGACCCCTGCACGACCGGGGCCGACGGCATCTGCCAGGGCACCGGCACGGTCGGGACGTACTACTGGCAGGAGACCAGTCCGCCGGACGGCTACTCCGCGCCGGAGGTGACGGTGTTCGGCCCGCTGGCGCTGACCACCGACAACCTCACCGCCGGGGTCTCGGTGACGGCCGTCAACAAGCTGATCCCGACGCCCACCCCGACGCCCACGCCCACGCCCACGGTCACCCCGACCCCGACCCCGACGCCCACCCCGACCCCGACCCCGACGGTCACGCCGACCCCGACGCCGACCGTGGTGACGCCGACCGAGACCTGGCCGCCGGCGCAGCCGGGCCCGGCCGTGCCGCCGCCCGCTCCGCCGGCGCCGGCCCCCGGATCGCACCTGCCCAGCACCGGTGCGAGCGAGGGCATCCCGGTGATGCTGGCCGGCGCGGGAACGCTGACGCTGCTCGGCGCGGCGCTCCTGCTGCTGTCCCGCCGCCGCCGGGCGCGGCACCAGTAGTAGCGGTACAGCCCTGGTGGCGGCCCTGACGGGCCGTCGCCGAGCGGGCGGGTCCAGGACCTCCGGGTTCTCGGGCCCGCCCGCTCACGCACGTGCCCGTACCGGCAGAACGGCCGACGGGCCGACCGGCCGACCGGCCGACCGACGGACGAGAGAAGGAACCCGCATGGCCCGGACGACCCCGGCCCGGAACCCGCAGGCCCCGAAGCAGGCGTCGGCAACGAAGGAGCCCGGGAAGGCGAAGGAGCCCGTGGCGACGAAGGAGCCCGGGAAGCGGACGGCCCGGACCGCGCCGGACGGTGCCCCCGGACCGGCCCCGCGCCGCCGCACGGTCCGGCTCAGGATCCTCGCCGCCCTGGTGGCGGGCGCCGCCGCCGTCGGCGGCGTGGTCGCCTACCGGACCGTCGCCGCCGACACCGGGGAACGCCCGGTCACCGTCGACGAGGCCTCCCGGCTGGCCCTGTCGCGGCTCAACCTGTTCCAGGCCAGTCCGGTCACGCTCGCCCTGACCGCCGCCGAGGGCGGCGGCGTCACCGTCCAGGTCGAGGGCGTGGTGGACTACCGCGTCCGCCGGGGCGTCGGCCGCTACCGGGTCACCGGCGCCGACGGCCCGCTCGACCACGGCCTGGTGGTGTGGGACGCCGGCGGCCTCGGGCTCGCCCCCGAACCCGCCGGGGTCGACGGACCGGCCTGGGAGCAGGCCGAACGCGTCCCCCGGCAGGGCTGGTCCCCCCGCTCCTACACCGCCGACCCGCTGGACGCCGGGCTGCAACTGGTCGTCCAGCTCGGCGCCGACCGGCCCGACAACCCGCTGCTGCTCGCCCAGTCCGGGGCCCGCAGGCTCGGCGGCGAGCGGCTCGACGGCCGGGACTACGACCGGTTCGCCGGCCCGCGCGCCCAGGGCGCCGCCCCCGACGGGGAACGCTCACCGCTGACCTACTGGGTGGACGGCGACGGCGGCCTGCGCCGGGTCACCATGCGGATGCCCGGGCTGGGCACGCCGACCACGGTGGAGTTCTCCGGGCAGGACGGCGGCGCCAAGCTGCCCGAAGCCCCCTGGCTCACCGGCTGACCGCCTCACCCCGCCGGGCCTCTGTCCCACCCCGCCGGGTGTGGGCCCGGCTTCACCCCGCCGGGTGTGGGCCCGGCGTCACCCCGCCGGGCGCGGCGGGAGCGAACCGGCGTCCGTCGGCAGCGGGTACGCCGCCGGGTCCACCGGCCCCGGCAGCCCGGTCGCCGGGCGGGCCGGCGCGGCCGGATCGACCGCGGACGGCTGCGCGGGCGGAGCCGCCACCTGGCTGAACGGCACCCCCGGCGGCGCCTGCACCGGCGCCGGGCGCCCGGCGGCCAGCGGCCCGCGCCCCGGTCCGCCGCAGGCCGCCGCCGCCTCCAGCCCCTCCGGACTCTGGGTGCCGGGCCGGTTGCCGGTGAAGCAGTTGCCGGGGTCGGCCGAGGCGAGCACCAGGTCCGCGCCGTTGCCGTCGACCTGGTTGCCCTCGACCCGGTTGCCGCTCGCCGGGTGGTCCGCCGGATCGGTGACGATCACCCCGGCCGCGCGGTTTCCCCGGACGAGGTTGCGCTCCACCCGGTTCGCCGTCCCGCCGCCGATCCCGATCCCGATGCCGAAGCCCCCGTCCGCCTGCTGCGGGGTGTCGGCGGCGTTGTTGTCGACGACCACGTTGCCCGCGATCACCGCGCCGTGCTGCGGCGCCAGCGCCTCCAGGTCGTTGGAGTTCACGGTGACGCCCACCCGGTTCCCGGCCACCCGGTTGCCCAGGATCGACAGGCCGTCCGAGGCGTTGGTCAGCTCGACCCCGACCGCGTTGCGCTCCACCGTGTTGCCGCGCACCAGGGTGTCGCAGGGCTTGCACTGGCCGACGTAGATACCGGAGTCGGCGTGCCCGGAGGCATAGGAGTCCTCGATCACGCCGCCGCGCGCGTCGAACGCGTAGATGCCGTACAGGCCGTTGTTGTACGCCGTCACCCCGGTCGCCCGGAAGCCCTGTACGGGCGGGAAGCGGGCGGTGTCCAGCGGGTCGTACGCCGAGCCGCCCGCGCCGCGCTGCTGCAGCTTCTCGTCGGTGACCCCGGTGAACAGCACGCCGTTGGCCAGGTAGTGGTGCACAGTGAGGTTCTCCACCACCGAGCCCGGGCCGGTGACGGTGATGCCGTTGGCCAGCTTGAGCCCGCCGTCCAGCACCACGGCGGAGCGGTCGGTCCCGCGCAGCACCAGGTTGCTCCTGGCGACCCGCACGCTCTCCCGGTAGGTGCCCGGGCCGATCAGCACCGTGTCGCCGTCGCGCGCGACGTCCACGGCCCGCTGGACGGTGGGGAAGTCCTCCGGCACCCGGACGACGTTCCCGGCGGGGTGCGCGGCGTCGCCGGAGTCCGAGCCGCTGGAGGAGCACCCGGTGGCCGTCCCGGCGGTCAGCGCCGCCACCACCACCGCAATAGTCAACTGACGAACACGAAACGTGATTTGCATAGGACGTGTTCTATCGTCTCCAATAGGGCGCATGCCCACCGAACCGGAGAATGCGCCGCCGGATTGCGCGCCGCAGGAGAACGCGCTGCCGCAGGACGCGCCGACGTCCGGCGCGCCCGCCGGTCCCGCCGGTCCCGCCGCGAGCGGCCCCGGGCGGCGCCGGGCACTGCTGGCGGCCGGCGCGGTGCTGGCCGCCGGGTTCGGCGCGGCGGTCGGTGAACTGGCCCACGGCGGCTCCGTGTTCGGCGGGTCGACCGGCTCGGGCCGGACCTCGGAGGACGCCGCCGCCCCGGCCGGCGCGCCGGCCACGGAGGCCCCGATCCCCTTCCACGGAGCCCGCCAGTCCGGACTGACGGGTGCCCAACTCCCGGCGACCCGGCTGCTGGCCTTCGACCTGCCGCCGAACTCCCCGGCCGCCGACCGGGCTTCCCTGCGCACCCTGCTCGCCGACTGGACCCGCCTGCTCTCCGCCACGGCCGCCGGCACGCCGCCGGACCCGCGACTTCGGGGCGACGACGGCCCGCCCCGGACCGCCTCGCTGGTCGGCCTCGGCCCGGCCCTCGCCGCCAGGCTGGCCCTCGCCGTCCCCGGCGGACTGGCCGAGCCGCCCGCCTTCCCCGGCGACCGCCTCGACCCGGCGCGCGGCGGCGGCGACCTGCTGCTCCAGCTCTCCGCCGCCGACCCCTGGACGCTCGCCGTCCTCACCGAACTCGCCGGTGCGGCCGCCCACGCCGCCGGCGCGGTGCCCCGCTGGTCGCAGTCCGGCTTCCTGCCCCCGACCCGCCCGGGCGCCACCCCGCGCAACCTGTTCGGCTTCAAGGACGGCACCGCCAACCCGGACGAGGACGCCGCCCGGCAGTGGGTCTGGGGCCCGCCCGGCCCGCACGAGAACGCCACCGTCCTGGTCTACCGGCGGATCCGGATGGACACCGCGGCCTTCGCCGCCCTCCCCGGGGAACGGCAGGAGGCCGCGATGGGCCGCCGCGCCACCGACGGCGCCCCGCTGACCGGCACCGCCGAACACGACGAACCCGACCTCTACGCCAAGCACCCGGACGGCGCCTACGTCATCCCCGCCACCGCCCACGTCCGGCTCACCGGCCCCCGCCTCGACGGCGGCGCCCGGATGCTCCGGCGCGGCTACGGCTACGACGACGCCCCGGACGACCGCGGGCTGCTCTTCGCCGCCTTCGTGCGCGACACCGCCCAGTTCACCCGCGTCCAGAGCCGCCTGGCCGAGCGCGACGCCCTCAACCCCTTCCTCACCCACACCGCCTCCGCCGTCGCCTACGTCCTCCCCGGCGCCCCGCCGGGAACCGTCCTCGGCGCGCGGCTGCTGGACTGACGGCCTGTCACCGCTGCGGTCGGCCACGGAACGGGCCCCGGTCGGCGAAGGCGTGGGCGGCGAAGCGTTCGCCCATCCGGCGGTACGCGGCTGCGGACGGGTGCAGCCCGTCGGGAAGGTCGCCCACCTCGGCGGGGCCGAGCAGTTCGCGTCCGTCGAGGTAGTGCAGGTGGGGATCGCCGGCCTGCCTGGCTGCCACGATCCTGGCCAGCTCGTCCCGGACCACCTGCAGCGTCAGCGCCCCGAGGGCCACGTCGGCCGGATCTCCCAGCGCCGTGATCCGCCCGTCCCGGCCCACCGCGGTCGGGCCGGGGCACCCGTCGAGGGCCGGGCAGCTCACCGGTGAGACCACCAGCAGCGGAGCGTCCGGGTGCCCGTCCCGGATCGTGTCCAGGAATCCGTGCACCGCCGGGCCGAAGGTGCGCAGCCGGAAGCCGACCCGGGCCACGATGTTGACGCCCGTCTCGAGGCTGATCAGGTCGGCGGGCAGGTCCCGGATCGTCCGGGCGACGTAGGGGTCCAGCATGTCGTTGCCCGGCTGGCTGAGGTTGGTCACCTCCGCGCCCCCGAGCGACGCCGCCACCACCGGCCAGGTCCCGGTGGGGCCGTCGGCCTCGAGGCAGTGGCTGATGGAGCTTCCGTGGTGCACCCAGCGGGGCCGGCCGTCGGGCAGGGGCGCCAGGACCTCGCCGTCGGCGCGAACCGCCACCAGTTCGGTGGGGGTCTGCTGCGGCAGCCACAGCTCGACGGTCTTCATCCCGGCCGGCAGCGCGTCGAAACGTACCGTTCCCGGCTCGCCCGGTACGAGCCGCTGCGGGGCTCCGGGGCCCGCCATCCGCAGGACGTGGCCCAAGGGCGATCGCCGGCGGCCGACCAGAGCGCCGTCCACCCGCAGGTCCAGCATCCCGGTCGGCCGGGGCTCCGGGTCGCCGTCGAGCTGGCCGGTGGAGGTGAGCACCTCGAACTCGAGCACCCGCGCGTCGGTGCGGAACACCAGCCGCACCCCCGAAGGCATCACGGTCCCCCCGAAGACCGAGGGATCCTGGTACTGCTCCTTGGTCCACGCGGGCAGCCGGCGCGGCATCACTCCCGCAGGCGTCGTCTCCAGGTCCAGCGCCCCCCGGATCTCGACCGGTCCGCCCACCAGCGGATACTCCCGCATCGTCACTGTCACCGCTCCTCAGCTCCCTCCGTCCGGCCGGGCAGGTGCCCGACCGGAACCATCGGGCCTCTCCCCGGCCCCGTGTACCCCGACCCTATGCAGAGCAGCCGCGGTCGTGGTGGCCGGGAGGCCGGCGGCATGTCCGGCCGCGGTGACTCAGCGGGCCACCACCTCGATCCCGTGGACGGCGTTCCGCGCGCCGTCGGGCGGCTGGACGCGGCCCCGGGCGTCGGTGGCGCGGCAGCGGATCAGGTGCCGGCCGGGGGCGAGCGCGCAGGGCAGGGTGAACCGCTGCCAGACGGGCTGGGGGCCGCGCGACTCCAGCCGGGCCGGGCGCCAGCCGCCGTCGTCGACGGCGACCTCCACCGCGACGACCGGGTCGAAGCCCCAGGCCCGGCCGGTCACCTGGAACGGCCCGGCCGGGACGGCGTCCCCGTCGCGGGCGCCGACCAGCCTGCTGTTGACGTCGACCTCCCGGACCGGTCGAGGGGCGCCGCCGCCCGGGGGGACCCGGGTGTACAGCCGGGTGGTGAAGAGGTGCTCGGGCCGGTGGTCGGCCAGGACGACGCGGGTCAGCCACTTGACCGAGTTGGTGCCGAAGAACCGGGGCACCACCGCGCGCACCGGGAACCCGTGCTCCCTCGGCAGCGGCGCGCCGTTCACGGTGTCGGCCAGCAGCACCTCCGCCCGGGCCAGGTCCAGCGGCAGGTCCTTGAGGTACGCCACGCCCTGCTCGCCCGCGAAAGCGCCCCGGTCGGCGCCCTCCAGCCAGATGTGGCGGGCCTGCGGGCGCACACCCGCCAGGTCCAGTACGGCGGCCAGCGGCACCCCGGACCAGGCCAGGTTGGCGACGGCACGGGTCGGCTCGTCGGGGCGGGAGGGGTTGCCGAAGCATTCGTGGAAGGCGGTGAGGTCCGTGCGCGGCAGTCCGCGCAGGGCCTGGAGACCCAGCCGCAGCGGCCGGTCCACCAGGCCCTCGACGCTCAGGGTCCAGGCGCCGGCGTCGAGTTCGGGCGGCGGCCCGAGGTGGCTGCGGCGGAAGACCTGCCCGACGGGGGTGAGGAAGGCGTCGGGGATGCTCGGATCGATGGGCGCTGCCTGCACGCGGGCTCCGTACGTCGTCGGGCGGCCCGGGAGGACCGGAAGGGCGGAAGGGATCCACCCCCGAACGATCCGTGTACCCCCGCCGCCGTCCGCCGATGCGGAGCCGGGCCCGGATACTCGTGCGGGTGTCGGCGCCCCGCGGGCGGCCTCCGGTACCGGCTCCCTGCCCCCGCGCCCCCGCCGTTGCACTGCTGTCGCGCGCCCGGGAACGTCCTGAGGCCCCCGTGGGGTCCGGAGGCGGCGGGGGCCGCCGCCCGACGGCGGCGGCCCCGGTGGCTCGGAGGGCCTCCGTCGGCCGGTCAGCCGGTGTGGGTGCGGAGTTCGCCGGCACCGTCGAGGGCCTCGAGGGCCTCGGGGGTCGCGAGGGCGCGGGTGCCCGCGTGGAGGCGGAGCGTGGTGCGGGCCAGGCGCTCGCCCTGGTAGCGGGCCGCGGCCAGGGTGGCGGCGTCGGGGCCGTCCTCGGAGCCGCCGGTCGAGGAGGTGCCGTACGGATTGCCACCGGCCGCGAACACGACCGGGTCGGTGTAGCCGGGCGGGACGATCAGTGCGCCCCAGTGGTAGAAGACGTTGGACAGCGACAGGATGGTGGCCTCGGTCCCGCCGTGCCGGTTGAACGCGGCGGTGAAGACCGTCACCGGCTTGTCCGCCAGCCGCCCCTCCTCCCAGAGCCCGCTCGCCTGGTCGATGAACTGCTTGAGCTGCGCCGCCGGCGCGCCGAAGCGCGAGGGCGTGCCGAACGCGAAGGCGTCCGCCCACGCCAGGTCGTCCAGGGTGGCCTCTTCCAAGGACGCGGTGGCGTCGGCGTGCTGCCGCCAGCGCGGATTGCGGTCTATCGCGCTGTCGGGCGCGAGTTCGGCGACCCGCCGCAGCCGGACCTCGGCCCCGGTCGAGGCCGCTCCGTCGGCGACCGCCTGCGCGAGCGCGTGCACGGTACCGGTGGCGCTGTAGTGGATGACTGCGACCTTTACGGTCATGTGCCTCTCCCCGCCTGTCGATCGGTAATCGGTTGTGCGGATGATGTTATGGGCACAGCAAGATCACCGGGGTGGGTGTCGGCAGCGCTTCCGTCCGGCCGCCGGTTCAGGTGCCGCAGGCCGGATAGGTCTGGCATTCGATCAGGGAACGGATGTACGGCCGCTTCTACCCGATGGAGTGAGGCTCCGCGATTCCGCCGTGCACGGCCGGGTCTGCGCCGATTGAATCGGCTCACCCAATGGCTGGCGGTGCCCGGGTGGCACCGCGTCCGCAGAGTGGAGTCGACCATGGCACCCGTACCCAACGGCGTGTACGCCATCACCAAGCAGTACGAGCAGCTGATCACGCTGCTGGAGCCGAAGGACCTCGCGGTCCTGCTGCCGCCGACCGGACAGCCGGGCGACCAGGAATGGCAGATCGAAGGGCGCGACGACGGTAACGTCACGATCCGCAACCTGCGCCACCAGACATTCCTGACCTACGACAACGACCCGAACCTCAACGAGATGATCATGGGGAGCACCGAGCCCCGCCCGTGGGCGCTCTACCAGGCGGCCCAGCCGTTCAGCTTCCATGTGGTGGTCCCGGGCGGCCCGATCGAAGGGGTCGAGCTGGCGCTGGACCTCAGCCTGCTGAGGATCTTCCCGCCGCGCCTCGCGCTGCGTCCGCTGGACGTCAACGACCAGCGGCAGGTGTGGAGGTTCGAGCTCCACGAGTAGGGGCGCGGAGTAGGGCCGGGCGGTCTTACGGCGTGCGAATACCGGGGCGGGGTACGGTGGCCGCCATGTGCCGCCCGGACGCCGAAGCCTCCCCCCACGGGCCCGCCGCCCGTGCCGGGGTGGACGGGCGTCCGTGCTGGAACCGTCGGCGGTGGGCGGGGGCGGCCGTCGTGGTGCTGCTGCTGACGGCCCTCGGGCTGATCGGCCACCACACCCTGCCGGCGGGCGTGATGCCGACCTCGCACGCCCCTGCTGCCATGGCCCATGGCACGGCGGCACACGGCACCACGGCACACACCGCTCCCGTCGGGACCGCCACGGCACCGGTCGTCAGCGACCCCGTCCGGGCCTGCGCCGAACACCGGGTCTGCTCCTCGACCGTGCCGGCGCGCGGCGCGGCCCCCGCCGCCCCGCCCGCCGCCGCCCTCGCCGCAGCCGCGCGCCCCGACCCGGCGCCGCGCCCGGCGGTCGCCCACCCCGGGCTGCCCTGGCCGGGCGCGCCACCTCCCGATCTCGACGTCCTCTCCGTCGCGCGCAAATAGGCGCCCCCCGGCGGCCGGGAACCGGAACTCCCGTCCCGCGCCGCCGAGCGGCCCCGTCCACCGGTACGGGCGACCACCCGTGCCACCGCGCGCACACCCGAGAGACCTCGATGCCCGAGTACACCGTCAACCGTCGTTCCCTCCTGCTCGCGGGCCTCGGCGCCGCCGGCGCCGGCCTGCTCGCCGCCTGTTCGGACGGTCCCGCGGCGCCGCCGCTCGCCGACCCCTCCGGCAGCGCCGTCGCCCGGGCGGAGGCCGCCCGGGGCGGCACCGGCCGGGAGCGCCCCGTGACCGTCACCGCGACGGCCGACACCGTCGACCTGGGCGGCGGGACCACCGCCCGGTCCTGGACCTTCGGAGCCCTGCCGGGCACCCCGGTCCGCACCACGGCCGGGGACACCCTGGTCGCCACGCTCAACAACCACCTGCCCGACCCGACCTCCCTGCACTGGCACGGTCTGGCGCTGCGCAACGACATGGACGGCGTGCCCCCGGTCACCATGCGGCCGGTCGCGCCGGGCGGCAGCTCCACCTACCGCTTCGTCACCGACCGTCCGGGCACCTACTGGTTCCATCCGCACGTCGGGGTCCAACTCGACCGGGGCCTGTACGCGCCGCTGATCGTCGAGGACCCGGACGAGCCGCTCGGGTACGACGAGGAGTGGGTGGTCGTGCTGGACGACTGGCTGGACGGCGTCACCGGCACACCCGACCAGGCGTTCGCCGAGCTTCGGAAGGGAATGGGTGGCGGCGGCCACGACATCGGCAGCCACAGCATGTCCGGCAGCGGCAGTAGCGGCGGCGGCAGTGGCGGCGGTGCCGGTTCCTTCATGCTCATGGGCGCCACCAGCGCCCTGCTCGGCGGCGACGCCGGGGACGTCCGTCACCCGCACCACCTGGTGAACGGCCGGATCGCCGCCGACCCCGAGGTGTACCGGTCGGCGCCGGGCCGGCGGGTGCGGCTGCGGATCGTCAACGCGGGCGCCGACACCGCCTACCGCCTCGCGCTGGGCGGCCACCGGCTGACCGTGACCCACACCGACGGCTACCCGGTCCGCCACGAGGAGGTGGACGCCCTGCTGGTCGGGATGGGCGAGCGCTACGACGTGCTGGTCACCCTCCAGGACGGCGTCTTCCCGCTGACCGCGCTCGCCGAGGGGAAGGACGCCGCCGGGCAGGCCCTGGTCCGCACCGGCGCGGGCGAGGCGCCGGCCGCCGCGTTCCGCCCCGCCGAGCTGAACGGCCGGATCCTCGCCGCCACGGATCTGCGGGCGGCGGAGGGGGCCGGGCTGCCGCGACGGGCGCCCGAGCGCACCCATCGGATCGAACTCACGGGCGGGATGGCCGAGTACGACTGGGCGCTGAACGGGCGCCCCTTCGACATGGCCGACCCGGCCGCGCGCCCGTTCCTCGTCGGCAGCGGTGAGCGGGTGCGGCTGGAGTTCGTCAACCGGACCGACATGTGGCACCCCATGCACCTGCACGGCCACACCTTCCAACTGGGTGACGACGGTCCGCGCAAGGACACCGTGATCGTGCTGCCCGGGCGGACGGTGGTCTGCGACTTCGAGGCGGACAACCCGGGGCAGTGGATGACGCACTGTCACAACGCCTACCACGGCGAGGCCGGGATGATGGGGCTGCTCGCCTACCGCGCCTGACGGTGGCTTCCAGGGCCTCAAGCCCCCGGGCGGTGGCGGGCGGATCGTCCGCCACCGCCCGGGAGGGACACAACCGGTCGGGTCAGTCCTTCCGCACCACGATCGTGCACAGGCGCTTGGTGGCCCGGGTGAGCGCGACGTACAGGTCGCGTTCGCCGCCCGGCCGGGCCGAGGCGATCGCGTCGGGATCGAGCACGACGGCCGTGTCGAACTCCAGACCGCGCGCCTCGGAGGCCGGGACCAGCCGGGCGTACCGTTCCGCGCCCGCCGCCGTGAGCGCGTCCACCGAGCCGTCCGGGCACACCACGCCGATGAGTTCGCCGGGGTGGGCGGCCGACTGCTCGCGCAGTTCGGCCAGCAGGGCGTCCATCAGCCCGGCGGGCGAGGCGTCGCGGCTGCGGGGCTCCTCGCCGTGCCGGATCGAGCCGATCGGGGCCTGGTCCGGCGCGATCCGGGCCAACAGCTCACGGGTGGTGGCGAGGATCTCCTCGGTGGTCCGGTAGCTGACGGTCAGGGTGCGCAGGTCGAAGCGGCCGCCGAGGTGCGGGTCCAGGGCCTCGTGCCAGCCGTGCGCGGTGGTGGCCGGGCCGGCCTGGGCGAAGTCGCCGACCAGGGTCATCGACCGGGCCGGGCACCGGCGCAGGACCATCCGCCACTGCAACGCGGTGAACTCCTGCGCCTCGTCCACCACCACATGGCCGAAGGTCCGCGCCGGCGGGCCGTCCAGCAGGGCGGACGCCTCGTCCAGCAGCGGCAGGTCCGCGTCGGTCCACGGCGCGCCCGGGGCCCGCAGCAGGACCTGGCGCTCCTCGGCGGTGAACCCCGGCAGGCGCGCGGCCAGCGTCCCGAGGTCCCCGAGCAGGGCGTCCACCACCGCGCCGGGCGTGAGGTGCGGCCACAACTCCTCGACCGTGCGCTCGACGAGGTCGTCGTCGAGCAGGGCGGCCCGCATCGCGTCCGCGTCGAACTCCGCCCCGCCGGCCGCCGGATCGGCCTCGATGCCCAGGTTGCGCAGGTCCGACGCCGTGGCCCGGTCGAGGTCGAGGCCGGTCAGCTCGGCCACTTCGGCGTCGATCCGCTCCAGCGTCTCGGCGGCTTCGCGGGCCAGGTCCCTGGTCACCGCGTCGACCAGCAGCTCCTTGAACAGTCCGCGGGCCCGGTGGTGCGGGAGACCGCTCATCAGTGCGGCGTCACGAGTCCGGGCGACCTCCGCCTCGCCCAGACACACGTCGTCCTGCCCGACCCGCACGGCGAACTCCCCGGCGGGTGCCTGCCGTTCCCGCACCGTCGCCGCCAGCGCCCCGGCGAGCGCCCCGTCGCCCTTGAGTCTGGCCGCCTCCGGCCGCTCGACGGCGGGCACGGGCCCCGCCCCGTCCGGCGCCCGCCCCGTGCCCGCCCCGTTCTCCCTGCCGCCGGTCCCGTTCCGCAGGCCCGGTGCGGCGAGTTCGGCGCAGGTCGCGAGGACGACCTCGCTCTCGCCGAGCGAGGGCAGCACGTGCGAGATGTAGTCCAGGAAGCGGGCGTTGGGTCCCAGCACCAGTACGCCCCGCTCGGCGGCCTTCGGGAAGGCGTAGAGCACATAGGCGGCGCGGTGCAGCGCGACCACCGTCTTCCCGGTGCCGGGACCGCCCTGGACCACGGTGACGCCGCGGTGCTGGGAACGGACGATCGCGTCCTGCTCGGTCTGGAGGGTGGCCACCGCGGTGCCCATCCGGCCGGTGCGGCGGGCCTGGAGCGCGGCCGCGAGCGGGCCGTCGCCGACCACGTCCTCCGCGGTGGGCTCGGAGCCGTCGAGCAGTTCGTCGCTCACCCCGACCACCGTGCGCTCGGTGAGCCGCAGGTGGCGGCGCCGGCGCAGACCCATCGGGTGCACGGGTGTCGCCTCGTAGAACGCGCGGGCGGCGTCGGCCCGCCAGTCGACCAGGGCGGGCAGCTCGTCCTCGTCGCGCTGGAGGCTCAGCCGGCCGATCCGCAGCGCCGTGCCGTCCGCCAGATCGATGCGGCCGAACACCAGGCCGCCCTCGGCCCCTTCGAGGCGCCGCACCTCCCGGGCGAGCTGTTCGGCGGCCAAGTCCCTCTCGTACGCCTCGGTGGCGCCGTCCGCCTGTTCGGCGAGTGTCCCGACGAGCCGGGCCCGGGTGTCGGCGAGCCGCTCGTCGAACAGCGCGACGACGGCGGCCACCTCCGCCCGCTCCAGCTCCACTTGCTGTACCACGTTGTCCTCGACCTGCGGCAAGGCAGCGCTCCTCTCGGGTTCGGCCTGCCACTATGCGAGGACGCGCGGGGAATGTAAATGTTGACGTTCCGGCTCGGACTGTGTCCACGGACCGCCGCCGGGCCCGCAGATCCGACGCTACGTCACCTCACCGGGGGGTTCCGGGCCTTCCGGCCGGATGCCGGTCCACCACCGGGGGAGAACGGGGACCGGGGCCCGGTGACGGCCGTGGACCGGGGCCGGGCCGGGGCCGGAGGTCGGGCGGGCCACCGGCCCGGGACCGGCCCGACGTCCGGCCCGACGTCCGGCCCGACGTCCGGCCCGACGTCCGGCCCGACGTCCGGCCCGACGTCCGGCCGGGGGAGTTCGCGGGAGGCCGCGGCTCAGGACTCCTTGACCACCACGGTCTTCGCCGACTTGTCGTGCAGGGCCTGCTGGAGCGGCTTGTCCCACAGCGGCCACAGGACGTTGACCAGCGCGAAGAGGGAGCCGATGCAGTAGACCGCGTTGGGCAGGGTGTACACGGCCGCGCGGATCAGCAGCGAGTTCTCGGCCGGCTTACCGCCGTGCCCGAGGTCCACGACCCGCAGCTTCATCACCTTCTTGCCGACCGTCTGGCCGCCCTGGGTGAGCAGCATCGCCGCCTCGTAGCCGAAGGAGAGCAGGCCCGCCACGAGGTAGTAGAGGATCGAGGCGCCGAGGACGACGAAGACCAGCAGGGTCGGGACGAGGAGCACGGCGACGTCGATCAGCCGGGCGACCAGCCGCTCCCCGATCGGCGCGAGCTGACGGGACCCGGGTACCGGGGCGCCGCCGTACCCGCCGGGCTGGCCGAGCCAGTGCGGCAGGCCGGCCTGCGGCTGCTCGCCGTAGGGCTGCTGCGGGGGGACGCCGTAGCCGGGCTGCCCGTACGGGGCCTCCTGCTTGTACGCCTGCTGGTCGTGGGGCGCCTGCTGGCCGTACGGAGCCTGCTGGCCGGACGGCGGCTGCTGTCCGTAGGGGTTCTGCTGTCCGTAGGGGTTCGACCCGTCGTACGGGTTCTCGTTCTGGCCGTACCCGGTGGGGCCGTTGGTACTCATCCTGGCTGGTTCCCTGCCTCGGAGGTGGTGGTAGGGCTGTTCTATCGATCATCCGACGGTCGCGGGAAGACGGACGGGCAAGTCGTTACCGATCAGGGGTGACCTTGTCGCCGAGCCGGGTACCCAGGAGTGCTGTTATGTTCGGATTGCCGGAATCAGCCTGCGCCGTCCGATCGGGCGGCTCTACCAGGGAGGCAGGAATGACCGGTGCACCCGAACCCATCAGCGACGCCGGCCGTGCCGCGCTGGAGCGGGACCTGGCAGATCTGCGCACGGAGCGCGACGCCGTCGCCGCCACGCTGCGGGGCGGCGAGGAGGTCGGCGACCGGGCCGACCAGGCCGACGAACTGCAACGGGCCGACACCCTCGACCGGTTGGACGACAGGATCTCCCGGATCGAGAGCCGACTGCGCGAGGCGGCGACCGCGGGCGCGCCGAGCACCGAGACGGTCGGCGTCGGCAGCACGGTCACCCTGCGCTTCGCGGACGCCACCGAGTTGACCGTCCGGATCGGCGAACTGGCCGAGGAGCTGGACCCGGAGCTGGTGACCGACGACAGTCCGCTCGGTCAGGTTCTGCTCGGCCGCAGGGTCGGCGAGACCGTCGAGTACGACGCCCCCGGTGGTCGGACGAGCGCCGAGGTCCTGTCGATCGGCGGCGACGCCGGAGCGTGACGACGGGCGCCGTCTGCCCAGTCGCCGTAACGGGACCGCAGCACCGGGTCGTTGAAGAGCAGCCACACGTAGTCGCGGTTCCGGACGGGGTGGCTCCCGAAGTCGGTGAGCAGCGCGCCGTCCGACGGCAGCCCGGCCTGCTTGGGGCAGCTCGGCCCGGCGGGTGCGCAGGAACGCGCCGAGTTCCTTCGGGTGGCCGCCTGAGGTGCTCATCCCCCAGTGCGGCAGCGGCGGCCGGCGGTGGGGGCGGGATCGGCGGCCGGAGCGTGCCCGCGCATTGGCCCCCCACGTGTCGGCCCCCCGCGTGCCGGCGCCCTACGTGCCGGCGTCCCCGCTCAACCCGCGAGCTGGCCCGGCCGGCCCGGGACCCACAGCGGCACCGGGGCGGTGGGCGCCATGTGCCGGGCGGCGTGCTCGTCGAGGACGGCCAGCGCCCGGTCCCGGTCGCCGTCGCTGAGCTCCGCCAGCGTCGCGGCCGCCGAGCGGGCGCAGGCCAGCACGAGCGCGAGCATGTCCTGGCGTCGGCAGTGCTCGCGGACGTAGGCCCGGGCACGTTCGAGGACGCAGGCGCCGAGCGTCTCCCGCTCGGCCGCCGCGACCGGATCGGCACCGGCCATCGCCATCTTCACCCCGTACCAGACCAGGACGAGCGCGTCCGGCTCGGCCGGGTGCGACACGTCCGTGAGCGCCGCCCACTCCCGGGCCCCGGCCGACTCCCGACCCAGCCGCTCCAGCGCCGCCGGACCGTCCCCCTCCTCACGCCGGAGCACCAGCTCGGCCGCCCGCAGCACCACCGCCCGCAGCACCGTCTCGGCCGGCACCCGAAGCCCCGGCGCGGCCGGGTCGGCGAACGCCAGCCAGGCGTCCGCGAACGAGGCGGCGCGCATCTGCCCCAGCCACGGCGGTGCGCCCTCCACGAGCCCCAGCCGCTCCTCCACGGCCAGCCGGACCAGCCCCACGGCCACCAGATCCGCAGCCCCCGCGTCGGGCCCGAGCCCGAACAGTACGTTCCGCATGGAACACCCCCTGTCCAACGGTCATCACCTTGTGTGCGCACATCCCACCACATCGATACCGGAACGAACTCGGCCGCGCCTGTGATGAGACGCACGCCACGCCGCCCCCGGACCGGCGACGGGCACCGGCGTCACCCCCCTGACCTGCGACTTTCCGCCGGCGGACCGAAACCGGGGGGCGCCGGACCGCCCCGAGGGCATTGACGCGGACCTGCGGACCGCCCCCGGCGGCCCCCAGCGGCGCTCGGAGGCCCCAGGTGCCCGGTTCGGCCGGTCAGCCGCCGCCCAGGCCGCCCTGGGCGGCGATCATGGTCAGGTTCAGCCCGGACACCGCCCGGGCCAGGCCGGGCGCGTCGGTGGCGAGGCGGTCGGTGAGGGCGGTGACGCGGTTGGCGTGCGCCTTCCGGTCGTGGCGGGAGAGCACCAGGCGCAGGTGCCCGTGGGCGGCCAGGGCCGCGAGCACCGCGTCCGTGAACGGGGCCTCGGCGGGTGGGGTACTGCCGTGGACCAGCTCCGCCACCCGCGCCTGGAGTTCCAGGGCCTCGCGCGGGTCGTCCATCGCCACCGGCCGCCGCGGCACGACCCGGCCGTGGGGCTCGCGGTCCGCGACGGTCAGCACGCCGAGCACCGCGAGCCGCTGTTCGACGGCCTCCAGGGTGTCCTCGCGGTCGCGCCGGATCCACGCCTTCCAGCCGCGCGCCGTGCCGCCCGCCTCGGCGAGCAGCGCGTCCAGGACGCCGTCCCCGGTGGGGTCGGCGGAGACGACCCGGACGTGCCCCGCCCCGTCCTCGGCGACGGCGCCCCGGTGGGCGAGCTCGGCCAGGGCGGCGGCACGCACCAGGAAGCCGGCGCGGGTGCGGTCCTGCAAGGACTGGGCCCGGGTGTCGAAAGCCAGCAGGTAGCTGGAGAGATGCAGGGCTCGGCTCATGCCTTCGACGATACGGGCGCCGGCCGCCGCGATCCGTCACCCCACGGTCGGAGCCGCCGTCCGCCGTCAGGACGACCCGGGGGCCGGCCGTGGGAGGCCGGCCGCGGTTCACACCGCGGGTGGCCGATTCCGGCGCGGCGAATAGCGGGCAAGTACGGGGAATCACCGCATTCCCGGGCCCGGGCAGCCTGTTACCCGCCCACTTTCCGCGCGCATCAGGACAACTGCCGGCGGGGCATCGGAATCCGGGAGTACCAAGGGCGTTCGCGCGTTGGAAAAGCAGCTGCGGACCCTTTCACCCGAGCCTACCCCGGTAGCCGAAGGCAGAGAAAGAGATGCCATGGATGATTTCGACGGCGAAACCTCCAAACGCAACCCCGTCTTCTGCGCGCTCGTCAATTCCCTCCTCGACCTGGACCGCGACGACCTCGGGCACCCCGCCCACCCCGGACTGTGGGAGCGGCTGATCGGTGACCGCGGGCCGGTCGACCAGCGCGGACTCCACTGCCCGGACTGCCGGGCGGCGAGCGGTGCCCGGGCCTGGATGTACGTCTTCGAGCGGCAGGGCCTGCGGATTGCCGCGCACCACAATCCGTACCGCCGCCCGGCCGGCGGGGGCGATGTGTGCGAGGCCTACCGGGAGCGGTACGTCCGGGCGGCCGAGAGCGCCGGCCACACCGCCGAGGTGGGGGCGGCCGACGCGAACGGCGGGCGGCGTACCGGTGTGCTCGTCACCGGCGCGGGCGGACGACGGTACGGGTTCGAACCACAGTTGTCGTACCTTTCCGCCGCGACCGCCCGCAGCCGTGACGCCGCCGCCCGGGCCGACGGCATCACGGCGGTCTGGCACGCGGTGGACCCGAGGTCGCCGCTGATCGACGCGGTCCACTGGACCAGGACGGACGACCTGCCCGCCGCGGCCGTCCGCGCGGAGCGCGACCTGCTGGTCCGCGGCGGCGTACGGGCCCTCACCCTGGAACTCTGCGACCGCATGCCGACGCCGTGCCCCACCCGCAGGCAGGGCGGATGTGGGCGCCGCCACGCGCGGTGGGGTCCCCGGCCCCGGCAGTTCGACGACCTCGTCCGCGACATCGCCGCCGGGAGCTGCGTCCCGCTCACCGTGCGGGCGGGTCGGGACGTGCACCGCTTCTGGTCCTCGGTCGAGGAGCGGGAGGCCTTCCTCGACAGCGGCGGCACGCTCGCGCCCGCCGACGAGGCGGACGCCGGTGCCGTGGACCGCGCGCCGGCGCCGCACCGCTCCGCCGCGTCCGGTCCGCGCCCCCACCGCCGCCGGGACACCCGCTGCCTCCTCGCCCGGGCGGACCTCGCCGACCGGGTGGGCCGGGTGGGCCGGGCCGAGTGGGCGGATCGGGCCGAGCGGCGGCAGCGGCGATTCGTGGCCCGGCCGGCCCGCGACAGCGGCGAGGCGATCTGGTGCCCCGAGCCGGCGGCGGCCCCCGCGCCGATCGTGCGCCCGGAGATCGCCCCGCTCCGGCGCGAGGTCTGCTCGGCGGGCCGAGGCCCCGCCTGCGGCCGGGGCGCCCGGCTCTACCCCGGGGGGTGGTTCTGCGAGGAGCACCGCCCCGGCGCGGCCCGCGCCTGAACCGCCCGGCCCGCGCCCGAACCGCTGGCCCGGCGGGTAGGGCGGGTACGGACGGGTGCCGCCGGGACCGGTCGCCGCCGGGCGGACTGGCCCGCGGTGTGCGCGGACGGTCCGCGTAGAGTCGACCGAGGCACACCTCACCCACATCGGCCGCGCCCTTTCTCCACCGCGCCGGTCCGGGCGGCCCCGGCCGTCGGCCTTGTCGGCGCGGGGTGTGCCGGTCGAGCGCATCGGGACGGGGCGGGAGCGGGGAGCGAGATGGTGAGGGGCAGGCAGGAGGCGAGGCGTCCGCACGGGGAACTGGTCGCGGACGTGCTGGCGGTGCTGTGGGCGTCCGCCGAGCCGATGACCGCCCAGCAGGTCAAGGGCGCGCTGCGGCAGGACCTCGCCCGGACGACGGTGGCGACGATCCTCGCCCGCCTGCACGAGAAGGGGACGCTCGGCCGGACGCGTCCGGGGCGTTCCTTCGCCTACGCGCCGGTGGCGGACGCCGCCGGTCTGGCCGCGGGCCGCATGCGCCGGGAGCTGGAGAAGGAACCGCAGCGGGATCTCGTCCTGAAGCGGTTCGTGTCCTCGCTGTCCGCGGACGACGAGGACGTGCTGCGAAGCCTCCTGATCGCCGCGGAGAGCGGACGGCTCGCCGGGGCGGAGGGCCAGGCGCGGGCGGAGGACTCGGCGCGGGTGAAGGAGGCATGACGCCGGTCCTGGTCGTCGTCGCCCTGGCCGTCCTCCTGCCCTGGGGTGCGGTGCCCGCGGCGTCCCGGCTCTCGCGGCTGCTCGCGCCGCGCGAAGCCGCGCTGGCCCTCGCGGGCGCGGCGGTCCTGCTGGCGGGCGGCACCGTCGCGGTGCTGGTCGCCCTCCTCCATGTGCCATTCCTGGCGGGCCTCGAACAGCTGCCGCTCACCGGGGTGGCGACGCACTGGCCGGCGGTGCTGCCGGTCGCGGGCGTCGCCGGAGTCCTGCTCGTCGTGCAGGCCGTCCGACTGGTGCGGGCCGCGCGCCGCCACCGCGCGCTGCTGTCGCGGGCGTGGCAGCTGACCGGCGGGGCGAGGGCGGAGGGCGATGTGCTCATCGTGCCGGGAGCGGAGGCGGAGGCGTTCGCCCTGCCGAGCCACCGGGGGCGGGCCGGCCGGGTGGTCGTGACGGAGGGCATGCTCGAAACCCTGGAGGCGTCGGAGCGCGCGGTCCTGCTCGCACACGAGCGGGCCCACCTCCAGGGGCGCCACCACCTGTTCTCGGCCGCCGCCGACCTCGCCGCCGCCGTCCATCCGGCCCTCGCGCGGCTGCGGACCGGCTTGGAGTTCCCTCTGGAGCGGTGGGCCGACGAGGCGGCCGCCCGCTCGGTGTCCGACCGGCGGCTTGCCGCGACCGCGATCGCCCGTGCCGCCCTGGCCGGCGCGGCCGGTCCGGGAGGACACGGCGCCGCCCGGCCCCTGTCCGTGAGCACGGGGCCGGTCCCCCTGCGGGTCCAGGCCCTGCTGGCGCCGGCGCCCGCCGGACCGGAGGGGCGGAGTTCGCGGCTCGCCGTCGCCGGACTCCTCGCCGCGGTGGTGGCCTCGGCCGTGCTGGCACTGGGCCTCGCCTACGGCCTGCACGAGTACGTCGAGTACGCGGCGGAGGCGCTCACCGGGCGGTGACCGTAGTGACGACATCGATGTAGACCAACGGTCGGAAGCGCGGATATGGTGAGCCTCGGCTTACCGTCCCGGCTGCGGGGCGTCGCACGCTCTCGACGATGGGGACACGGCTTGTACGACGGACGGAAGGGATCCTCGAGTCCGTTCGAGCAGACCGTCTACCTCCTCTCGGAGGCCGGCCGGGCCGTCGACCGCCTGCTCGCGGAGCGGCTGGAACACCGTGGACTGACCCCGGCCCACCAGGCGCTGCTGTCGACACTGGCCACCCTGGGACCGCACGGCCGACGGGATCTCGTGGAACGGCTCGCGATACCCGGGACGGACGCGGACCGGGCACTCGACGACCTGCTCTCCCGGGGCCTGCTGGAGTCGATGGTGGTCCACATCGGGGGGCGCCAGGAACTGCTGGCGATCACCGACCCGGGCCGGGCCGCCCTGGACCTGCTCCACTCCGACGCGTCCGCCGCGCAGGACGGCCTGCTGGCCGCACTGACGAGGGGCCAGCGCGTCGAGCTCAACTCGCTGCTCCGGCGCGTGTGCGCGGCCGCCGCCCGAGGGGCCGACGGGCAGGGCGGGGCCTCGGGCGGCGGAAGCCGCACGCTGATGGCCGGCCCCCGGTCCGCCTGAGCCGTCGGGCGTCCCAAGGCCCTGGTCACGGCCATGACGGCCGGTTGATGTCCAGCCGTTCCCAGAAGTGGCCCGGGTGATCCTCTCCGGTGGCATCCCCGCCGCCGGTACCGCGCCGTTGCCGCGCCGGGACCGCGCCGGTGCGGATCTGGCGCTCGCCCTCGCGGTCTCCCCCTTCTCGACGGCCAAGGTCTCCGACCTCCTCGCCCGCCGTCCGCCGCCCCCGCTGTAAGTCGAGTAGCTCGACGGGTCGTTCGGCAGGGCCGATTGCCCCCGGCCCGGCCACCTCACGGAGGTGGCCGGGCCGGGGGTTTCGTCGTCTCCGGGGGCCCTGTTCGCCTACCCGCGATGTGGACGTCCAGCGGGCCGGGGGTCGAGGGCGGGTCAATTGCCCTGGTGGGGCGGGGCGATGGGGGCGGGTCTTCGGTCGGGGGCAAGGAGTCTCGGTCGGTCTGCATATGCAGTCGATCGACATATGCAGAGAGATGGCCTATGTTGATCCCGCAGGGCGGACCGCCGGCTCCGGAGAACGGACGAGCCGTGGGGGTGGGCGTCCGCCGTTCAGCAGGGCCTGGCATGCCGCCAGGCCGGCAGCTTCCCGTGGGAGGACCGCAGTGCATCACCGTTCCCGTACACCCGGACCCAAGCTGCTCGGCGTCGCGATCGCCGCCGTGCTCGGTCTCGGAGTGGCCGTGCCACCCGCGTTCGCCGGACCGGCCGGGGGGCCGTCCGCCGACGCCGACCCGGTGCCCGGGCTGGTCGCCGGGTCGGACACCGCCGCTCCGCAGCTGGTCACCGGCCTCGCCGAGGCGGCCCCCGGCGACAACCCGGCCGAGGCGGCCCGGGCCCACCTGGCCGCCCATCAGGACCGCTACCAGGTCGACACCGCGCAGCTCGCCGAGGCCGGTGTGGAGCGCGCCGCCGACGGCCGGCGCACCGTCAGGTTCGAGCAGCGGCACGGCGGCATACCCGTCTTCGGGGCCAGGTACCTGGTCCACCTGGTCGGCGAAGGCGCCGGACAGCGGGTCGAGTCGGCCGGCGGCAAGTACTTCACCGGGCTCACCGCCCCGACCGTGCAGAGCGTGCCGGACGAGGTGCTGCGACGGCTCGCGATCGGCGCGGTGCAAGACCCGGCGGCCCGTGCGGGCGCGGCGGCCGAGGACCACGGCCTGGTGGTGCTGCCCGGCGGAGCCGGCCGGCTCGCCCGCCACTTCACCGTGCGGGGGAGCGACCCGGCGGTCTGGGCGGCGAAGGCGCAGGAGGTGTTCGTGGACGCCGCGGTCGGGCAGGTCGCGCTCTCCTACGAGGTGCGCGCCCCGTACCCGCTCGGTGTCCCGGCCGTCGCGGCGGCAGCCGCCGCCCCGGCCCTCGAACCCGCCACCGGCACCGCGCCCGACGTCCTCGGCCGCCCCGCCCGGGTGAACATCGGCCGCCTCCCGGACGGCACCTACCAGCTCGTCGACCTCACCCGCCCCGCCACCGTCACCACCTACGACGCGGCCGGCCGGGAGGTGATGGACTACGACCGCACCCTGCCCGCCGACGCCCACCCGGCCGCCTCGGCGACCACCGAGTTCCCGGCCACCACCGGCACCAGCGGCGCCACCGACGCCCATCTCAACGCCGCCGCCGTGTACGACTTCTACCGCGACCGCCTGGGCCGCGACGGGATCGACGGCAAGGCCGGACCGATCACCTCCGTCGTCAACGTCACCAGCTTCGGCGAACCCATGGACAACGCCTACTGGGACGGCCAGAAGATGATCTACGGGGGCGGCAGCGGCAAGTACCGCCCGTTCTCCGTCGCCCGCGACGTGGCCGGCCACGAGATGACCCACGGCGTCGTCAAGCACACCGCGGAGCTGGTCTACCTCGGCCAGTCCGGCGCCCTCGACGAGGCCCTCGCCGACTACTTCGGCAACGCCATCGAGGTGACCAGCCGAGGCATCCCGATGACCGACCCCAGGGCCGCACTGCTGGGCGAGGACCTCTGCCGCACCGGCACCCCCGAGACCTGCGCCGACCGCAGGCTGGACGACCGCCGCAGCACCGCCGCCGACTACATCGGGGCGCCGGCCGGGGTCGACAACGGCGGTGTGCACCTCAACTCCACCATCGTCTCGGGCGCGCTGTGGGACATCCGGCGCACCCTCGACCCGCTCCTCGCCGACCGCCTGGTCTACCGCGCGCTCGCCGAGTACCTCACCCCCCTGGACGACTTCGTCGACGCCCGCAACGCGGTGCTCGCCGCGGGCCGCTCGCTCGGTCTCGACCGCGCCCAGCTCCGCACCGTGGCCGGTGCCTTCGACGCCCACGGGATCAAGGACGGCTGGCAGCGGCGGATCGGCGTGGACAGCCGGCCGCTGCTGCGCGACCTCTCCACCGAGAGCGTGACACCGGATGTCGCCGCCGGCCGCTGGGTGGTGGCCACCGCGGGCAAGGGCGCCAAGGGCAGCATGGCCGTGTACGGGGGTGCCGTCGGCGGCTCCGCCGAGCCCGCCCGGCTCAGCCCGGAGGACGGCCGCTCGCACAGCTGGCCCGCCACCGACGGCACGACCGCCGTGTGGGCGGCGATGGGGCCGGGGGCCGACGGCGCCTGGGGCATGGAGGTGCTGGCCCGGCCGCTCGCAGGCGGCCCGGTGCGCAGCGTCCACCGCGGTGTGAACCAGTACCTCGGCGACGTCCGGGTCTCCGGCGCCGATATCGCCTTCCTGATGCCGGACCACGCGACCGGCCGCAGCGGGCCCGCGATCTCCCGCGACGGTGCCCCGGCGGTGCCGATCGCGCTGCCGGAGGGCCATGCCGCCGCCGCTCTGGCCCTCCACGACGGCCTGCTCGCCTGGACCGAGAGCTGGCAGGTCGGTGAGCGGACGGTGAGCGCGCCGACCGTCTACTCGCTCGCCGCCGGCAAGGTCGTCGCCCAGTACGTGGTGGACGACGCGAACGCCGGCGCCGGGACCGAGGTCGGCAGCACCCGCCTGGCCGGCGGCCGGCTGCTGTGGGTCGAGACGCCCTACGACCGGACGAAGGGCAGCACGATCCGCTCCGGCGCGCTGGACGGCTCCGGCGTGACGGACCTCCTGCCCGCGGGCCCCCGGCCCGGCTCCGGGGCCGGCTCCGAGCCGCGCCGGATCGCCGGCCTCACCGCCTCCGACCGGGCGGTCACCTTCGCCGAGGCCGGTCGCCGTGCGACGGGTGGCACCAAGAACACCGACCTGCCCAAGCTCTGGCAGCTCCCGCTCACCGGTGGCACCCCCGAGCGGATGTCCTGCAACCGGGGCGGCCAGTACTTCCCGGTGGCCGACCGGGGGACCCGGGTGGTCTGGCTGGACGCCACGGCGGGCCGCACCGATCTGGTCGTGCGCGAGCGCGCGGCCGGCACCTGCTGACCGGAGGCGGCTGCCCCGGGGTCCGAACCAGGGCTTCCGACCCCGAAGCCCGGACCCCGTCCGCCCCGGTCTCCCGCCCGGTCGCCGCATCCCTGCGGCGGCCGGGCGGGTCCTTGTCGTCCCCGGCCCCGCCGGCCCCGCCGGACCCACCGGACCCGCCGCCACGGTGCCGGTGCCGGGGGAGATCGAGGCCCGGTCCTGCGGTGCCGGCGCCCAGCCGGGCCTCACCGCGTCCTGACCCCGGACCCGCACGGCGTCCGTCGGGCCGGTCGGGCCCCGGCCGATCCCTCGGCCGGCCCGAGGCGGGCCGTGCCCTACTGGCCGGGCGACTTCGGGGCCTCCAACTCCACGTGGCGGACGGTGTAGCCGCCCCGCAGCACCGGGGCGAACGGGGCCGGGGCCATGCACGTGCCGACCACCGGCTGGTAGGGCTTCTGGTCGGCGTCCATGTCGAGGTTGGCCACGCCCCACGAGAAGCCGAGGCGGGCGCCGTCGCGGGCGCTGCCCTGGTAGACGCTCAGGCCGATCCGTTCCTTGGAGTTCCCGGCGTCCGA
The DNA here is from genome assembly GCF_034043715.1 of Kitasatospora purpeofusca. Taxonomy (GTDB): domain Bacteria; phylum Actinomycetota; class Actinomycetes; order Streptomycetales; family Streptomycetaceae; genus Kitasatospora; species Kitasatospora purpeofusca_A. Next base: position 6,753 of record NZ_JAXCLC010000019.1, on the reverse strand, counting down.
GCTGATGACGGCGGTCAGGGTGGCGACCGGGCCGCCGGTGCTCAGGCAGTCCACCTCGGCCTCGGCGCTGAAGGTCTCCCCGGTGGCGGCCACCCGGTGGGAGTAGCGGACCGTGCCCACGGCGTCGGTGGGCAGTCCGTTGGGCGACTTGGTCCCGGGAAGGGGGCGGGAGTAGGGCTTCGCCCGGGCGTCGACGGTGAACCAGATCTCGTCGTCCGGGGAGAAGGCGTACCAGATCCGGCCGCTGCCGCTGACGCTCGCCGGCCGCGTGGACCGGCCGTCCCGGCTCTCGGGCGCGGAGTCCTCGGACGCGGAGCGAGCCGGCCCGGGGCCGATGGGCCCCGAGCCAATGGGCCCGGAGCCGAGGGGCCCGGAGCCGATGGACAGGGCATCGGCGGAGGCCGGCGCGACGCCCGTGAGCGCCGCGAGGGCCAGCCCGGCGGCAGCGGTGGCCCGGGCGGTCCGGACGGTGGCACGGTTGCGGGTACGAAGGCGGAACATGGTGGGTCTCCCTCCCCGGCGGCCCGGTCGGCCGCCCTCTCGATGCCCCAATCCTGGTCGCGGCACCCCCACCCGCACATGTGCCGATCGGCACATTTACCGAGCCCCACCTGGTCGCTCCGCCCCTGCCGAACGGCAGGGGCAGGGGCGGATGGCCCGTCAGCCGGTCGCGACCGGCACGCCGTTCGGGCGGCCGGCCAGCAGCGCGGCGACGTGGTCGGCGCAGCGGACGGCGGCCTCGGCCATGGCACCGCGGGTCATCCCGGCGACGTGCGGCGTCAGCAGGGCGTTCGGGAGTCCGAACAGCGGTGAGTCGAAGGCGGCGTGCTCGTGCTCGAAGGTGTCGACGGCCGCCGCCGCGAGCGGGTGCCCGGGATCGCGCAGGGCGTCGGCCAGGGCCCGCTCGTCGACGATCCCGCCCCGGGCGGTGTTCAGCAGGATCGCGCCCGGCCGCAGCAGCGCCAGTTCGCGGCGGCCGATCAGCCCCCGGGTCCGCGCGGTGAGCGGGAGATGGAGGGACACCACGTCGCTGGTCGCCAGCAGTCCGGCGAGGGAGTCCGCCCGCCGGACACCGTTCCCCCGGGCCGGGCCGCGGCTGACGCCCTGCACGGTCATGCCGAGGGCGCGGGCCCGTCCGGCCAGCGCGCTGCCGGTCCGGCCCAGGCCGAGGACGCCGAGGGTCAGCTCGGAAAGCGCCCGGGGCGGCGCCGCCGGGCTGCGCCAATCACCTCGGTGCGAAGCCGCGTTGTGGCCCGGGAGGTCCCGGGTCAGGGCGAGCAGTTGGGCCAGGGCGAACTCGGCGACCGCGTCGGCGTTGGACCCGGGCGTGTGGGTGACCACCACTCCGTGGCGGGCGGCGGCGGGCAGGTCGACATGATCGGTGCCCGCCCCGGCCCGGCCGATCACCCGCAGCGACCCGGTCGCCGCGCCGGCCGCCCCGGGAGCGGCGGCATCACCGGCCGTGGCCGCGAGGAACGCGGCGCGCAAGGGCACTCCCGCCCGGGACTTGACGGCCTGGTGCCCGCCGTCGCGGAGGGTCTCGGCGATCAGGGCCGCCTCGTCGAAGGGGTCGAAGTCGGTGAACCCCACGCGCCCGCCCCAGGCGTCCCGCGCGGCCGCCCGGTCGGTGACCCGCCGCAGGTTCAGGGTGACGGCCAGGCTGTGGCCGAGCAGGCGCTCCAGTTCCGCGCCGAGCAGGTCCCCGGGCGCCGCGTCCAGCAACAGGATCCGATGCCGCCCCACCACGCCCCCGCTCCCGGCCGGAGCCCCACGAGCGCGGTACGGCGCGCGGCGGCCGACCGATGATCATCACCACTACCAAGCTACAGCGGACCGGGGGGCTTGCGGCAAGGCCCCGGTGACATCGGAGAATCACCCGCCGAGGCCCGAGGCCCGAGGCCCGAGGCCCGAGGCCCGAGGCCCGAGGCCCGAGGCCCGAGCCGGAGGCCCGAGGCCCGAGCCGGAGAGGTGCCGGAGCCGGAAAGGCGCCGGAACAGCAGATGTGCAAGGAGAGCGGAATGCGTGTAGTGCTGTCGACGTACGGGTCGCGGGGGGACGTCGAGCCGCTGGTGGGACTCGCGGTGCGGTTGCGCGACCTGGGCGCGGACGTACGGCTCTGCGCTCCGCCGGACGAGGAGTTCGCGGCCAGGTCGGCCGCGCTCGGCGTACCACTGGTGCCGGTCGGCGACCCGGTGCGAGCGCTGGTGACCGGCGCGGCGCAGGCGCCGACGGACTTCCCCACGCGGGTGGCGAGGCTGACGGCGGCGTCCTACGAGGCGGTCCTCGGGCAGACGGCGGAGGGCGGTGCGGTCGTCGCGACCGGGCTGTTCCCGAGCGCGGCCGGTGCCAGGGCGGCGGCGGAGAAGGCGGGTGCCCGGTTCGTCTACGCGGGCCTGCAGCCGACCGCCCTGCCCTCGCCGCACCACCCGCCGTTCCGGTACCCGGGCCGGCCCGCGCCGCCCGAGGGAGCCGGCAACGCGGAGCTGTGGGAGCTGGACGTCGAGAGCATGAACGCGCTGTTCGGCGGGGCGGTCAACGCGCACCGGGCGTCGGTCGGCCTGCCGACGGTGGCGAACGTCCGCGACCACGTCCTCACCGAGCGGCCGTGGCTGGCCACCGACCCGACCCTCGGGCCGTGGCGGCTGCCCGCCGGACTCGACGTGGTGCAGACCGGAGCGTGGCTGCTGCCGGACCCGCGCCCGCTTCCCGCCGGGCTGACCGCCTTCCTGGACGCGGGCCAGCCGCCGGTGTACGTGGGCTTCGGCAGCATGCCGATGCGCGGTTCGGAGGACGTCGCCCGACTGGCCGTCGAACAGGCCGGGGCGGCCGGCCACCGGGTGGTCGTCGGCCGGGGCTGGGCGGACCTGTCGGGCGGCGCGGAACCTCCGGGCGGCAAGGGCGGCGGCGCGGCCGGCCCGGGCGACTGCTTCGTGGTCGGCGAGGTGAACCACCAGGCGCTGTTCGCCCGGGTCGCCGCAGTCGTGCACCACGGCGGCGCGGGCACCACGGCGGCGGCCGCCCGGGCCGGTGCGCCGCAGCTGGTGGTGCCGCAGATCGTCGACCAGCCGTACTGGGCCGCCCGGGTCGCCGAGCTGGGTATCGGCGCGGTGCACGACACGGCCGTTCCGACCGCCGGGTCCGTCGCCGCCGCGCTGCGGGTCGTCCTGTCGCCGCAGACCCGGGACCGGGCCGCGGCCGTGGCCGCCGGGATCCGCACCGACGGCGCCGAGGTGGCCGCGCGCCTGCTGCTCGACCGGTCCTGACCAGGGCCCACGGGCCGATGCGGGGCGTTCCGAGGGCCATGCCCACGCGTTCCCGGAGCAGGGAGAGCGAACCACGCAAAACAGAATGAATCCTCCCAGGTCGGGTACCACCATGTACGGGGCGGCCGCGGAACGCCGCGGACCGTTCCCGTGCCCTTCTCAGGTGCCACCTGGACCGTCGCTCGACGAAACCGGGCAGAGGTTTCGGAACGAGGGGCCGCGGTGCGCGGGCGATCGCACGCCCCCACCCCCCCTCGCGCGGTCCGGGGTCTACCCGTTCCCCAGGAGTGCTGCCGTGTCCGTACCGACTCTGGGGCTCGGCCACCGAGCCGGCCCACCGTCCGCTACCCCCGCCCCGCCGTCCGTAGCTCCCGGCGGGACGCCGGCCCCTGCCGACGTCCCGCCGCCCGTGGTGACGTCCGACCTGCCCCCGGACCTGCCCCCACGCCCCACCGAGGCGCGGCTGCGGGCCATGGGCAAGGCCGAGGCGCGCGAACTCAGCGACGCGCTATTCGACCGCCTCGCCGGGCTGGCCCGTGAGACACACGCCTACAGCTACGTGCGCGGCACCATCGTCGAACTCAACATGCCGCTGGTGCGGTTCGTCGCCGGCCGCTTCCGGCACCGCCCCGAGGACATGGACGACATCCTCCAGGTCGGCACCCTCGGCCTGATCAAGGCGGTCGACGGCTACGACCCGGGGCGTGGCGTCGAGTTCGTCACCTACGCCATCCCCACCATCGCCGGTGAGATCAAGCGGTTCTTCCGGGACACCTCCTGGCCGGTCCGGGTGCCGCGCCGGATGCAGGAGTGCTACCTCGCGGTGGCGCGCGGCTCGGACCGGCTGGAGCAGGAGCTCGGCCGGCCGCCGAGCCCCGAGGAGATCGCGAAGGCGCTCGACCTCAGCATGGAGGAGGTCGTCGACGGGCTGACGGCCACCCGGGTCCACCGGGCGAACTCCCTCGACGCGCTGCGCGAGGAGGACCTCGACGAGTCCGGCAGCGCACTGCTGGACCGGCTCGGGTGCTGCGACCCGGGCATAGAGCTCGCCGAGTTCCGCACCGCCGTCCGTCCGCTGCTCGGGCGGCTGCCGAGGCGCGAGCAGCTGGTGCTGGAACTGCGGTTCTGGGAGGACCGGACGCAGTCCGAGATCGCCGACCGGATCGGCGTCTCGCAGATGCACGTGTCCCGGCTGCTCTCGGCCACCCTGGCGCGCCTCCGGGAGGAGCTGGAGGACCGCGACGCGGCCGGTTGGAGCGACGACCCGCCCGACCCCGTGAGCCGCCTGACCCCGTGACCCGCCCGACCCCGTGATCCGCCCGGAGCAGGATCCCGGCTGATGCCGCGGCACCAGTCACCCGGCCCGGGGAGCCTGTCACCGGTCCCGGACTCCGACACCTTCCGCCGCGCCGCGGGCCCGGCCGCCGCTCAGTGGTCGGCGGAGGCCATCGTCTCGCGCACCGTGACCAGGCACGGATCGCAGTAGCGGTCGGGCGTCCCCACGGACGTCCCCAAGCCGTTCGGGACCACCCGGCGGGACAGTTCCAGCAACTGCCCGCAGAGCGCCGTCGACGCGTCGTCCTTCGACACCACGTGCCACATCAGACCCGCCGGGTCCACGGCGGGATCGGTCTCGGCCCACATCTCGTACACGACTGCCTCCCTGAGCAGGGGTTCGGGCGCTCCCCATGCAATCGCGGGCCGCGCCGGTCGGCCACCGGGTGGCGCCCACTGGGACGGTTCCGCGGCTCGGAGGATTGCCGACGGGGCCGTCGGGGCACGCGCGCGTGGCCGACCGGGAGCGCCCGCCCCCGGCCGAGGGGCGGGACCACTGGTGCGACCGGTGGCGCGAGCGGTGGCGAACGGGCTCCGGGCCGGGGGTGGTTGTGCCGCCGGCCACCGGGTAGGCGTCGGGGGTGGAGCGCTACGAACCCCCGGAGGACGGCGGCGCCGACGCGGACGACGCGTCGGCGTACGATCTGTGCGACCACTGCGGTCGGGTCGTCCTCATCGAGGACCTGCTCGGCGCACTGGTCCCGGACTCCTCCGTCGTTCACGAGTCGGACCCGCGCCTCGACGGCGAGCGGGTCGTCACGGCGTGCTCGGCCGAGCACCTCGCCGTACTGGTCGAGGTCTACCGCGACCGCCCGTTCGTCCCGGAGGAGCAGTGGGCGGCCAAGGTCTGCCGCGTCCTGGCCGAACGCGACGACCCGGTGCCGCTCAGCGAGGTCGCCGCGCTCAGCGGTCTCTCCGAGCAGCAGGCGCAGCAGGGAGTGGACTGGCACAACGCCCGGGCGCGCGAGTGGCGGGCCCAGTACGGCGACCCGGACGCCACCGACGACGACGACCTGGCCGACTGATTCCCTCCCTCGACCGGTCCGGTGCCCGCCCCGCCGCTTCCCAGCATTCGCCCGTCCCGGCGAATCCGCCTCCCGGCGCCGCAGGTCCGGGCGTCACTCCTGCGGCCCGATTCCGGTTGCGCGAACCCGGGTACGGAACCGCCCGTCCCGTCCCGCCGAACGCGCTCCCGGAGGCATCCGTGCCCGACATGAACGGCCCCTACAAGCCCGGCACCCCGTGTTGGATCGACCTGATGGTGCCCGACCAGCAGGCGGCCCTCGACTTCTACAGTGAGGTGTTCGGCTGGCAGGGTGAGATCGGGCCCGCCGAGCAGGGCGGGTACTCGGTCTGCACCCTGAAGGGCAAGCCGGTCGCCGGGATCATGAAGGCGATGAACCCGGACGGCAGCGTCCCCGACCCGATGCCGCCGACGGTGTGGACCACTTACCTGTCCACGGACTCCCTCGACGCCGCCCTCAAGACCGTGACCGACGCCGGCGGCTCGGTGGTGGCGGGGCCGATGGACGTCATGGACCTCGGGCGGATGGCCGTGATCGCGGATCCGACCGGGGCTGTCGTCGGCCTCTGGCAGCCCGGCACCTTCGACGGCGCGGGCATCGTCAACGAGCACGGTGCCCTCATCTGGAACGAACTCGCCACCCGTGACCGCACGGCCGCCGCCGCCTTCTACTCCGCCGTGCTGCCGGTCACCACCGGCCCCTCGGAGGCGCCCGGCGCCGAGGGGTACGTCGAGTTCAAGGTCGACGGTCGCGCGGTCGCCGGGATGATGGACCTGTCCACCTTCCCGCCGGGTGTCCCGCCGCACTGGCAGCCGTACTTCAACGTGGACGACGTCGACGAGATCCAGACGGCCGTCGTCCGCGCCGGCGGCACCGTCCTGACCCCGGCCTTCGACATGGCCGCCAACCGGCTGGCCGTCCTCGCCGATCCGCAGGGCGCAGCCTTCTCGGTCATCACCTGGCCGACACCGGAGGACCCGGCCGGCTGACCGGACCCGTCACCCGGGCCGCACGCCGTCACTCGGCCCGCGTCCCGCCGCTCGCAACCCCTTGAGCTGGAGTGTTGCGACGACTACCAGAACCCGAGCACACCAGCCGGGGTGGGGGGGGGGCGACCCCCCCCCCCCCCG
>NZ_JAXCLC010000018.1:0-112514 GCF_034043715.1 Kitasatospora purpeofusca | reverse complement strand
GCCCGCGCGGGGGCGGGCCGGGCCCGGGCGCCCCGTCAGCCCTCGAAGTCCCGGGCCGCCGACAGCTCGTAGGCCCGGTCCGGCTCGCTCAGCGCGGCCAGCACCTCGAACCGGCGGTGCCACTGCCCCACCGACCAGGCCAGGCCCGCGGCCAGGCCCTCCGGGGTGGCCGCGTGCAGCAGCCCCGGCACCGGCGGCAGCTGGAACTCGTCGTCCTCGTCGGCCTCCTCGGCCGACTCCGGGTCGTACGGCGCCTCCGGGGTGTCCGCCGCGCCGTCCCAACGCCAGTCGACGGCCGCCTCCTCCCCGTCCGGGCCGACCACCAGCAGCTCCTCGTGCTCCTCGTACGCCACCGGGCAGCCGGGCAGCAGCTCCCGCACCACCGCCGGCACCCGGTGCAGCGCGCCCTGGGAGAGCACCCGCCCACCGGCCACCTCGCTGGCCAGCGAGACGTGCAGCCGCTCGGCGAGGTCCACGGCCAGCTCCGGGGCGACCGGCAGCAGCGGGTGGTCGTGCAGCAGCTCGACCAGGTCGGGGGCGTCCGCGACCACCGCCTCGGTGGCGTCCACCACCACGGTCCGGTCCGGCCGCCGCCCGGTGGCGCGGTCCAGCGGCGGGACCGCCCTGACCACGTCCAGCGCTTCGAGCCGGTCCGTCCCGACCCGGGCCAGCGCGCTGTGGATGCCGTGCAGCTGGCGGTGTCCGATCTCGGCGGCCGGGTCGGTGAGCCGGTCCAGCACCTCGTCCGGGCCGTGCGGCTCGGCGAGCAGCGCGGCCAGCGTGGTGCGCACGCCCAGCGCGTGCAGGAACTGCTCGTCCAGGGTGGTGCGGGCCTCGTCGTAGAGGCCGCGCAGCAGCGGGTCCGCGCCGGCCGCGCGCAGCCCGGCGGGCTCGCGGCCGTCCAGCACCGGGTGGTCGCGCAGCCACCAGGCGGTGTACGGCGGCAGGTCGGTGTACGAGCCGTCCGGCAGCAGGGTGCGGACGGGGGTGACCACGGCGTCCCGGTACGGCGGGCGGGCCAGCGTGGCCAGCGCCTGCGGCCAGGCGTCGTCGTCGACCAGGTCCAGGTCGCGGACGGCGAGCAGCTCGGCGGCGACCGGCGGGACGCCCATCGCGTCCCCGTCGTCGGCGTGCAGCGCCTCCAGGGCGTCCTCGGCCCAGTCGGCCAGGCCGTCCGGCGCCTCGTCGATCAGCCCGGTGGCGCGGCCGCCGGCCGCCCGGTCGGCGGGCGCGGTGGGGTCGAGCCGCTCCAGGTCGTCCGGGTCGAGCACCACGTCCTCGGCCCGGACCAGCACGAAGTCCGAGAGCACGCCGACCGAGGCGAGCACCTCGGGGCCCCAGCGCTCCAGCAGCTCGTCGTCCACCCAGGCGGCGTCGTCCTCGCGCGCCAGCTCGGCGAACGGGCTGTCGGGCAGCAGGAGTTCACCCGCCCGGGCGGGCTCGCCCTCGTCGTCGAGCAGGGCCAGCCGGGCCAGCCACGGGTGCTCGCCAGGAGCCGGGGCGGCTGCCCGGACGAGCGCCAGGACGGCCTCGGCGAGGTCGGCGGCGGCGTCCGGGTCGTCCTCGGCCAGCTCGTAGGAGCGCAGGACGGCGGCCCGCACCTCGGGCGTGTCCAGCACCCCGGCGGGGGTGGCCGCGCCCGCGCCCAGCTTGGCCAGCAGCGGGTGGGCGGCCTCCGGGTGGGCGAGCCGCAGGTCGAGCACCGCGAGCGCGTCGGCCAGCGCCTCCGGGTAGCCGGGGAAGGCCGCCCAGTCGGCGGCGTCGGAGGGCAGCAGCACCCGGCGCGGACCGGTGACCGTCCGCCCGTCGGCGAGCGGCACCGGCAGCGCGCCGAGCGCCTCCGGGTCGGCTCCGCCGAGCGCCGCGTACAGGTTGCGCCACCAGGCCGGCTCCCGGTCCAGGCCGCCCAGCTGGTCGACCACCTCGGCGAGCGGGACCCGGCGCACGTTCAGCACCCGCAGCTCGGAGCGGCGTTCCAGACCGGCCGGCAGCAGGCCGGGGAAGATCGGCGCCAGCGCCTCGACCACCGAGCCGTCGGCGCCCTCCAGCAGCGTGGCGTCCCGGGGCCGCAGCGCCGGGGTGCCCTCCTCGACCGGCGCCGGGTGCGGCAGGAACGGTGTCCCGGGCAGCCGGGAGAGCACGGCGGCGCGCAGCGCGTTGTCCAGCGCCCCCCGGCCGAGCGGCCCGGGCACCAGGCCGAGCGAGCCGAGGTCGCCGCCGCGGGCGCGCAGCAGCTCGGCGTAGGCGTCGGCGGCCCGCTCGGTGAGGAAGTCCGCGAGCGCGCCGGGGGCCACGTGCCGGCGGGTGGAGTCCAGCGGGTAGGAGGCGATCAGCAGCGCGGGCAGGTCGAGCGGCTCGTCGCTCGGGGTGGGCGCGTGCAGCACCGGGGCGATCGCCGGCCGCTGCGGGGCGCCCCCGTCGGAGACCGGTACCGCCCAGGTCACCGTCCAGTGCGGGCGGTTGCGCTCCTCGGTGGGCCGGTCGGCGAGCAGCCCGACGTCGAGCGGTCCGGCCGCCCCGACGGTCTGCCAGACGGTGCGCCGCGGCTGCCCCTCGGCGTCGTCGGTGATGGTGACCTCGCTGATCTCCGCCCCGGTGCCCCCGCCGGCCGGCGCCGGGAGGTCCGTGTCCGGACGTGGTCCGCCGGCCGAGCGGGTCAGGGTGCGGGTGCCGTCCGAGGTCTCCACCACGACCTCGGCCAGGCCGGGCAGGGTGAGCAGCAGCGCGTCGTCGATGCCGGCCAGCAGCCGGCGGGTGAGGTCCTCGGCCGCCGCGTCGCGCAGCGGCAGCACCACCACCGTGTCGTACCCCTCGGGCGCCGGGCCCTCGGCGGCGAACGGCAGCCGCAGCAGCGGCACATGGCCGTCCCGGCGGCGCAGCTCCTCGTCGAGGACGGGCTGCGCCTCGGCCAGCGCCCTGGCCTCGCCGAGCGACCAGCGCACACCGCCGGCCGAGCCGAGTACGGCGGGCTCGTCGGTGACCGCGAGGACGGCGGCGAAGCCGACCCCGAACCGGCCGACGGTGCTGTCCCGGTCGCCGCGCTTGGAGGAGGCGCGCAGGGTGGAGAGCGACTCGACGGCCGCCGCGTCCAGCGGCGCACCGGTGTTCGCCGCGGCCAGCACGCCGTCCGCCAGGGTGAGCCGGAGCCGGCCCGGGCCGTGCCCGGCCCGGACGGCGGCGTCGGCGGCGTTCTGCGCCAGCTCCACGACCAGCCGGTCGCGGTAGCCGCCGAGGGCCAGTTCCTCCTCGGCGTTGGCGTCCTCGCGGAACCTGGCCGGGGAGGCGGCCCAGGCGTCCAGCACCCGGCGGCGCAGTTCGGCGCTGCCGAAGGGGTCCGCGAGGTGCTCGTCCGTGCCGCTGCCGAGAATCCGAGGTTCCACTGGACCTGCCGCCTTCCGCCGCCCTGTCGTGCCCTGCCGAGGGGCATTCTTCCCTGCCGCGGGGACGGTCCCCGACACACCCCCGGAGCCGGCGGCGTGCCCGGGCGGCGGGCGGCGACGACGGCGGCCCGCCCCACGGGGTGGGACGGGCCGCCGGACGGTGACTTCCGGGTGACTCCTAGGAGTGGCCGAGCTCCTCGGTGGGGGCGTCCGGCTCGACCGAGCCGGAGAGCCGGTCCGGGTGCAGCGACATCGGCTCGATCACCAGCTCGTCCAGGATCAGCGCGGCCGGCGCCGGCGGGGCCGGGATGACGGCCGCCTCGGAGTGCCCGCCGCAGCCGTAGGCGAAGGAGACGATCTGGCCGTCGGCCGGACCGAACTCGTTGCCGCAGACCCCGAAGGCCTGGCCCAGCGAGCCGCCGATGGGGATCAGGAAGCCGCAGCTGACACAGCAGGCCGGGGCGGACTGCGCCATCGGCGTCTGCGCGCCGTGGGCCTTCTCCCAGCGGTCGGCGGCCAGGTGCAGGCCGAGTCGGGACAGCACCCGGCTGCGGCCCATGCCCAGTTCGTCGGCGACAGCGCTGATCTGGGCCCGGACCGGGGCCGGCTGGACGTCCAGGTCATCGCTGACCAGCACGTCCTCCTCGGCGGCCTGGGCCAGCGCGGAGTTCGGCGCGGGCTCGTCCTCGCCGGTCCAGCCCGGCTCCAGCCGCACGTCGTCGGCGTCGGTGGGGAGCAGGTCTCCCGGCCCCATGTCGCCCGGGCGCAGCCGCTCGCTCCACGGCACCCACTGCGGGGCCAGGACGGCGTCGGGGCCGGGCAGTAGTACGACCTCGTCCAGCGTCACGTTCTTGGCCCTGGGGGCGCGCGCCACCGTGACCGCCCAGTGCCAGCCGCGGTAGGCCACGTCCAGGCACTCGAAGGTATGGGTCACGACACGGTCGGTCTCGGCCTGGACACCAAGGTGCGCTCCGACGGTCTCGGCACCGACGGCGTCCTCAGCGGCCTGACGGGCGAGATCGACGGCCTCGGCACAGAGCCGATCAGGGGTACGGCTTCGCATCGCTGCACTCACGGCGTCGATTCTCTCCCATTTCTTCTGTCGCCCACGGCGAGTTGCCTTTTCCGTCGCGGCTCGGATTCCCTCGTCCATTCTGCGCGACTGCGGCCTGCCGCGGATACCGGCCGCGCCGCTGGTCCGGTCCGCCGGCGCCGGTCGGCACTCGGGCGGACTCTGGGCAGGCTACCCGCCGGTCGGCCACCGGGCACAGTCCGGGGCGCTCCGGAGTGGATCCGGGGCGTCCGGGACGGGAACGGCGGCCCCCGATCGCGCGGCGCGGAGCGGAATCCCGCGTCGTCCTCCCGAATCTGGGGCAGGATGGGGCTTGTGGCGGACGAGGAACCGTCGCAGCACGCACTGCACGCCTCGCAGGCCGGCAGCCCCGACGAAGCGAACGCCGTGCCGCGACAGCAGTCTCCGGTCCAGGCTGCGGGTGAACCGCAGTCGGTGGACCCCACACCACTGCCCACCGCGCGGCCGACCGGCGCCGCCGCGGCGGAGGCGGGTGGCGGCCAGGACCCGCCTGACGACCGGGACCCGTCGGACGACCGGCCCGAGCAGGACAGGCAGGACGAACAGAACGACGGCGACGGCGACGGCGAGGAGCCGCGCCGGCACTTCCTGGTCCGCACCGCCTCCGCCGCCGGTTCCCGGACCGGCAAGGTCGTGCACGGCACCGGCCGCCGGATCCGCCGGGCCACCGCCGCCGAGGGCGCAGGCGAGTCCGGCCTGGCCAAACTGATCGAATTGCACGCCATCAACGCCTTCGGGGACATGCTCATCACCGTGGCGCTCGCCTCCACGATCTTCTTCTCGGTGCCGACCGGCGAGGCCCGCGGCCGGGTGGCGCTCTACCTCCTCATCACCATGGCGCCGTTCGCCGTGCTGGCGCCGGTGATCGGCCCGCTGCTGGACCGGCTGCCGCACGGCCGCCGGGCCGCCATGGCGATGTCGATGCTGGCCCGCGCTGTCCTCGCCTGGACCATGGCCGGCGTGGTGACCGGCGGCGGACTGGCGCTCTACCCGGAGGCGCTCGGCGTCCTGGTCGCGTCCAAGGCGTACGGGGTGGTGCGCAGCGTCGTGGTGCCCCGGCTGCTGCCCAGCCGGCTGTCACTGGTGAAGGCGAACTCCCGGGTCACCCTGGCCGGGCTGCTGGCCACCATGGTCGCGGGCGGGGTCGGCGGGCTGCTGCACCTGATCGGTCCCGGCTGGCCGCTGCGCGGCGCCTTCCTGGTCTTCGTGGCCGGCACCCTGATGGCCTTCCACCTGCCGCACACGGTGGACTCGGCCAAGGGCGAGCAGCGGGCCGTGCTGCACGCCGAGGAGCACCCGCCGGGCCACCACGGCGTCCTGCACGGCCGGAACGCCCCCGCGCCGGAGCCCGCCGCGGAGCAGCGGCCCAAGGCGTCGCTGCTCACCGTCGGACCCTCGGTGATCCTGGCGCTGCGGGCGATGGCGGCGATGCGCTGGCTGGTCGGCTTCCTGGTGATGTTCCTGGCGTTCCTGCTCCGCGAGGAACCGATCGGCGGCCTGCAGCCGACCCTGGCACTCGGCCTGGTGGCGCTGGCCGCGGGGACGGGCAACGCGATCGGTTCGGCGCTCGGTTCCTGGCTGCGCCCCCGCGGCCCGGAGATGACGGTCACCGCGATGCTGCTGCTGGCCGGCTGCGCCACGGCCGCCGCCGCGCTCTGGTACGGCACCGTCACCGTGGTGACGGTGGCCGTGACGGCCGGGACGGCTGCCTCGCTGGGCAAGCTGTCGCTGGACGCGCTGATCCAGCGGGACGTGCCCGAGTCGGTGCGGACCTCGGCCTTCGCCCGTTCGGAGACCCTGCTCCAGATGTCCTGGGTGGCGGGCGGCGCGGTCGGCATCCTGCTGCCGCTGAACGGCGCGCTGGGCCTCTCGGTGGCCGCCGCCGTGGTCGGCGCGGTGCTGCTGTGGACGCTCCGCTCGCTCCTGCGGGTGGGCGTACGCCACCGTCCCGCCGCGCCCCGGGTGGCGTGAGCCGCCGCCCCGCCGGGGCGGCGACCGTGGCGTGAGCGGGCACAACACGCGGTTGCGGACCCCCGCGTAGCGTGATCGCGAAAGCCCGGTAGCCTCTGACGCATGAGCCTCAGTACCCGCGTCATCGCCGGCCTCGGCGCCGTCGTCGTCATCGCCGCCGGCACGGTCGGCGGGTCCATCGCCTACGCGTCGAGCCAGCACGAGATCAGCGACCACCGCGTCACGCTGCTCGTCGGGACCTCCTCGACGGTCAAGGACCCCTTCTGCTTCAACGAGGGCAAGCCGCTGACCGACCAGCAGCAGGAGGAGTGCCAGGACAAGGCCGGCAAGGCTCTGGACGAGGGCACCCTCCCCAAGTCCGACGTCGTCATGAGCGACCGGATCGGCATCGGCGTGAGCCCCGAGGTGGCCGACCGCGGCTGGTGGGCCAACACCAACGGCGGCCAGCAGGCGCAGGGCGGCCGGTTCATCCTGGCCACCGCGGCCAAGGACGCCACCTACTCGGGCTCGGTGCCGGCCGGCAAGGCGCTGAACGCCTCCGGCAAGACCCTGGTCACCGTCGTCGAGAGCGACCCGAAGCAGCCGGACGCGATCTACGGCGTGTGGTACTTCCAGCTGAACACCCAGGACAGCTGACGGTCGACCGGTGACGGTACGACTTATCGACGAGCAGTCGGGCCCCGCGCGGGCCCGGCTGCTCGTCGTCGTCGCGGTACCGGCCGAGGCCGAGGCCGTGCTGCGCGGCCTCGGCGGCGCGACCCGGCGGGTGCCGCTGCCCGGCGGCGCGCTGGACCGGGTCGCGCACCCCTCGGGCGTGACGGTGGACGTGCTGGCCGGCGGGGTCGGCCCGGGCGCCGCGGCGGCGGGCGCCGCCACCGCGCTCACGGCGCTCACCGCCCACACCGCACCCACCGCGGACCGGTACGACCTGGTGGTCTCCGCCGGGATCGCCGGGGGCTTCGCCCCGGGGGCGCCGGTCGGCTCCACCGTGGTCGCCACCGCCATCGTCGCCGCCGACCTGGGCGCCGAGACCCCGGAAGGCTTCGCCGACGTCACCGAGCTGGGCTTCGGGACCGTCCGGCACACCCCGGCCCCGGCCGCCGTGGCACTGGTCGTCGAGGCCCTGCGGGCCGCCGGGGTGGACGCCCTGGCCACCGGCGCGGTGCTGACCGTCTCCACCGTGACCGGCAGCGCTGGGCGCGCCGCCGCCCTGACCGCCCGCCACCCGGACGCGGTGGCCGAGGCGATGGAGGGCTTCGGGGTCGCCGAGGCCGCCGCCCGGCACGGGGTGCCGGCGTTCGAGCTGCGCACCGTCTCCAACCCGGTGGGCCCGCGCGACCGCTCCGCCTGGCGGATCGGCGCGGCCCTCGGCGCCCTGGAGCGCGCCTTCGCCGCCCTGCCCTACCCGGCCCTGTCCGGCCCTGCCCGGTCCGGCCCTGCCGGTCCCGGCCCCGCCGAGTCCGGGGCGGCGGAGCCGCCGGCCGCCGGGCCACCGCAGTCCCACCGGGCCGACCCGCCCGGACCGCGCCGAGAGCCGAAGGAGGCCGGCCGTGGCTGAACGGCTGAGCGTCGCCTACTCGCCCTGCCCCAACGACACCTTCGTCTTCCACGCCTGGTCGCACGGCCTGGTCCCGGGCGCGGACGCCCCCGAGGTCACCTTCGCCGACATCGACGTCACCAACGGCCTGGCCGAGCGCGGCGAGCTGGACGTCCTCAAGGTCAGCTACGCCGCCCTGCCCTGGGTGCTGGACGAGTACACCCTGCTGCCCTGCGGCGGGGCGCTCGGGCGCGGCTGCGGCCCGCTGGTGCTCACCCGCCCGGACGGCGGGGACGACCTGAGCGGGAAGACCGTCGCCGTCCCCTCCGAGCGGTCCACCGCCTACCTGCTGTTCCGGCTGTGGGCGGCGAAGGCGGTACCGGGCGGCCTGGGCCGGATCGTGGTGCTGCCGTTCCACGAGATCATGCCCGCCGTGCGGGACGGCCGGGTGGACGCCGGCCTGGTCATCCACGAGGCCCGGTTCACCTACCGGAACTACGGTCTGCGCAGTCTGGCCGACATGGGCGAGGCCTGGGAGCGGGAGACCGGCCTGCCGATCCCGCTCGGCGCCATCATCGCCCGGCGCTCGCTCGGCGCGGAGCGGCTGCGGGCGCTCACCGAGGCGATCCGCGCCTCCGTCCGACAGGCCTGGGACGACCCGGAGGCCAGCCGCCGGTACGTGCTGGAGCACGCCCAGGAGATGGACCCGGACGTCGCCGACCAGCACATCGCCCTCTACGTGAACGAGTTCACCGCGGAGCTCGGCGCGGAGGGGCACGCGGCCGTCCGCGCGCTGCTCACCCGGGCCGCCGCGGAGGGCCTGGTACCCCCGCTCGGTCCGGGTGCCCTGGACTTCTGAGCGACCGCCCGCCCGACCGTCTCCGGTCGGGCGGCGGCGGACTCAGACGTCGAACTGCTCGGCGACCGCGCGCAGCAGGACGGCGAGCTTCTGCCCGGCCGGCTTGGCCGGGTAGCGGCCGTGCTGGAGCCCGGGCAGTACCGCGTCCATCATCGTGATGAGATCCTGGACGAGCGCCGCCATGTCGTCCGGGCTCTTGCGCTGGGCGGCGGCCACCGAGGGCAGCGCCTCCAGCAGCTGGACCTGCATCGCCTGGTCGCCGCGGTGCCCGGCGACCACGCCGAACTCGACCCGCTGCCCCGGCTTCAGCGACGTGATTCCGGCGGGCAGCGCCTTGGTGTGGACGAAGACATCGCCGCCGTCGTCGCGCGACAGGAAGCCGAAGCCCTTCGTCTCGTTGAACCACTTGACCTGGCCGGTGGGCATCTCGAACAGTCCTCGATGTGGGTATGAGGGATCCCGGCCCTGGCCGGGGATCACTGGGGGTGGGAGAGCGGGCCGACCCTGGGGACGCGCCCTGCGGGGCGCGCGCGATCAGCACACTGTAAGGAGCAGACTAACGGTCCGTCACTGTCTCATCCGCGTTCCGCGAAAGTTCCGTACGGAGCTCCGCCGGCCACGCGCGACCCGGAATCGGCATGACCCGGGCGCGACTCGACGCTGTCCACTGGCTCACACCTCCGGTCGGAGAGAACGGGGCGCACTGATCGCACCCCTCGGCACAGCCTGCATACCCCCGCCCAGCAGGGATCAAAACTCCCAGCGCCCGGAAAACTGCGCAACGTGACGGGACCGCTCGCCCGCGAAGGGGTTCCGGGGCCGCCCCGGCGGTACCGCGGCGGCCCGCGCCCCGGCCGGCTCTGCGAGACTGGGACGGCCGCCGGATCCGCCGCCGCGGCCGAACCCCGCCGCAGAGGAGCAAGCCCCGTGAGCAGCGCGAGCAGCGTCAGCAGCCAGAGCGCCGACCGGGGCGACGCCTACGTCAAGGCCGGCACGGTCGTCTTCGGACTCGGCGCGCTCGCCACGCTGGTGACCTTCGTCCCGCTGTTCCTGCACCTGACGCCGCTGCCGTCGGCCGCCTACTGGCTGAGCATGCTGATGCCGCTCGGCTTCCTGCTCGCCCTGACCGGTCTGCTGCTCTCCGCGCGCGCCCAGCGGCGCCGGGTCCGCGCCGGCGGCTGACGGCCGCTGACGGCGCTGATCGCAGCCGCTGACCGGCACCCGCCCGTCCGGGCCGGGCGGGCGCTCCCGGTGCGGGCCTCAGCCGGCGGCCAGGTACCCGTCGAGCCAGACCGGGAAGGCGGTGAGGTCGGGCAGCACCACGTCCGCGCCGGCCGCCAGCAGCTCCTCGGCGCCGTACGGGCCGGTCGCCACGGCCACCGCCACCGCGTCCGCGTGCTTGGCGCCCCGGATGTCGCCGAGGTGGTCGCCGACGTAGACGGTCGCGCCGTGCTCGCGCAGGGCCAAGCCCTTGGTCTCCGCCCACAGGTCGCCGACCAGCGCGTCCGCGCGCAGGCCCGCGTGCTCCAGGTGGAGCCGGGCGTTCGGCTCGTACTTGCCGGTGATGACCGCGACCCGGCCGCCGTGCGCGCGGACCGCGTCCAGCGCGGCGTGCGCGCCCGGCAGGGCGACCGTCGGCGCGAAGGCGTGGTCCCGGTAGAGCGTGCGGTAGCGGTGGGCGGCCGCGTCGAGCTCCTCCGCCGGGAACCAGTGGCGCAGCTCGTCGAGGAGCGGCGGCCCGATCCGGGTGACCACCAGGTCGGCGTCGATGGCCGTGCCGGTCTCGGCGGACAGCGCCAGATAGGTGGCCCGGATCCCGGGCCGGGTGTCGAGCAGCGTCATGTCGAGGTCGAAACCCACGGTCAGCGGGACGTCCGAGGTCACAGGCATGCCGTCAGGTTATCCAACCGGCCCGCCCGGCCCGACGCCCGGCCGGGGCCTCCCGGACCGGGACCTCGCGGGGCGGGGCCTCCCGGGGCGGGGCCTCGCAGGGCGGGGGGCGATTTGCCCGGGCTCGGACGCGGAACTTAGGTTTACCTGAGCTATCTGCGAGAGAGAGCCATGACCGACACCACCGCACCCGGAAGAGCCCGGCTGCTGCGCCGCCGAATACTGTGGCTCGCCGCCGCGCTGGCCCTGCTGGCCGGTGCGGTACTGCTGAGCCTGGCGGTCGGCAGCCGCACCGTCCCGTTCGGCGACACCGTCCACGCCCTGCTGCACGGCGGGGACACCACCAACGCCGTGGTGATCCGCGAACTCCGGTTGCCGCGCACGATCGTCGGCCTGGCGGTGGGCGCGGCGCTCGGCCTCGCCGGAACCGTCATGCAGGGCATCACCCGCAACCCGATCGCCGACCCCGGCATCCTCGGCGTCAGCCAGGGCGCGGCGGCCGGCGTGGTGGTGGCGATCTCCGTGTTCGGGATCTCCACACTCACCGGGTACGTCTGGTTCGGCTTCGCCGGCGCGGTGCTCGCCACCGTCCTGGTGTACGGGCTCGCCGGGCG
Organism: Kitasatospora purpeofusca; assembly: GCF_034043715.1. Lineage (GTDB taxonomy): Bacteria > Actinomycetota > Actinomycetes > Streptomycetales > Streptomycetaceae > Kitasatospora > Kitasatospora purpeofusca_A. The sequence goes on along the minus strand of NZ_JAXCLC010000018.1, from coordinate 101,170 downwards.
CGGCCGGGGCGGGACCTCGCCGGTCAAGCTGGCGCTGGCCGGTGCGGCGGTCTCCGCGTTCATCGCCTCCCTCAACACCCTGGTGCTCTCCACCGACGCGGCCGCCATGGACCAGTTCCGCTTCTGGCACGTCGGCTCGCTCTCCGGGCGGGACGCGGACGTCGCCCGGCAGCTGCTGCCGTTCCTGGCCGTCGGCACGGTGCTGGTGCTCTCGGTGGCGCGCGGGCTCGACGCGCTGGCGCTCGGCGACGACACCGCCAAGGGCCTCGGCGCGCGGACCGGACCGGTCCGGGCGGTCGGCGCGCTCGGTGCCACCGTGCTGACCGGGTCGGCGGTCGCGGCGGCCGGGCCGGTCGCCTTCGTCGGCCTGGCCGTGCCGCACGCCGCGCGCGCGGTGGCCGGGGCCGACCACCGCTGGGTGCTGGCCCTCTCGGCCGTGCTCGGCCCCGCGCTGCTGCTGCTCGCCGACACCCTCGGCCGGGTGCTGTTCCCGCCCTCCGAGGTGCCGGCCGGGGTGATGACCGCCCTGGTCGGGGTCCCGGTGCTGGTCGCGCTGGTCCGGCGGCGGAAGGTGGTGGCGGCATGAGCACTGTCACCCTGCGCGGCTACACCGTGCTGCGGGCCGGACCGGCCTCCTTCCTGCTGCACCGGCGCTCGGCGCTCGCCGCGCTCGGCCTGCTGGTCGCGCTGGCCGCCACCGTCGTCGCCTCGCTCTGCCTGGGCGAGTCCACGGTGGCGCCCGGCGAGGTGCTCAAGGTGGTGCTCGGGCAGCCGAGCCCGCACGAGCTGGTGGTCGGCGAGTTCCGGCTGCCCCGGGTCGTGGTCGGACTGCTGGCCGGCACCGCGCTCGGGCTGGCCGGGGCACTGATCCAGACCGTCGCCCGCAATCCGCTGGCCAGCCCGGACGTGGTCGGCGTCTCCTGGGGCGCCACCGCCACCGTGGTCGGCCTGCTGGCCTACGGCGTGGTCGGCTCCACCGGCCAGGTGCCGTACGCGGCCGTCGCGGGCGGGCTGGCGTCCGGTCTGCTGGTGTACCTGCTGGCCTGGCGGCGCGGGCTGCACGCCCAGCGCTTCGTGCTGATCGGCATCGGCGTCTCCGTCGCGCTCTCCTCCCTGACCTCGGTGTTCCTGACCAAGGGCGACGGCTTCCAGGCGCAGGCCGCCAAGGTGTGGATGACCGGCAGCCTGAACGGCTCCGGGTACGACCAGGCCGGCTGGCTGGTCTGGGTCCTGCTGGCCGCCACGCCGGTGGCGCTGTGGGCGGCGCGGGCCCAGCGCTCGATCTCCTTCGACGACGCCACCGCCGTCGGCCTGGGGCTGCGGCTGGACCGGATCCGGCTCGGCATGGCCCTGCTCGGCGTGGTGCTCGCCTCCTGCGCGGCGGGCGCGGCCGGTCCGGTGGACTTCGTCGCGCTGATGGCCCCGCAGATCGCCGTGCGGCTGGCCCGGTCGGCGCAGATCCCGCTGTTCTGCTCGGCGCTCACCGGCGCGCTGGTCGTGGTGCTCGCCGACCTGCTGGCCCGCCGGCTGCTGGCGCCCATCGAGCTGCCGGTCGGTGTGGTGACCGGACTGGTCGGCGCGCCGTACCTGATGTGGCTGCTGATCCGCTCCCGCCGTGGAGGTTCCTGAGTCGTGGAGGTCCCGATGCTGCCCGACACCGAGTCCGCCGATCCCGTGCTGCGGGTGTCCCACCGCCTGGAGGCGCGGGACCTGACCCTCGCCTACGAGGCCCGCACCGTCGCCGAGGGGCTCGACCTGCGGATCCCGGACGGCCGGGTGACCGTGATCGTCGGCCCGAACGCCTGCGGCAAGTCGACCCTGCTGCGCGCGCTGGGGCGGCTGCTGAAGCCGGTCCGCGGCGCGGTGCTGCTGGACGGCGAGGAGCTGGCCCGCGTCCCCACCAAGCGGATCGCCCGGCGGATCGGGCTGCTGCCGCAGTCGCCGTCCGCTCCCGAGGGCATCGCGGTCGCCGACCTGGTGTCGCGCGGGCGCCAGCCGCACCAGAGCTGGTGGCAGCAGTGGTCCGCGGAGGACGAGGCCGCGGTCGCCGAGGCGCTGGAGCGCACCTCGACCGCCGAGCTGGCCGAACGCGGCGTGGACGAGCTGTCCGGCGGGCAGCGGCAGCGGGTCTGGATCGCCATGGCGCTCGCCCAGGGCACCGACATCCTGCTGCTGGACGAGCCGACCACCTTCCTGGACGTCGCGCACCAGGTGGAGGTGCTGGACCTGGTCCGCCGGCTGAACGTGGAACGCGGCCGGACGGTCGTCGCGGTGCTGCACGACCTCAACCAGGCGGCCCGGTACGCCGACCACCTGGTGGCGATGAAGGGCGGCCGGATCGTCGCCCAGGGACCGCCGGCCGAGGTGGTCACGGCGGAGCTGGTGCGCGAGGTGTTCGGGCTGGAGTCGGTGGTGGTGCCGGACCCGGTGACCGGAACGCCGCTGGTGGTGCCGGGCGCGCCATGGGCGGCCGGCGTGGACGCATAGCGCCGTTTTACGCACCAATTCGGACATAATCGACGCGCTGCCGTGTCCCCCGCCCGTCTGCGCTGTCCGAGCCGCCCGAGGTGCCGATGTCCCCGACCACCCGCCGCACCCTGCTGACCGCGCTGCTCGGCGGGCTCGGGGGCGCCGCGCTCACCGGCTGCACCGGCCGGCCCGCGGCACCCCCGCCGGTGGACCTCGCCGCCACTGCCGAGACGCCCTCCCCCACCCCGCCGCCGAGCACCACCGTCGCCACCGCCACCGGCCCGGTCACCGTGCCCGGGGCGCCCGCGCGGGTCGTCGTGCTGGACACCGCCGAGCTGGACTCCGCGCTCACCCTCGGCATCACCCCGGTCGGCGCGGCCCGGGCGGCCGCGGACCCGGCCCTCCCCGACTACTGGCCCGCCTCCCGGCTCGCCCCGATCGGGTACGTCGGGCCGATCGGCGCCCCGGACCTCGCCGCCGTCCGCGCGCTGCGGCCCGACCTCATCCTGTCCAACCAGTCCCGGGACGGCGGGCGCTACGACGAGCTGCGGGCGATCGCCCCGACCGTCCTCACCGCCACCACCGGCGCGCCCTGGGTGGCCAATCTGCAGACCCACGCCGAGGCGCTCGGCCGGCAGGACGCCGCGGCGGCGTTCATGGCCTCGTACCAGCGGCACGTCAACCAGGTGACGGCCGCCCTCGCGAACGCCAGGGCGGGCGGCCGGAGGATCAGCCTGGTCCGCTTCGTCGAGGGCGGCGGGATCCGCCTCTACGGGCGGCAGACCTTCCCCGGCTCCGTCCTCGCCGACGTCGGCCTCCCCCGGCCGGACTCCCAGAACACCGACCGGCCGGAGCCGGAACTCCCGCCGGACCAGCTCGCCAAGGCCGACGGCGACCTGCTCCTGTACGCCGGCTACGGCGACCCGGAGCGCAACGGCCTGACCGCCACCCTCGCGAGCCCCGGCTGGCAGGCCCTGGAGGCCGTCAGGGCCCACCGCGCCTTCCCCGTCGACGACCAGCTGTGGTTCCAGGGCATCGGCTGCACCGGCGCCAACTACCTCCTCGACGAACTCCAGCGCTTCCTCGGCGCCTGACCCGCCCCGCCCGGGGACGCTCCCGCCCGGGACGCCCGGGGCGGGGGTCAGTCGTTCCGGTCGGCGGTGGCGTCGAGGGTGGTGATGAGGGACGAGAGGCGGGAGTTCCAGCTCTGGTACGTCTGGCCCTCGATGGCGTGCCGCTTGGCGAGGTCGCGGACGGTGCGCTGGGCGCTCTTCAGCTTGCTCGCGGCGTCGTCGGGGTGGCCCTCGTTGAGGCGGGCGGTGGCCTCGTCCAGGGTGCGGAGCAGCTCGATCTGGCGGGCCCGGTCCTTCTCCACCTGGGTCTGCGCGATGCTCTGGCGCAGGGCGTTGATCTGCACCAGCGGGGCCTGGTTGTGCGGCGGCTGGGTGGTCGGGGCGGCCGAGGGCGTCGGGGACGGGGTGCCGGCCGTCGGGGTCGGCGCCGGGACCGGGGCCTGCGTGGGGGTGGCGGCCGGGGTGACCGGCGCGGTCGTGGTGGGCCTGGTGGACGGCGCGGCGGCGGGTGTGGACGGGCCGTCGAAGGCGGTGAGGGCGAGCATCGCCGCGCCGGCCGCACCGGCCAGGCCCAGGGCCCCGAGCACGATCGGCCGACGACGGCTCTCCCGCACCGGCCCGGCCTCCGGGACCGGACCGGCGGCCGGGACCGGTGCCATCACCGACGTGGCGGCCGGCGGCGCCGGCAGCGGCGGCAGGAGGGTGGTGTGCCGCTGGTCGGCGGGGGCCGGCGCGGCCTGGGGGAAGGCCGCGGCGAGCAGCTCGGTGGTCGGGTCGGCGGGCACCAGCCCCGGGACGCAGGCCAGCAGTTCGGCCCGCGCGGCGGCGGCGTCGGCGGGACGGTCGGCCGGGTTCTTGGCGAGCAGCCGCAGCACCGCCGCGTCCAGGGCGGGCGGCAGGCCGGGCCGCCGGACGGAGGGCGGCAGCGGCAGCTCACCGACGTGCTTGTAGGCGATCGCCACCGGGGTCTCGGCGGTGAACGGCGGGGCGCCGGTGAGCATCTCGGTGAGCACGCAGCCGACCGCGTACAGGTCGGTCCGGCCGTCCAGCGGGCTCGCGGTGGCCTGCTCGGGCGACAGGTAGGCGGCGGTGCCGAGCACCGAGGCGGTCTGGGTGAGGTTGTGCGAGGAGCCCGCGCGGGCGATGCCGAAGTCCACCACCTTCACCCCGCCGTCGTGGGTGATCATGATGTTGCCGGGCTTGATGTCCCGGTGCACCAGACCCGCCGCGTGCGCGTGGGCCAGCCCCTCGCAGACCGCCGCCGCGATCCCGACCGCCTGCTCGACCGGCAGCCCCCGGCGCTGGGCCAGCAGCACGGCCAGCGACCGGCCCTGCACCAGCTCCATCACGATGTACGGCGAGCCCTGGTCCAGGCCGGAGTCGAAGACCATCGCGATCCTCGGGTGGACCAGCATCGCGGCGTGCTGCGCCTCGCGGCCGAACCGCTCGGCGAACCTCGGGTCGTCGGCGAGCCCCCCGTTGAGGACCTTGACGGCCACCTGGCGGCCCAGCACGTGGTCCACCCCGCGCCAGACGGTGGCCATGCCGCCGACGCCGAGTATCTCGACGAGCTCGTAGCGCCCGTTCAGCGCGCGTCCGATCACCTGGAACCGCTCCCCTCAGAGGCCCTGCCCGGGGTCCCGGACCGCCTCGTGCACGTGTGCACGATAGCCCCCGGGGGCCACCGGTCCGGCCGTCGGCGGCCCGCCGCGGGAAGGGGTGGCGGCCGGGGAACCGGGCAGCGGATCCCCGACCGCCGGCTCGTGGTCGTGCCCGGGGGAGGGTCACGATCGGTGCGGTTCGGCAGGTCGAGCGGGGTGCCGGCCCGCCCTGACTGCGGGCGGGCGGGCCGGCACGGGTCCGGTCCGTCCGGACCGGCGGCGCGTCCGGGGTGGTGCGCCGACCGGTCCGGTCGGACCGACCGGGTGGACGGTTGGCACGGGGGGGCCGACCGGCCACCCGGGGTCCGGGTGGAGCGGGTACTGCGGTCACTGCGGTGGTGCGGTCACTGCGGTACTGCGGTCACTGCGGTGGTGCGGGGTGGAGCGGTCCGGATGAACGACGGGCCCGGGGGGATTCGCCCGCCGCTCATCCGGAGTTCTGGGTCACCTCCGGTCGCCCGGGGTGCTGTCGGGCCCTGCCGTGCGGTCCTGTGCCGGCCCTGCGGGCGGGTCCGCCGCAGGTGGGACGGTGGCGGTCCTCGGTGTGCGGACGGGTCCGCCGTCGCCGGTCCCGCCGGTGCCCGCGTCGCCCGGACCGGAGCCCGAACCGCTGCCACCGGCCACGGCCGCCGGCCCGCCGTCCTCGTTCGTTCCGCCCTGGCCGCCGCTGACCTGGCTGCTTCCGCCCTGGCTGTCGGCGCCGGATCTTCCCGAGCCGGAGCCCGAGCCCGAGCCGGGCCGGGAGGCCCCGGCGCCGGAGCCCTGACCGGAACCGCCGGAACCCTGGCCGGAGTCGTCCTGGTGGTCGTCGTCGCCCACGCCGCGGAGCGCCCGCGCGCAGTAGTCCGCCACCTTGTCCGGCCCGCCGGCCGCCGCGACCAGCGCGCCGAACTGCGGATCGGCGGCCAGCAGCCTCGGGCGCTCGCCCTTGCCCGCCCGGTCGTCGAACAGCTTGCACAGGGCGGCGTGGACGGCGGGGGCCGAGGAGTTCCGGCCCTCCCCCGGGGTGCGGGCGGGCGTCTCCTTGGGCCGCTTCTCCTGTCCGGGCGGTTCGGCGGCGGTCGGATCCGCCGCGGCCGGACTGCCCGGGGCGGTGCCGGGACGGGACGGACTGCCGGACGACGTACCGCCGCTCAAGCCACCGATCGGACCGGGGCTGGACGGCGGGGCCGTCGGCCGGGCGGTCGGCGCCCCGGACCGCGTCGCCGTGGTGGCCGACGGCGCGGAGGTGTCCGGGGCGACCGCGCCCCGGCGCGGCTGGTCCGAACCGCCGCCCAGGGGCACCGGCAGATTGCCCGTGCCGGCCGCGACCGCGACCCCGCCCAGCGCCGTGGCACCGAGCACGACGGCAGCGGCCTTCGTACTGAAGGCCCTGGTCAGCGTGGCGGTGGCCATCGAACGTCTCCGAACGGGTGCGGGTGCGGCGGGTACTGCTGCGGACGCGAGACGGGCCTCCCGGAACGCGACCAGGGCCGCTTCCTCCCCGGCCAGTTCGCCTCCCGTCGCCGGCGCCGCGGCGGCGGCGAGCACACGGGCGACCCGGTCTCCCGGCCCGGCTTCGGACCGGGGGGACCCCGTGCGCCCGGTGCTGCCGTCCGGGCCGGTGAGCGAGGCGCCCGGTCCGGCCGACGGGCCGCCCACGGCACCGGTGAGCAGCTGCTCGGCGGTGTCGCGGTCGATCCGACGGGGTCGGTTGGTGCTCATCTCATGTCCTTCAGCGTCGCGGCCCGGTGTTCTGTCACACCTTGGGGAGAACTTCTTCGCGCGGATCTTCCACGGCCCTGCCGCACGGTCCCGCTGCCCGCCGGACCGTCGTCGGGGACCGACCGCGAGGCCGGGATCACGGCACCGGCCGCCCCACCGCCCCCACCTGTCGGGGAGGACTGCTCCAGCAGTTCGGCGAGCCGCTTCAGCCCCCGGTGCGCGGCCATCCGGACGCTGCCGGGACGCTTGCCGAGCACCTCGGCGGCGCTGTTCGCGTCCAGCTCCAGCACCACCCGGAGCAGCACCGCCTCGGCCTGGTCCCGGGGCAACCGGGAGATCAGCGCCAGCGCGTCCGAGGTGCCGACGGCGGCCAGTGCCGCCCCGGCCGTGTCCTCCCCGCCGGCCAGCTCGGCGAGGTACTCGAACGGCAGGTCGGCGACCGGCCGGCGGCGCCGGGCCCGCAGGTGGTCCAGGGCCCGGTTGCGGGCGACGGTCGCCGCCCAGCCGCGGAAGCCGTCGCCGTCCCCGGAGAAGGAGCCCAGGTCGCGGGCGATCTGCAACCAGGCCTCGGAGGCGATGTCCTCGGCGTCCTGGGCGTCCTCGGGCCGACCGCCGACCAGCACCCGCAGGTAGCGGAGCAGGCCCGGCTGCACACTGCGGAAGAGCAGTCGGAAGGCCTCCTCGTCCCCGCGCTGGGCGGCCCGGACGGCCTCGGTCAGATCGACGCGGGCGGGGGCCTCGCGCGCGGGCGGGCCGGTGGGCGGGCCTGACGTCGTGACCGGTCCGGACCGGCCGACGGGGCTGTCGGTGCCCGCTCCGGGGCGTTCTGCACTCTGCACCCGCCACATCATGCGCCATCCGGGCGACCGTCCCGGCCCGGTGGGCCCGACCGTTACCCGCTCCGGACCCGGTCGGGACGGCGCGCGCCGCCGGCCCCAGGGCCCGGCGGCGCGCGCGGGGCGAAGGTCCCGGGACCCGCCGGCCTTCGCCCACGGCCGCGCGGACTCCGCCCTGCCCACGTTGTAGGTGAACGATCCGTTCCGGCCGCCGCAGCCCGCGCCCCGCCCCCTCCCGTGCCCCGGGTGCCGCCGAACCTGCCTGCCCCGACCCCCGGGGACCGTCATGACCACCGCCCGCGAGTTCCACGAACGCGGCCTGCGCGAGCACCTCGCGCACGGAGCTGCGCGGCGTCGCCCAGGGTTTCCTGCCGGCCGAGGACGAGCGCTTCGCCGCCGTCCACTGCGCCGACACCCTGGGCCGGCCGCTCCGGGACTTCGAGCGCCCCTGAGGGCCGGTCGGGCCGACGGTGCGTCAATTCGATTGCTTTCCCGACGTTTACGCAGCTCAGCGGCACCGTCACGGCGCGCACCGTGACAACTGTCATGCGGATCCCGCAACGGACGGCACTGCTGGGCGAGGGGTCCCGCTCGGAACACTGGAGGCACGACGGAGCGGGCAACGGCCCGCCGACCGAGCAGCCAGTCCGGGAAGGACCCACCATGAGCCAGATCGCCGCCACCGACACCGCCATCACCGCCATCACCGCCAACACCGCCACCGCCAACACCGCCACCGCCGAGGCCGTCGCCGCCAAGGCCCCGCACCCGCTCGCCAAGGCCCTCCGCCCGCTCGCCGTCGACATCGCCGGCCCGCTCGCCGCCTTCTACCTCCTCCACTCCGGCCTCGGGGCGAGCGAGTTCGCCGCCCTCGCCTGGAGCAGCGCGTTCCCGGTCGCCCGGACCGTCCTCGGCCTGGTCAAGGACCGGACGCTGAACCGTTTCGCCGCCCTGATGCTCGGGGTGAACCTGGTCGGCCTGGTGCTCACCGCCGTCAGCGGCGACGCCCGGCTGATGCTCGCCAAGGAGGCCGTGCTCAGCGGCTTCATGGCCCTGGCGATCCTGGGCTCCGCGCTGACCGCGCGGCCGCTGATGTCCGCCGCGCTGCGGCCCTTCCTCACCAAGGGCGAGACGGCCAGGGAGGCCGCCTGGGACCGGCTCGCCGTCGGCTCGCGGCCGTTCCGCCGCTACGAGCGGCTGTTCTCCGTGATCTGGGGCTCCGCGCTGCTCGCCGAATGCGTGGCCCGGGTGGCCGGCGCCTTCACCCTGCCGGTGGCGACCATGGCGTGGCTGTCCACCGTGCTGCTGGTCGGCGCGATCGTCGCCGGCTCGGTGCTCGGCCAGGCCGCCGCGCAGCCGATGGAGAAGCTGGTCCGCACCGAGGCCGCCGCCTGATCCGCACCCGACCGCTGTCGGGTCGTCACGAGCTGATCATCGGACGATCCGAGGAACCATCCCGCTCCACCGGTAGTCCACATCACGAGGGGGTAACGGGACCCCTTCGTCGAGGAAAACGGGGAACTGATGAGCCGGGCAGACGCGCGCACCACCGCCACCGAGGACCGCACGCTCATCTGGGACGGCTGCCTCAACGTCCGCGACCTGGGCGGACTGCCCACCACCACCGGCGCCCGCACCACCCGCCGGGCGATCGCCCGGGCCGACAACCTCGACCGCCTCACCGCCGAGGGCTGGGACGCCGTGCTCGACCACGGCGTGCGCACCGTCGTCGACCTGCGCAACATCGAGGAGTACAAACCGCTCCTCACCCTCCCCGGGGACGTCGAACTGATCCGCGTCCCGCTGGACGAACTCGCCGGCCCCGCCTGGTGGCAGACCTACGGCCACCTCGACGGCACTCCGCTCGCCCTGCGCCCCTACCTGGACCACTGCCCGCACGCCGCCGCCGAGTTGATCGCGACGATCGCCGGCGCCCGCCCCGGCGGACTGGTCGTGCACTGCGGCGCCGGCCGCGACCGGACCGGCCTCGCCGCGCTGCTGCTGCTCGCCCTCGCCGAGGTCGAGCCCACCGAGATCGTCGCCGACTACCTGTTGAGCGCCGCCAACGTCCGCCCCCTCTACGGCATGCTCGGCCTGCCGGACCAGTACCGGCGGATCGACGCCGTCCTCGCCGAGGCCGGCACCACCGCCGAAGCCGCCGTGCACGCCGCCCTCGCCGGCCTGGACCCGGCCGCCCGGCTGTCGGCCGCCGGCGTCCCCGCCGCCGACCTCACGGCCGTCCGCAACCGGCTGCTGGCCCCCTGAGACTCCAACTCGGACTGTCGTCAACCGATGGTTGACGATCCGCCATCGACAACCTACGGTTGACGACATGGAGAATCCGATCGTTCCCAAGAGCACTCCGCTGCGCCTCGACGACCTGATCGACGCGATCAAGAAGCTCCACCCGGACGCGCTCGACCAGCTCTCGGACGCCGTCATCGCGGCCGACCACCTCGGCGAGCTCGCGGACCACCTGATCGGCCACTTCGTCGACCAGGCCCGCCGCTCCGGCGCCTCCTGGACCGACATCGGCCACAGCATGGGCGTCAGCAAGCAGGCCGCCCAGAAGCGCTTCGTGCCCAAGGACCCGGCCACGCCCAACGACCTCGACCCCAGCCAGGGCTTCGGCCGGTTCACCGACCGGGCCCGGCATGTGGTGATGGCCTCCCAGGAGGAGGCCCGCCGGGCCGGCAACGACGGGATCGGGGCCGAGCACCTGCTGCTGGGGCTGCTGGTCGAGCCCGACGGCCTGGCCGCGCGGGCGCTCGCCGCGCAGGGCGTCACCCCGGAGTCGCTGCGGACCGCCGCGACGGCGGCGCTGCCCGCCCCGGCCGCCGAGGTGCCGGCGCTGATCCCGTACGACGCCCGGGGGAAGAAGGCGCTGGAGCTGACCTTCCGGGAGGCGCTGAAACTCGGTCACAACTACGTCGGCACCGAGCACATCCTGCTCGCCCTGCTGGAGCTGGAGAACGGCGCCGGGGTGCTGAACGACCTCGGCGTGGAGAAGGACGAGACCGAGCGCTTCGTGGTCGAGATCCTCGCCGCGTTCATCGCCCCGGGCACCGACGGCACCGGCGCCGAGCGGGCGTGACCGGACCGTTCCGGGGGTCGCGGGACGGGCGCTCCCCCGGGACACCGGGCAGGACCGCGGACACCGGTCGCGGTCAGAAACCCGACACGTGCGTGGTGACGATCCGCACCCGGCCGTCGGCCTGCGCCTCCAGCGCCGCGCGCAGCCGCAACGACCTTGCCGGGCCGAGGAGTTCGAGCGCCTCCCGGTCCTCGACCCAGCGGTGGTCGTCGAGTTCGCCGGCCGGGACGGTCACGGGGGTGCCGTCCGGGACGCTGCCGAAGTCGAAGAGGAAGTGCTCGGCCGGGTGGTCGAGTTCGCCCGAGGGGTGGGTCCAGGAGATGGCCAGCAGCTCGCCGGCCTCGCGGACGATGCCGGTCTCCTCCAGCAGCTCCCTGGCCGCGCACTCGGCCGGCCCCTCTCCCAGGTCGATCGTCCCGCCCGGGAACTGCCAGTGCTCCCGGTACCCGGCCTTCACCAGCAGGATCCGTCCGGACACGTCCCGCAGGACGCACCCCGCCGCTGCGTAGATCCGCGGCAACGAGGCCAACCACTCTTCACGGGACTTCAACGGCTCGACCGGCACGGCGGGCCCTCCTCGGGCTCTGGGACGATGTGCGCCCCACTCTGCCAGCCGGGCCCCGCCTGCCTCAGCGACGGGCCGCGAGGTGCTCGACCAGCCGGTCGAAGCTGGAGTTGATGCCCGCCTCGGCCTCCGGGCCCAGGTACGCCGCCGGGACGTTCTCCTGCTCCATCCGCACCTCGGTCCGGCCGTCGCCGAGGTCGGTGAGGGTGATCCGGCCGGTGAGGCCGACGCCCTCCTCCACGAACTCCAGCAGCTCGCCCTCGCGGACCGCCGTGAACCGGCCGCGCATCGGGTAGCGGTCGCCGGTGGCCTCCACCAGCATCGTGCTGTCGAAGCGCCCGCCCGCCTCCGGCTCGATGGTCACGGTGTCCAGCGGGACGGTGGTGCCGACCGGGCCCCAGAAGCGGACGAACTGCTCGGGCTCGACGTAGGCCCGGAACACCTCGGCCGGGGCGGCCGGCAGCTCGCGGACGATGGACAGGGTGCCGAGGTTCTCGGTCATGGTGGCGGTTTCCTCTGCTCGGTACGGGCGCGGCCGGTGCCGCGCTTCCACAGGGGTAGACCGGGGGTCCGGCGGAAACTCATCGCTCCCCGGCGAAGTTCTTCCGAGGAATTCTCCGGCGGGCCGATGAGCCCCGAGCGCCGGAGCGGTCTCCCCTCGGTGAAGACCGAGACCCGGACATCCGCCACCCATCCGCTGATCTGTGACCTGGGCGCGCTGACCGCCCCCGACCTGGCCGTGGTCGACGCCCTGGCCCGGCTGCGGCGCGCCGCGGCCCGGCACGGCGTGCGGCTCGTCCTGCGCAACGCCGGCGGCCCGCTGCGCGAACTGCTCGCGTTCAGCGGGCTGGCCGCCGTCCTCCTCGTCGAACAGGACGACGGACAGGACGGCGGGCAGAACAGCCGGGAAGGTGAGGAGGACGGACTACTCCTCGGCCTCCAGTCGGGGCGGCAGGCCGAACAGCGGGAAGAGCACCTCGGTGTCGAGGAAGTTGGTGACCCCGGTGATCCGGCCCGCTGACACCTCCAGCACGATCAGCGCCCACGGCTCGTGCCCGCCCTCCGGGCTCGGCCGGTACTGCCCGAAGGCCGGGCTGCCGTTGGCCACCACCGGGACCAGCCGGGAGCCCCGGCAGCCGTGCCCGGGGCCGAGCATCCACTCCCGGATGTCCGCGTGCCCGGTCAGCCAGAGCGCGAACGGCGGCATGTTGAGCGTGACGTCCTCGCGCAGCAGCTCCGCCAGGCCGTCCATGTCGTACGCCTCGAAGGCGGCGACGTACCGGGCCAGCAGGGCCCGGTGGTCCTCGTCCAGGGTCGGGGCCGGGCGGCTCGCGGCGGGGTCGGCGGCGAGCGCGGCCCGGGCCCGCTGGAGCGCGCTGTTCACCGAGGCGACGGTGACGCCGAGCAGTTCGGCGACCTCGTTGGCCCGCCAGCCGAGCACCTCGCGCAGGATCAGCACCGCCCGCTGCCGGGGCGCCAGCCGCTGGAGGGCGGCGACGAAGGCCAGTCGCACCGAGTCGCGCTGCGCGGCCACCTCGGCCGGATCGCCGGTCTCGGGCAGCACCCGCCCGTCCGGCGCCGGTCCCAGCCAGGTGATCTCGGGCAGCTGGGCGTCGGTCGCGGTGGCCACGGTGGACGGGCCGGCCAGGTCCATCGGCCGGGCCCGGGCGTTGCGGCCGTTCAGCGCGTCCAGACAGACGTTGGTGGCGATCCGGTAGAGCCAGGAGCGCAGCGCGGCACGGCCCTCGAAGCCCCGGTGCCCGCGCCAGGCCCGGACCATGGTGTCCTGGACGGCGTCCTCGGCCTCGAAGACCGAGCCGAGCATGCGGTAGCAGTACCCGGTCAACTCCGTCCGGTACCGCTCCAGCTGGAGCTCGACCGGCTCCTCCGTCACCAGCTCGGTCATCGCCCGTGCCCCCGTTCGCCCGCCGCCGTCGATCGCCCCGAACGTACCGCAGGCCACCGACAACGCCGCCGCGCGCCCCGGACCGGCCCTGACCGCAGGTCAGGACGGCGGCCGGGGCGCGCGGCCGGGGCGCGCGGCCGGTTCAGTGCGCGCTGTGCTTCTCGGCCCCGCGGTGGCGGTGGCCCTTGAGCTCGGCGTGGTGCGCGGGCGCGGAGTGCGGGACGGCGGTCGCGGAGTCCCGGCCACCGTGCCGGAAGGCGGCGCTCGCGGATCCGGTGGCGGCCCGCGCGGTACCGGCCGGACGGGGCGGGAGCGCGATCGGCATCGTGGCCATCCCCCGGCGCTCCAGCAGCTCCTGGGTACCGCGGCGGAGCCGGTGAGGGCTTCCCGCTCTTTGCTCGGTCATCGTCGGCTCCCTTCGGCGGCCGTCGGCCGGACAGGCACCGACCGAGGGTCGTACGGGCGTTATGTCCAGATCTGTCGGGAGTTACACCTCAACCCATGGGCACCCGGACGTCAACCCGGCCGGAACGTCGGCCCGGCCGGAACGTCACCCGATGAGCTCGTGGACGTAGCACCAGCGCCAGTCCTCCCCCGGCTCGTAGGAGCGGATCACCGGATGGGAACTGTTGTGGAAGTGCGCGGTGGCATGCCGCTGCGGCGAGAAGTCGCAGCAGCCGATGTGGCCGCAGTCCAGGCAGAGCCGCAGATGCACCCAGTCCCGGCGCCCCTGCGCCAGGCAGTCGGCGCAGCCGTCCAGGGGTGGCAGGGGCGCGAGGTCCCGGGGTGCGGCGGCGAGGTCTTCGCAGGCGCTCATGGGACGCAGGGTAGTGAGGGCGGGGCCGCCCCGCGCCCCGAGACACGCTGCCGGGGGCTCGTGGGAGCATGCCATCCGTGGCGGATGCGGCGGGGAACGCGACAAGTGACAGGACCGGCGGCACGGTCGAAGGCACGGACGACAGCACGGGGGGCGGGACGGGCGGCGGCACCGGGGCCGGCACCTCGGACGACGCAGAGGGCGGAACGACGGGCGGCCGCCTGCCCCCGCCCGGCCTCCCCGGCATAGCCGCCACCGGCCGGCTCCGGCAGCCGGCCGCGCTGATCCGGCTGCTCGCGGGCCTCGTCGTGATCGCCCTGACCCTGCTGTCCGCCGACTACGCCCGCGCCACCACCAACGGCCTCGCCGAGGACGTCGGCGGCGCCGCCGCCCTGGTCCCGCACCCGCTGGGCGGCGTCGCCACCGGCCTCACCACCGCGGCCCTGCTGCTCCTGCCCGGCTGCTCGGCCGCCCGCCGGCTGCTCGCCCCCGGGACCGACCGGCGGCACGTCCTCCAGCAGCTCGCCGACGGCGTGCTCGCTGCCACGCTGGCGTACGGCGTCACCCTCCTCTTCGCGCTGTGGATCGACGGCCCCGCGCCGTTCCCCCTGGTCTCCGCGCTGACCCGGCCGCTGCCCGGCGCCCCGCTCGCCCACACCGAGCCGGTCTACGGCTACCTGGCGCCCGTCCTGGCCTTCCTCACCGCCTCCGCGGCCCGCGAACGCCGGGTGCCGTGGACCGTCCTCACCCTGTCCGCACTGGCCGGCATCGCCGCCGGGGCGGCCACCCCGACCGCGCTGCTGCTCGGCGTGCTGATCGGCTGGACGGCCGCCCACGGCACCCGCTGGGCCGTCGGCACCCCGGACCCACGGCCCCGGCCCGGACAACTGCTGCACAGCCTGCGCGAGGCCGGTCTGCACCCGGTCTCCGTCACCCCGGACGGCCCGGACCGCTACCTGGTCCGCCAGCGCGGCGACCACCCCGACCTGGACGTCCAGCTGCTCGACCGGCAGGCGGTCACCGCCGCCCTGGTGCAGCGGGCCTGGCGCCGACTGCGACTGCGCACCGCCCCGCACCCGCGCGCGCTGCGCTCACTGCGCACCGGCCTGGAGCACGAGGCCCTGGTCTCCTACGCGACCGTCGCCGCCGGGGTCCGCACCCGCCCGGTCGCCGCCACCGCCGAACTCGGCCGGGACGCCGCGCTGGTCGCCTACCGGCGGCTGCCCGGCCGCACCCTGGACGAACTGGCCGACGAGGAGGTCACCGACGCGCTGCTCGTCGACGTCTGGGGCCAGCTGGCGCTGCTCCAGCGGCGCGCCATCGCGCACCGCGCGCTGGTCCCCTCCGCGCTGCTGGTCGACCCGGCGGGGGTGGTGCACCTGGTCGGCCTCGCGGACGGGGACATCGCGGCCGGGGAGCTGGTGCTGCTCAGCGACATCGCCCAGCTGCTCACCACGCTCGCGCTGCGCACCGGGGCCGAGCGCTCGGTGCGCGCCGCGGTGTCGGTGCTCGGCCCGGACGCGGTGGCCGCCGCCCTGCCGCTGCTCCAGCCGATCGCGCTGGCCCCCGGCACCCGGGCGGCCCTCAAGCAGGCCGCCCGTCGCGGCGCCGAGACGGCCGGGCCCCGGGTGCCCCCGCAGCGCACCGGCCCGGCGGCGCCCGCCGCCGCTCCCGCGCCCGCCGCGGGACCTGGCCCCGACCTGCTGGACGGGATCCGCGCCGAGGTGCTCCGCAGCCGCCCGCAGGCTCCCGTCCGGCCGGTCCGGCTGGAGCGGCTCCGCCCCCGCACCCTGCTCGCCGTGGTCGGCGGCGTGGTGGCCGGGTGGCTGCTGCTGCCGCAGCTGTTCGCTACCGAGCAGAACCCGATCGCGACCGTCGCCGACGCCGACCCGTTCTGGCTCGCCCTCGCCGTGCTGGCAGCGGCCGCCGGCCATGTCGCGGGAGCGATGGGCTTCGTCGGCTTCGTCCCCGAGCGGCTGGACTTCCGCAACGCGGTGCTCGCCCAGGTGGCCGGGTCCTTCGTCAAGCTGGTCTCCCCCGGCGGGGTCGGCGGCGTCGCGCTGAACACCCGCTTCCTCCAGCGGGCCGGCATCCCGACCGCGCAGGCCCTGTCCAGCGTCGGTGCGGGCCAGCTGCTCGGCCTGGTCCTGCACCTGCTCCAGCTCGGCGCGTTCGTCTACCTGACCGGTGTCCAGCCCGGCAGCTCGGAACTGGACGCCCTGCAGGCCGTGGCCGGCGGCCTCGCGGTGGCGGGCGTCCTGCTCGCCTCGGTGTCCGCGGTGCCGCCGGCCCGGCGCTGGCTGGCCGCCCGGCTGCGCCCGCTGACCGCCGAGGTGCTGCCCCGGCTGGTGGAACTGCTGCGCAACCCGGGGCGGCTGGCGGTCGGCTTCACCGGTCAGCTGCTGGTGTCGCTGACCCTGATCGCCTGCCTGTACTGCTGCGCCCGGGCAGTCGGGCGGGAACCGGCCTTCGCCTCGGTCGGCGTGGTGTTCCTGGTCGGCAACGCGGCCGGGAACGCGGCCCCGACCCCCGGCGGGGTGGGCTTCGTGGACGGCGCGCTGGTGGGCCTGCTGGAGCTGGACCCCTCGATGGAGGACGGCGGCGCGGCGGCGGCCGTCGTGCTCTTCCGGCTGCTCACCTTCGTCCTGCCGGTGCTCCCCGGCTGGGCGGCGTTCACCTGGCTCCAGCGCCGCGGGGCGCTCTAGCCGGGGCCACCCGGGTCCGCCCGGGGTGCGGCTACTCCCGGTACTCGTCCTCGTCCAGCGGGACGATCCGGCTCTGCTCGGCGACGTCCGCGACCTCGGTGGCCGGGTCCGCGCCCAGTGCGCGGCGCTCGGCCAGCTCGTCGTACTCGTCCTCCGCCGCCTCGTCCTCCGACTCCACAGCCTCCACGGCCGCGTCGGCCTCGTCGACCTCGTCCAGGTAGTCCTCGCGGTTCTGCGGCATGGTGTCCGTCCTCGTTCCTCGAAGGTTCCTCGGAGGCTTCCCCCCGCCCGTGGGCCCTGCTCGCCGGGGTACTCGCAGTATCCGTCGGCCACCGGCCCGACGCGACGCGCCGCCGGGCCCCCGGCGTGTTGCCCGCCCCGGCGATTGACCCCGGAAAACGGGCCCGGAATGCACCATGGCCGGGGTGCACGTCGTTCCTAGGCTCGTACCCATGACGAACACCGCCACTCCCCGGTCCGCCCCCCGCCTCGACTTCGCCCGCACCGCACCCAAGGTGTTCCGGGCGATGATCGCCCTGGACGCCGCCGCCCGCGAGGGCCTCGACCCGGCGCTGGTCGAACTGGTGCAGGTGCGCTCCTCCCAGCTGAACGGCTGCGCCTACTGCCTGGACATGCACGTCAAGGACGCCCGCAAGGCCGGCGAGAGCGACGAGCGGATCTATCTGCTCCCGGTCTGGCGCGAGGCCCCCGAGGGCGTCTACAGCGAGCGCGAACGGGCCGCCCTCGCGCTGGCCGAGCAGATCACCCGCATCGGCGACGGCGTCTCCGACGCGGTGTACGAGCGGGCCGCCGAGCTCTTCCCCGAGGCGGAGCTGGCCCGGCTGATCTCGCTCTGCTTCACCGTCAACGCCTGGAACCGGATCAACATCGCCACCCGCAGGACCCCCGGGGCGCCCTGACCCCCGCCCGCGCGGGACACCGGCCCCGCCGGGCACCGGGGTACGATCGGAGCCGTACCAGCAGGGCTTACCCACACCTCCCGGTGGCCCCGAGGCCCTTACGAACGACGGGGAAAACGCATGTCCGGCTCGCACTACTTCTCCGGTGCACCCGAGGTCGCCAGCGAGCGCCGCCCGATCACGGTCACCCTGCCGGACCTCACCCTGGAGCTCAGCACCGACGCGGGCGTCTTCTCCCGCAGCCGGTTGGACCCGGGCACCCGGATCCTGCTGGAGGAGGCGCCGCCGCCCCGGGTGCGCGGCCCGATCCTGGACATCGGCTGCGGCTACGGCCCGATCGCGCTGACCTGGGCGAGCCGCCGCAAGCGGCTCCCGGTCTGGGCGGTGGACGTCAACGGCCGCGCCCTGGACCTGGTCCGGGACAACGCCGGGTCGCTGGGCCTGGGCAATGTGCACGCCGCGCTGCCGGAGGAGGTCCCGGCCGAACTGCGGTTCGCGGCGATCTACTCCAACCCGCCGATCCGGATCGGCAAGGCGGCGCTGCGCCGGCTGCTGGAGCAGTGGCTGGACCGGCTCACCCCGGACGGCTCGGCCTTCCTGGTGGTGCAGAAGCACCTCGGCTCGGACTCGCTGCAGAAGTGGCTGAACGAGCACGGCTGGCCGACCACCCGGCTGACCTCGGTCAACGGGTTCCGGATTCTGGAAGCGCGGCCCCGCCCGACGGCGGGCGAGGGCCCCGAGAGTGGACGAGGGACGACGTCGTGAAGCAGCTCCGCGGGACCGAACTGAAGCGGCTGCACCGCTCCTGGCGGCGTGGCAACGAGTTCCGGCTCGCGATGATCCTGGAGAACCTCCAGTCGCCGTTCAACGTCGGCTCGGTGGTCCGGACCGGCGCCGCGATGGGCGCCGAGAAGCTCTACCTGACCGGTGACACCCCGTCGGTGCGCTCGTCCGGCGCCCAGAAGGCCGCGATGGGCACCGACAAGTACCTGAAGGTGGAGCACTTCCCCACCGTCGCCGAGGCGGTGGCCGCGGCGAAGGCCGACGGCTTCAAGGTGGTCGGCCTCGAACTCGCCGACGAGGCGGTGCCGCTGTTCGCCGCCGGGCTGACCCCGGCCGTCGCCTTCGTGCTGGGCCACGAGGACCGGGGGATCACGGCGGACGCGCTCGCCCTCTGCGACCAGGTGGTGTTCGTGCCGCAGCTGGGCCGGGTCGGCTCGCTGAACGTCTCCGCGGCCGCCACGGTGGCCTGCTACGAGGCGCGCCGTCAGGGGTTCGCGCTCAGCGGCACCCCGGACGGCTCGGACGCGGGCGGCTTCGACATCGACCTCGACCTCGACGACGAGTGATCCGCCGCCGGCGGGAGGGGCACCCCTCCCGCCGGCGGACCGGACCCGACCCGAGTCGGGCCCCGGCCGGGCTTCGATCGGGCCTGGGTCGGGTCTGAGTCGGGCCTGAGTCGGGCCCGGTTTCGGCCGGGTCAGACCTCGACCAGCACCTTGCCCCGGTTGCGCTCGCGGTCCAGGTAGAGGCTGCGGTAGGCCGCCGGGATCTCGTCGAAGCCCTTGTGCACGGTCTGGTGGTAGCGGATCTCCCCGCTCCGGACCAGCCCGCCCAGCTCCTGGTGCATCTGCCTCAACAGCGGCTCGGTGAACCACTCCTGGGCGAAGATGCCGCGGATCGTGGTGCGCGGGAACATGATGTACGGCAGCAGCCTCGGCCCGGTCAGCTCACCGTTCACCGTGGTCGCCCACTGCCAGCAGACCGCCACCCGGCTGTCCACGTTCAGCATGGTGAACACCGCGTCGGTGACCGTGCCGCCCAGGTTGTCGAAGTACCGGTCGACACCGTCCGGCGCGGCGAGCAGCAGCGCCTGCCGGGCCTTCTCCGCGTCGTCGCCCTGGGTGTAGAGCACCACCTCGTCGAAGCCCAGCTCGCGCAGGTACTCGGCCTTGCCCGGCGAGCCGGTGGTACCGACCACCCGTCCGGCGCCGGCCCGCTTCGCCAACTGGCCCACCAGGGTGCCGATCGAGCCGGAGGCGCCGCTGACCACCACGGTGTCGCCGGGCCGGACCTCCAGGAAGCGGCCGAGCGTGCCCCAGGCCGTCATCCCGGGCGCGCCCATGATGCCGAGCGCGCTGGACACCGGCAGCCGCTCGTCGTACCAGGACGGGTCGAGCCGGCGGTAGGCCGGGAACACCATCGGGAAGATGCCGGTCGTCCACAGCTCCTCGGCGCCGTTGTGGACGACGTGGGTGCGCCAGCCGCCGAAGCCCTGCACCAGGTCGCCGACCGCGAACGCCGCCGCCGGACCGGCCTCGACCACCTCCATGATCGAGTCGGCGCCCATGTGGTGGCCGATCGGCGTCTCCAGCGCCAGGCCGTTCTGGTACGGGTCCACCGAGACGTACCTGGTCCGGAAGAGCATCTCGTCCGGCCGCAGGTCGATCCGGACGTCCTCCACGACCTTCTCGTAGACGCGGTTGACGTCGGGCACACCGTCCAGGTGCTCCCGGACCACCCACTTCTCGATCCTCATGCCAGGGCTCCTGTCTGCACGTTCTCGTTGTCCTCGCTGCTCTCGTCGTCCTTGCCGCCCGCGCCGTCCGCGTTCCCGACGGCCTTCCCCGCGGCCTTTCCGGCGGCCTTTCCGGCGGCCTTCGGCACTGTCCGCCGGGCCGGCTCCGCGGGCCGGCCCACCGGGATGACCAGGTGGGTCGGCATCGGGGCGCTCCGGTCGATCTCGGCGGTGAACTCCACCCCGTCGTCCCGGCAGACGAACTGCATGACGTGCCGCCCGGCGGCGGCCGCCCGGATCAGCCCGCCGATGGTCGCCCAGACCCCGGAGAGGTAGAAGTTCGACAGCCCGGGCAGCACCGGACCGCTCTTCTTGATCTCCTCCTCCACCGTCTCGGCACCCTCCACGAAGGGGTTCCAGCCGGGGAAGGTGCCGTCGTAGACGCCCGTGTAGCGGACCTGGGTCAGCGGGGTGGACACGTCGGCGACGGCCACCGCGTCCTTGAATCCCGGGTACCGCTCGTCCAGGAAGCCGACGATGCCGTTGCGGACCCGCCGCTTGGCCGCCATGTACTCCCGGCCGTGCTTGACCGGCAGGGTGTGCAGTTCCTCGCCGCGCCGCACCCGGGAGGACTGCTCGGGGCCCTCGTGCAGCGCCCGCCAGGGGGCGATGTCGGAGAAGTACGTCGCGAACACCACGGTGGAGTTCTCCGGCGCCAGCTCCGGGTAGTGCCGGGTGCGGAACTGCACGTTCACCGAGGGGCAGCGGATCCCGGTCAGCTCGGCCGTCTCCCGCTCGCCCAGCAGGTGGGTGGTGCACGGGTCGCCCTCGGGGAACGGCTTGCGCAGCCCCAGGAAGAGCGACACGTACCCGGGCGACAGCTGGCCCGGCTCGTCGATCAGCGAGGTGTAGAGCCGCCGGTAGGTGTCGTTGAGGTACTGGCCCTTGAGCAGCTTCATCACGGTGGTGTGGCCGTCGGCGGCCGACACCACGATGTCGGCGCGGAACTCCCGGCCGTCGCTGAGCCGCACACCCACCGCGCGGTCCCGCTCGACCAGGATCTCCTCGACCTTGGCGTTGTAGGTGATCTCGCCGCCGAGCCCGAGGTAGCGCTCCTCGATCGACCGGGCCAGGGCCAGCGAACCGCCCTCCGGCACCCCCGCGGCGTGGTTGGCGTGCGAGGCGAGCTGGAAGTAGAACGGCAGCACCGGGAAGGCCGGGTGCTTCTCGTAGAGGATGAAGTTGAACGCCTCGCGCAGCAGCGGGTCGCGGAACCGCTCCGAGAAGTCCGTCATCAGCAGCGTGATCGACTTGCGGATGGTGTTGAAGTGGGGGGCGAAGGAGGCCAGCATCCGCCAGCGCTCCAGCCGGCCCATCAGCCCGACCGGCTTGAGGAACGGGTAGGCCGCGAGCGCCCTGCGGAAGGTGCGGATCCCGGCGCAGAACTCGCGGATCGGGGCGGCGTCGGCCGGCGACAGGCCGAGCAGGTGCGCCTCCAGCCGGTCCGGGTCGGAGTAGAAGCGGACCGACCGGCCGTCCCGGCCCCGGACGATGTTGAAGACGTCGAAGTGCCGCATCTCCTTGCCCTGGAGCGCGCCCAGTTCGAGCCAGATCTGGTACATCTCGTTGCCCGGCCCGTTGCCGAGCAGCCAGCTGATGCACCAGTCGAAGGTGAAGTCGCTGCGGTCCCAGCCGGTGCAGGAGCCGCCGGGGATCTCGTGCATCTCGAAGATCCTGGTGCGGTAGCCGTTCATCCGGGCGTAGCACCCGGTGGACAGGCCGCCGAGGCCGCCGCCGATGATGATCATCGACTCCCGCCGGGGTGCGGTGTCTTTCTGCCGTGCCATCTCTGGCCTTCCTCGTGGTCCTTGCCTTGCCTTGCCTGGCTTGCCTGGCTCGCCTGGATTGCCTGGAGGTGCCTGGTGCTGCCTGGTGGTGCCGCCCGCGGCGGCGGTCACCAGGCGATCGGGAGCGCCTGGAGGCCGTTCACCATCGAGGCCTCCTTCCAGCGCAGTTCGCGCTCGGGGACGGCCAGCCGCAGGCCGGGCAGGCGGGTCAGCACCCGCTCGATCGCCACCTGGAGCTCCAGCCGGGCGAGGTGCGCGCCGATGCAGTAGTGCACGCCGTGGCCGAAGCCGATGTGCGGGTTGCCCGGCCGGTCGAGGACCAGCCGCTCCGGCTCCTCGAACACCTCCGGGTCCCGGTTGGCGGCGGCGGTCGCGATCATCACCGCCTCGCCGGCGCGGATCACCACCCCGCCCAGCTCGACGTCCGCGGTGGCGTACCGGGGCAGGCTGAAACCGGTGAGCAGCGGCACGTAGCGCATCAGCTCCTCGACCGCCCTGGGGATCAGCTCGGGCCGTTCCCGCAGCCGCGCCAGGTCCTCGGGATTGACCAGCAGCTGGTGGAAGAAGTTGCCGATCTGGTTGGTGGTGGAGACGAAGCCGGCGATCAGCAGGTCGCAGGCGATGGAGAGGAGTTCCTCCTCGCCGATCAGCCGCTGCTCGCGGCAGGCCCGGACCAGCGTGGTGAGGAGGTCGTCGCCCGGCTCGCGACCGCGCAGCTCCAGCACCCCGGCCATGTAGTCGATGAACGCCCGCCCCTCGACCGCGAGCACCTCGCCCGGGGTGACGGCGGAGAGCACCGTCTCCGCCCACTGCCAGAGCATCCGGTGGTCCTCGGCGGGGATGCCGAGCACCTCGCAGATGATGGTGGTCGGCATCGGGATCGCGAAGTCCTCGACCAGGTCGGCCGGGCTGCCCGCGGCGAGGATGCCGTCGAGCAGCTCGTCGGCCAGCTCCCCGGCCCGGATCCGCAGCCGCTCCACCCGGCGGGCGCTGAACTCCTTGGCCACCAGCGAGCGCAGCCGGGTGTGCTCGGGCGGTTCGGTGGAGAACAGGCCGGCGCCGGTGCGGGACACCGGGCGCATCCGGGGCTGGTCCTCGCCCATCGCGGCGGCCAGGCTGAACCTCGGGTCGGCGAGCACCGACCGGACGTCCTCGTACCGGGTGGCCAGCCAGGCGCCGTCGCCGTAGGGCATCCGGATCCGGGCCAGCGGCTGATCGCGCAGCTCGGCGTAGCGGGGGTCGAGTTCGAGGCCGTTGGGCTCGAACGGATAGGTCAGCGGCGGGTGCTGCCGGAGCATGGTCGGATCCGTCTCTCGTGCGGGGGCCGCCTCGCGTGCGGGGACCGTCTCGCGTGCGGCGACCGTCTCTCGTGCGGGGGCTGTCTGTCGTGCGGGGGCGGGCAGGCCCGGGGCCCGCCCGGGGGCCGTCTCAGGACGCATGGGTGGCGGCTCCGGTGAGGATCGACCGGGCGAGCCCGGCGTTGTGGGCGATGAACTCGCGGTCGAGCATCTCGGCATGGGTGCCGAAGCCCTTGAAGACCGCCGTCCGGGTGGCCGAGCTGCCGTGCCAGGCGCCGTCCCGGCCGGCCTCGTACAGCGCCACCTTCTCGTCGTCGGAGATCACGCTGAGCGCGGCGGCGACCACCCCGTGGTTGGGGGTGCGGCTGCAGAACCGCAGGTAGTCCCGGGCCTGTTCGCGGGTCTCCCGGGCGACGGCGGCGGATCCGGTGTGCCGGTGGAGGTGTTCGGCGAGCTCGGTCTCGAAGGCCTGGAGGTGCTCGTCGGCGAGGTCGAAGGACTCCGGGATCCGGTGCGAGTCCATGATCACCACATTGGGCACCGCGCGGCCGCGCCGCTCCAGCTCCTTGGCGACCTCGAAGGCGAGGTTGCCGCCGAGCGAGTAGCCGAGCAGCGCGCACGGGCCCTCCGGCTGGAGCGCCTCGACCAGGTCGGCGTACTGGTCGATCTTGTCGTCCCCCGACACGTAGTTGAAGGCGATCGTGCGGTATTCCGGCAGGTGTGCCGCGAATTGCCGGTACACCAGCCCGTGGCCGCCGGCCGGCGGGAAGCAGAACAGCGTCTGCCGCTGCTCCTGGTTGAAGCCCAGGTAGGGCTGGGCGCCCTCGATCCGGCCGGTGATGATGTGCTCCACGGTCTTCGCCATCCCGTGCAGGGTGGTGACCTTGAACAGCTGGCTGACCGGGATGCTGATGTTGAACTCGGCCTGGAGCCCGTGGATCAGCTCGATCAGTCTGATCGAGGACCCGCCCGACTCGAAGAAGTCGTGCTGGAGGCCCGGCTCCTCGATACCGAGCAGCGCACGCCAGTGATCGGCCATCCGGACCTCGTAGAGGGTGACCGGAGGCTCGGCGGCCTCGGCGGCGTCCGTACGGGGCTCGGGCAGCGCCGCCACGTCCACCTTGCCGTTGGCGGTGAGCGGCAGCGCGGGCAGTTCGGTGAAGTGGGTCGGGATCATGAAGGTCGGCAGCTGCCCGGCCAGGTGGCGGCGCAGCGCCCGGTGGTCGAAGGTCCGGCCGGGCGCCGGTACGCAGTACGCGCAGAGCACGTGCTCGCCGCCGCGGTCCGACCGGACGGTGACCACCGCCCGGGCCAGCTCGGGCCATTCGGCCAGCCGGGTCTCGATCTCGCCCAGCTCGATCCGGTGGCCGCGCACCTTGATCTGGGAGTCGGCCCGGCCGAGCAAATGCACCCCGCCGTCGGCGTCCCAGCGGGCGAGGTCCCCGGTGCGGTAGAGCCGGACCGGCTCGGTGCCGTCGGCGCCGCCGAGCGGCAGGGTGGCGAAGCGCCGCGCGGTCTGCTCCTCGTCGCCGAGGTAGCCGAGCGACACGCCGGAGCCGCCGATCCACAGCTCCCCGGTCACCCCGGGCGGGACCGGCCGCCCCTGGGCGTCGAGCAGGTAGAAGGCGCTGTTCGGGAACGGCCGCCCGATCGGGACCATCCGGCTGGGCTCCAGCCCGTCCGCCGGCCCCTCGAAGTACGCGCTGTCGATGGTGGTCTCGGTGAGCCCGTAGGAGTTGACCAGCCTGGTCCGCGGGCCGCACAGGGCGCCCAGCCGCCGGTACTCCTCGACCTTCCAGACGTCCGAGCCGACCACCAGCAGCCGCATGAACGCCAGGTCCTGCCCGGTGCGTTCGCAGTGGTCCAGCACGGTGCGGACCACCGCCGGGACGAACTCCGCGGCGTCCACCCGTTCGGTGCGCATCACCTCGTACAGCCTGGCGGTGTTGAACAGCAGCTCCCGGCCGACCAGCACCAGGGTGCCGCCGGAGCACAGCGCGCGGACCACGTCGCCGGTGAAGACGTCGAAGGCGGGGCCGGCCATCTGGAGGTGCGTCCGGGCGTCGGTGTCCAAGCGGTACTCGGCCTGCCAGGCCCGGTACGCCGAGGCGAGGTTGCCGTGGGAGACCCGCACCGCCTTCGGCCGCCCGGTGGAGCCGGAGGTGTGGATGACGTAGGCCGGATCGTCGAGGCCCACCGGCACGTCGGCGAAGCCGTCGTCGTCGGTGGAGCCGCCGTCGCCGGTGGACCCGTCGTCGCCGATGGACCCGTCGTCGCCGGTGGAGCCGTCCGCGCCGAGTTCGGCGGTGGTGACCAGCCGGGCCGGCAGCCCGCCGAGCCGCTCGCGGTCGTCGCCGACCAGCAGCCCGGCGCCGGTGTCGCCGACCAGGTACGCCAGCCGCTCCACCGGGTGGCCCGGGTCCAGCGGCAGGTAGGCCGCGCCGGTACGGAGCACCGCGAGCAGCGCCACGATCAGCTCCGGCGACTTCTCCAGGCAGAGCGCGACCACCGTGCCCGGACCGGCGCCGAGCGCCCGCAGCCGGACGGCGGCCCGCCGGGAGCGCCCGGCCAGCTCGCCGTACGTCAGCCGGGCCGTCGGACCGGACTCGGGCGGCACCGCCACCGCGGGCGCCGCCGGGTCGGCCGCCGCCGCGCGCAGCACCAGCTCGTGGACCGGCTCGGCGAACGGCACCCGCCGGTCGGCCCCGCTCCACTCGTGGAGCACCACGGCCCGCTCCCGCTCGCCGAGCAGTTCCAGCCCGGTGGCCGCCCGCTCCGGCCCGGCCGTGGTCAGCGCGTCGAGCAGATTGACGTAGTGGCGCGCCATCCGCGCCGTCGTCGCGGGCAGGAAGAGGTCGGTGTTGTACTTGAAGACGCAGTGGAAGCGGCGCTCCGCCTCGTCCTCGTAGGCGGACAGGGTGAGGTCGAACTGCCCTTCCTCCTCGGGGAGTTCGATGTACTCCAGGTGGTAGCCGTACTTCTCGGTGGCCACCTTGTGGTGCAGCAGGATGAACATCGCCTGGAAGACCGCCGAGCGGCTCGGGTCGTGCTGCAGTCCGAGCTGCTCCACCAGCAGCACGAACGGGTACTCCTGGTGGTCCAGCCCGCCGAGCACGGTGGTCCGCACCCGCTCCAGCAGTTCGGCCACCGTCGGCCCGCCGGCCAGCGAGACGTGCAGCGGCAGCGGGTTGACGAAGTAGCCGTAGACGCCGGCGAACTCCTCGTCGGTGCGGCCCGTGACCGGGCTGCCGACGATGATGTCCTCCTGGCCCGCGTAGGCGTGCAGCAGCAGGTAGTAGGCGCTGAGCAGCACCATGAAGACGGTGACGTTGTGCGCGCGGGCCAGCGCGTGGACCCGGGCGCTGAGCTCCTCGTCCAGGACGAAGAACTCGGAGGCGCCGTTGTGGGTCTGCACCGCCGGACGGGGCTTGTCGGTCGGCAGGCTGAGCAGCGGCACCTCGGCCGGCAGGTGCGAGCGCCAGTACTCCAGCATCCTGGGTGCCTCGCGGCCGGCCAGGAAGGCGTTCTGCCGGTTGAGGAAGTCCAGGTAGCGGGCGGCGACCGGGGGCAGCTCGGGCGCCCGGCCCCGGCGCAGCCCCTCGTAGACGGCCAGCAGCTCCTCGATGAAGGTGAAGGTGGAGATCGCGTCCGAGATGATGTGGTGGACGGCCTTCATGATCACCCAGCGGGCCGGGCCGCGCCGGAACAGCCGGAACCGCACCAGCGGGTCCCGCTCCAGGTCGTACGGCCGGCGGTACTCGCGGACGATCATCGCGTGGATGTCGTCCCAGGCCAGGTGCTCGACGTCGAAGACGTCGAAGTCCGGCTCCACCTCGGCGGAGATCCGCTGCACCGCCCGGCCGCCGTCGAGCACGAAGTTCGCCCGCAGGCTCGGGTGGCGCTCGACCATCGCCCGGAAGGCCACCGCCATCAGCTCGGGCTCCAGCTCCACCCGCACCTCGACCGCGCCGCCGATGTTGTAGGCGAAGCCGTCCGGGTTGAGCTGCTTCAGGAACCAGAGCGCCTTCTGGTTGTGGGTCAGCGGATGGGCGGACTCGTCCTCGTAGCGCTCGACCGCGACCCCCGGACCGGCGGGCTCCTCGTCCAGCAGCTCGGTCAGCGACTCGTGCAGCCGGGCGACCAGCTCGGCCACCGGTGCGTTCCCGAGCAGCGCCACCACCGGGAGGGTGACCCCCAGCTCGCCGCTCAGCCGGGCCCGCAGCTCCATCGCCAGCAGCGAGTCCAGACCGAGGCCGCCGAGGCCGGCGGCCGGGTCGATCCGGTCGGCCGGCACCCTCAGTACGGTGGCGGCCAGCTCGGTGAACAGCTCGGTGAGCAGCGCCCGCCGCTCCTCCTCGCCGGCCGTCCGCAGGGTGTCGAGCAGACCGGTCCGCTCGACGGTCGGGGCGGACTCCCGGGCGGCCGCGGCGAGTTCGGTCACCAACGGCGGCGGGGCCGGGTACCAGGAGAGGAAGACCGGCCAGTCGACCACGGTGGCCACCAGCAGCTGGGCCCGGTCCTGGCCGAGCACCCGCTCCAGCACGGCCATACCCG
Organism: Kitasatospora purpeofusca; assembly: GCF_034043715.1. Classification (GTDB taxonomy): domain Bacteria; phylum Actinomycetota; class Actinomycetes; order Streptomycetales; family Streptomycetaceae; genus Kitasatospora; species Kitasatospora purpeofusca_A. The sequence continues at coordinate 73,203 of NZ_JAXCLC010000018.1, read as the reverse complement.
TCTCCGGGGCGAGCGAGCTCATGCCCCGGCTGTGCCGGTAGTGGTCGATCAGGCCGAGCTCCTCGATCATCCCGGTGGCCCACGGGCCCCAGTCCAGGCTCAGCGCGGGCAGGCCGAGCGCGCGGCGGTGATGGGCGAGGGCGTCCAGGAAGGCGTTGCCGGCGGCGTAGTTGGTCTGGCCGGCGGTGGTCAGCAGGGAGGCGATCGAGGCGAACAGCACGAAGTGGTCGATCGGCTCCCCGGCCAGCTGCCGGTGCAGGGCGAACGCGCCGAGCACCTTGGGGCCGTACACGGTGTCGAAGGCCGACCGGTCCAGCTCGCCCACCAGGGTGTCCCTGACCTGCCCGGCGAGGTGGAAGACGCCCCGGACCGGCGGCCGGTCCAGCCGGCGGTACTCGGCCAGCCAGGCGGCCAGCGCGGGCTCGTCGGTGACGTCCAGCGCGGCCGGGACGACCTCGGCACCGAGCTCCTCCAGCTCGCGCAGGAAGGCCGCCCGCTGCCCGTCGCGGCTCTCCGGGTCGAGCGTCCGCCACTGCTCGCGCGGCGGCGGTGTGCTGCGTCCGAGCAGGATCAGCCGCCGGGCGCCGCGCTTCACCAGCGTGCGGCAGAGCAGCTGCCCGAGCGCCCCGAACGCGCCGGTCACCAGGTAGGCGCCGTCCGCCCGCAGCCGCGGCGCCAGCGGGCGGCTGAGCCCCTCGGCGGTCCGGAGCCGGCTGGTCAGCCGCCGGCCGCCGCGCAGCGCGATCTCGTCCTCGTCGGCCAGCGCGAACTCGCGCAGCAGCGCCTCGGCCTCCGCGTCCGCCGCCTCCGCGTCCGCCGCCTCCGCGTCCGCCGCCTCGGCGGCTGTGCCTGCGCCGGTGGCTGTGGCAGTTCCGGTGCCGGTGGCTGTGCCAGTTCCGGTGGCGGTGGTGCGGGCGGGGAGGTCGACGAGTTTGCCCTGATGGGTGGGGAGTTCCTGGTGCCGCAGGACCCGGGTGATGCCCCAGGCCGGGGCGGCGAGGGGCTCGACGGGCTCGCCGGGGGCGGTGGCCTGCGCGGCCCGGGTGACCACATGGAGGCGGCAGTCGGGGAGTTCGCCCGCCAGCAGGGCGGCGAGCGTGACCAGGCTGTAGGCGCCGGGGGCGGTGTGGCCGGCCACGGTGGCGGGGTCGGCGGTGGCGAGCCCGGGGCGGTCGAGGTTCCACAGGTGGACCACGGCGGCCGGGTCGGGGAAGCCCTCGGCCCGCCGGGCGGCGAGCAGCCGGGCCAGGTCCTCGGCCGAGCCGGGCTCCACGGTGGCCGGGAGGCCGTCGGCGGCGGCCCGGTAGCCGGTGCCGGGGCGGATCCGCAGGCAGCTGCCGCCGCGCGCGGCGATCCGCTCGGCCAGGGCGTCCGCGACCCCGCCGCCGTCGGCGAACAGCAGCCAGTGGTCGGGGTGTTCGGCCAGCAGGTCCGGGGCGTCACCGGCGGCCGGCAGCTCCGTCCAGGCCGGTTCGGCGAGCCAGCCGTCGATGGTGCCGAGGCCGACCGCGGTGGCGGCCCGCTCGACGTCGGCGGCCCGGAAGCCGGTGATCCCGCCGAGCGGCGCGCCCTCCTCCTCGTACACCGCGAGGTCGCCGAGGAGTTCGGCACCGGCGTCCCGGGTGATGGTGGCGTGCACCCAGAGCGGGCGGTCGCCGACCGCGTCCAGCCGGACCTCCGCGATCGCCACCGGCAACCGGATCCCCCGGCCGTCCGCCGGGCGGCCGGCCAGCAGCTGGGGCGTCAGCAGGGTCTGGAAGAAGGCGTCCATCACCACCGGGTGCACCTGGTGGTGCTCGCCCTGCCCGGCGACCCGGGCGGGCGGGCGGATCCGGGCGAGTGCCTCGCCGGGGCCGATCCAGACCTCCTCGATGCCCTGGAAGGCGGGGCCGTAGTGGTAGCCGAGCGCGGCGAGCCCGGCGTAGCAGTCCGGCCCGGCGAGCCGGCGCGACGCCCGCCCGCGGACCGCCTCCGCGTCCAGCGGCCGGCCGGGCCGCCGGCGCTGGCCGGGACGGACGGTGCCGACGGCGTGCACGGTGCGCTCGCGGCCCTCGCCGGTGGCGACGGTGAAGGCGCCCTGCTCGGCGCAGAGGGTGAGCCGGACGGCGCGGCTCTCGTCGTCCGGCAGCAGCAGGGCCTTGCGCAGCTCGATGTCGGCCAGGGCGGCGTCCGTCCCGCCGGTGAGCGCGCGGACCGCCTGGACGGCCATCTCCAGATAGCCCGCGGCCGGGAACACCACGTCGCCCTGGATCCGGTGGTCCTCCAGATAGGGCAGGGCCTCGGCGTCCAGCCGGGCCTCCCAGGCCGGTTCGGCCCCGGGCAGCCGGCGGCCGAGCAGCGGGTGGTCGACCAGCCCCTGCCGGACCTCGGCGACCGCCCTCGGCTCCACCCAGTGCCGGTCGCGCCGGAACGGGTAGCGGGGCAGCGGGACGATCCGCCCGGCGGGCTGGAGCACCGACCAGTCGACCTCGACGCCGAGGTTGTGGAGCGCGGCCAGCGAGGCGGTGAAGGTGGCCTGCTCGTCCTCCTGGCGGCGGATCGAGGGCAGCGTCCGCGGCTCGGGCCGGTCGGCCGTGCCCGGGTGGGCCTCCACGGTCTCCTGGATCGAGCGGCCGAGCACCGGGTGCGGGCCGATCTCCAGGAACAGGCCGTAGCCGTCGTCGGCGAGCCGCTCCACGGCCTGCCGGAAGCGGACGCTGTCGCGGACGTTGTGCCACCAGTACCCGGCGTCCAGCTCGGTGCCGCGCGCGGTGCCCTCGCGGCCGGTGAGGTAGAGCGGGGTCTGCACCGGGCGGGCCTTGATGTCGGCGAGCGACTCCAGCAGCTCGTCCTTGATCAACTCCATTCGGGCGCTGTGGTACGGGACTTCGACGGTCAGCGGCCGGGCGAAGACCTGCTCGGCGGTGAGCGCGGCGGCCAGTTCGGCGAGGGCGGGGGCGTCTCCGGCGAGGGTGAGCGCGGTGGGGCTGTTCACGGCGGCGACCGAGACCGCGCTCCCGTACGGGCGGATCCGGCGCAGCGCCTCGGCCTCGGTGAGCGAGACCGCGAGCATGCCGCCGGTGCCGGCCAGTTCCTGCTGGAGCCGGCTGCGGTGGAACACCACCTTGACCGCGTCGGCGAGGTCGTAGACACCGGCCTCGTAGAAGGCGGCGACCTCGCCGGTGGAGTGGCCGACGATCGCGTCCGGCCGCACGCCCCGGCTGCGCCAGAGCGCGGCCAGGCCGGTCTGGACGGCGAAGTTGGCGGGCTGGGCGAGCCAGGTCTCGGCCATCCGGGAGTCCGCCTCGTCGGCGGTGAGCTCGTCGATCAGGGACCAGCCGGCCAGCTCGGCGAGGTGCTCGGCGCACGACTCGACGGCCTCCCGGTAGACCGGTTCGGTGGCGAGGAGCCGGCGGCCCATCGCCCACCACTGCGGGCCCATCCCGGTGAAGACCCAGGCGAGTCGGCGGTGCCGGGCCTCACGGCGGTGGCCGGTGAGGACCCGGGGGTGCGGTTCGCCGCGCAGATGGGCGGTGAGTGCCTCGTCGAGCGAGGCGCGGGCGGCGTGCTCGCGGGCGTCGTAGACGACCGAGAGCCGGGCGTCGTGGTGCTGGCGGCGGTGGGCGAGGGTGTGGCCGAGGTCCGCCGGGCGGGCCGGACTGCCGCCGCGGACGCCGGCCAGTTCGGCCTGGACGCCGGCCGCGAGTTCGGGCAGGGCGGCTGCCTCCCTGGCGGTCAGCGGCAGCACCGTCCAGAGCGGCCTCCCCGCGGCCGGTCCGTGCTCGGTGGTCCCGGCAGCGGCGGTGGCGTCGGCGGCGGCGGCGTCGGCGTCGGCAGCGGTGGTGGTGGCAGTGGCGGTGGCGTCGGCCGGCGCGGGTACGGGGGCCGGTGACGGCTCCGGCGCGGCCTCCAGCAGGACGTGGGCGTTGGTACCGCCGAAGCCGAAGGAGTTGACCCCGGCCCGGGCCGGGCCCTCGTGGGCCGGCCAGGGGGTGACCTCGGTGGGGATCTCGAACGGCAGGGCGGCCGGGTCGATCGCCGGGTTGAGCCGCTCCAGATTGATGTGCGGCGGCACGGTCCGGTGCTTGAGGGCGAGCGCGGTCTTGATCAGCCCGGCCAGCCCGGAGGCCGACTCGGTGTGCCCGATGTTGGTCTTGACCGAGCCGACGTAGCACTTGTCGCCCGGGCGGCGCCCGACGGCGAGGGCCCGGGCCAGGGCGCCCGCCTCGATCGGGTCGCCGACCGGGGTGGAGGTGCCGTGCGCCTCGACGTACTGGAGGCTGCCGGGGACGATCCCGGCCTCGGCGCAGACCCGCTCGATCAGGGTGACCTGGGCATCCGGGTTGGGCACGGTGATGCCGTTGGTGCGGCCGTCCTGGTTGACTCCGCTGCCGATGACGACGGCGTGGACCGGGTCGCCGTCGCGCAGCGCGTCGGAGAGCCGTTTGAGCGCGACCACCGCGACGCCCTCGGCCCGGACGTAGCCGTCGGCCGCCGCGTCGAAGGTGCGGGAGCGGCCCTGCGGGGAGAGGAAGCCGCCCTTGGTCTCCGCGATCGTGTACTGCGGGGCGATGTGCAGCAGGGTGCCACCGGCCAGGGCGAGGTCGGTCTCGCCGCGTTGCAGGCTCTGCACGGCGAGGTGGACGGCGACCAGGGAGGAGGAGCAGGCGGTGTCGAGGGAGACGCTGGGGCCGCGGAAGTCGAAGCAGTGCGAGATGCGGTTCGACACCATCGTCATCATGGTGCCGGTGGCGGTGTGCGCGGCGAGGGTGTCGAAGGAGAGGTCCGAGAACTGGACGATCTTGTAGTCCAGGGTGAACGCGCCGACGTAGACGCCGACCTCACGGCCGGCCAGTTCGGCCGGCTTCTGTCCGCCGTCCTCCAGCGCCTCCCAGGCCACCTCCAGCAGCTTCCGCTGCTGCGGGTCCATGTGGTCGGCCTCCCGGCCGCTGATGCCGAAGAACGCCGGGTCGAACTCGTCGAAGCCGTCGATGTAGCCGCCCCGGCCGCCGACCAGCCGGCCGGGCTTGGCCTTGTCCCGGCTGCCGAGGGTGGCGACGTCGTAGCGGCTGCGCGGGGTCGGGGTGATGCAGTCCTTGCCGTCGAGGAGGTTCTGCCAGTAGGAGCGGTGGTCGCTCGCCCCGCCCGGCAGGCGGCAGCCGATCCCGATGATCGCGATCTTCTCCCGTCCGGTGCCTGGCGCGGCCGAGGGGCCGCCGGGGACGGGGCGTTCGGAGGGTTCGAGGAGGTCCGGGGAGGTGACGAAGCGGGAATCCGTCATAGGAGTCGAGTCCTTGGGTCGCTGCGTTCGCGCGCGCGGGCGGGCTGCGGGAGCGCCGCGCGCGCCGGGGGAAAGCGGCCGCGCGCCGGGTTCCGGGCAGGCCGGAAGCCGGGTCGGCCGCAGGGGCGAGCCGGTCGGGAGGGGGAACTGGGACAGAGCGGGGGCGGGAGGGGGCGGGACGGTGGTCGGTGGTGGCGGGACGGGGGCGGCTCAGGCGGTACCGGTCGGGGACCGCTCGGCCCGGGCGGGGCGGCGCCAGGCCTGGAGGTGGCTCGCGACCACCCGGCCGGTGGCGGGGAAGTCGGCCGGGTTCGCCAGCCCCACGGCGAGCGGCCGGCGGCCGGGCCGCCAGGTGAAGCTGCCGAACGCGTGGTCCCACAGCGACAGGTCGGAGCCGTAGTGCCCGGCCTCCGCCAGATCGGTGCTGTGGTGCAGGCGGTGCTGCTCGGGACCGGCGAGCACGTGGTTGAGCGGGCCGATCCGGACATCGATGTTGGCGTGCACGAAGTACCCCTGGGCGACGACGAACAGGCCCACCACGAACACCGTCGGCAGCGAGAACCCGGCCGCGGCCAGCGCGAGCTGGACGGCGCCCTGGGTGAGCAGCACGTCCAGCAGGTGGTTGACCCCGTTGTTGCCGACGTTCACCTTGTCGGGCACGTGGTGGACCCCGTGCAGCCGCCAGAGCAGCGGACTGGTGTGGCACCAGCGGTGGACCAGGTAGTTGGCCAGCGATCCGAGCAGCAGGGCGGCCGGGATCTCCACCCAGGGCGGCAGTGCCGACCGGGGCGGGGCCAACCAGCCGACGAGGGCCGCCACGGGCACCTGGGAAAGTGCCCCGCCGATCATCGTCAGCAGGAAGTAGACGCCGTACCAGCCCCACTCGCGCGCACTCGGGAACCATTCCGGTTCGTACGGAATCAAACGTTCGAGCAGCGCCATGAAAGCGATCACGCCGAGCAGGAAGAGCTGGTTCACCCGGTCGAGGTCCCAGCGCAGACGCAGGGCCGCGACGGCTATCCCCACCAGGGCGACCAGCAGGAACGGGTAGGCGACGTGGCGCAGCACGGTTCGAAGCTGCTCACCCATGACGGCCCCCTTCGCTGTCCGCGGCCGAACAGTCACCAAAAGTGTTCGTTCAGATACTAAGGGTGCTCCGAAGACATGGCGAGGCATTTTCGAGGAGAATCGAGAAATTCTCGATTTGTCTGATGATCTGTAGACAAATAATTGGTCAGAAGTCGCGACGATCCGGGCAGGGACAAGGCTTTTACGGATTGTTCGATGACGGAATCATCATCCCGGCACGTTTGACGCTTCGGAGCAGCGGAGCCGTCTCCACCGCGACCACTCCCTCCAGTTCGCCCAGCCCCTGCGTCAGGTAGTCGTAGAACGCCCCGGTGTCCCGGCAGACCAGCCCCGCCACCAGGTTGCTCGGCCCGGTGGTCGCCGCCACGAAGCCCACCTCCGGGTGCCGGGCCATCGCCCGGCCGACCGCCGCCAGCCGCCCGGGCGCGACCGTCAGCCAGCAGAACGCCTCCACCTCGAAGCCGAGCGGGCGGGGGTCCACGTCCACGTCGAGGAAGAGCAGCCCGCCGTCGATCAGCGCGGCCAGTCGTCGGCGCACCGTCGTCTCCGGGCTCGCCGACCCGGCCGCCAGGGCGGCCAGCGAGGCCCGCCCGTCCACCGCGAGCGCCGCCAGCAGCGCCCGGTCCAGCTCGTCCAGACCGCCCGGCCCGCCCGAGCTGCCCGAGCTGCCCGAGCTGCCCGGCCCGCCCGGCCCGCCCGCGGCATTCGGGGCGTCCGGCCCGGTTCCCGCCGCGGCGCGGAGCCGGCCGATCTGGTCCTCGGTCAGCGCCGAGGTCCGCCCGCTCCACGCCACCTGGCCGCCGACGTAGGTGCGCAGCAGGTAGTGCGCGGAGAGCGACAGCACCCGCGGGCTCCGGGGCAGGGCGCCGAGCAGCAGTTCCTCGCGCTCCGGCCGCAGCCGCGCGCGGGCGTTGCAGACGATCTCGCCGCCGGACAGCAGGCTCACCCAGGAGGTGTCCGACCGCCGCGCCAGCGCCTCGGCGAGCGGGGCGGCGGCGTCCGGCACGCACCGGATCCGGGTCAGCCAGTCGACCTGGCCGAGCAGCCGGGCGTCGGTCCGCCCCACCACCCGCACCACCCCGGCGGCGCGCAGCCGCTGGTAGCGGCGGGCGACCGTCTGGTCGGACACCCCGAGCACATCGGCGATCCGCCGGAACGGCGCCCGGCCGTCCACTTGCAGGGCGTGCAGCAGCGCCCGGTCCAGTCCGTCCAGCGTCACGGTTTCCACCAGCCGGATGGTAGACGGTGTCGAGATCCACCGGAACCACCCCCGTGGGCGGCGCGACAGCGGCCGTCGGACCGAGAGTGACGGGGCGTCCGGCCGAAGCGGCCGGGCGCGGACGGGAACGAGCGAGGGGAACGGGGATGCGCAAATGGGGACCGCTGGTCGCGGTCTGTCTCGGGGTGTTCATGCTGCTGACCGATGTCAGCATCGTGATCGTGGCCCTGCCGGACATCGGCGCCGGGCTGGACATCGACTTCGACGGCCTGCAGTGGGTGCTCGACGGCTACGCGCTGGCGCTGGCCGCGCTGCTGCTCGGTCTCGGCGCCCTCGCCGACCGGGTGGGCCGCCGGCGGGTGTACACGGTGGGCCTGGTGGTGTTCGCACTCGCCTCGCTGGCCTGCGGCCTCGCCCCGGACGGCGCCACCCTGGTGGGAGCGCGGATCGTCCAGGCGGGCGGCGGCGCGGCGATGTTCGCCACCGCGATGGCGCTGCTCAACCTCTCCTACCGGGGCCGCGACCGGGCGGTGGCCTTCGGCGTCTGGGGCTCCGTCAGCGGCGCGGCGGCGGCCGTCGGGCCGGTGGCCGGCGGCCTGCTCACCGAGTACCTGGGCTGGCGGTCGATCTTCCTGGTGAACCTGCCGCTCGCGCTCGCCGCCGTCGTGCTGGCCCGGCGGACGCTGCCGGAGTCCCGCGACCCCGGCGCCCGGCGGCTCGACCTGCCCGGCGCCGCGGCCTTCACCGTCGCGGCCGGGGCGGCCGTGCTGGGGCTGATCCGCGGCGGGACGGACGGCTGGACCTCGCCCGCCGTGCTGGCATCGAGCACCGCCGCGGTGGTGGCGCTCACCGTGTTCGTGCTGGTCGAACGGCGCAGCCCGCACCCGCTGCTGGCGCCCGCACTGCTGCGCCGGCCGGCCTTCACCGGAGTCCTGCTGTGCGGCGCCGTCTACTCGGCCACCGCCTTCTCCGGTCTGCCCTACATCTCGCTGTGGCTGCAGTCGGTGCTCGGCCTCGGCCCGATGGCCGCCGGGCTCACCCTGCTGCCGATGAGCGTCGTCGCCTTCGCCGTCCCGGCACTGGCGGGCCGCCGGCTCGCCGCGCTGCCGGTCGCGGTGCCGCTGGCCGGCGGCCTGGCCGTGATCGGGCTGGGCACGCTGCTGCAGGGCGCCCTGGACGGTTCCTCGGGCTGGGCCGCCCTGCTGCCCGGCCTCGCCCTGACCGGCCTCGGGATCGGTGCGGTCAGCCCGGTCCTGGCGTCCGCCGCGATGGCGGCCGTCCCGCCCGAGCGCGGCGGCATGGCCGGCGGCGCCCTCAACACCTTCCGGCAGCTCGGCCAGGCGCTCGGCATCGCCGTCCTCGGGCTCGTCCTGCACGGGGGCCTGCGCGACGCCCTGGCCGGGCACCCGGCGGCCGGGCCCGACCCGGAGGCCACCGCCGGCGCGCTGGCCTCCGGCCGGCCCCCGGCCGGGCTGCCCGGGGAACTGCTCCGGACCGCCTTCGCCACCGGCCTCGACCGCACCCTGCTGGCCGCCGGCCTCACCGCCCTGGCGGGCGCCGCGCTGGTCGCGGTGCTGCTGCGGCGCCGGCCGGAGGCGGCGGGCCCGACGGCACGGGGCGCGGCGACCTCAGCGGACGGTCAGGCGCCAGCTCGCCTCGCCGAAGTCGCAGGAGACCGCCACCAGGTCGCCCGGTCGTAGCGCCACCGGCTCCCCGCCCAGGCTGCGGAACAGGCCGGGGCGGGCGCCGGTGCTGCCGAGCGGCTTCAGCCGTTCGTCCAGGACGGTTGCCGTCACTCCCCCGCGGTTCCGGCGCCCGGTCGCCACCGTCAGCCGGCCTGGGGCACCGGTCCAGCGGACCACCTCGCACCCCAGGCCGGTGAGCTTCCGGGCGAAGGCGGGAACCACCGCGAGCGGCACCACCTCCAGCCGCCAGCGGCCGGAACCGTCCACCCCGATCGGCGCCGGACCGTGCGGCCCCGCCGGGCCGCCGATCGGCACCGCGCCGCACCACTCCCCGGGTCGGCTGCGGCTCGCGCGGATCCGCCGGCCCCCTGACTCGATCGTCACGTACAACGAACGCTCCGCCAGGGTCCAGACCCGCAGCACCGCCGGCGGCCCGGTGTAGGCCAGCACGTCGTTCCCGACGCCGTCCGCCCGGTCGGCCAGCTCCCGGGCCTCCTCGATCGGCAGCAGCTCCAGCCGCCAACTTCCCCGGGCGCCGGACACGTCGACCCGGAGCGGTCCGAGCGCCCGCCGGGCCGGCTCGGTCTGCAGCAGCAGCCGCTGGACGCCGTCGCGCGTAGAGACGTAGACGTAGCCGTGGTCCAGCCCCCGGCCGCCGTGGTCCGTCAGCTCCAGCCGGACGCTCCCCCACTCCGGCTCCTCCGCGGTCCCGACCTCCAGCAGGGCGGGGCGCGTCCCGTCGGGCCACTCGAACACCTCGCGGCGGTCCCCGATGCCGTACCGCACCGTCTCCGTCGACGGCGGCAGGTCCGCCGGACGGCCGGTGAGGGACCAGCTCTCCCCCTGCTCGACCACCAGCACCTGCGGGCCCTCCAGCAGCAGGGTCCAGTCGTTCGACCGGTACAGGCGCCCGAACCGCTCGCCGGTCGCCAGCACCTCCCGACCACCGGCCGCCGTGTGCCGGACCAGCCGGAACAGCTGGATGTCCTCCGCCGAGGAGTAGTGCGTGACGTCCACGACCGCAGTGCCGCCCGGGTGGACGAGCACCCGCGGGCCGTCGCCGGTGACCGACCCGACCGACCCGACCTCCGCCGGATCGTGGAGCCGCAACTGCCACCGGTGTACGCCGTGCACGGTGATCCGGCGCAGCTCCTCCTGCCGTGCCGGGGGGACCAGCACGCTCCAGGCGCCCTTGCCCCGGTACAGCTCGGTGCCGTCCGCCCCGCCCGCGCGCACGGTGATCGCGGACAGCCCGTCCACCGTCACGGTCAGCACCACCGTCCGGGCCGGGCTCGGGTAGTCGACCTCCACCGTCCGCCCGTCCCGGCCGGTCCACTCCGCCGGTTCCCCCATGCGACCTCCCCCTCCGACGGCAGTCTCGTCACCGGGCGGCGACGGGCACCACCCCGTACACGTCACAACCCCGCGACACCACACCGGGGCCGGACCGATATGGCGGGGATATAGGCGCGGGCGGAACCGTGGTCAGGACGCCCGCTCCCTCGGTCCCGAAGGACGCCCATGACCGACTCCGCAGCCCGGTGGTTCCGCTCCTACCGCGCGACCGCCGCACCGAGCTGCCGCCTGGTGTGCTTCCCGCACGCCGGTGGTGCCCCGACCGCCTACCGGGACTGGGCCCGCTCGCTGCCCGCCGACATCGAGGTGCTGGCGGCCTGCTACCCGGGGCGGCAGGACCGGATCGGCGAGCCCTTCGCGGCCTCCGTGCACGCGATGGCCGACGGGATCGCCGGTGCCCTGCAGCCGTTGGCGGACGTGCCGCTGGCGCTGTTCGGGCACAGCATGGGCTCGGTCGTCGCCCATGAGGTGGCACTGCGGCTGGACTCCGAGTACGGGATCCAGCCGCTGCGGATCTTCGTCTCCGGCTCGGAGCCGCCGCACCTGCGGGTCCGCGAGACCCAGGCCGAGAGCGACGCCGACTTCCTCGACGAGCTGCGGCAGCTCGGCCACTCCTCGCTCACCGCGATCGAGGACCCGATGCTGCTGGAGCTGGTGCTGCCGAGCATCCGGGCCGACTACCGGCTCTCCGCCGACTACCGGGCGGTGCCCGACGCGCCCCGGCACCGCGCGCCGATGGTGGCGTACGCGGGCGCCGAGGACGAGGGCTGCCCCTCCGAGGTGCTGGCCGCGTGGTCGGACTACACCGGCGGCGCCTTCGAGATGCGGATCCTGCCCGGCGACCACTTCTACCTCCAGGCCCAGGAGCAGCAGCTGCTCGCCCATGTGAACGGCCACCTCCAGTCGGACCTGCGGCTCCACCGCGTCCTGGGCGCGGCCCGCCGCCGTACCGCCTGACCTGCTCCTGCTCCTGCCCCTGCCCCTGCCCCTGCCCCTGCTCCGCACCCGCACCCGCACCCGCACCCGTTCGAGAGGACGCCCACCCCGATGCCCGATGACCTGGTGAGCCGGCTGGTCCGGCACGGCCGCGAGATCCCCGACCGGGAAGCGGTGGTCTTCGTCCGGACCGCCGCCGGCGGGCTCGTCGAGGAGCCGCTGACCTACGGCGAACTGGACCGCCGGGCCCGGGCCGTGGCCCGCTGGCTGCGCGAGCGCTGCGCCGTCGGGGACCGGGTGCTGCTGCTGTACGGCACCGGCCCGGAGTTCGTCACCGTGCTGGCCGGCTGCCTGTACGCGGGCGTGGTCGCCGTCCCCGCCCCGCAGCCCAGCACCCAGCGCGGCCACAGCTCGCGCTCGGACGGCATCGTCCGGGACGCGGACGTCCGGCTGGTGCTGACCGACGAGGCCAACCGGGAGACCGCCGCCGGGTTCCTGACCCGCGCGGGCGCCGAGGACGTCCCGTGCGTGGCGACCGACCGGCTCGACCTGCCGGACGCCCCGCACTGGCGGGCCGAGGAGGTCCCCGCCGACGCCCTGGTGATCATCCAGTACACCTCCGGCTCGACCAGCGCGCCCAAGGGCGTGATGGTCACCCGCGGCGCGCTCGACCACAACCTCGGGCTGATGACCCGGGCCTTCGGCGTCGACCCGGACAGCCGCTCCTGCACCTGGCTGCCCCAGCACCACGACATGGGCCTGATCGGCATGCTGCTCACCCCGCTGTACCACGGCGCGGTGTCGTACCAGCTCGCCCCGATGGACTTCCTGCGCCGGCCGCACCTGTGGCTGGAGCTGATCGGCGCCAAGCGGATCCGCACCGTCGTCGCCCCGAACTTCGCCTACGACCTCTGCGTCCGCCGGGTCAGCGACGCCCAGTTGGCCGGACTCGACTTCTCCACCCTGGTCAGCGCCGGCAGCGGCGCCGAGCCCGTGCACGCCGACACCCTGCGCCGCTTCGCCGAGCGCTTCGCCCCGGCCGGCTTCCGCCAGGACCATTTCAGCCCCTGCTACGGCATGGCCGAGACCACCCTGATCGTCTCCGGCACCCTGCCCGGCGAGCCGCCGGTGCTGACCGCCGTCGACGCCGACGCCCTGGCGGCCGGGGAACTGCGCCCCGGCGCGGGCCCGGCGCTGGTGAGCAGCGGCCGGGTGCACGACCTGGACGTGCGGATCGTCGACCCGCGCACCCGGGCCACCCTGCCCGAGGGCGGCGTCGGCGAGATCTGGGTGCGCGGCGGCAGCGTCGCGGCCGGCTACTGGCGCAACGAGGAGGCCACCGAGGAGACCTTCCGCGCCGTCACCGCCGAGGGCGAGCCCGGCTTCCTGCGCACCGGCGACACCGGCGCCCTGCACGACGGGCACCTCTACGTCACCGGGCGGATCAAGGAGGTGCTGATCGTCAACGGCCGCAACCTGTACCCGCACGACATCGAGCGCGAGGTGCTCGGCCTGCACGAGGGCTTCCAGGGTCTGAGCGGCAGCGTCTGCTCGGTGCCGGCGCCCCGGGAGGAGATCGTCGTCCTCCAGGAGGTCCGGCGGCCCAGGGCAGGACCGGAGGAGCTGGCCGAGCTGGCCCGGCAGGTGCGCGGCGAGCTGTCGGCGCGGCTCGGGGTGCGGGTGCCCAACCTGGTGCTGCTGCGCCCCGGCCAGGTCCGCAAGACCACCAGCGGGAAGGTGCGGCGCACGCTGATGCGCGAGCTGTTCGTCGCCGGGGAGCTGGAGCCGCTGTTCGAGGACCTCGACCCGGCCACCGTCGCCCGCTACCGCACCGCCGCCCCCGCGGCCGCCGCGGCCGGGGTGAGCGCGGAATGACCCACGCCGCCTACCTGACCGCCGCCGCGATGGACCGCCGCCTGGGCGACCCGGAGGACGCCGGCCGGCTGTTCTCCTACGCCCGCTGCGCGGCGCTGGACGAGCGCGAGGAGTTCCCGCTCGAGATCTGCCGCGAACTGGACCTGCTCGGCCTTCCCGCGCACTACGTGCCCGCCGCGTACGGCGGCACCCTGGACAGCTACGAGCAGGTGCTGCAGCTGATGCGCGCGGTCGCCCGCCGCGACCTGACGGTGGCGATCGCGCACGGCAAGACCTTCCTCGGCGCGGTCTCGGTCTGGGTCGGCGGCAGCCGCGAGCAGGCCGTGGAGCTGGCCGGGGCGGTGCTGGACGGCGCGGTCGTCTCCTGGGGGCTGACCGAGCGCGAGCACGGCAGCGACCTGCTCGCGGGCGAGGTCCGGGCCGCGCGCACCGCCGACGGCTACCTGGTCAACGGCGAGAAGTGGCTGATCAACAACGCCAACCGGGGCCGGCTGATCTGCCTGCTGGCCCGCACCGCCGACGAGGGCGGGGCGCGCGACTTCAGCCTGCTGATGATCGACAAGCAGCGGCTGAGCCCGCCCGCGCACCGGCCGCTGCCCGCGGTGCGACTGCACGGCATCCGGGGCGCCGACATCAGCGGGGCGGCCTTCACCGACGCCGAGGTGCCGGCCGCCGCGCTGGTCGGCGCGGAGGGCTCGGGCACCGAGACCGTGCTCAAGAGCCTGCAGCTGACCCGGATCCTGTGCGCCTCGCTGTCGCTGGGCGCCGCCGACAACGCGCTCGACCTGGCCGCCGGCTTCGCCCTGGAGCGCGAGTCCTACGGCCGCCGGCTGGTCGAACTGCCGCAGACCCGGCGGATGCTCGGGGAGTCCTACGCCGACATGCTGCTCGCCGAGGCCGTCACCCTGGTCTCCGGCCGCAGCATCCACGCGCTCACCGGCGAACTCGCGGTGGTCTCCGCCGTCACCAAGTACTTCGTCCCCACCCTGGTGGACGAGGTGATCACCCGGCTCGGCACGGTGCTCGGCGCCCGCTCGCTGCTCGCCGACGGCACCCACCGGCACGGCCGCTTCCAGAAGGTCCAGCGCGACCACCGGATCGTCGGCATCTTCGACGGCAACACACTGGTCAACCTGCATGCGCTGATCAACCAGTTCCCTCTGCTGGCACGCCAGTTGAAGCGCCGCACGGTGGACGCGGCGGGCCTGGCCGGTGCCACCGACCTCGCCGCCCCGCTGCCCGGCTTCGACCGGGACCGGCTGTCCCTGCTGCCCCGGACCGGCTCCAGCCTGCTCCAGGCGCTGGCCGACGGCGTCGAGGAGCTCACCGCGCTCACGGCCGACGGCACCGTCCCCGCCTCGCTGGTCCGCCGGGCGCAGGCCGTCCGGGCCGCCGTCGACGGCCTCGCCGTCGAACTCGCCGCCCACCGCCCGACCCCGGTCGAGGTGCCCGCCGCGGCCTTCGCCCTGGCCGAGCGGTACGCCGCCGGCTACGCCGCCTCGGCCGCGATCCACCTGTGGCTGCGCAACCGCGCCGCGGCCCGGGAGCCGGGTCCGGAGGCCGGGCCGCGGGCCGACGGACTGCGGGCCGACGGACTGTGGGCCGACGGCCTGTGGCTGGAGGCCGCGCTGGCCCGGGTACTGGACCGGCTCGCCCCGGGCCGCCCCGACCCGCAGGACGACGTCCTGGACCGCCTGGTGCCGTTCCTGACCGAGCAGCTGCGCGCCGGCACCCTCCCGTCCCTGCTCCACTACCCCCTGGTGAAGGGCGCCGCATGAGCACCGCCACGACCACCCCCGCGCTCTACGCCGCCCTGGACACCCCGGCCCCGCTGGAGGCCCTGCTCGGCGACCCGGACTACCGGGACAACCCGCTCGGCTTCGGCGCCTTCCTCGCCGCCGACGAGCGCGGCGACCTGCTGCAGGCCGGCGAACGCGCCCTGGACGCCTACGGGCTGGGCGCCGAGTTCGTGCCGCGCCGGCTCGGCGGGCGGCTCGACCGGGTGGACCGGCTGGCCCGGGTGCTGCGCCCGCTGTTCCGCCGGGACGGCGCGCTCGCCCTCGGCCACGGCGCCAGCAACCTGGTCGGCTCGGTCAACGTCTGGTCCGAGGGCAGCGCCCAGCAGCAGGACTGGCTGGCCGGGGTCCTGCTCGGCAACGGCCGGATCGCCGCCGCCTACACCGACCTCAGCACCGGCAACGACGTGACCCGCACCGCCTTCCGGGCCGAGGTGCGCCGCGACGAACTCGTGCTGAACGGCCGCAAGGAGATCATCAACAACCTGGCCCGCGCCGAGGCGGTCACCGTGCTCGCCCGCACCAGCGAGGAGCCGGGCAGCCGCAGCCACTCGATGGTGCTGGTCGACATGGCCGCCGCGCCGCGCGACCGGCTGCGCTTCCTCCCCCGCTACCGCACCTCCGGCGTGCGCTCGATGTACCTGGGCGGCCTGGAGTTCCGGGACTGCCCGCTGCCGGTCACCGCGATCGCCGGCGGCACCGGCGAGGCGATGGAGACCATCCTGCGCGCCTTCCAGATCACCCGGGCCGTCCTGCCCGCCGCCGCCCTCGGCGCGGTGGACCAGCAGCTGCGCACCGTCACCGACTTCGCGCTCGGCCGCCGGCTCTACCACCGCACGGTGGCCGACCTCCCGCACGCCCGCTCGGTCCTCACCGGCGCCTTCCTCGACCTGCTGGTCGCCGACTGCTTCACCACCACCGTCTGCCGGGCCCTGCACGTGCTGCCCGAGCGCACCAGCGTGTACGCGGCCTCGGTCAAGCACCTGGTGCCGACGCTGTACCGGGAGTCCGTCGACCGGCTCGCGGTGCTGCTCGGCGCCCGGTCGTTCCTGCGCGAGGGCCCGTACGGGATCTTCCAGAAGCACGCCCGGGACCTGCCGGTGGCCTCGCTGGTGCACGCCGGCGGCACGGTCTGCCAGGCCACCGTCATCCCGCAGCTGCCCCGGCTGGCCCGGCAGAGCTGGCTGACCGGCGACCCCGCCCCGGCCGCCCTGTTCCACCTGGCCGGGGACCTGCCCGAGCTGGACCTCGGCCGGCTCGGGGTGACCGCCGGCCGGGAGGACCCGCTGCTCGGCACCCTGGTCGACGCCGCCGCCCGGCTGGCCGCCGAACCCGTGCTCGGCCCGCTCTGCGCCCAGCTGCTGGACGAGCTGCGCGCCCTCCGGCGGTCCTGCCTGGACCTGGCGCCGCGCGACCGCACGCCCCTGGCCGGACCGGTGAGCTTCCGGCTGGCCGAGCGGTACGGGGTGCTGCTGGCGGCCGCGAGCTGCCTGGGCGTCTGGCTGCACAACCCGGACCACCCGGGCGCGTTCCTGCGCGGCACCGGCTGGCTCGCCGCCGCGCTCGCCCGGCTGACCGCCCGGCTCGGCTGCCCGCCGGTGCCCGGCGCCGACGCCGCGCACGCCGAGGTGTTCGCCGAGCTGATCGAACGCCACCAGGACGGCCGCGGCTTCGACCTGGTCGGCCGGCAGCTCGCCTGAGGCCCGGGCCCGCCCCCGATCCCGAGGAGGAGGAGAGACAGTGGGCACATTTCTGCGGATCGAACCGGACGCCGCGACGGACGGGGCGGTGGCGACCGTCCGGCTGCTGCGGCCCCGGATCAGCGGCACCGACCCCCGGGTGCCGGCCGAACTTACCGCCGCCGCGCAGCAGTTGGACGCCGACCCGGCCGTCCGCGCGGTGGTCCTGTACGGCGGGCGGCGGGTCTTCGGCTCCGGCGCCGACGTCAAGGACCTCGCCGAGCGGAGTCCGGCCGAGGTGGACGCCTACACCGGCCGGTTGCACACCGCCCTGGACGCGCTGGCCCGGATCGGCAAGCCGGTGATCGCCGCGATCACCGGGTACGCGCTCGGCGGCGGACTGGAGCTGGCGCTCTGCGCCGACCTGCGGGTGGCCGGCGAGAGCGCCGTGCTCGGGCTGCCGGAGATCGAGCTGGGCGTCATCCCCGGCACCGGCGGCACCCAGCGGCTGCCCCGGCTGATCGGCGCCGGACCGGCCAAGCGGCTGATCCTCACCGGCCGGCGGCTGACCGCCGCCGAGGCCCTGCGGATCGGCCTGGTCGACGAGACCGTCCCCGACCCCGAGGTGTACGAGGCCGCACTGCGCACCGCCCGGCGGTTCGCGGCCGGTCCGACGGCGGCCCTGGCCGCCGCCAAACGGGCCGTGGACGACGGCCTCGACCTGCCGCTGGCCGCCGGACTCGACCTCGAACGACGGCAGTTCACCGCCCTGTTCGCCACCCAGGACCAGCGGACCGGCATGCGGGCCCAGCTCGACGGCACCCGGCCCGCCTTCCTCGGCCGCTGACCCCGGAACCCGGAACCCGGAAACCCGGACTCCCGGAAACCCCAGACTCCCGGAACCACAGACCCCCGGAACAGAAGACGACGATGACCGATCCACAGCAACTCTCCCACGCGCAGCAGGCGTTGTGGTTCCTCTACCGGCTCGCCCCGGACGCGGCGGTGTACAACACCGGCTGCGCGCTGACCGTGCGCTCCGCCGTCGACCTGCCGGCCCTGCGCGCCGCCGTCGAGGCGCTCGCCGAGCGGCACGACATGCTCCGCTCGGTGTTCCACGAGATCGACGGGCAGGCCGTGCGGCTGGTCCGGGAGCGCCACCCGCTGGGCCTGGAGGTCCGCGAACTGCCCGGCACCGATCCCGAGGGGCTCGCCGCGGCGGCCCGGGCGGCGCTGCGCGAGCCGTTCCGGCTGGAGCGGGACGGCGCCTTCCGCTTCGTCCTGCTGCGCCGGGGCGAGGCGGACGCCGTCCTGCTGACGGCCGGGCACCACATCGGCACCGACGCCACCTCCAACTGGCTGATCGTGCGCGACCTGCTGCACGGCTACCGCCGGCTGACCGGCGCCGACGGGCCGCAGGACGCTCTCGCGGTGGCCGGACCCCCGCCGCCGAAGGGCACCTACGCCGACCATGTGGCCAAGGAGCGCACGGTGCTGGACTCGCCGCGCGGGGCGCGGATGGAGCAGTACTGGCACCAGGTCTGCGCCGACGCCGCCCCCGCCGAGCTGCCCACCGACCGCCCCCGGCCCGCGAGTCCGAGCCGGACCGGCGCCACCCACCACCTCGACCTGGCGGACGGCCGGGTCGAGGCGCTGCGCGAACTCGCCCGCAGCAGTGGCGTCTCGCTGTTCTCGGTGCTGCTCGGGACGTTCCAGAGCCTGCTGCACCGCTACTCCCGCCAGAACGGCTTCCTGATCGGCTGCCCGACCACGACCCGGATGAGCCCGGTGGTCCGCGAGGTGGTCGGCAACTTCGTCAACACCCTGGTCTTCCGGGGCGACTTCGACCCCGGCACGACCTTCCGCGAGGCCGCCGCGGCAGCCGACCGGCAGGTGAAGGCCGGACTCGGCGGCGCCGGCTACCCCTTCGAGCTGCTGACCCGGACGGTCAACCGGCCGCGCACCGGCGCCGGCTCCTCGCTCTGCCGGATCACCTTCAACCTGGTCGGCACCGCCACCCCCGAGCCCCTGCTGCGGCTGCTGCTGGACGCCGACGGCGGCCGGCCGGCCGAGTTCGCCGGGCTCACCGTCGCGCCGTTCGAACTCCCGCAGGCCGAGGGGCAGCTGGACCTCGCGGTGAGCGTGCGGCAGAGCGCCTCCTCGCTCGCGGTGGACTTCCGCTACGACGTGGACCTGTTCGACCCCGCCACCGTCGAGCGCTTCGCCGGCCACTTCCTGCGGGCGGTCGACGCCGCGCTGGCCGACCCCGACGCCCCGGTGGCCCGGCTGCGCCTGGTCGACGGCGCCGAACTGGCCGGGCTGATGGGCTTCGGCGCCGAGCCCGCCCCGCGACGGAGGGCCCGCCGTGGCTGAGCCCTCGGAACTCCCGGCGCCGCCCGCACTCCCGGCACCCCTCGAACTACCCGCACTGCCCGAGTTCCCCGAGTTCCCCGAGTTCCCCGAACTGCCCGGGGTCACCCACCGGACGCTGCGGGTGGCCGGGCGCGCCATGCACGTCGCGGAGGCCGGCGAGGGGCCGCTGGTCCTGCTGCTGCACGGCTTCCCCGAGCTCTGGTACTCCTGGCGCCACCAGCTGACCGGGCTGGCCGCGGCCGGGTTCCGGGCCGTCGCCCCCGATCTGCGCGGCTACGGCCGGACGGACTCCCCCGCCGGGGCCGACCAGTACACGATCCACCACCTGGTCGGCGACGTCGTCGCGCTGATCGGGGCGCTCGGCGAGCGCCGGGCCGTGCTGGCCGGGCACGACTGGGGTTCGCAACTGGCCTGGCACACCGCGCTGATGCGCCCGGACCTGGTCCGCGGCGTGGCCGGGATGAGCATCCCCTACCGGCCCCGGCCCGGACTGCCGCCGCTGCCGGCGATGCGGCGCGCCATGGGTGAGCGCTTCTACATGCTGTACTTCCAGGAACCCGGCCGCGCCGAGGCCGAGTTGGGCCGGGACGTGCCGGCCGGACTGGTCCGGCTGCTGGCCGGCACCTCCGGGGAGGCGCCGGCGTTCGACCCCGCCGTCCCCGCGGGCGGCGGCTTCCTGGACCTGTTCCCGGCGGACGCCCGGCGGCCCGACTGGCTGACCGGGGCGGACCTCGCCGTGTACGCCGGCGAGTTCGCCCGCACCGGCTTCACCGGCGGCCTCAACTGGTACCGCAACCTGCACCGCAACTGGGACCTCACCGCCCCGCTCAACCGGGCCCGGATCGAGCCGCCCGCGCTCTACCTGGCCGGGGACCACGACTTCGTCGTCCGGGATCTCGACCACGCCCGGCTCGCCGACGACCTGCGGCTGTGGGCGCCCGGGCTGCGGGAGGCCCGGATCCTCCCCGGCTGCGGGCACTGGACCCAGCAGGAGCGGCCGGACGAGGTCACGGCCGCACTCGTCGAATTCGCCTCCGCGCTCGACTGACCCACCATCCCCGAGCACCACCCCTGATCACCCCTTCCGATGGAGATGTCCACCATGAGCACCACCGCGCCCGCCGCCGAACTGACCACCTGGCTGACCGAACGGGTCGCCTTCTACCTGGAGATCCCGGCCGAGCAGATCGCCCCGGACGTCAAGCTGGTCGAGTACGGCCTGGAGTCCGTCTACGCGCTGGCCCTGTGCGGCGACGTCGAGGACGAGTACGGGATCGAGGTCGAGCCGACCCTCGCCTGGGACTACCCGACGGTCGAGGCGCTGGTCGGCCTGCTCCAGGAGCGCCTGGCCACCTCGGCGACCCCGGTCTGATCCGGACGCGACGGAAACAGGAGGCCGGTCACATGCGCGCAGCCGTCACCCGTGCGGGGAAGCTCGTCGTCGAGGAGGTCCCCGACCCGGTGCCCCGGGCCGGGCAGGTGCTGGTGCGCACCCTGGCCTGCGGGATCTGCGGTTCCGACCTGCACGCGCTCGACGATCCCGAGGCGTTCAACGACGTCGTCCGGCGTTCCGGCGGGACGGCGCACGACATCCGCGACGGGCTCGTGCTCGGGCACGAGTTCGCCGCGGAGATCGTCGACTACGGCCCCGGCACGGTCGGGGCGCTGCCGGTCGGCACCGTGGTCTGCGGCCCGCCGATCGGCGCCGGGCCGCAGGGCACCGGGATCGTCGGCTACACGCCGGCCTACCCGGGCGGCTTCGGCGAGTACATGATCCTCTCCGAGGCCTTCACCCTGCCGGTGCCGAACGGGCTGGACCCGCACACGGCCGCGCTCACCGAGCCGTTCTCGGTGGCGGCGCGCGCCGTGCGCCGGGCCGAACTCGCCCCGGGCGCGGTCACCATGGTGATCGGCCTGGGCCCGGTCGGCCTGGCCGTGGTCGCGGTGCTCAAGGCCCGCGGCCACGGCCCGGTGGTCGCGGTCGACTTCTCCCCCCGGCGCCGGGCGCTGGCCGCGCAGCTCGGCGCCGACCTGCTGATCGACCCCGCGGTGGAGTCCCCGTACGACCGGTGGACCTCGCTCGGGGTGATCCCCGGCATGATGGACCGGATGGCCGCCGAGTACCGGGGCCTGCGCCCCACCGAGGCCGCCGTCTTCGAGTGTGTCGGCGCCCCCGGCATGCTCGCCCGGGTCGTGGAGGGCGCCCCGGCCGCCGCCAAGATCGTCCTGGTCGGCGTCTGCCTGCGCCCCGACCCCATCGACCCCGGGCTGCTCGCCAACAAGGAGCTGGACCTCAGGGGCTCCTTCGGCAGCAGTCCGGCCGAGTACCGGCAGACCCTGCGCGAAATCGCGGAGGGCCGGATCGACGCCGGTGCCGTCATCACCGGCACCACCGGCCTGAACGGGCTGACCGGAGCCATCGCCGAACTCGGTGAGCCGGACCGCCACGCGAAGATCGTCGTGGATCCTTCGCTGGACCGTGCAGCCATTCGGTGAACGCGATCCGACACATCTGGAGGACCAGTGATCACTGAACCCACATATCGGCGACTGCTCGACCTGTTCGACCGCGACCAGGTGCCCTACCGGCTGATGGACCATCCGCCGGAGGGCCGCACCGTCCACGCCAGCGAGCTGCGGGGCCACAAGCTCTCCGCCGCCGCGAAATGCATGGTCGTCACCGTGACCAGGGCCGGCGCGACACCGTCGCACCGGCACGTGCTCGCCGTCGTGCCCGGTGACCGCCGGGTGAAGCTCAAGCAGGTGGCCCGCGCCTGCGGCGGCGGCCGGGCCCAGTTCGCCGACCAGGACACCGCCGAGCAACTCGGCGGCACGGTGAGCGGAACGATCACCCCCTTCTCGTTCCACACCGAACTCGCGGTGTTCGCCGACCCGGCCCTCTTCGAGGAGCCCGAGCTGTACTTCAACGCGGCCAGGCTGGACCGGTCGGTGGCCATACCGGCCGCGGACTACCTGCGCGTCGCCGCCCCGCAGGTGGTCACCATCACCTGATCCGGCGGCGGATCCGGCCGGTCGGCGCCCCTTCACCCCGGGGGCGCCGGCCGGCCAATTCCCATTAACCATTGCGGCTCCGCACCCCCCGCCCGCTTTGCCCGGGTCGCGGATTCCCAAGAAATAACCAAGAGATCGCGCTCCGCTTGACTACCCAGCGCCCGGTGCCAGAGACTCAGAGCGAGGTCGGCAAGGATTCAACCGGGGGATTGATTCGCCGTGCGCACTCTTCGCGCAAGGCCATTTCATGCTGCCCGCGCACATTCCCTGGCGATCCGCCCATTTCTCCACTCCGCGCGACTTTTGGACGAGGGAATGCTCAGATCGCTCGGCCTTGATGCGCTGACCGAAGCCGTGTACAAGGAAATGCTCAAGGCGCCGACGAGCGGCACCGCCGCCATCGCGCAACGGCTCGGCCGCCCCGAGACCGAGATCCGCTCCGCCATGGACGAACTGGCCCGGCTGCTGCTGGTCAGGCCGTCCTGGCAGGAACCCGGGGAGCTGCGGCCGGTGGAGCCCGAGGCCGGGCTGCGCTCCCTGCTCGACCGTCGCGAGGCCGAGCTCCAGCGGCGACTGGAGGAGGTCGAGTACGGCCGGCGCGAACTGGCCCAGGTGGTCGCCGACTACGCGGACCTCACCAACACCCGGCAGCATCCGGACAGCGAGATCCTCACCGGGATCGACGCCGTCCGACTGCGGATCGAGTCGCTGGCCTCCGGCTGCACCGAGGAGGTCATGGGCTTCGTCCCCTCCGGGGCGATGTCCCCCTCCAACATCGAGGCGAGCCGCCCGCTGGACACCTCGGTGCTGAGCCGCGGCGTCCGGATGCGCTCGATCTACCTGGAGAGCATCAAGAACGACAACGACACCATGGCCTACGCCCGGCGGCTCACCGAGCAGGGCGCCCAGGTCAGGGTCGCGCCGACCCTGCCGCCGCGGATGGTGATCTACGACCGCGCCACCGCGATCGTGCCGGTCGATCCGGAGCAGAGCCGCAAGGGCGCCCTGGTGCTGCGCGGCCACGGCGTGGTCAGCGCGCTCTGCGAACTCTTCGAACGGGTCTGGCAGGGCTCCCAGCCGGTCGTCGACACGCCCGCCACCGCCGGACCGGGGCTGTCGCCGCGCTCCCAGGCGATCGTGGTCCTGCTCGCCAAGGGCCACACGGACGAGATGATCGCCCGCCGGCTGGACGTCTCGGTGCGCACCGTCCGCCGGGAAACCGCCGACCTGGCAGCCCAGTTGGGCGCCCGGACGAAGTTCCAGGCCGGAATGATGGCCCTGCTCCAGGGCTGGGTCGATCCGGGCCTCGTGGGCTAGATCCCCCCCGTGGCCACACCCTGCCACGTCAAGGTCCTGACGGTCGTCACACCTGCCCCCCGCCGAAATGTGCGCACAGAATCGCTGCTGGGCGGAAGGCCGGCACTCCGGTGCCGGACTCCTCCGCCCGTCGGCTCATCGTCCACAAACAGCAGGGGGAGACATGCACCTCGGTGTCCTGGGTCCGGTGGAGGTCCACGACGACGACGGCAGGATGGTCGAGCTGCCCGGCACGAAGGTGCACACCGTGCTGGCCACGCTGATCCTCGCCGACGGGCAGACCGTCTCGGACGACCGGCTGAGCAGCATGCTGTGGGCCTGGGACCCTCCGACCACGATGAGCGCGCAGATCTACACCTACGTCTCGCGGCTGCGCAAGCGGCTCGGCCCCGACGTCGAACTGATCCGCCGCCCGCGCGGCTACCTGCTGCGGGCCGACCGGGCCGGACTCGACCTCACCGAGTTCGAGCGCTCCGCCGGGGCCGGCCGGACGGCACTGGCCGGCCGGCGCTGGGCCGAGGCCGCCCGCGAACTGCGCAGTGCGCTGGACCTGGTGCGCGGCCCCGCCCTCACCAACGTCACCGAGCACCTCGCCGACGTCGAGCGGCCGCGCCTGGAGGAACTGCACCTCGCGGCCCTGGAGGACTGGTTCGAGGCCGAGCTGGCACTCGGCCGGCACCACCGGCTGGTGCCCGACCTCACCAGCCTGACCGCCGAGCACCCGATGCGCGAGCGGATGCGGGCCCAGCTGATGACCGCCCTCTACCGCTGCGGCCGGCAGTCCGACGCGCTCGCCGTCTTCCACTCCGGGCGCCGGATCCTCGCCGAGGAGCTGGGCGTCGACCCCGGCGAGGCGCTGGCCGGCGTCCACCTGGGCGTCCTGGACGGCAGCCTCGCGCAGAACGCGCCCGAGCCGGCGCCGGAACCGGTCGCGCTGCGGCCCGCCACCCCCGCCATGCTGCCGCCGGACCTGCCCGACTTCACCGGCCGGCAGGACGAACTCGGCCGGCTGCTCGGCCTGGTGGAGCCGCACCCGATCGCCCGCACCCGGCGCGCCTTCCTCACCGGCCCGGCCGGCATCGGCAAGTCCGCGCTCGCCGTGCACGCCGCACACCTGTTGCGCGAGCGGTTCCCGGACGGCCAGCTCTACGCCGACCTCGGCGACGGCGAGGGCGGGGCCAAGGACCAGGCCGAGGTACTGGGCTGCTTCCTGCGCGCGCTCGGCGTCGAACCGGCCGGCCAGGACCTCGGCCTGGACGAACTCACCCGGCTCTACCGCACCCACAGCGCCGGCCGCCGGCTGCTCGTCCTGCTCGACAACGCGCCCGGCACCGGCCGGATCACCGCGCTGATGCCCACCGGACCCGACGCGGCCGTCATCGTCACCAGCCGCCGCCACCTGACCGGCGCCTCGGCCCGCGACACCACCGTGCTCACGCCGTTCACCGAGGACGAGTCGACGGACCTGCTCGCCGCCGTCGCCGGGGAGCGGATCGGGGCCGACCCGCGGGCCGCCCGGGAGATCACCGCCGCCTGCGCCGGACTGCCGCTGGCCGTCCGGATCGCTGGGGTCCGGCTGGCCGCCCGGCCGCAGTGGTCCGCCGCCCGGCTGGCCGACCGGCTGGCCGACCCGAACACCCGGCTCGACGAGCTGAGCTTCGGCGAACTCCGGGTCCGCGACAGCCTGCTGCGCTCGCTGGACGGCGTCGACGAGCGGACCCGGCGGGTCCTGCCCGCGCTGGCGGCGTTCGGCACCCGCGTCTTCCCCGCCGAGGCCGCCGCCCGGCTGCTCCGGCTGCCCGGGGCCACCGCCGAAGGCGCCCTGGAGGAGCTGGTCGACGCCCGGCTGCTGGAGCCCGTCGCCGTCCCCGGGCGGCCCGGCGGGTCCGCCTACCGGCTGCCCGAGCTGGTGCTGCTGCTCACCCAGGGCCTCGGCGACGACGCCCGGCACGACTACCCGGACCCCTGGCGCGGCATCGCCCGCGCGGTGGTCAACCTCCGCCCGACGGGCTGAGCCGATCCGGCACCGTCCTGGCCCGGCCGTGGGATCCCCGCGGCCGGGCCCGGGCGCGTCCGGGTCCGCGTCCGGGTCCGCGTCCGGGTCCGCGTCCGGGTCCGCGTCCGGGCGGGCCCTCCGGGCCGGGCGCCTCAGCCGCGGGTCTCCGCCCTGACCGTCGGGCTCAGCGCGACCGTCAGGGTCAGCACCAGCAGCACCGCCCCGATGCCCAGCCCGGTCCGGGCGGCGCCCAGGTGGGCCAGCGCGTAGCCGCCCAGCAGCGAGCCGAGCGCGTTCGCCCCCGAGGTCAGGAAGGCCGAGGTGCCCATCACCCGCCCCTGCAGCTCCTCCGGCGTGGTCCGCGCCATGTAGACGCTGCCGGAGACGTTGAACACGCTCGCGACGAACATCACCACCGTCGCCACCGCCGCGATCACCACCACGTCGTGCTGGACGGCCAGCAGCGGGATCAGCACCAGCCAGATCAGATGGCCGAGCACCGCCGTGGCGTACAGGCCGAACCGCGCCGACCACCAGCCCGCGGCCAGCGCGCCCAGCAGGGCGCCGGTCCCGCCGACCGCCGACACCACGCCCAGCACCGTCGGGGTGCCGCCGTTCTCCTTGATCACCACCATCAGGGTCAGGCCGAGCACCTGGAACACCAGGTTGCTGCCGGCGAAGACGCCCGTCATGATCCGCAGGAAGCGCCGCCGCCAGAGCCAGACCAGGCCGTCCTTGATGTCCACGTGCAGCCGCTTGGGCGGCTCCGTCCTGACCGGGCGCAGATCCCGGCGGATCAGCAGCAGGCAGACCAGGGCGACCGCGTTGAGGGCCGCCGTCAGGGCGAACGGCAGCCAGCGGACCAGGGTGAACACCAGACCGCTGAGCGGCTGCCCGAGCAGGCCGATCGCCGCGCCCCGGGCCTGGTTCTGCGACAGCGCCGCGGGCAGCTGACCGACCGGGACGACACTGCGCACGGCCGCCTGCTCGGCGGTCCCGTACAGGATGCCCAGGGTGCCCTCGACGAAGGCGGCGGCCAGCACCAGCGGCAGCCACACCGCCCCGTGCCAGGCCGCCACCGCCACGGCGGCGAAGGCGAGCAGCCGGACGAGGTCGCACCAGAGCATCACCCGACGGCGGTCCCAGCGGTCCACCAGCGCCCCGGCCGGCAGCTGGACCAGCAGATTGGGCAGGGTCGCGGCGAAGCCCACCGCACCGGTGGCGGTCGCCGAACCGGTCTGCCAGAGCACCAGCATCGGGTAGGCCACCATGCTGACGGTGGATCCGAAGCGGGAGACGCCCGCACCGATCCAGAGTCGGAGGAAGTCCTTGTTCGCGCGCAGCGGTTGATCGGGCCGCGGATCGGGCCGCGGATCGTTCCGGCCGTCGGCGTCGGTCGCCCCGGGGGCGATCAGGTCGGTCATGTCCGGAGTCTGGCCGCCGTGCCTATCCCGTCCCTATACGACCGGACGGCGGCCCCGTCGGGGCCGGGGCCCGCCGCGAATATCGGCCGCGTATAGGACCCCCGGCGATCCTGTCCGGCGGCCACCGGTCCGGGTGGCACCGAGCGATGCGAAGGGGCCCCCGACAATGGGTGCGGGCACTGGCTGGAAGCCGTACGAGATCTACCCGGAGACCGGTGCGGCGGGCGTCGACGGGCTGCTGTCCCGGCTCGCCGCCGACGGCGACCCGGAGGCGCTGCTCGACCGGGAGAAGGCGCTGGTGTTCCGCGGCTTCGGCGTGACCGAGGAGCGGGTCGACGAGGTGCTGGACCGGCTGCTGCCGAACCGGCTCGCCTATGTGCACGGCAACTCCCCGCGCACCAAGGTCGGCCGGAACGTCTACACCTCCACCGAGTACCCGGCCGAGTTCACCATCTCGATGCACAACGAGCTCTCCTACGCGCACAGTTGGCCGGCCCGGCTGGCCTTCTGCTGCGTCACCGCGGCGGAGACCGGCGGCGCCACCCCGGTGGTCGACGCGGCGCTGTGGCTGGAGTCGCTGGACGACGCGGTGCGCGAGCGCTTCGCCGGCGGCGTCCGGTACACCCAGAACCTGCACGGCGGACTCGGCCTCGGCAAGAGCTGGCAGGACACCTTCGAGACCGACGAGCGCGACCGGGTGGACTCCTTCCTCGCCGCCGCGGGCGCCGAGGCCGAGTGGCGCCGGGACGGCGGCCTGCGGGTCACCCAGCACCGGCCGGCCACCGTCCGCCACCCGCGCACCGGCGCCGAGGTGTGGTTCAACCAGTCCGACCAGTGGCACCCCGCCGCCCTCGGCGACGAGACCGCCGCCGCCCTGGCCCGGCTGCTGCCGGTGGACCAGCTGCCGCAGTCGGTGGCCTTCGCCGACGGCTCGCCGATCCCCGCCGAGGACGTGGTGCAGATCCGCGACCGGGGCCTCGCCGCGGCGGTCGACGTCGACTGGCGCCGGGGCGACGTCCTGCTGATCGACAATGTGCTGGTCGCACACGGACGGCGCCCGTTCGCCGGGGCCCGCCGGGTCCTGGTGGCCATGTCGGACTGACCGCCGGAACGCCCCCTGGCAGCACCCTGCCATGGCAGCACCATGGCTCCGGGATCTGCTGACACCCCGTTCCACCCCGTGTGAGGATCGATTCCAGACGGCAGGAAACGCGCCGAACCGCGCGAAACCGCCGCAAACACATTGGATCTGGTGCATGGCCGACGCCGACGCACCGACACTGGGGGTTCCATCGTGACCAGCACCGCCTTCCTCGCCCGCCGCCTCTCCCCGGCCGCCGGCCTCCTGCTCGCCGCCGCCGTGTTCGCCGGGCCCGCCGCCACCACCGCGGCCACCCACTTCCCGACCACCACCGCCTCCGTCGCCGACGGCCTTGGCATCACCGCCGCCGTCGACGCCGCCCCGGGCGGCACCGTCGTCGTCGCCATGAACAACGGCTGGGACTGACCTGCGGAAAGGCCGTAGAGTCCGGTGTGCCGGGGGTACCACGCCCGGCCCCGGAGCACCGCCCGGGGAACGACCCGGGCACCCGTCCGGGGAACGACCCGGGCACCCGTCCGGCGAGCGGTCGGGGAACGACCCGGGCAGCGGCCCGGCGAGCGGTCGGGGAGGGGATCCGGGTGACGTCGGCGAGCGAAACCGCACGACCGGCCCGGCGGCCGCACCGGGGGCCGACGGCACCGGACCTGTGGCGCGCCGGCGCCCACCTCGCCACCGACGGCCTCGCCGCACTCGCCGGCCTCGCCGTCCTGCTCACCCTGGTGACCGGGGTCTGCCTGCTGCCCGTCGCCCTGACCGGCCTGCCGGTGATACTCCTGGCGGGCCGGGCCCTGCACCTCCTCGCCGCCGCCGAACGCGCCCGGCACGCCGCCACCGGCGGCCCCGACCTCCCCGCCCCACCGCTCCCCGGGCTCTCCGCCGCGGCCCCGCTGCGCTCCGCCCGCACCCTCGCCACCGACCGGGGCACCCGGCGGCAGGCCGGCTACTTCCTCGCCCTGCTGCCGCTGTCCGTCCTCACCAACGGCGGCGCCGTCCTGGCCTGGGCCGTCCCGCTCACCCTGCTCGCCCTCCCCGCCTACTGGTCCCGGCTGCCCGACGGGCACGCCGTGCTCGGCCCGCTCACCGTGGACAGCACCGGGACCGCCCTGCTCGTGGCCCTCGCCGCGGCACTCACCGGGCTCTTCCTCTCCCCGCCCGCGGTCCGGGCCCTGCGCGCCCTGGACACCGCCCTCGCCCGGGCCCTGCTCGCCCCGCCCCGGGACCAGCAACTCACCCGCCGGGTCGAGGAACTCACCGAGAGCCGGGCGCAACTGGTGCGCGCCGTCGATGAGGAGCGCCGCCGGATCGAACGCGATCTGCACGACGGCGCCCAACAGCGCCTGGTCGCCCTCTCGATGGCCCTCGGCCGCGCCGTCTCCCGGCTGCGGAAGAGCGGCGACGACGACACCCGGCAGATCGTCGAACAGGCCCGCGCCGACGCCCGCGCCGCCATCGCCGAACTGCGCGACCTGGCCCGCGGCCTGCACCCGCCGGTGCTCACCGACCGGGGCCTGGAGGCCGCGCTCTCCGCCGTCGCCGCCCGCTCCCCCGTGCCCGTCCGGCTGGACGTCCGGGCCGAACCGCGCCCGCCCGCGACCGTCGAGGCCGTCGCCTACTTCGTGGTCAGCGAGGCGCTGACCAACGTCGCCAAGCACGCCCGGGCCCGCAACGCCTGGGTGGAGATCCGCCGGGCCGGCGACCGGCTCACCGTTACCATCGGCGACGACGGCCGCGGGGGCGCCGACCCCGCCGGGGGCAGCGGGCTCTCCGGACTGGCCGGGCGGGTCGCCGCCGTGGACGGCCGGCTGCGGGTGACCAGCCCCGCCGGCGGACCGACCCTGATCGAAGTGGATGTGCAATGCGGGTAGTGATCGCCGAGGACTCCACCCTGCTGCGGCAGGGCATCGCCCTGCTGCTCACCGAGGCCGGCCTGGAGGTGGTCGCCGCCGTCGCCGACGGCGAGGCCCTGCTGCGCGCCGTCGCCGAGCACCACCCCGACGTCGTCGTCACCGACGTCCGGATGCCGCCGACCTTCGTCGACGAGGGCCTGCGCGCCGCGCTCGCGATCCGCGCCGAACGGCCCGGGACCGGGGTGCTCGTGCTCTCCCAGTACGTCGAGGAGCGCTACGCCGTCGAACTGGTCGGCAGCGGCGGCAGCGGCATCGGCTACCTGCTGAAGGACCGGGTCGACGACGTCGACGACTTCGTCGCGGCCCTGGAGCGGATCAGCGCCGGCGAGACCGTGCTCGACCCCGAAGTGGTCAAGCAGCTGCTGGCCCGCGGCGGCCGGCGCGACCCGCTGGCCGCGCTGAGCGCCCGCGAACTGGACGTGCTCAAGCTGATGGCCGAGGGCGCGTCCAACACCGACATCGCCGAGGGCCTGACGATCAGCATGAGCGCCGTCGGCAAGCACATCAACAGCATCTTCACCAAGCTCGACCTGCCGAAGGTGGACGGCGGGCACCGCCGGGTGCTGGCCGTCCTGCGCTACCTGGGAGCCTGAGATCACTGCCCCGCCCGGCCCGAACGGGTCGACACCCGCCCGGGCCCGCTGGATCGTCGCCGCCGGGCTCGCCGTCCTGGCCCTCTCCGTCGCCGCCGCCTCCTGGGGGATCGTCTCGCTGCTCTCCTCCGAGCGCCACTACACCGAGACGCTGCGCGCCGACGCCGCCGACAGCACCCGGCTGCGGATCGAGTCCGCCAGCGCCGGGGTCGTCCTCGTCCCGGGCGACGACTCGGTGGTGCGGGTCTCGGCGACCAGCAGCTACCAGGGGACGGCGCCCGGCGTCGCGGTCACCACCGCCGGCGGCGAGGTGCTCGTCCGGGCCGACTGCGGGACGGTGTGCTCCCTGCAGCTGCGGGTCACCGTGCCGGCCGGGCTGGCCGCCTCGGTCGAGTCCTCCACCGGCGAGGTCACCGCGAGCGGACTCGGCGGAGCACTGGACCTGACCAGCCGCAGCGGGGCGATCAGCGTCGTCGGCTCGGCCGGTCCGCTGGCGCTGCGCAGCGACTCGGGCAGCGTGACGGTGACCGACAGCCGCTCGCCCGGCGTCCGGATCACCACCGGGAACGGCACGGTCCGGGCCGCCTTCGCGGCTCCGCCCACCGGTGTGGAGATCACCACCGGCGACGGCGGCGCCGACCTGTCGGTGCCCGGCGGGGCCGAGTACTCGATCGACGCCCGCAGCACCGCGGGCACCCCGCCGCAGATCAACCTGCCGGTCGACCGCAACGCCACCCGCACCATCACGGTCCGCACCGCCGCCGGCGCGATCACCATCAGATAGTCGCCCGCTCGCCTCCGGGCCGGGGCGGCTCGGGGCGGGGCATCGTGTCCCGCTGTTCCGCGACGACGCGCTCGACCACCGTCATGGCGTTCAGGGCGCGCGGGAAGCCGGCGAACGGCACGATGTGCATCACCGCCTCGACCACCTGCTCGAGCGTCAGGCCCACCGTGAACGCGGCCCGGACGTGGGCGGCCAGCTGGGGTTCGGCGTCGCCGAGGGCGGCGAGCACGCCGAGGGTGATCAGCTGGCGCTCCGGGGTGGTCAGCCCGCCCCGGGCGTAGATGTCCCCGAACGCGAACTCCACCGCGTACCGGGCGAGGTCCGGCGCGATGCCGTCCACCGCGTCGAGGTGCGGGGTGTGGCCGCCGGTGATCCTGGCCATTTCGGCCAGGCCCCGGTCCAGCCGGTCGTCAGTGGTCGGCGGCGTACTCAATGCTCTCCTCCAGGGTGAGGTCCGGTTCCGGGGTCGGTCCTGCGTTCGGTCCCGCGGTCGGTCCTGCGTTCGGTCCCGCGGTCGGTCCCGCGGTCGGTCCCGCGGCCGGTCCCGGGCGGCGGACGGTGACCAGGCCGGGCGGCGCGGTCACCCGGGCTCCCGCCGGGACGTCCTCGGTGACCAGGGCCCCGGCGCCGATCAGCGCGTCGTCGCCGATCAGGACCGGCCCGAGCACCGTGGCACCGGCGCCCAGCACCACCCGGTCGCCGACGACGGGGTGCCGCCGGGCGCCGGGGGCCCGGCCGTTGTCGCGCCACCAGCCCACGGCGCCGAGGGTGACCTGGTGGTAGATGGTGACGTCGTCGCCGACCACCGCCATCTCGCCGATCACCACTCCGGCGCCGTGGTCGACGAAGACCCGCCGGCCGAGCGTCGCCCCGGGGTGGATCTCCACCCCGCCGGACGCCAGCCGGCCCAGGTTGCCGACCAGCCGGGCGGCCAGCCGGTGCCCGCGCAGGTGCAGCGCGTGCGCGAGCCGGTACGTCCACAGCGCGGGCAGCGCCGGGTGCAGCAGCGCCTCCCGGCGCCGCCGCACCGACGGGTCCCGGGCCACGATCACGTCCAGGTCCTCGCGGGCGGTCGCGACCGCCCGTACCGGC
This sequence comes from Kitasatospora purpeofusca, assembly GCF_034043715.1. Classification (GTDB taxonomy): domain Bacteria; phylum Actinomycetota; class Actinomycetes; order Streptomycetales; family Streptomycetaceae; genus Kitasatospora; species Kitasatospora purpeofusca_A. The sequence goes on along the minus strand of NZ_JAXCLC010000018.1, from coordinate 40,708 downwards.
AGCCGCTCAGGACGCCGCTCAGGACGCCGCCCGGGCATACGCCCGCTCCCACTCCTCGGCGGCTCCGGCGTCCGGGAACACCGTCACCACCAGGTCCTCGGGGCCGAGCGCCGCCGCCGTGTCCCAGGCCACCTGCCAGTTGGCGGCGGCCGAGGTGCCGATCCGCAGCCCGGTGCGGGCCTCGAACCGGACCATCGCGTCCAGTGCCGCGCCGTACCCGACGCTGCGGTGGTCCGCGTCGGCGGCCAGACCCGCCACGAAGGGCTGGCGCACCCCGTGGCCCAGGCCGCCGGAGCCGGCGAACTTGGTGAGCCCGTTGGGCGGGCCCTCGGTGCCGTAGGGCATCTCGCCCGGGGTGTTGCCGACGACGACCAGGTCCGGGAACTCCCGGCGCAGGGCCCGGGCGACGCCGGTGAGGGTGCCGCCGGTGCCGATCGCCGCCACCCAGTGGGTGGGCCGGCGGCCGTCCAGCTGGGTGAGCACCTCCTGGCCGGTGGTCCACTCGTGGACGGCCACGTTGGCCTCGTTGCGCATCTGGTGCAGCAGGGTCCAGGACGGGTCCTCGGCCTTGGCGGCGAAGGCCCGGTCGATGATCCCGGCGATGCCGAGTTCCACCGGGACCGGGTCGACCCGCACCCCGCTGGCGGTGATCTGCCGCAGCCAGCTGTCCGGGATCGTGCTCGGCACGGCGAACCGCATCGGGATCCCGGTGATCCGGCCCAGCTGCCCGAAGGAGCGGACCAGGCTGCCGCCGGAGTAGTCCAGCAGCTTCAGCGGCCCGGGGCCCTCGTGCTCCAGTACGGCGCGGCAGAGCAGCGCGTACGCCACCCGGTCCTTGACCGAGCCGGTGGGGTTCTCGAACTCGCACTTGGCCACGATCCGGGCGCCGCCGGCGGGCGCCGGGACGTCCAGCAGGGTGGTGCCGCCGAGCCGGGCCCGGAAGTAGCGCAGGTCCGGGTGGCGCTCCAGGACGGGGGTGTCGTCCGGGAGCCCGGCGGCGCCCGCGGTGACCGGTTCAGCCATCCGAGGCCCCCCGGCCACCGCCACCGCCGCCGGTGCCTCGTCGAGCCGCGTCATGCGTTCGCCTCCTCGCGGGGCCGTTTGCGGAACAGCACGTGCAGGGTCATCCGGAACACCGGGCGGCCCGAGGTGTCGGTGAGTTCGCACCGGTGCCGCAGCACCGAGCAGTCCGGGCGGCTGAGCGAGGGGCCCGGTTCGCCGACCACGGTCGCGGTGCCGCGCAGGACGTCGCCGGGCCGCACCGGGCTGAACCAGCGCAGTTCGTCGACCCCGGGCGAGGCGGCGACCGCGGCCCCGCTGAGCAGGCCGTCGACGTAGAGCCGCTGGAACATGGCCGCGGTGTGCCAGCCGCTGGCGATCAGTCCGCCGAAGCCGTGCTTCTCGCCCGGCTCCTCGCCGAGGTGGAACGGCTGCGGGTCGAACTCGGCGGCGAACGCCAGCAGTTCGTCCGCGGTGACCTCGACACTGCCGAGGTCGAAGGTGTCGCCGGGGGCGAAGTCCTCCGCGTAGCGCATCTCGGCCCCCATCAGTCGACGCCGGCGAGGAGGTACTTGTCGGCCACGCGGCGCAGCGTGCGGAAGTCCTCGATGTCCAGGTTCTGGACGTCGACCGGGACTTCGGTGAGCCGGCCGAGCAGGTAGACGAACTCGGCGAAGGCCAGCGAGTCGACCAGCCGGTTCTCGATCAGGTCGAGGTCCGGGTCGATCTCGGTGTACTGCGGATTCTTGTCCAGGATCCACTGCTCCAGCCGCTGCAGGGGCGTCGGCACGGTGTCCTCCTCGCTCTGGGTGCCGTCCGGGGCCGGACGGTCCTGTCTGGTGGTTCGGGTCGGGCTGGAGACCGCCATCGCGACCGCGTAGTCCCCGTCGTGGCTGATGCTGATGTCGATGGCGTGCACGCCCGCCTCCTCTGCGAGCGCGGCGATCCGGCCGCTGAGCGTCGCCAGGGGGGCGCCGCCGGGCTGCCGGCTGACCTCGACGTCCAGCCACGGGAGCACGATGTCGCGGGCGCGCAGCAGCTTGAAGACCGCCTCCTTGGCGGCGATCCGCCCGCTCGCGGTGAGCAGGTCGAGGCCCACCGCGGTGGCGCTGTCCGCGAGTTCGCGCGCGGTCAGCATGGTGGTCAGAATGCCGGGACCGTGGTCGCGCAGGAGGTCCCGGACCCGGTCGGTGCGGACGATGTCCACGCCGACGCGGACGGCTCCCTCCGCGGGGATCCCGTCGGTGCCCCGGGCCGGCCTCGGCCTAGCCGACATCGGCCCGCGCACGGACGACGGCGGTGAGGGCCGCGTCCCAGTCCCCGGCGAAGTGGTCGGCCAGCGCGTGCACCCAGCGTTCGAAGCCGAAGCCGACGCAGCTGGTGAAGGCCGGCCCCTCCTGCCCGTCGAGGCTGATCCCGCAGCGCTCGCCGAAGAAGTTGCGGTGGGTGTTGACCGAGGCGATGGCCGTGCCGCCGTACAGGAACTCGTACTTGACCGGGATCAGCCGCTGCATGAGGGCGCGCGGCCCCTCCCGGTCGAAGAACGGGTCGGTCGCGGCCTCCTTGACCACCGGCAGCCCGATCGCGCGGGTGAACCGCTCGGTGAGGTCCGCGTAGTGGTCCACGTGCCGCTGGGCGAACTCGGCGCTGCCGAGTGCCACCACCTCCCGCATCCGGAAGGACATCAGGCGGCGCAGCCCGTCGTAGTGCTCCTCGTTGCGGAAGCACTGGCCGACCAGGGTGACCGCGGTGTTCTCCGCGAGCACGGCGCCGGTGTGGCCCAGGTAGACGCCGTAACAGACGGTGGAGGGCAGGGCGAGCGCCGCCGGGTCCAGGTCCGCCCCTGGGACGGCCCCGGCGGCGGCCGCGCCGGTGGGCGCCGGGCGGCCGTCGGCGAGGTCGAACCGGCTGGCTACCAGCGCGAGTTGGGGGAAGTTCTGGTAGAAGTCGAGCTTGGCGAGCCCGGCCACCGGCAGTAGCGCCGGGGCCGTCATCGGGCGGGCGCCGTCACGCAGGGCCCACTCGCGGAAGGTCTCATCCAGCAGCCGGACCAGCTCGGTCGGCTCGGGGCCGAGGGTGGCGAATCCGCCCTCCGTGCTGTACGGCGGGTGCAGGGTTTCGGTCCGCATGGCGTCAGACCGCCGCCGGGACGAGCAGTTCGGCGTCCTTGAAGATGCCGGACTTGACCATGAACGAGACCGGCTTGCGGACCATCCGGCGCTCGAAGGCGCGGCGGTTCGGGTCGCGCATGACGGCCGCGCGCACGGCCAGCGGGTCGGCCAGACCGGCGTCCTCGTAGGCGTTGAGGCTGTAGAAGGAGTGCAGGCAGAACTGGATGTACTCCTTGAGGTAGCGCTCGACCCCGGCCAGCTCCTCCTCGTTCTTGGTCCGCTCGAGCTCCGCGTACAGCAGCGAGACCAGCTCGCGCCCGAAGGCGATGTGCCGGGACTCGTCGCGGTGGTGGATCCGGTTGACCTGGCGGACCGTCTCGGGCAGCGTCGCGTCGTCGGCCATGTGGGCGTTGTAGAAGTCGACGATCTCCTCGAACAGCAGGATCCGCGCGAAGACCAGGAAGTTCTCGGTCGCCTCGTCGCCGGGCACGGTCGTCTTGACCCGCGGGAACGGGTAGATCTTCTTCCCGTAGCGGCGGCAGAACTCGGCGAAGAACCACATGTGCTCGTTCTCCTCACCGATGAAGTGGTGGAAGAACTCCGAGGGGGCCTCGAATCCGGGCATGTGCACCCGGTTGACGACCTCGATCAGCAGTTCACGGATTCCGTGCACATTGAGGCTGTAGAAATTGACGCTCTCCCAGCGGGCGAGCCGCAGCAGCTGCTCCCGGTCGAGTTCGTCGAAGGCCGGCGTGCCGTGGAGGCTGATCAGCTCCTTGCTCATCCACAGCTGGTCGGCGGGGAGTTCCTCCGGCCACTCGAACATCCGGTACGGGTTGTAGTAGTCGTCGATGGACATCCGGCCCAGACGATCCAGAATCTCGCGGAACCGGTCGGATCCTTCGATGGCAGTCCTCATGACCGCGAAGCTCCATATTCGTTGGGGGAGAATTCATGCACGGGTATCTTCGGGAGCGGCACTATAGGGGTCCTATATCTCCTCGACCGGGGTCCTACATCTCCTCGACGACCGTGCCGCGCACGGAGATCAGCCGCTGGGCGCGGTCGAGCAGTTCCTCCGCGAGGTCATCCGAGGGCTCGCCGTCGACGAGCGCGGTGACCGCGTAGTGGTCGAAGCCCGCCGCCAGCAGCCCCGCCCAGCCGGCCGGATCGGACAGCAGGTGGGTGATCCGCTGCCGGTCGACCAGGTCGACCAGCGCGGCGGCGTCCGCCCCGGGGGCGAGCACCGCGCGGGCGCCGGTGGTGAGCGCCAGGTGGGCGTCCACCCCGGTGATCCCGGCCACCAGCCAGGCCGCCCGGCCGCCGGAGCCGACGGTCCCGCGCCCGGCCTCCAGCAGCGCGTGCAGCTCCCGGTGGCTGACCGTGACCCGTGCGCCGTCCCGGTCGACCACCCAGGCGGCGCGGTCCGGCGCGGTGGGCGGCAGCGGGGCGTCCCCGTCCACGGTTCCGGACGCGATGTCGTCCGTCACCACGAGGGCCCCGGCGGCGGGCGCGTCGGTGTACGCCGCCCCGGCCTGCCAGATGCCGTACAGGGCGGACAGCGGCTCGGCGCCGCGGATGCCGACCTCGTCCCCGGGCCGGACGCCCGCGGCGAGCAGGTGCCGGGCGATCCGCCCGGCCCGCCCGGCCAGTTCGCGGTAGCTGACGGCGGCGCCGTCCACGACCACCGCGGTCGCCTCCGGGGCGGCCTCGGCCCGGGCCGCGAACAGCTCCGGGGTGAGCGGCTCCGCGGCCGGCCCGGCCGCGGCCCCGGCCGGCTCCTCCGGCAGGTAGGAGGCGGCGGCGTCCCCGTCCGGGTCGGCGGCCATCGCCTCCAGCACCAGCCGGTACATCCGGCCCAGCCGGGCCAGCTGCTCGGCGCCGATGACGGCGGTCGAGGTGCTCAGGTTGAACCTGCCCCGGTTCGGGACGACGTTCAGGGTGAACTCGTTGACGCCGTCGTTCAGGCCCTCGGCGACGTCCACGGTGTCGGTGTCGACGTGGTGGAAGTCCAGGTACTCGAACAGGATCGACAGCAGCTCGCGGGTGTTCCCGGCGGCCCGCTGGATCGCGGGCAGCGGGTAGCGGCGGTGCGACCAGATCTCGGTCTCCCGGGCGTACACCCGCTCCACCAGCTCGCGCCAGGTCGCCGCGCCGCCCCGGGTGGCCGGGAACGGCAGGGTGTTGAGGTGCATGCCCAGCACCCGGTCCGCGCCCGGCGCCTCCAGCCGGCCGTGGTAGACCACGCCGGTGTGGAAGGACTCCTCCGCCGACAGCATGCCCAGCACCTTGAGGTGTACGGCGAGCAGCACGCTCTTCATCGAGGTGCGGGCCTCGCCGGCCAGCCGGCGCAGCCCCTCCTCCAGGTCCTCGAACGGCACCTGCACGGCGTGGCCGCGCGGCGCGGCCCCGGCCTGCGCCCAGCCCTCCGGGATCGCCACCGGGGTGTGCGTGTCCACCAGGTCCTGCCAGAACTCCTGGTCACCCGGGTCGGCCAGGGAGGCCAGCTCGGCGGCGACGAAGTCCGCGTAGCGCACGGCGGGCGCCTCGTACGGCGCCGGCTCGGCACCGTCGCGCAGGCTCCGGTAGCACTCCAGCACCTCCATCAGCAGCGAGTTGTAGCTCCAGCCCTCCGAAATGGCGTGGTTGTAGGTGAAGTTGAGCCGCCAGGCGGCGTCCGACTCGACCACGGCCGAGATCCGCATCAGCGGCGCGGTGGCCAGGTCGAAGCGGAACTCCTGCTCCTGGCGCAGGTATCCGCGCTTGGCCGCGAGCTGCTCGGCCTCCGGCAGGCCGCGCAGGTCGACCGTCCGCACCGGGTACGGCGCGGTGGCGTGCACCAGCTGCATCGGGCGGGCGAAGCCGTCCAGGTGCATCGAGGTGCGCAGGATGTCGTGCCGGGCGACCACGGTGTCCACCGCCCGCTGGAGCGCCGCCGCGTCGAACGGCCGCTCGTCGCGGATCATGAACGAGTTGAGGTTGTGGTACAGGCTCCGCCCGTGCGGCGACTCGGCGGCCAGCATCTCCACCAGCATGCCGGTCTGCACCTGCGACATCGGGTACGCGTCGACCACGTCGGCCGGCAGCTTCGCCCGGTCCCGCCCGTCGATCAGCGCGAACGGCGCCACCGCCCGCACCAGCGACTCCCCGGCCGCGAGGCCGGACGCCTTCCCGGCCAGCGCGGCGATCGTGCGCAGCTGGAACACGTCCGGGATCGACACGTCGAACCCGGCCGCCCGCAGCGCGCCGACCAGGCGCACCGCCCGCATCGAGTCGCCGCCGAGGTCGAAGAAGCTGTCCTCGACCCCGACCCGCGCCAGGCCCAGCACCTCGGCCCAGATCGCGGCCAGCCGCTCCTCGGCCGGCGTGCGCGGGGCGACGAAGGACGCGGAGCCGAAGGCCGCCAGGTCGGGCTGCGGCAGCGCACTGAAGTCGATCTTCCCGCTGGCGTTCAGCGGCAGCGCGTCCAGCACCACGAAGGCCGACGGCACCATGTACTCCGGCAGGCTCTCCGCCAGGTGCTTGCGCAGCTGCACCGGGTCGGCCTCCCGGCCGTCGCCGACCACGTAGGCGATCAGAGACTTCTCGCCCTGCGGGTTGGCCCGCACCACGACCACCGCGTCCAGCAGCTCGGCGCGCTCACGCAGCGCCGCCTCGATCTCGCCCAGCTCGACCCGGTAGCCGCGGATCTTGATCTGGTTGTCCGCCCGGCTGAGGAACTCGATGCTGCCGTCCGCCAGCCGCCGTCCCAGGTCGCCGGTGCGGTACAGCCGCGCACCGGCCGGGCCGAACGGGTCCGGCACGAAGCGCTCGGCGGTCAGACCGGGCCGGTCCAGGTAGCCGCGGGCCACGCCCGGGCCGCCGACGAACAGCTCGCCCGGCACGCCGACCGGCACCAGGTGCCCGTCCGCGTCCAGCAGATGGATGCTCAGGTCGTCCAGGTTCGCGCCGAGCAGGCTGCGCGAGGGGTGGTCGAAGTCCTCCGGGCGCAGCACGTGGTAGGTGCAGTGCACGGTGATCTCGGTCGGACCGTACTGGTTGACCAGCGTCGTCCGCTCCAGGCCGACCCGGTCCACCCACGGCCGCAGCTCCGCGACCTCCAGCCGCTCGCCGCCGAACACCACGGCGCGCAGGGCGAGTTCGTCGATCCGCGGATCGCCCGAGCCCGCCAGTGCGGCCAGGCCGCGGAAGGCCGACGGGATCTGGCAGAGCACCGTGACCCGCTCCCGGACCAGCAGGTCCAGCAGGTCCTCCGGCGAGCGGCCCACCAGCGGCGGCACCATCACCAGACGGCCGCCGTGCAGCAGGGCGCTCCACATCTCCTGGACGCAGAAGTCGAAGGCGTAGGAGTGCGACTGCGCGCTCACGTCCTCGGCGGTGAAGCCCATCCGCTCCTGGATCGCGGTGAACAGCCGCAGCACGTTGCCGTGCGTCAGCGTCACGCCCTTGGGCAGACCGGTCGAGCCGGAGGTGTAGATCACGCAGCTCAGGTGGTCCGGCGCGGTCGCGGTGACCGGGTCGGTGGCCGGCTGCGCCGCCAGGGCGGCCGCCTCCTCGTCCAGGTCCACCAGCGCGCCCCCGAAGGAGCCCGCCAGCCGGGCCGCCGGCTCGCCCCGGCTCACCAGGATCGGCGAGCGGGCGTCGGCCAGCATGTAGCCGAGCCGCTCCACCGGGTTCGCCGGGTCCAGCGGCAGGTACGCCGCACCGGACTTCAGCACGCCCAGCAGTGCCGGGACGAGGTCCTCGTCGCGCTCCAGCGAGACACCGACCACCGCGTCCGGGCCGGCGCCCAGCGCGACCAGCCGGTGCGCGAGCCGGTTGGCGCGCTCGTTCAGCTCCCGGTAGGTCAGCCGGGCGCCGCCGCCGGTCAGCGCGACCGCGTCGGGCGTCCGGGCGGCCTGCGCGGCGAACGCCTCGTGCAGGGTGCCGCGCACCGGGCGGTGCGCGGTGACCGTGCCGAGCGCGAGCAGCCGCTCCCGCTCACCGGCCGGCAGGTGGACCGCCACGGCGTCGCCGAACGGGTCGGCGGCCATCGCCTCCAGCACCGAGCGGTACATCGCGGCCAGCCGGGCCAGCTCCGCCCGGCCGAGCACCCCGGTGGTGGTGTTGAGCGTGAGCCACCCGCCGCCGGCCACCGCGGTGAGCGGGAACTCGGTGGCGCCGTCGCCGAGACCGGCGTCGACGTCGACCGCCCCGGTGTCGACCTGGTGGAAGTCCTGGTGGTCGAAGAGCACCGTGATCAGCCGGCCCGCGCCGCCGGACCCGGCCGCGCCACCGGCCCCGGCCGCGCCGCCCGTCACCCGCTGGATCGCGGGCAGCGGGTAGCGGCGGTGCGACCAGACCTCGGCCTCCTGCCGGTACACCCGCTCCACCAGCTCGTGCCAGGTCCGGGCACTCCGGTCGGCCGGGAACGGCAGCGTGTTGAGGTGCATGCCCAGCACCCGGTCCGCACCCGGCGCCTCCAGCCGGCCGTGGTGGACCACGCCGGTGTGGAACGCCTCCGCGGTGGTGAGCGCGGCCAGCACCTTCAGGTGCGCGGCCAGCAGCACGCTCTTCAGCGAGGTCCTGGCCCCGGCGGCGAGCCGCCGCAGGCCCTCCTCCAGGTCCCCGTACGGCACCCGGGTGCCGTGCCGCTCCGCTGCTCCCGCGGACTCGTCCACCCAGGCGGCGGGCAGCGTCAGCGGGCTGTGCTCCTCCACCACCCGCTGCCAGAAGGCCTGGTCGGCGGGGTCGGCCAGGGAGGCCAGCTCGGCCGCCACATAGTCCGCGTAGCGGACGGCCGGCGGCTCGTGGGCGGCCGGCTCCCGGCCGTCCCGGACGGCCCGGTAGACCTCCAGCAGCTCCATCAGCAGCGAGTTCAGCGTCCAGCCGTCGGTGACGGCGTGCAGGTGGCTGGCGGTCAGCCGCCACGCGTCCCCGCCCTCGACGTGCACGGCGATCCGCAGTAGCGGCGCCGCCGTCAGCACGAAGCCGGCGGCCCGCTCGGCCGCCACGTACGCCGCGGCGCGCTCCGCCCGCTCCGCGCCGGCCAGGCCGCGCAGGTCGTGCACCGTGAGCGGCACCTCGGCGGCGGAGTGCACCAGCTGCAGCGGCTGCGAGAAGCCGTCCAGGTGGACGGAGGTCCGCAGCACCTCGTGCCGGGCCGTCACCAGGTCCAGCGCGGCGCGCAGGGCGTCCGCGGCGAACGGGCTGCCGTCGGGGATCCGGAAGGAGTTGATGCTGTGGTACAGCCCCGCGTCCTCGGCCGTCAGCAGCTCGATCAGCATGCCGGTCTGCACCTGGGTGAGCGGGTAGGCGTCCACGACGCCCGCCGGGAGGGCGGTCCGGTCGCGGTCGCCGATCAGGGCGAACGGCTCCACGGTCTCGACGAGGGACGCGCCGGTCCGCTGCCCGCCCACCTCGGCCGCGAGTCCGGCCACCGTCCGCAGCCGGAACACGTCCGGGACGGTCAGGTCGTACCCGGCGGCGCGCAGCGCGCCGACCAGGCCGACCACCCGCATCGAGTCGCCGCCGAGGTCGAAGAAGCTGTCCTCGACCCCGACCCGGGCCAGGCCCAGCACCTCCGCCCAGACCGCGGCCAGCCGCTCCTCGGCCGGCGTGCGCGGGGCGACGAACCGCTCCTGGGCGTACGCCTCCTGCTCCGGCGCGGGCAGGGCCCGCAGGTCGGTCTTGCCGTTGACGGTGAGCGGCACCCGCTCGATCGCCGTGAACGAGGCCGGGACCATGTACTCCGGCAGCCGGCTCCCGAGGTGCCGGCGCAGCTCCTCCGCCGCGACCGGCCCGCCGACCAGGTACGCGGCGAGCCGCTCGCCCCCGTCGGTCCCGTGGACGGTCACCACGGCGTCGCGCACCGACGGGTGCTCGCGCAGCGCCGCCTCGATCTCGCCCAGCTCGATCCGGTAGCCGCGCAGCTTGACCTGGCTGTCGACGCGGCCGAGGAACTCGATGCCGCCGCCGGCCAGCCGTCGGCCGAGGTCGCCGGTGCGGTACAGCCGCGCGCCGGCCGGGCCGAACGGGTCCGGCACGAAGCGCTCGGCGGTCAGGCCGGGCCGGTTCAGGTAGCCGCGGGCCAGCGCCGGGCCGCCGACGTACAGCTCGCCGGGCACCCCGACCGGCACGAGCCGGCCCTCCGCGTCGAGCAGGTGCGCCGTCAGGTCGCCGAGCGGGCCGCCGATGACGCTGCGGCCGGTGTGCGCCAGGTCGGCGGCGCCGAGCCGGTGGTAGGCGCAGTGCATGGTGGTCTCGGTCGGGCCGTAGAGGTTGACCGGGACGGTGCGGTCCAGGTCGACCGCCGCCGCCCACGGCCGCAGCTCCGAGGGCTCCAGCCGCTCGCCGCCGAAGCCGGTGAGTCGCAGCGCCAGCCGGCCCGTCCGCGGGTCGCCGTCCGCCGCGAAGGCGGAGAGCGCGCGGAACGCCGTCGGGGTCTGCAGCAGCACGGTGACCTGCTCGCGGACCAGCAGGTCCAGCAGGTCCTCCGGGGAGCGGCTCACCGACGGCGGGACCACCACGAGGCGGCCGCCGTGCAGCAGGGCGCTCCACATCTCCCAGACGGAGACGTCGAAGGCGTAGGAGTGCGACTGGGTGACCACGTCGGCCGCCGAGAAGCCGAACTGCCCGGCGGTGGCCGCGAAGTGGCGGGCCACGTTGGCGTGGGTGAGGCAGACGCCCTTGGGCAGGCCGGTGGAGCCGGAGGTGTAGATGACGTAGATCAGGTTGTCCGGCGTGGTCGCCGTGGCGGGGGCGGTGGCCGGGCGGGCCGCGATCGCCTCCGCGTCGCGGTCCAGAACGACCCGGGTACCGGCGAACTCCAGCGCCGGCGGGCCGGAGTGGGTGACCAGGATCGGCGCCTGCGCGTCGGCCAGCATGTAGGCCAGGCGCTCGGCCGGGTTCACCGGGTCCAACGGCAGGTAGGCCGCACCGGACTTCAACACACCCAGCAGCGTCGGGATCAGGTCCGGACCGCGCTCCAGCGAAACGCCGACGATCACGTCCGGACCGGCACCGGCGGCCACCAGGTGGTGGGCGATCCGGTTGGCCCGCTCGTCCAGCTCCCGGTAGGACAGGTGCAGATCGCCGCTGGTCAGCGCCACCGCGTCCGGCGTACCGGCCGCGACGGCCGCGAACAGCTCGTGCACGGTCGCCGTCACCGGCTGCCCGACCGGCGCATTCCACGCCCCCAGCAGCAGCGCACGGTCCACCTCCGGCAGAACGGGACCGGTCGCGTCACCGAACGGATCCGCCGCCATCGCCTCCAGCACCGACCGGTACATCGCCCCGAGGCGGGTCAGCTCGGCCCGGCCCATCACGGCGCCGGACGTCCCGAGGTTGATCCGCCCACCGGCCGCGATCGCCGCGAGAGCGAACTCGTTGGCACCGTCACCGAGCGTCGCGCCGACGTCCACGGAGCCGGCGTCCACCTGGTGGAAGTCGTGGCACTCGAAGACGGTCGACAGCAGCTCCTGCGCCCCGGCGGTCCCGGCGGCGCGCTGGATGGCGGGCAGCGGGTAGCGGCGGTGCGACCAGATCTCGGTCTCCCGGGCGTACACGCCCTCGACCAGCTCGTGCCAGGTCCGGGCCGCGCTCCGACCCGCCGGGAACGGCAGGGTGTTGAGGTGCATACCCAGCACCCGGTCCGCACCCGGCGCCTCCAGACGGCCGTGGTAGACCACGCCGGTGTGGAACGCCTCCTCGGCGGTCAGCGCGCCCAGCACCTTCAAGTGCGCGGCCAGCAGCACGCTCTTGAGAGCCGTCCCGGTCGCGGTCGCCAGCTTGCGCAGGCCGTCCTCCAGGTCGGCGAACGGCACGCGCTCGTTGAGCTGGGTGGCGCTTCCCGTGGTGTCGGCCCAGGCGGTGGGAAGCACCATCGGGGCGTGGGTGTCCAGGACCCCCTGCCAGTAGGACTGGTCGGACTCGCTGCTCAGCGACGCCTGCTCGGCGGCGATGAAGTCCGCGAACCGGACCGACGGCGCCTCGTAGGCGGCCGGCTCCCGGCCGTCGCGCAGCTCGCGGTAGACCGCGACCAGCTCCATCAGCAGCGAGTTGACCGTCCAGCCGTCCGTGGTCGCGTGGATGTGGCTGAAGGTGAGCCGCCACGCGTCGTCCGCCTCGAGGTGCACGGCGACCCGCAGCAGCGGACCGGCGGCCAGGTCGAAGCCCGCCGCGTGCTCGTCGGCGACGAAGGCGAGGCTGCGGTCGGTCTGCTGCTCGGCCGAGAGACCACGCAGGTCGTGGACGGCCACCGGGATCGTGGTGCGCCCGTGGACCAGCTGGAGCGGCTGCGAGAAGCCGTCCAGGTGCATGGTGGTCCGCAGGATGTCGTGGCGGGCCACGACGGTGTCCACGGCCGCACGCATCGCGGTCCCGTCGAAGGGCTCGGCGTCCGGGATCCGGAAGGAGTTGATGTTGCGGTAGACGTTGCCGTCCCCGGCGGCCAGCATCTCGATCAGCATGCCGGTCTGCACCTGGGAGAGCGGGTAGGCGTCCACCACGCCCGCCGGGAGGGCGGCCCGGTCGCGGTCGCCGATCAGGGCGAAGGGCTCGACGGCCTCGATGAGGGAGGCGCCCGCCTCCTGGCCGGCCACCCGGCCCGCGAGGGCGGCGATGGTCCTCAGCTGGAAGACGTCCGGGATCGAGACGTCGAAACCGGCCGCCCGAAGCGCACCGACCAGACGGACGGCCCGGATGGAGTCGCCGCCGAGGTCGAAGAAACTGTCCTCGACACCCACCTCCGACAGGCCCAGCACCTCGCACCAGACGGCGGCGAGACGCTCCTCCAACGGCGTGCGCGGCGCGACGAACGCCGCACCGGCGAAGGCGGCCAGGTCGGGGGAGGGCAGGGCGCGGTGGTCGACCTTGCCGTTGGCGGTGAGGGGGATGCTCCCGATGGCCATGACGGCGGCGGGGACCATGTAGTCCGGGAGGGAGTCGGCGAGGAAGGTGCGGATGTCGGGGGTGGTGGTGTCGCTGGTGTCGTCGGCGGTGACGAGGTAGGCGATGAGGGACTTCTCGCCGGAGCCGTGGGCGCGGACGGCCACAACGGCGTCGCGGACGTGGGGGTGTTCGCGCAGGCGGGCTTCGATCTCGCCGAGTTCGATGCGGTAGCCGCGCACCTTCACCTGGTTGTCGATGCGGCCGAGGGTCTCCAGGGTGCCGTCGGGGAGGAAGCGGGCGAGGTCGCCGGTGCGGTAGAGGCGGGAGCCGGCCGGGCCGTGCGGGTTGGGGAGGAACTTCTCGGCGGTGAGGTCGGGGCGGCCGAGGTAGCCGCGCGCCAGACCCGCCCCGTCGATGTACACCTCGCCCGCGACGCCGATCGGGGTCGGCCGGAGGTCTTCGGTGAGGACGTACATGCCCGTGTTGGGGATCGGGGCGCCCAGCGGGATGGCCTCGGTCACCGGGAGGGTGTCGATGATCAGACCGGAGTTGCCGATGGTGATCTCGGTGGGCCCGTACTCGGTGGCGACCTTGGTGCCGTCCGCACCGGCCAGTTGCTGCCAGCGTTCGGCGAGGGAGACGGGGAAGTTGTCACCGGCGGCGATGACGACGCCGGCGAGGTCGTGGGCCTGGTCGGCGGAGAGCTGGTGGGTGAGGAGGTCGAGGTGGCCGGGGGTGAGCTTCACGAAGCTGAACGGACCCGCTTCGGCGAGCGCCGCGCCCAGGGAGGCGGTGTCGATGCCGTCGGGGAGCAGGGTGACGGCCTGGCCGCAGATCAGCGGCGTGAACAGGTCGGGGATGCCCAGGTCGAAGGAGATGGAGGAGAACAGCGGAGCACCACCCGTGCCGTGGGAGGCGTAGGTGTCCACCGTCCAGGTCAGGTAGTTGGCCAGACCGGCGTGGTGGATCATCACGCCCTTGGGGCGGCCGGTGGAGCCGGAGGTGTAGATGACGTAGGCGAGCTGTGCGGGGTCGGTCGAACGGGCGGGGACGGTTGTGGGTCCGTCGATCAGCTCGTTCACCAGCAACGTGGTGCCCTCGAAGGACCCCTCGGTGTCCGTGACCAGGATGGTGGCCCGGGTGTCCTCCAGGATGAACGCGCGGCGTTCGGCGGGCAGGGTCGGATCGAGCGGCAGGTACGCCGCACCGGCCTTCCAGATACCGAGGAGAACCGGCACCAGCTCCGGTCCGCGCTCCAAGCACACGCCGACGAGCGAGTCGGCGACCGCGCCGGCGGCGAGCAGGTGGTGCGCCACCTGGTTCGCCCGCTCCTCCACCTGCCGGTAGGAGAGCTTCACGCCACTCGCGACAACAGCGACGGCCTCCGGCGTCGCGGCGGCCTGCGCCTCGAACAGGTCCAGCACCGTCCCCGCCGGCCGCTCCACGCGACCACCCGAAGCCCAACCGCTAAGCAGCGAACGCTCGGCGTCCGCCAGGAACACCGCACCCGCGTCCCCGTCCGGGTCCCCCGCCATGGCCTCCAGCACCGAGCGGTACATCCCGCCCAGCCGCTCCAGGTTCTCCCGACTGACCACATCGGTCGCGCTGGTGAGTCCGAAACTGCCGCGCGAGACGACCACGTTGAGCGCGAACTCGTTGGTGCCGTCGACCATCGTCGCGTCGACGTCCACGGCCGCAGTGTCGACCAGGTGGAAGTCCAGGTACTCGAACAGGATGGTCAGCAGCTCACGCGAGTTCCCGGCCGCGCGCTGGATGGCGGGCAGCGGGTAGCGGCGGTGGGCCCAGATCTCGGTCTCCTGCCGGTACACCCCTTCCACCAGCTCACGCCAGGTACGCGCCGCACCCCGAGTCGCCGGGAACGGCAGGGTGTTGAGGTGCATGCCCAGCACCCGGTCCGCACCCGGCGCCTCCAGCCGACCGTGGTAGACGACACCGGTGTGGAAGGACTCCTCCACCGTCAGCATGCCCAGCACCTTGAGGTGCGCCGCCAGCAGCACACTCTTGAGTGACGTCTTCGCGTCGACGGCGAGCCGGCGGAGGTCGTCCTCCAGGTCCAGGTACGGGACGCGGAGGTGCAGCGGCTCGCGCACAGCCTCCGACCCGGCCCAGGCTGCGGGCAGTTGGGCCGGACTGTGGGTGTCCACGACGTCCAGCCAGAAGGACTGGTCGGACTCGCTGCTCAGCGACGCCTGCTCGGCGGCGATGAAGTCGGCGAAGCGAACGGCCGGAACTTCGTACGCCGGGACACCGCGACCCTCGACCAGGCTGCGGTAGCAGGTCAGGACCTCCATCAGCAGGGTGTGGTAGCTCCACCCCTCGGTGATGGCGTGAATGTGGCTGAACGTCATCCGCCACGCGGCGTCCGACTCGATGTGGACCGAGAGCCGCAGCAGCGGTCCGGCCTCGATGTCGAACCCGGCGGCGCGCTCCTGGCCCACGAAGGAGAAGGCGAGCTCGCTCTGCTGCTCGGCCGACAGCCCGCGGACATCGTGAACGCCGACCGGGATCCGCACCTCGCCGTGGACCAGCTGGAGCGGCTGCGCGTAGCCGGTCAGGTGCATGGTGGTCCGCAGGATGTCGTGGCGGGCCACGACGGTGTCCACGGCTTCGCGCATCGCCTCGGCGGAGAACGGCTGCACGTCCGGGATCCGGAAGGAGTTGATGTTCTGGTAGACGTGCTCGTCGCCGGAGGCCAGCATCTCGACCAGCATGCCGGTCTGCACCTGCGACAGCGGATAGGCGTCCACCACGCCCGCCGGGAGCTGCGCCCGGTCACGGTCGCCGATCAGCGCGAACGGCTCGACCGTCTCCACCAGGGAGCCGGTCACCTCCTGGCCGGCCACCCGGCCCGCCAGCGCGGCGATCGTCTTGAGCTGGAAGACGTCCGGGATCGAGACGTCGAAACCGGCCGCCCGAAGCGCACCGACCAGACGCACGGCGCGGATCGAGTCGCCGCCGAGGTCGAAGAAGCTGTCCTCGACACCGACCTCCGGCAGGCCCAGCACCTCGCACCAGACGGCGGCGAGACGCTCCTCCAGCGGCGTGCGCGGAGCGACGAACGCCGCACCGGCGAACGCGGCCAGGTCCGGCGCCGGAAGCGCTCGGTGGTCCACCTTGCCGTTGGCGGTCAGCGGGATCTCGGTCAGCTCGACGAAGGCCGCCGGGACCATGTACTCCGGCAGCGCGGCACCGAGGTGCTCGCGCACCGCGGCCACGTCCAGCACGACGCCGTCCGCCAGGACCAGGTAACCGATGAGGGACTTCTCGCCGGAACCGTGGGCGCGGACGGCCACGACGGCGTCGCGGACGTGGGGGTGTTCGCGCAGGCGGGCTTCGATCTCGCCGAGTTCGATGCGGTAGCCGCGGATCTTGACCTGGTTGTCGATGCGGCCGAGGGTCTCCAGGGTGCCGTCGGGAAGGAAGCGGGCGAGGTCGCCGGTGCGGTAGAGGCGGGAGCCGGCGGGGCCGTGCGGGTTGGGCAGGAACTTCTCGGCGGTGAGGTCGGGGCGGCCGAGGTAGCCGCGCGCCAGGCCCGCCCCGTCGATGTACACCTCGCCCGCGACGCCGATGGGGGTGGGCTGCAGGTCTTCGGTGAGGACGTACATGCCGGTGTTGGGGATCGGCGCACCCAGCGGGATCGCCTCGGTGGTGGGGAGGGTGTCGATGATCAGGCCGGAGTTGCCGATCGTGATCTCCGTGGGCCCGTACTCGGTGGCGACCTTCGTACCATCCGCACCGGCCAGCTGCTGCCAGCGCTCGGCCAGGGAGACGGGGAAGTTGTCACCGGCCGCGATCACCACACCCGCGAGGTCGCGAGCCTGGTCGGCGGACAGCTGGTGGGTGAGAAGGTCCAGGTGGCCGGGGGTGAGCTTCACGAAGCTGAACGGACCCGCCTCCGCCAGAGCCGAACCCAGCGACGCGGTGTCCAGGCCGTCCAGCAGCAGCGTGACGGCCTGGCCGCAGATCAGCGGCGTGAACAGGTCCGGAATACCCAGGTCGAAGGAGATGGAGGAGAACAGCGGAGCACCACCCGTGCCGTGGGAGGCGTAGGTGTCCACCGTCCAGGTCAGGTAGTTGGCCAGACCGGCGTGGTGGATCATCACGCCCTTGGGGCGGCCGGTGGAGCCGGAGGTGTAGATGACGTAGGCGAGCTGTGCGGGGTCGGTCGAACGCGCGGGGACGGTTGTCGGTCCGTCGATCAGCTCGTTCACCAGCAACGTGGTGCCCTCGAAGGACCCCTCGGTGTCCGTGACGAGGATCCGCGCGCGGGTGTCCTCCAGGATGAACGCGCGGCGTTCGGCGGGCAGGGTCGGGTCCAGCGGCAGGTAGGCCGCACCGGCCTTCCAGATACCGAGGAGAACCGGCACCAGCTCGGGGCCGCGCTCCAAGCACACACCCACCAGGGAGTCCGCGACCGCCCCGGCGGCGAGCAGGTGGTGCGCCACCTGGTTCGCCCGCTCCTCCACCTCACGGTAGGAGAAGCGAGCATCGCCGGTGACAACAGCGACGGCATCCGGCGTCGCGGCGGCCTGCGCCTCGAAGAGGTCCAGCACCGTCCCCGCCGGCCGCTCCACACGACCACCCGAAGCCCAACCGCCCAGCAGCGAACGCTCGGCCTCCGACAGGAACACCGCACCCGCATCCCCGTCCGGATCCCCCGCCATGGCCTCCAGCACCGAACGGTACATCCCGCCCAACCGCTCCAGGTTCTCGCCGCTCACGACGGCACCCGTGCTGTACAGGTTGATCCGGCCACTGCGGGCGATGACGTTGAGGCCGAACTCGTTGGCGTCGCTGCCCATGTTGGCCGACGTGTCCACGGCCGCAGTGTCGACCTGGTGGAAGTCCAGGTACTCGAACAGGATGGTCAGCAGCTCACGCGAGTTCCCGGCCGCGCGCTGGATCGCGGGCAGCGGGTACCGGCGGTGGGCCCAGATCTCGGTCTCCTGCCGGTACACCCCCTCCACCAGCTCACGCCACGTCCGCGCCGCACCCCGACTCGCCGGGAACGGCAGCGTGTTGAGGTGCATACCCAGCACCCGGTCCGCACCCGGCGCCTCCAGCCGACCGTGGTACACCACGCCGGTGTGGAAGGACTCCTCCACCGTCAGCATGCCCAGCACCTTGAGGTGCGCGGCGAGGAACACGCTCTTGAGCGACGTCTTCGCCGAGGCGGCGAGCCGCTGCAGGCCCTCCTCCAGGTCCGCGAAGGGCGCCCGGGCGTGGAAGGTCTCGCGCGACGCGGCTTCGTCCGCCGCCCAACTCGCGGGAATCCGGGCCGGGCTGTGGTTGTCGACGACCTGCTGCCAGAACGCCTGGACGCCCGTGTCGGTCAGGGCGGCCTGCTCGGCGGCGATGAAGTCGGCGTACCGGACGACGGGCGCCTCGTAGGGAGCCGGCTCCTGGCCGTCCCGCAGGCTGCGGTAGGCGGCGACGAGCTCCATCAGCAGGGTGTGGTAGCTCCACCCCTCGGTGATGGCGTGGATCTGACTGAACGTCATCCGCCAGGCGTCGGCGCCCTCGGTGTGGACGGCGATCCGCAGCAGCGGGGCCGCCGTGAGGTCGAAGCCGGCGGCGTACTCCTCGTCGACGTAGGCGAACGCGGCTTCCTGCTGCTGCTCCGCCGAGAGCGCGCTCACGTCGTGCACGGTGAGCGGGATCTCGACGTGCGCGTGGACGAGCTGGAGCGGCTGGCTGAAACCGTCCAGGTGCATCGAGGTGCGCAGGATGTCGTGGCGGGCGGCGACGACGGCGAGGGCCGCACGCATCGCGGCCTCGTCGAAGGGCGCGGCGTCGGGGATCCGGAAGGAGTTGATGTTCTGGTAGACGTGCTCGTCGGCCGAGGCCAGCATCTCGACCAGCATGCCGGTCTGCACCTGCGACAGCGGATACGCGTCCACCACGCCCGCCGGCAGCTGCGCCCGGTCACGGTCGCCGATCAGCGCGAACGGCTCGACCGTCTCCACCAGGGAACCGGCCACCTCCTGACCGGCCACCCGACCCGCCAGCGCGGCGATGGTCCTCAGCTGGAAGACGTCCGGGATCGAGACGTCGAAACCGGCCGCCCGAAGCGCACCCACCAGGCGCACGGCCCGGATCGAGTCACCGCCGAGGTCGAAGAAACTGTCCTCGACACCGACCCCCGACAGGCCCAGCACCTCGACCCACACCGCGGCGAGGCGCTCCTCCAGCGGCGTGCGCGGCGCGACGAACGCCGCACCCGCGAACGCGGCCAGATCCGGCGCCGGAAGCGCGCGCAGGTCCACCTTGCCGCTGCCGTTCAGCGGGACGGCGGCCAGCTCGACGAAGGCCGCCGGGACCATGTACTCCGGCAGGGCCTGCGCCAGGTGTGCCCGCAGCGCGGCGGTGTCGAGCGCCGCCCCGTCCGCCGGGACGACGTACGCGACCAGGGACTTCTCGCCCGCGTCGCTCTCGCGCACCGCCACGACGACGTCGCGGACGAGCGTGTGCTCGCGCAGGCGGGCCTCGATCTCGCCCAGCTCGATGCGGTAGCCGCGCACCTTCACCTGCTTGTCGATCCGGCCGAGGAAGTCGATCGAGCCGTCGGGGAGGAAGCGCGCCAGGTCACCGGTCCGGTAGAGGCGGCTTCCCGCCGCGCCGAAGGGGTTGGGGACGAACTTCTCCGCCGTGAGCCCGGCCCGGCGCAGGTAGCCCTGGGCGAGGCCGGGGCCGCCGATGTGCATCTCGCCGGGGACACCGACCGGCACCAGGTGCCCGTCCGCGTCGAGGAGGTGAATGGTGAGGTCGGACAGGCGGTGGCCGATGACGCTGCGGCCGGGGTGGGCCAGGTCGTGGTCGCCGATCCGGTGGTAGGTCGCGTAGACGGTGATCTCGGTCGGGCCGTACATGTTGACCAGGGCCGGGCACCGCACACCGAACCGGGCGGTCCACGGCTCCAGTTCGGACATGTCGAGTCGCTCGCCGGCGAAGACCACGGCGCGCAGGGCGAGCCCGTCCACGGCTGCCTCGGCCTCGCCGGCCAGGGCGGCCAGCGAGCGGAAGGCGGACGGGGTCTGGCACAGCACGGTGACCTGCTCGCGGACCAGCAGGTCCAGCAGGTCCTCCGGGGAGCGGCCGACGGTCGGCGGGACGACCACGAGCCGGGCGCCGTGCAGCAGGGCGCCCCACATCTCCCAGACGGAGACGTCGAAGGCGTAGGAGTGGAACAGCGCCCACACGTCCCCGGCCGAGAACTCGATCTGCTCGCGCGTCGCGGTGAACAGCCGGGCCACGTTGGCGTGGGTGAGGCAGACGCCCTTGGGCAGGCCGGTGGACCCGGAGGTGTAGATGACGTAGATCAGGTTGTCCGGCCGCACCTCGGTCACGGGGGCGGTGGCCGGACGGGCCGCGATCGCCTGCGCGTCGCGGTCGACGAGCACCCGGTTACCGGCGAACTCCAGTTCCGGCAGGGCGGAGTGGGTAACCAGGATCGGGGCCTGTGCGTCGGCCAGCATGTAGGCCAGGCGCTCGGCCGGGTTCACCGGGTCCAGCGGCAGGTACGCGGCACCGGACTTCAACACGCCCAGCAGCGTCGGGATCAGGTCCGGACCGCGCTCCAACGAAACGCCGACGATCACGTCCGGACCGGCACCGGCGGCCACCAGGTGGTGGGCGATCCGGTTGGCCCGCTCGTCCAGCTCCCGG
Source organism: Kitasatospora purpeofusca (assembly GCF_034043715.1). Classification (GTDB taxonomy): domain Bacteria; phylum Actinomycetota; class Actinomycetes; order Streptomycetales; family Streptomycetaceae; genus Kitasatospora; species Kitasatospora purpeofusca_A. Next base: position 20,042 of record NZ_JAXCLC010000018.1, on the reverse strand, counting down.
TAGCTCAGGTGCACGTCCCCGCTGGTCAGCGCCACCGCCTCCGGGGAGGAGGCGGCCACGGCCGCGAACAGCTCGTGCACGGTCGCCGTCACCGGCTGCTCCACCGGCGTGTTCCACACCCCCAGCAGCAGCGCACGGTCCACCTCAGGCAGAACAGGACCGGTCGCGTCACCGAACGGATCCGCCGCCATCGCCTCCAGCACCGAGCGGTACATCGCCCCGAGCCGCGCCAGGTTCTCCGCCGCGAAGACGGTGCCCGCGCAGCTGAGCCTGAACGCGCCGCCGCTCGCGATGGCCACGAGGTCGAACTCGTTCGCACCCTCGCCCATGGTGGCCTCGACGTCCACGGAGTCGGCGTCGACCTGGTGGAAGTTCTGGTGGTCGAACAGCACCGAGAGCAGGGCGCCGACACCGCCGACACCGCCGGCGGCGCGCTGGATGGCCGGCAGCGGGTACCGGCGGTGCGACCAGATCTCGGTCTCCCGGGCGTACACGCCCTCGACCAGCTCGTGCCAGCTCCGCGCGCCCCGGCCCGCCGGGAACGGCAGGGTGTTGAGGTGCATACCGAGCACCCGGTCCGAGCCGGGAGCCTCAAGGCGGCCGTGGTAGACCACGCCGGTGTGGAACGCCTCCTCGGCGGTCAGCGCGCCCAGCACCTTCAAGTGCGCGGCCAGCAGCACGCTCTTCATCGAGGTCTTCGCCTCGACGGCCAGCTTGCGCAGGCCGTCCTCCAGGTCCGCGAACGGGACCCGCAGGCCGTGCCGCTCACTGGCGTCGGCGGACTCGTCGGCCCAACTGGTCGGCAGCACGAGCGGGCTGTGGGTGTCCACGACGCCCTGCCAGAACGCCTGCTCGGCGGGGTCGGCGAGAGCGGCCTGCTCGGCGGCGATGAAGTCCGCGTACCGGACGGCGGGCGCCTCGAACCCGGCCGGCTCCCGGCCGTCGCGCAGCTCGCGGTAGACCGCGACCAGCTCCACCAGCAGGGAGTTGACCGTCCAGCCGTCGGTGATCACGTGCAGGTGGCTGAAAGTGAGGCGCCAGGCGTCGTCGGCCTCGATGTGCACGGCCAGCCGCAGCAGCGGCCCCTCGGCGAGGTCGAACCCGGCCGTGCGGTCCTCCTCGACCCAGGCCAGGGTCTGCCGCGTCTGCTCCTCCGGCTCCAGCCCCCGCAGGTCGGTGACCAGCACGGGGACGGCGACGTCGGCGCGGACCAGCTGGAGCGGCTGCGAGAAGCCGTCCAGGTGCATGGTCGTCCGCAGGACCTCGTGCCGGGCGACGACCGTGTCCACGGCCGCGCGCATGGCCTCCGCGTCGAAGGAGCGAGGGTCCGGGATCCGGAAGGAGGTGATGTTCCGGTAGGTGTTCCGGCCGTCGCCGGCCAGCATCTCGACCAGCATGCCGGTCTGCACCTGCGACAGCGGGTACGCGTCCACGGCGTCCACCGGCAGCAGCGCCCGGTCCCGCCCGGTGACGAGTGCGAACGGCTCCACGGCCGTGACCAGCGAGTGGCCGAGGTCGCGGGTGCCCAGCAGCTCGGCGAGGGCGGCGACAGTGCGGTTCTGGAAGACGTCGGGGATCGAGACGTCGAAACCGGCGGCACGCAGCGCACCGACCAGGCGCACGGCCCGGATCGAGTCGCCGCCGAGGTCGAAGAAGCTGTCCTCGACACCCACCTCCGGCAGGTCCAGCACCTCGCACCAGACGGCGGCGAGGCGCTCCTCCAGCGGCGTGCGCGGGGCGAGGTACTCCTCGGTGGCGAAGGCGGCCAGATCGGGCGCGGGCAGGGCGCGGTGGTCGACCTTGCCGTTGCCGGTGAGGGGGATGCGGTCGATCAGCTGGTAGGCCACGGGGACCATGTAGTCGGGCAGGGCGGCCCCGAGGTACGCGCGCAGGGCGGTGGTGTCGGGGGTCGCGTCCTCGGCCGGGACCAGGTAGGCGGTGAGGCGCTTGTTGCCGGGCTGCGGCTCGCGGACGGTCACGACGGCGTCGCGGACGTGGGGGTGTTCGCGCAGGCGGGCTTCGATCTCGCCGAGTTCGATGCGGTAGCCGCGGATTTTGACCTGGTTGTCGATGCGGCCGAGGGTCTCCAGGGTGCCGTCGGGGAGGAAGCGGGCGAGGTCGCCGGTGCGGTAGAGGCGGGAGCCGGCGGGGCCGTGGGGGTTGGGGAGGAACTTGTCGGCGGTGAGGTCGGGGCGGCCGAGGTAGCCGCGCGCCAGACCCGCCCCGTCGATGTACACCTCGCCCGCGACGCCGATCGGGGTCGGCCGCAGGTCCTCGGTGAGGACGTACATGCCCGTGTTCGGGATCGGCGCACCGAGCGGGATGGCCTCGGTCACCGGGAGGGTGTCGATGATCAGACCGGAGTTGCCGATCGTGATCTCGGTGGGCCCGTACTCCGTTGCCACCTTCGTACCGTCCGTGCCGGCCAGCTCCCGCCAGCGCTCGGCGAGGGAGACGGGGAAGTTGTCACCGGCCGCGATCACCACACCGGCGAGGTCGCGGGCCTGCTCAGCGGACAGCTGGTGCGTGAGGAGGTCGAGGTGGCCGGGGGTGAGCTTCACGAAGCTGAACGGACCCGCCTCGGCGAGCGCCGCGCCCAGGGAGGCGGTGTCGATGCCGTCCGGCAGCAGGGTGACCGCCTGGCCGCAGATCAGCGGCGTGAACAGGTCGGGGATACCCAGGTCGAACGAGATCGACGAGAACAACGGGGCACCACCGTTGCCGTGCGAGGCGTAGGTGTCCACCGTCCACGCCAGGTAGTTGGCCAGACCGGCGTGCTGGACCATCACACCCTTCGGACGACCCGTGGAACCGGACGTGTAGATCACATACGCCAGCTGCGCCGGGTCGGTCGAACGCGCCGGAGCCGTGGTGGGGCGACGGTTCAAGCGGCGGTCGGTGTCCAGGACGACAAGGGTGCCCTGGTGAACGGCCGAGAGCGTGGCGGTGTGTGCGGTGCTGGTGACCAGGACCGGGGCCGCCGTGTCCGTGAGGATGTACGCGAGGCGTTCGGCGGGAAGGGTCGGATCGAGCGGCAGATAGGCCGCACCGGCCTTCCAGATGCCCAGCAGGACGGGCACCAGCTCCGGACCGCGCTCCAGGCACACGCCCACCAGCGAGTCCGCGACCGCACCGGCGGCGAGCAGGTGGTGCGCCACCTGGTTCGCCCGCTCCTCCACCTGCCGGTAGGAGAGCCTGACGTCACCCGCGACAACAGCGACGGCGTCCGGCGTCGCGGCGGCCTGCGCCTCGAACAGGTCCAGCACCGTCCCCGCCGGCCGCTCCACGCGACCACCCGAAGCCCAACCACCCAGCAGCGAAAGCTCGGTGTCCGACAGGAACACCGCACCCGCGTCCCCGTCCGGGTCCCCCGCCATGGCCTCCAGCACCGAGCGGTACATCCCGCCCAACCGCTCCAGGTTCTCCCGGCCGACCACATCGGTCGAGCTGCTCAGCCCCAGATTTCCGCCCCGGGCAATGGCGTTGAGCCCGAACTCGTTGCCGCCGACGCCCATGGTGGCGGTGGCGTCGATCGTGTCGGTGTCGACCTGGTGGAAGTCCAGGTACTCGAACAGGATGCCGAGCAGGTCGCCCGAGGCGCCGGCCGCGCGCTGGATGGCGGGCAGCGGGTACCGGCGGTGCGACCAGATCTCGGTCTCCTGCCGGTACACCCCCTCCACCAGCTCACGCCACGTACGCGCCGCACCCCGACTCGCCGGGAACGGCAGCGTGTTGAGGTGCATGCCCAGCACCCGGTCCGCACCCGGCGCCTCCAGCCGACCGTGGTAGACCACGCCGGTGTGGAAGGACTCCTCCACCGTCAGCATGCCCAGCACCTTGAGATGCGCCGCCAGCAGCACACTCTTGAGTGACGTCTTAGCCGAGGCCGCCAGCGCCCGCAGGCCCTCCTCCAGGTCTCCGTACGGCACCCGTACGTGCACCTTCTCGCGGGTGGCACCCTGCTCCGCCCAGGAGGCGGGGAGCGCGGTCGGGGCGTGGGTGGTCACCACGTCCTGCCAGAACGCCTGGTCGTCGGCGTCGGCCAGCGAGGTGAGTTCGGCCGCGATGAAGTCGGCGTACCGGACGGCGGGGGCCTCGTACGCGGGCAGACCGTGGCCCTCGACCAGGCTGCGGTAGCAGGCCAGAACCTCCATCAGCAGGGTGTGGTAGCTCCACCCCTCGGTCACGGCGTGGATGTGGCTGAACGTCATCCGCCAGGCGCTGTCGGCCTCGACGTGCACGGCGACCCGCAGCAGCGGCGCGGCCGTGAGTTCGAAGCCCGCCGCCCGCTCGGCGGCGACGTACGCCGTCGCGCGCCCGGTCTGCTCCTCGGCGGACAGGCCGCGCAGGTCGTGCACGGCGAGCGGGACGTCGACCTGTGCGTGGACGAGCTGGAGCGGCCGGCTGAAACCGTCCAGGTGCATCGAGGTGCGCAGGATGTCGTGGCGGGCGACGACGGTGGCGAGCGCCTCCCGCATCGCCTCGGCGGAGAACGGCCGACTGTCCGGGATCCGGAAGGAGTTGATGTTCTGGTAGACGTGCTCGTCACCGGAGGCCAGCATCTCGACCAGCATGCCGGTCTGCACCTGCGACAGCGGATAGGCGTCCACCACGCCCGCCGGGAGGGAAGCCCGGTCCCGGTCACCGATCAGCGCGAACGGCTCGACCGTCTCCACCAGGGAACCGGTCACCTCCTGACCGGCCACCCGACCCGCCAGCGCGGCGATCGTCTTCAGCCGGAACATGTCCGGGATCGAGACGTCGAAACCGGCCGCCCTAAGCGCACCGACCAGACGGACGGCCCGGATCGAGTCACCGCCGAGGTCGAAGAAACTGTCCTCGACACCGACCCCCGGCAGGCCCAGCACCTCGGCCCACACCGCGGCGATGCGCTCCTCCACCGGGGTACGCGGCGCGACGAACGCCGCACCCGCGAACGCGGCCAGGTCCGGCGCCGGGAGGGCGCGCAGGTCGACCTTGCCGTTGGCGGTCAGCGGGACGGCGGCCAGCTCGACGAAGGCCGCCGGGACCATGTACTCCGGCAGCGCGGCACCGAGGCAGGTGCGCAGCTCGGCCGCGTTCAGGGTGGCGCCGGGGGCGACGACCAGGTAGGCGGCGAGGGTCTTCTCCCCCGCCTCGCCCTCGCGCACCGCCACCACGGCGTCGCGCACCGACGGGTGCTCGCGCAGCGCCGCCTCGATCTCGCCCAGCTCGATGCGGTAGCCGCGGATCTTGACCTGCTTGTCGATCCGGCCGAGGGACTCCATGGTGCCGTCGGCCAGGCGGACGGCGAGGTCGCCGCTGCGGTAGAGGCGGGAGCCGGCGGGACCGTACGGGTCGGGGACGAAGCGCTCGGCGGTCAGCTCGGGGCGGTTGAGGTAGCCGCGGGCGGCGGCCGGGCCGCCGACGTAGATCTCGCCGGGGACGCCGACCGGCACCAACTGCCCGTCGGCGTCGAGGATGTGGATGGTGAGGTCGGTGAGCGGGGAGCCGATGGGGCTGTGGGCGGGGCGGGCGAGGTCGTCCTCGGTCACCCGGTGGTAGGTGGAGTGGACGGTGGTCTCGGTGATCCCGTACATGTTGATCAGCGCGGGGCGGTGGGCGCCGAGGCGGGCCGTCCAGGGCCGGAGTTCGGACATGTCGAGCCGCTCGCCGGCGAAGACCACGGCGCGCAGGGCGAGCCCGTCCACGGCTGCCCCGGCGTCGCCGGCCAGGGCGGCCAGCGAGCGGAAGGCGGTCGGGGTCTGGCACAGCACGGTGGCCCGCTCGCGGACCAGCAGGTCCAGCAGGTCCTGGGGGGAGCGGGTCACCGTCGGCGGGAGGACGACGAGGCGGCCGCCGTGCAGCAGGGCGCCCCACATCTCCCAGACGGAGACGTCGAAGGCGTAGGAGTGGAAGAGGGGCCAGACGTCGTCGGCGCCGAAGGCGTACTGGTCGCGGGTGGAGTCGAAGAGGCGGACGACGTTGGCGTGGGTGAGGCAGACGCCCTTGGGCAGGCCGGTGGAGCCGGAGGTGTAGATGACGTAGATGAGGTTGTCCGGCCGCACCTCGGTCACGGGGGCGGTGGCCGGACGGGCCGCGATCGCCTCCGCGTCACGGTCCAGGACGACCCGGGTGCCGGCGAACTCCGGTGCGGTGACGGCGGAGTGGGTGACCAGGATCGGCGCCTGCGCGTCGGCCAGCATGTAGGCCAGCCGCTCGGCCGGGTTCACCGGGTCCAACGGCAGGTAGGCGGCACCGGACTTCAAGACACCCAGCAGCGTCGGGATCAGGTCCGGACCGCGCTCCAGGCAGACGCCGACGATGACGTCCGGTCCCGCGCCCAGCGCCACCAGGTGGTGGGCGATCCGGTTGGCCCGCTCGTCCAGCTCCCGGTAGGACAGGTGCAGTTCGCCGCTGGTCAGCGCCACCGCGTCCGGGGAGGAGGCGGCCACGGCCGCGAACAGCTCGTGCACGGCCTCCGTCACCGGCTGCCCGGTGGTGGCGTTCCAGGCGCCGAGCAGCAGCTCGCGCTCGCCCTCGGGCAGGACGGCGCCCCGGGCGCTGCCCTCCCCGCCGGCGGCCATCGCGGCCAGCACGGCGCGGTACATCGAGCCGAGGCGCGCCAGGTTCTCCCGGCTCACCACGGCGGTCGTGGTGCTGAGGTCGATGCCGCCGCCGCGGGAGGTCGCGGTGAGCTCGAACTCGTTGCCGCCGTCGCGCAGTCCGCCGTCGACCTCGGTGGTGTCGCGGTCGACCTGGTGGAAGTCCTGGTGGTCGAACAGCACCGGCAGCAGCTCGCCGCCGACACCGGCGGCGCGCTGGATCGCGGGCAGCGGGTAGCGGCGGTGCGACCAGATCTCGGTCTCCTGGCGGCGCACCCGCTCGACCAGCTCGCGCCAGGTGCGGGCGGCGCCCGGACGGGCCGGGAACGGCAGGGTGTTGAGGTGCATGCCGAGCACCCGGTCGGAGCCGACCGCCTCCAGACGGCCGTGGTACACGACGCCGGTGTGGACGGCCTCCTCCCTGGACAGCGTGCCCAGCACCTTGAGGTGGGCGGCCAGCAGCACGGTCTTCAGCGAGGCGCCGGACTCGGCCGCGAGCGTGCGCAGCCCGTCCGCCAGGTCGCCGTACGGGACGCGCAGGTGCAGCGGCTCCGCGGACACCGGACCACCGGCCGCCGCCCAGGAGGCGGGGACGGACACCGGCGCGTGGGTGCCCACGACCCCGGCCCAGAACGCCTGCTCGGCCGGGTCGGCCAGCGCGTCCAGCTCGGCGGCGACGAAGTCGGCGTAGCGCACGGCGGGCGCCTCGGACGCCGCCGGCTCCCGGCCGTCGCGCAGCGCGCGGTAGCAGTCCAGCAGCTCCGCCAGCAGCGAGTTGACGGTCCAGCCGTCGGTCACGGCGTGCGAGTGGCTGAAGGTGAGCCGCCAGGCTTCGTCGGACTCGATGTGCACGGCGATCCGCAGCAGCGGCGCGGCGGTCAGCTCGAACCAGGCGGCGCGCTCCTCGCGGCCGAAGTCCTCGGCGAGCCGCTCCTGCCGCTCGGCCGACAGGGCGCGCACGTCGCTCACCGCGACCGGGACCTCGGCCCGCGCGTGCACCAGCTGCAGCGGGCGGCCGAAGCCCTCCAGGTGGACGGAGGTGCGCAGGATCTCGTGCCGGCCGGTGAGCAGTGCGACGGCCGCGCACAGCGCCTCGGCGGAGAACGGCTCGGTGTCGGGGATCCGGTAGGAGCTGATGTTGCGGTAGGCGTTGCCGCCCTCGCCGGTCAGCATCTCGACCAGCATGCCGGTCTGTACCTGCGACAGCGGGTAGGCGTCCACGGCGTCGGCGGGCAGCAGCGCCCGGTCGGCGGCGTCGATCAGCGCGAACGGCGCGACCGCGGTGGCGGCGGCGGGGGTGTCGCGGTCGGCGACGACGGCGGCCAGCGCGGCGACCGTCCGGTGTTCGAAGAGGTCCCGGACGGCGACCTCGTACCCGGCCTCGCGCAGCGCGCCGGCCAGCCGGACGGCGCGGATGGAGTCGCCACCGAGGTCGAAGAAGCCGTCCTCGGCGCCGACCCGCGGCAGGCCGAGCACCTCGGCCCACACCCGGGCGATCCGCTGCTCGGTCTCCGTGCGCGGGGCGACGTACCGGCGGGCGGCGAGGTCCTCGGCGCCCGGCGCGGGCAGTGCCCGCCGGTCGAGCTTGCCGTTGGGGGTCAGCGGCAGTGCCTCCAGCGCGACGACCGCCGACGGGACCATGTACTCGGGCAGCCGGGCGGCGACCAGCTCGCGCACCTCGCGGGCCTCGATCCGGGCGCCCGGCGCGGCCACCGCGTAGGCGACGATCGTCCGGTCCCCGGGCCGGTCCTCGCGGACGACGACGGCGGCCTGCCGGACGCCGGGGCAGCCGGTGACGGCGGCCTCGATCTCGCCGGGCTCGATCCGGTAGCCGCGGACCTTGACCTGCTCGTCGGTGCGGCCGACGTACTCCAGCCGGCCGTTCCGGCGGCGGCGCACCAGGTCGCCGGTGCGGTAGAGCCGCTCACCGGCGGCGCCGAACGGGTTCGGCAGGAAGCGCTCGGCGGTCAGCTCCGGGCGGCGCAGGTAGCCGCGGGCGAGCTGGTGGCCGGCGACGTACAGCTCGCCCGCCGCACCGGCCGGGACCGGGCGCAGGGCGGCGTCGAGCACGTGCAGCCGGGTGTTGCGGACCGGGCTGCCGAGCGGCACGGTCGCGGTGTCGGCGGCCGGGTCGAAGGTGTGGGTGGTGATCTGGACGGTGGTCTCGGTCGGGCCGTACAGGTTGTGGATCCGCACGCCCCAGGCGGCGGTGACCTCGGCGGCGAGCGCGGGGGCGATCGGCTCGCCGCCGACGAACACCCGGCGCAGCGGCAGCGGCGCGCCCGGGCGGTGGGCGCGGGCGGCCACGGCGAGCAGCGAGGGGACGAACTGGGCGACGGTGACACCGTGGTCGGCGATGTGGGCGAGCAGCAGCTCGGGGTCGCGCAGCACCTCGGCGGGGGCGACCCGGACGGCGGCGCCGGTCAGCAGGGGCAGCCACAGCTCCCACACCGAGGCGTCGAAGGTCAGCGCGGTGCGGGACAGCACCCGGTCGTCGGCGGCGAGCGGGAACTCGGCGGCCATCCAGGCCATCTGGTTGGCGAGGGCGCCGTGGCCGACCAGGACGCCCTTGGGGCGGCCGGTGGAGCCGGAGGTGTAGATGGCGTAGGCGGGGTGGGCGGGCAGCAGCGGCACGGTCCGCTCGGCGTCGGCGGGGGCGGTGGCGGGCTGTGCGGCGAGCGCCTCGGCGGTGGCGTCGGTGCCGAGGACGATCCGGGCGAGGGCCGGGTCGGTGAGCAGGCCGTCGGTGCCGGCGGCGGTCAGGGCGAGGGCCGGGCGGGCGTCGGCGAGCTGGAAGGCGATCCGCTCGGCGGGGTGGGCCGGGTCGATCGGCAGGTAGGCGGCGCCGGACTTGAGTACGGCGAGCACGGCGACGACCAGCTCGGCGGAGCGCGGCAGGGCGAGGGCGACCAGCTGCTCGGGGCCGACGCCGCGGCCGATCAGCAGCCGGGCGAGGCGGTTGGACCGCTCGTCCAGCTCCCGGTAGTCGAGTGCGGTGTCCCGGAACAGGACGGCGGGCGCGTCGGGGGTGCGGCGGGCCTGCTCGGCGAAGAGCGCGGGCACGGTGGCGGTGGCGGTGACGGCGAGCGGCCCGTCGGCACCGGCCGGCGCCTGCGTCTGCGTCTGCGCGTGCCCCTGCCCCTGCGTCTGCGTCTGCCCCTGCCCCTGCCCCTGCCCCTGCCCCTGCGTCAACGCCAGCTCGGCCTCGTCGAGCATCGGCAGGGCGGAGAGCCGGGCGGCCGGGTCGGCGGTGGCGGCGTCCAGCAGCCGGACGTAGTGCGCGGCCATCCGCTCGACGGTCTCCCGGTCGAACAGGGCGGTGGCGTAGCGCAGCCGGGCGTGCAGCGCGCCGTCCCTGGCGTCCTCGATGTCGAGGGTGAGGTCGGTCTTGGCGATGCGGTCGGCGGTCTCGGCGCGCACGCTCAGGCCGGGCAGCTCGAAGGCCGGGGCCTGGTGCTCGCGAAGGATGAAGTCGGCCTGGTAGAGCGGGGTGCGGGAGGCGTCGCGCTCCGGCTGCAGCTCGTCGACGAGACGGGCGAAGGGCACCGCCTGGTGGGCGAAGGCGTCCAGCACGGTGGCGCGGCCGGCGTCGAGGAGGTCCCCGAAGGCCGGGTCGCCGGTCCAGCCGAGGCGGGCGACGACGACGTTGATGCCGTAGCCGATCAGCGGCTGCAGCTCGGGCCGGGCGCGGCCGGAGACGGTGACGCCGACCGGGATGTCGCTGCCGCCGGTCCAACGGGCCAGCAGGCCCTGGAAGGCGGTGAGCAGCACGGTGAAGCGGGTGGTGTCGTGGGCCGTGGCCAGCGCGAGGGCGCGGCGGGCGGTCTCCGCGGGGACGGTGAAGGAGACGGCGTCGCCGGCCGGGTCGCGGCGGGCCGGGCGCGGCCGGTCGGTGGGCAGGTCGAGGACGGGCACGCCGGCGAGCCGCTCGCGCCAGTGGCCGAGCTGGCGCTCCAGGGCCTCGCCGGTGACCTCGCGGCGCTGCCAGGCGGCGAAGTCGGCGTACTGGACCGGCAGCGGCGCCAGCGGGTCGGCCCGGCCCGCCGTATACGCGGCGTAGCGGGTGCCGAGCTCCTCGGCGAACAGGCCGACCGACCAGGCGTCGCAGGCGATGTGGTGGAAGGTGACCACCAGCAGGTGGTCGTCCTCGGCGAGGGCGATCAGCCGGGCCCGGGCGGAGAGGTCCCGCTCCAGGTCGAACGGGGTGGCGATCTCGGTCTCGGCCGCCGCGCGGGCGTGCCGCTCGCGCTCGGCGGCCGGGACGGCGGTCAGGTCGGTGACCGGCAGCGGCGCCGGGCGGGGCTCCTCGACCACCTGGACCGGCTCCTCGCCCACCAGCGCGTAGCGGGTGCGCAGGATCTCGTGCCGGGCGACGATCCCGGTCCAGGCGGCACCGAGCGCCTCGCGGTCGAGGGCGCCGGTCAGACGCAGCACCAGCGGCACCAGGTACTCGGCGCTGTCCGGCTCCAGGCGGTTGAGGAACCACATCTGCTGCTGGCCGAAGGACAGCGGCAGCGGCTGCTCCCGGTCGGCCCGGGTGATGACGGACCGGCGACCCCCTCGCTTGCCGGCCAGCCGGCGCCGCAGCAGCTCCTCGCGCCGCTGTGCCACGTCCTGCTCGGTCGACCGCTTGTCGCCGGTGCTCATTGCTACTGCTCCTCGTGTTCTTGCCGGTTGTCGGTCGGCGCTTGCCGCGTGTCGGGCGCTGTCGGGCGCTGTCGGTGCGAGGTGGGGGGGGGTGCCGGGTCCTGCCCCGGGCTCCAGGGCCTGCCTTCTGCCCTAGACGAGTTCGGAGTCGTCCAGCTGCTCGATCTCGGCCCTGACGAGGTCCTCCACCGCCTCCGCCAGCCGGCTCACCGTCGGGTGGCCGAAGACGGTGGCGATCGAGAGGTCGACGTCGAACTCGTCCTGGAGCCGGGAGGTCATCCGGATCGCGAGGATCGAGTGCCCGCCGAGCTCGAAGAAGCTGTCGTGGACGCCGACCGAGGACAGGCCCAGCAGTTCGGCCCAGACCTCGGCGATCCGCTCCTCGGTGGGCGTGCCCGGCGCGTCCAGGTCGCCGGCGGCCTGCTCGGTCGCGGGCAGGGCCCGGCGGTCGACCTTGCCGTTGGCGGTGAGCGGGATCCGGTCCACCGCGGCGACGGCCGCGGGCACCATGTACTCGGGCAGCACCGCGGCGAGGCGGGCGCGCAGCGCGTCGGCGGCGAACTCCCCGCCCTCCGGGACCACGTACGCGGCGAGCGACTTCTCGCCGGTCGCGCTCTCCCGGACGAGGACGACGGCGTCCCGCACGGCCGGGTCGGCGGTCAGTACGGCCTCGATCTCGCCGAGTTCGATCCGGTAGCCGCGCAGCTTGACCTGGGTGTCGATGCGGCCGAGGAACTCGATCGCGCCGCCGTCGAGCACCCGGGCCAGGTCGCCGGTGCGGTAGAGCCGGGAGCCGGCCGGTCCGTACGGGTCGGGGACGAAGCGCTCGGCGGTGAGGTCCGGGCGGCCGTGGTAGCCGCGGGCGAGCCCCGCGCCGCCGACGTGCAGTTCGCCGGCGACGCCGACCGGGGCGGGCCGGCCGGCCTGGTCCAGGACGTACGCCGTGGTGTTGGGCAGCGGGCCGCCGAGCGGGACGGTGCCCTCCTGCGGCCGGTCGACCGGGTGGGTCGTGGAGCCGATCGAGGCTTCGGTGGGCCCGTACTCGTTGATCAGCCGGCCGGGGCCGAGCGCCGCCAGCCAGTGGTTGGCGGTCCGCGCGGGCAGCGCCTCGCCCGCCACCAGCACGAGGTCCGCCAGGGCGGCCGCCCGCTCGGTGCTCAGCTGGTCGGTGAGCAGCTCCAGGTGGCCGGGGGTGAGCTTGACGAAGCTGTACGGCGCGCCGGCGGCGAGCGTCTCGCCGAGGCGGCCGAGGTCGAGGTCGGCGGGCAGCACGTGCACCGGGCGGCCGGTGATCAGCGGCGCGTACAGGTTGGTGGCGGGCAGGTCGAAGGCCAGTGAGGAGAACAGCGGCGCGCCGCCGGGGCCGCGGACCAGGTCGCGGGCCGCCCAGCGCAGGTGGTTGGCGAGGCCGCGGTGGTGCACCGTGACGCCCTTGGGGCGGCCGGTGGAGCCCGAGGTGTAGATGAGGTACGCCGGGTGCTCGGGGTCGGTGGCGCGGGCGGGCGCGGTGGCCGGGCGGGCCGCGACGGCCTCCCGGTCTGCGTCCAGCAGGATCCGGGTGCCCGGGAAGCCGCCGGTGGTGGCGGTCAGCGCGGTCTCGGTGACCAGCAGCGGCGCCCGGCAGTCGGCGAGCACGTGGCGCAGCCGTTCGGCGGGCAGGGCCGGGTCGAGCGGCAGGTAGGCGGCGCCGGCCTTCCAGATCGCGAGCAGGGCGGGCACCAGGTCGGGCCCGCGCTCCAGGCAGACGCCGACGACGGTCTCCGGTCCGGCGCCGGCGGCGGCCAGGTGGTGGGCGAGGCGGTTGGCCCGCTCGTCCAGCTCCCGGTAGCTCAGGGTCGCGCCGTCGGTGACCACGGCCGGGGCGTCCGGCGTGGCGGCGGCCTGCGCCTCGATCAGGTCGAGGGTGGTGCCGGCCGGCCAGTCGGCCCGCTCGCCGGTGCCCCAGTCGCCGAGCAGCCGCGCCCGCTCGGGGGCGGAGAGCAGCTCGGCCGCGCCGAGGGCGGTCGCCGGGTCGGCGGTGAAGGTCTCCAGCAGGCGGCAGAACTGCTCGGCCAGCCGCTCGACGGTGCCGTGCTCGAACAGCGCGGCGGCGTACTCGAAGGCGCCGCTCCAGGTGCCGTCGGCCTCGCTGCGGACGTACAGGGTGAGGTCGGTCTTGGCGACCCGGCGGGCCGGGTGCAGGTAGTCGAGGTCGGCCCGGTCGGGCATGCCGCCGATCAGCCGGCCGTCGTGGAGGTTGAAGGCGACCTGGTAGAGCGGGGTGCGGGAGAGGTCGCGCTCCGGGTTCAGCTCGTCCACGATGTGCTCGAACGACAGCTCCTGGTGCGCGAAGGCGTCCAGGCAGGTGGCCCGCAGCCGGTCCAGCGCCTCGGTGAACGGCAGACCGCCGTCGAGCCGGCAGCGCAGCACCAGCGAGTTGAGGAAGAAGCCGACGGTCCGCTCGACCTCGGGCCGGGTGCGGCCGGCCACGGGTGTGCCGACGACCACGTCCCACTGGCCGCTGTGGCGGGCGAGCAGGGTGCCGAAGGCGGTGAGCAGGGTCATGAACGGGGTGGCCTCGCGGCTCTGCCCCAGGCGGGTGACCGCGTCCATGAGCCGCGGCGGGATGCCGAAGCCCACCACGCCGCCGCGCGGGTCGCGCCGGGCCGGACGGGGGTGGTCGGCGGGCAGCTCCAGCGGGACCAGGCCGTCCAGGACGCCGCGCCAGTGGTCGAGTTCGCCGGCCAGCCGGTCCTTGGAGTGCCACTGCCGCTCCCAGGACGCGTAGTCGGCGTACTGGACCGGCGGTTCGGGCAGGCGGGCGGCGGTGCCGGCCCGGTGGGCGGCGCACAGGGTGCGGAACTCGTCCTCCAGGACGGCGACCGACCAGCCGTCGCAGGCGATGTGGTGGATGGTCACCAGCAGCAGCCGCTCGTCCCCGGCCTCCGGGGTGGCGGCCAGGGTGGCCCGCCAGATCCGGCCGGCGGCCAGGTCGAAGGGGGTCTCGAACTGCTCGCGGAACAGTTCCACGACCTGCTCGCGGCTGCCCTCGACGGTGCGCAGCTCGATCGGCAGGGTCTCGCCGACCTCCTGGACGGGCTCGCCGTCGACGGTGCGGTAGCGGGTGCGCAGGACCTCGTGGCGGTCGGCGAGGGTGTCGAGCACCAGGCGGACGGTCCCGTCGTCCAGGTCGCCGGGCACCCGCAGGAAGAACGGGGCGGCCCACTCGGGGCCGGGCTCCATGGTGTCGAGCAGCCAGATCCGGCGCTGGCCGGAGGAGAGCGGCAGCGGGCGGTCGCGGGGCACCGGGACGACGCCGGGGACGGCCCGCTCGGCGGCGGGGACGGCGTCCGCGCCCTCCTCGAGCGCCAGCAGGGCGGCCTGCTCGCGGACGGTGACGGCGGTGAACAGGTCGGCGAGGACGACGGCCGTGCCGGTGGCGGTGTGCAGGCGGCGGGCCAGCTCGGTGAGCAGCAGCGAGTAGCCGCCGAGCTGGAAGAAGTTGTCCGCGGCGCCGACCTCGGCGACCTCCAGCAGCTCCGACCAGACCTGGGCGACGGCGCGCTCGGCGGCGGTGGCCGGGGCCACGTACGCGGGGCGGGCGAACGCGGCGGCCGGGGCGGGCGCGGGCGCGGCGGCGGCCTCGTCCAACTGCTCCAGGGTGCCGTCGTTGCGCCAGCGCACGGGGGTGCCGGTGGCGTGCATCCGGCTGCCGGGGGCGCCGAAGAAGGCAGGGCGCAGGCGGTCGGCGGTGGCCCTCGGGTCGCCGGCCCAGCCGCGCGGCAGGCCGAGGCCGGCCACGTGCAGTTCGCCGGGGACGCCCGGCGGGACGGGGTCGCCGTACTCGTCGACGACCAGCACCCGGACCTGGGCGACCGGGCGGCCGAGGACGGGGGCGGCGCTCTCCCGGGCGGTGTTCTCCTGGGCGGTGTTCTCCCGGGCGGGGTCGACGTCGGCGGCGGTGACGATCAGCGCGCCGGGCTCCAGGACGTGCAGGGTGCGCGCCTCTTCGGCGCGGGCGGCCAGCGCGCGGCCGGCGGCCGGCGGCAGGGCGGCGCCGAGGGCGAGCACCAGCCGGAGGTCCGGGGTCGGCACGTTGGCATCGGCCGCCTCGGCGAGGGCGGCGGCGGGCGCGACCAGCACGGTGGCCCGCTGCTCGGCGGCGGCGTCCAGCAGCCGGGCCGGGTGCGGCGCCGGGGCGGGCAGGACGGCGGTCGCGTCGGCGGTGAGCGCGGCGAACAGCGCCCAGGTGGCCGCACCGGCGGGGCCGGTGACGAGGACCCGGTCGGTGGCGTCCAGGCCGTGGTCCTCGGCCAGCCAGCTGACCTGGTTGACGACGGTGGCGTGGTCGAGGACGGCCGCGGGGGCGCCGTCCGCGCCGGGGGCGATCCAGGCGGCGGCCTGCGGGTCGACGTCCACCGGGGCGGCGATCGCGGTGGCGCGCAGCGCCTCGGCGAGGGTGCTCCGGGCGGCTCCGTCCTCCTCGCGGCCGTCCTGGCGGCTGTCCGTCAGGACCAGGTCGGCGGCCGCCCCGGCCGTGTCGGGCCGCCCGTCGGCGTCCAGCGGCAGCACCGCGGCACCGGCCCGCCACACGCCGAGGACGGCCGCGGCCAGGTCGGCGCCGGCCGGGAGCCGGATTCCGACCACCGATTCCGGACCGATTCCGGAACCGGCCAGGAATCCGGCGATCCGATCGGCCCGCTCGTCGATTTCGCGACGGCCGACCTCGTGGTGGCCGTCGAATACGGCGACCGAGTCGGGAACCCGTTCCACCGAGTTCGCGAAAAGGTGATGCACAAAGGACTGCCGTGCCACGAGAGCTCCTCGCTCGGTCACTAAGGGGCGGATCAGCTGCTGTGCCGGGCTCAGCCGGCGACGGTCCCGGCCGCGACGGCCCCGGCGGCGGTCCCGGCGGCGGCCTCGGCCATCCGCAGGCGCAGGCTCAGCGGGCGCATGTCGGTCCACACCTCGCCGATCCTGGCCAGGCACTCCTCCTTGCTGCCGGAGAAGCCCTCCTGGTGCCAGCCCGCCGGGAGCGCCCGGTCGGCCCACCAGATCGAGTACTGCTCCTCGTCGTTGAGGACGACGAGGTAGGTCTGCGTGTCAACGTTCAGCTCGGCCACAGCCGGGTCCCCGATCACTTGAGGCTGGTGTCGCACGGGGCGGTCGGCCCGCACCCGTGCCCTTCATACGGAGCGAGTCTGGGGATGCCCGCTATAGGTGCTCTATACGTCCCCGGGGGAGGCTCGGGACCGGCCGGACGGCGTCCCGTCGGGACTCTTCCGAGGGCTTCTCCGGGTACTCCTCGAAGGCTTCTCCGAGTGCCCTTCGAGGGCTCCTCGGGGGCTCCGATTGCCGTTTGCCGCAGTCCCGGGGTGTAGCGGACTACACCCCGGAAACAGAACTCCGCTTCATTGCCCGACCAACGGGCCGGAAGGTGTACTTGCTGCCATGACCGCCACAGCCCGCGGCACGGAATTCGCCGTCGAACTCCGCTCCGTCTCCAAGACCTACCGCTCCGGCCCCGAGCCCGTCGTCGGCCTCGACGAGGTGAGCCTCGGCTTCCCGTTCGGCACCTTCACCGCCGTCATGGGCCCGTCCGGCTCCGGCAAGTCCACCCTGCTGCGCGCCGCGGCCGGCCTGGAGGGCATCGACGGCGGCCAGGTGCTGGTCGGCGGCACCGAGCTGGGCGGCCTCAAGGACAAGGAGCTGACGCTGCTCCGCCGGGAGCGGATCGGCTTCGTCTTCCAGTCCTTCAACCTGCTCCCCTCGCTCACCGCCGCGCAGAACGTCGCGCTGCCGCCGAAGCTGGCCGGCCGCCGCCCGGGCAAGGCCGAGGTGCTGGCCGCGCTGGGCTCGGTCGGCCTGGCCGAGCGGGCCGGCCACCGCCCCGGCGAGCTGTCCGGCGGCCAGCAGCAGCGGGTCGCCATCGCCCGCGCCCTGATCAGCCGGCCCGCCGTCGTCCTGGCCGACGAGCCGACCGGCGCGCTGGACACCAAGAGCGGGCGCGAGGTGCTCGCCCTGCTCCGCGGCCTGGCCGACGACGCCGGGCGCGCCGTCGTCATGGTCACCCACGACCCGGTCGCCGCCTCCTACGCGGACCGCGTGGTCTTCCTGACCGACGGCCGGCTCGCGGGCTCCCTGGAGGAGCCGACGGCCGACCGCGTCGCCGCCCGGATGACGAGCCTGGAGGCCCTGGCGTGCTGAGCGTCGCCCTGTCCACCCTCCGGGTCCGCTGGACGTCCTTCGTCGGCACGTTCGTCGCGCTCTGCCTCGGCGTCGGCCTGATGGCCACGGCGATGCTGGTCATCGGCGCCACCGCCGGGGTCGCCGACCTCGCGCAGCAGCGCTGGTCCGGCGCGCCCGCCGTCGTGGTGCCGGACACCGGCATCGACCTCGCCGACAGCGAGGGGCAGATCCAGAGCGCCGCGGTGGTCCAGCAGCCCGGCCTGACCCCGGAGCTGGTGGCCTCCGTCGCCCGCACCGGCCGGGTGGTCGAGGACCACACCTTCTACGCCCAGCTGGCCGGCGGCCCGGCCGACCAGGTCGGGCGCGGCTGGTCGGCCGCCGAGGCCGGCGGCTACCGGCTGGCCGCGGGCGCCGCCCCGGCCGAGGCCGGACAGGTCGTGGTCGGCGGCGGGGAGGCCGGGCTGATCGGCCGCACCCTGCCGCTGCTGACGGCCGACGGCCCGCGCCAGGTCACCGTCACCGGCGTCACCGACGCCGTTCCGTTCGAGCACGCGGTGTTCTTCACCGACGCCGAGGCCACCCGGATCTCCCCGGCCGTCGACGCGCTGGCCGCCTACGGTCCGGCCGACGCCGTCCGCCGGGCCGTCACCGAGACCGGCCGGGGTCCGGGGCGGGCCGCCGTCCTCACCGGCAAGGAGCGCGCCACCGCCGACCCGCACCACGCCTTCCTGCTCAGCCAGATGGACAACGTGGACACCCCGCTCGGCCTGGCCGCCGGGGTCGCCGGCTTCGTCGCCGTGTTCGTGGTCGCCGGCACCTTCGCCCTGTCCATCGCCCAGCGCCGCCGGGAGCTCGCCCTGCTCCGGCTGATCGGCTCCACCCGCCGCCAGCTGCGCCGGCTCATCCACGCGGAGGCCGTGCTGGTGGGCGTGCTCGCCTCGGCGGCGGGCTGCGGGCTGGGCCTGGTCGGCGCACCGCTGTGCCGTGGCTGGCTGGTCGACCGCCACATCGTCAGCTCCGACTTCACCGTGCCGATCACCGGCTGGGCGCTCGCCGCGGCGGCCACCATCGGTCTGGTCACGGCGGTCGTCGGCGTCGTCGTCTCCTCCGTCCGGGCCGGGCTGATCAGCCCCGGCGAGGCGCTGCGCGAGGCCGCCGTCGAGCGCAGCCCCAAGGGGGCGAACCGCTTCCGCTGGGTGGTCGGCGGGCTGGCGCTGGCGGCGGGCGTGGTGGCCGTCAGCGGCACCGCGACCATGCAGCCGGAGGCCGGGTCCAACGCGGCCGCCTCGGCCTCGCTGGTGCTGGTCATCGTCGGCGCCTTCGTCACCCTCGCCGGGGTGCTCGCCGGGCCGGTGATCCGCCTGGTGACCGGCCTGCCCGCACGGTTCTCCCGCTCCGCCGCCGACTCGCAGGACGCGGGGGGCGCCGTCTGGTCGACCGCCCGGCAGAGCGCCCTCACCGCCTTCCGCCGCACGGCCGCGACCACCACCCCGGTGGTCATCGTGGTCAGCCTGGCCGGCTGCCTGCTCGGCAGCATCGGGACGATCAACGCGGCCCAGGTCAGCGCCGTCGGGCGGCAGCTGTCCCGGACGGACTGGGTGGTCTCCCCGGCCGGGACCCCGGGCCTCACCCGGGCCCTGGTCGACCGGGTCCGGGCCGTCCCGGGCATCACCGCCGTGGTCTCCACCCCCACCACCGTCTACGCGGAGGAGGAGGGGCCGACCGCCGTCTCCCTCCAGGCGGCGGCGGTCGACGCGGCCGGGCTGGCCACGGTCGCCGAACTCCCCGTCGTCAGCGGCTCGGCGGCCGACCTCGGGCCGGGCTCGATCATCGTCAACTCCATCTGGCCGGGGAGTCCGCACGCGGGCGACGAGGTCGGCACCTGGCTCGCCGACGGGACGCGGAAGACCTTCAAGGTCGCGGCCGTCCTCCAGGCGGGCGCCGACAGCACCCAGGCGTACCTGGACGCCTCCGACGCGGGCGCCGGGTCCGTCCTCCCGTCCCGCATCATCGTCAAGCTCGCCCCGGGTGCCGACCGCGAGGCCGCGAGCGCCGCGCTGCAGGCGGCCGTCTCCGGCCTCGGCGCCCGGATCAGCACACCGGACGAGGTGTCGGCGGCGGCGACGGACGCCAACCAGGAGAGTTCCAAGGACGGCATGCTGATGATCCTCGGCCTGTCGGTGCTCTACGCCCTGGTGGCCCTCGCCAACACCCTGGTGATGACGCTGGGCGACCGCCGCCGCGAGCTGGCGATGCTGCGCCTGGCGGGCGCCACCCGGGGCCAGGTCCTGCGGGCCGTGGCCACGGAGACCCTGCTGTGCGTCGGCGCCGGCGCCCTGGTGGGTGCGGTCGCCTCGGCCATCAGCATCGGCGGCTCCTGGGCCGCGCTGCACCAGCTGGTCGGCCCGACCCCTGCGGTGGTGCCGTGGGCGACGCTCGGCGAACTCCTCGCCCTCTGCGCGGCCATCGGCCTGACGGCCGCCGTCGTCCCTGCGGCGCTGGCACTGCGGGGCGGTGACGGCCGCAGCATCCTCGCCGGCATCGCGGGCGAAGCGGGCTGAGCGAACAGCCCTGGGCAACGGCGGGAGTGGGGGGGGGGGGCGGGGGGGGTGGCCCCCCCCGCCGCCCGGCGGGACCCGGCGG
>NZ_JAXCLC010000017.1:0-116442 GCF_034043715.1 Kitasatospora purpeofusca | reverse complement strand
TTGGGTCCGCGCGCACGACAGTCCCCCGCGCGCACGACAGCCCCCCGGGCGCACGACAGGGGCCCGCCGGTTCGAACCGGCGGGCCCCTGTCGTCGTCGGGTCAGAACTTGTTCTTCGGGGTGAGGCCGAGGGAGAGGCCGGAGAGGCCGCGCTGGCGGCCGCCGAGCTTGCCGGCGACGGCGCGCAGGGCGGTGGCCGCGGGGGAGTCGGGGGCGGCCAGGACGACCGGGCGGCCGTCGTCGCCGCCCTCGCGCAGGCGGACGTCGATCGGGATCGAGCCGAGCACGGGGACGGTGGCGCCGACGGTGCGGGTGAGCGCGTCGGCGACGATCTGGCCGCCGCCGGTGCCGAAGACGTCGATCATCTCGTCACAGTGCGGGCAGGGCATGCCGGACATGTTCTCGATCACGCCGACGATCTTCTGGTGGGTCTGCACCGCGATGGTGCCGGCCCGCTCGGCGACCTCGGCGGCGGCCATCTGCGGGGTGGTGACGATCAGGATCTCCGCGTTGGGGACCAGCTGGGCCACCGAGATGGCGATGTCACCGGTGCCGGGCGGCAGGTCCAGCAGCAGGACGTCGAGGTCGCCCCAGTAGACGTCGGCCAGGAACTGCTGCAGCGCGCGGTGCAGCATCGGGCCGCGCCAGACCACCGGGGCGTTGCCCGGGGTGAACATGCCGATCGAGATGACCTTCACGCCGTTCGCCTGCGGCGGCATGATCATGTCCTGGACCTGGGTGGGCCGGCCCTCGACACCCAGCATGCGGGGCACGCTGTGGCCGTAGATGTCGGCGTCCACCACGGCGACCTTCAGGCCGTCGGCGGCCATCGCGGCCGCGAGGTTGACGGTCACCGAGGACTTGCCGACGCCGCCCTTGCCGGAGGCGACGGCGTAGACGCGGGTCAGGGTGCCGGGCTTGGCGAACGGGATCTCGCGCTCGGGGGCGCCGCCGCGCAGCAGCTGGGAGAGCTCCTTGCGCTGCTCGTCGCTCATCACGTCGAGCTCGACCTCGACCTCGGTCACGCCGGGGACCCGGCCGACGGCCTCGCGGACCCGGGTGACGATGGTGTCGCGCATCGGACAGCCGGAGACGGTCAGGTAGACCGCGACCCGTACGGCGCCGCCCTCGCCGATCCCGACCGATTTCACCATGCCGATCTCGGTGATCGGGCGGTTGATCTCCGGGTCGTTGACGGTCGACAGCGCCTGGCGTACGGACTCTTCCGTGACGCCGGCCGCGACCTCTGTCTCGTTGGCCATGACTTGATGGTACGGCGCCGCGCGGGGGCCTCGTCCGGTCGGTGGCGTGCCGCCGGTCACAGCGCCCCGGAGGCCTCCCGGCGTTCGTCGATCTCCTTGAGCAGCGACTGGAGTTCGGAGCGCACGCTGCCCAGCTCGGAGGCGATGAAGGCCCGGGTGGCGACCTCGCCGAGGCCCTGGCGCAGGGCGGCGACCTCGCGGGTGAGGTACTCGGTGTCGGCGATGGTGCGGTCGCTGCGGGCGCGGTCCTGCTCCATGTTGACGCGGTCCCGGTTGTCCTGGCGGTTCTGCGCGAGCAGGATCAGCGGCGCCGCGTAGGAGGCCTGGAGGGAGAGCATCAGGGTGAGGAAGATGAAGGGGTAGTCGTCGAACCGGACCACGTCGGGCAGCAGGGTGTTCCAGACGACCCAGAGGATGATCACCACGGTCATCCAGACGATGAACCGTCCGGTGCCGAGGAAGCGGGCGATCCGTTCGGAGAGCTTGCCGAAGGCCTCCGGATCGTAGGAGGGCAGGTTGATCAGGCCGGTGCGGCCGGTGCGCGGCTGGTCCAGCCGGCTGCGGGCGGACGACCCCACGGCGGTGGGCTCGGTCCGGCGGTCCCTGGAGCCCTCGCGGGCGCGCAGCTCGCGCAGCCGGCGCAGTTCCCGCAGCTCGCCCTGGAGCCGCTGGCGCGGGGACTCCTCGCGCCGGCCCTTGCGGTCAGCGTCCACCGGTCACCTCCCTCTCGTCCCGCCGGTCGGCGTGCTCCCCGTCCGGGCCGCCGTGCAGCGCGGCCTCCCGCCAGTCCTCCGGCAGCAGGTGGTCGAGCACGTCGTCCACGGTGACGGCGCCGACCAGGTGGTCCGCCTCGTCGACGACCGGCGCGGCGACCATGTTGTACGTCGCCAGGTAGCTGGTGATCAGCGACAGCGGGGTGTCCGGAGGCAGCGGGTCGAGGTCGTCGTCGACCAGCGAGCCGACCAGGGTGTACGGGGGCTCGCGCAGCAGCCGCTGGAAGTGCACGATGCCCAGGTACTTGCCGGTCGGGGTCTCGTTCGGCGGGCGGCAGACGAAGACCTGCGCGGCCAGCGCCGGCTTGTGGTCGGAGACCCGGACCCGGGCCAGTGCCTCGGCGACGGTGGCGTCCGGTTCCAGCACGATCGGCTCGGTGGTCATCAGGCCGCCGGCGGTGTTCTCCTCGTAGCTCAGCAGGCGGCGGACCGGCTCGGCCTCGTCCGGCTCCATCAGCTGGAGCAGGCGCTCGGCCTCGTCGCCGGGCAGTTCGGAGAGCAGGTCGGCGGCGTCGTCCGGGTCCATCGCCTCCAGGACGTCGGCGGCCCGTTCGTCCTTCAGCTTGCCGATGATCTCGACCTGGTCGTCCTCGGGCAGCTCCTCCAGGACGTCGGCGAGCCGTTCGTCGTCGAGCGCGGCGGCGACCTCGGCGCGGCGCTTGGCGGAGAGGTGGTGCATCACGCTGGCGAGGTCGACGGCGCGCAGCTGGTCGAAGGTGGCGAGCAGGTTGGCGGCGCCCTGGTCCTCCTCGGGCAGCGTGAAGCCGGTGACGTCCTGCCAGTCCAGGGTGGCGGTCTCGCCGCGGGCCTTGCGCAGCCGGCCGACCCGGCCGACCTGGACGAAGACCTTGCCGATCTCCCACTCGCGCAGCCGGGTCTGGGTCATCGCGACATCCAGGACGGTGACCTCCTGGCCGGTCTTGGTCCAGGTGACGGTGCGGTCGAGCAGCTCGGCGAGGACGAGGGTCTCGGCGGGGCGCTGCTCGAAGCGGCGCATGTTGATCACGCCGGTGGTGATGACCTGGCCCGACTCCAGGCTGGTCACCCGGGTCATCGGCAGGAAGATCCGGCGCCGGCCGACCACCTCGACCAGCAGGCCGAGCACCCGGGGCAGCCGGCCGCCGGTCCGCAGGGCGACCACGACGTCCCGGACCCGGCCGACCTGGTCGCCGTTCGGGTCGAAGACGGCGATGCCGGACAGGTGCGAGATGAAGACGCGGCTGCCTGGTCCTGCCATCGACTCCGGTCTCCCTCGCCTCGCTCGACGCGCCTCGCTCGACGCCCGGCCGGGCGCGGCCACGCCCCGCGGCCAAGGCTACTCGGGCATCTCCGCCCAGGCTCGGTGAAAGCGGGCGAATCGGGCGACCGGGGGAGGTGCGAGGGTGCGAGGGTGCCCGGTGGTGAGGCGGTGGTGAGGCGGTGGTGAGGGCGGGTCAGCCCTTGCGGCGCTTCAACAGCAGCTTCGGCAGCCCGGCGGGGATCGGCCGACGGGTGGTGGCCGGAGTGGGCATCGGCGCCGCCACGTGCGGGTCCGCCGGCATCGCCCCGGGCCGTTCGGTGAGCTCGGAGCCCGCCGTCCCGGCCGGCTCCAGCCGCAGCACCCGGCATTCGCGGGCCCAGCGGTCGGTGATGGCGTCGGTGTCCGGCGCGTTCAGCCGCTTGCCCTTCAACTCCTCGACGGCGCCCTGCCAGGCCTCGCTCCGCGGGGCCAGTTCGACCACCCGGGCCGGCCAGCCGGTCAGCCGGCCGCCCTTGTCCTTGCTGCGGACGGTGACGGTCGCCGCCGCCCCGCCGGTGAGCCCGTGCAGCGGCTGCTCGGCGCCGTCGCCGACCACCACCACCGCGCCGTCGTGCCAGGCGTGCCAGAGCGCCCGCCCGTGCTCCTGGCCGTCCGCCCGGACCCAGAGCAGGCCGGACTTCTTCGCGGCCTCCTCCAGCAGGGCCCGGTCGAGGAAGTCGTCGGCGGTCGCGGCTGCGGCAGGCGTACGGTCCATGGCGCACAGCGTACGGCCTGCGTCAGAGGGGTGATGTCTCGCGGTTCGGGCGACAGTTCCATGGGCGCCGCACGGGCCTTACGGTAGGAGCCGCCCGTACCGCCGACCGGATCCAGAGGAGCGCCGTGCCCGCCGCCCGGCCCGAGAGCGACGCCGCCGCCGTACCCACGGCCCCCGTCACCGCGACCGCCCCAGCCCCCGTCACCACCGCGGGCCCGCTTCCCAGGGCCGACCTGCTGCTGCTGGCCGTCTCCGTCGGCGCGATCTCGCTCTCCGCCCCGCTGATCAGCGCCACCGCCGCACCCGCCCTGGCCATCGCCTTCTGGCGCAACACCATGTCGGTCGGCGTGCTCGGCCCCTACGCCCTGCTGCGCCACCGGGCCGAGCTGCGCG
Organism: Kitasatospora purpeofusca; assembly: GCF_034043715.1. Classification (GTDB taxonomy): domain Bacteria; phylum Actinomycetota; class Actinomycetes; order Streptomycetales; family Streptomycetaceae; genus Kitasatospora; species Kitasatospora purpeofusca_A. The sequence goes on along the minus strand of NZ_JAXCLC010000017.1, from coordinate 112,020 downwards.
CTGTCCCCCGGCGCGCGCTGCTGCTGGCCGTGGCGGCCGGGGTGCTGCTCGCCGTCCACTTCGGACTGTGGATGCCCAGCCTGCGGATGACCTCGGTGGCCTCCGCGACCGCGCTGGTCACCACCACCCCGCTGTGGACGATCGTGCTGATGCGGTTGCTCGGGGTCCGGGCGCCCCGGATGGTGTGGCTCGGCACGGTGACCGCCTTCGCCGGCGTCCTGGTGCTCACCGGCGTCGACCTCTCGCTCTCGCCGCGGGCCCTGGCCGGTGACGCGCTCGCGCTCGGCGCGGGTCTCGCCGCGGCCGGCTACATGCTGCTCGGCGCCGAGGTCCGACGGACCGTCAGCACCACCGCGTACACCCTGGTCTGCTACGCCACCACGGCGTCGGTGCTGCTCGCGGTCTGCCTGGTCGCCGGGACGCCGCTGTCCGGTTGGCCCGCCGGCGCGTGGTGGCAGATCGTCCTGCTGATGGTCACCGCCCAGTTGCTCGGCCACTCGCTCAGCAACCGGGTGCTGCGCACCCTCGGCCCCTCGGTGACCTCCACCGCGATCCTGCTGGAGACCCCGGGGGCCGCGTTGATCGCCGCGCTCTGGCTGGGCCAGTGGCCGCCGGCCGCCGCCTACCCGGCGGTGGTGCTGATCCTGCTCGGCCTGGTCGTGGTCGCCCGCGCCGGCCGGAAGTAGCCCGCCGGCCGGAGGTAGCCCGTCGGCCGGCGGAGGAAGCGGCCGGCGGCCCCGAGCCCCGGCGGCCCCGGATCCCGGCTACAGCCAGCCGTTGCGGCGGAAGCCCCGGTACATGCCGACGCAGATCAGCACCACGCTGCCGAGCACCATCGGGTAGCCGTAGCGGTGGTGCAGCTCGGGCATGTAGTCGAAGTTCATCCCGTACACGCCGGTGATCATGGTGGGCACCGCGAAGATCGCCGCCCAGGCGGTGATCTTGCGCATGTCCTCGTTCTGCGCCACCGAGACCTGCGCCAGATTGGCCTGGAGCAGCGAGTTCAGCAGCTCGTCGAAGCCGTGCACCTGCTCGGTGACCCGGGCCAGGTGGTCCGCGACGTCCCGGAAGTACTTCTGGATCTCCGGGTCGACCAGCCGCTGCAGCGGCTCCGACAACTGCTGCATCGGCCGCAGCAGCGGGGCCACCGCCCGCTTGAACTCCAGTACCTCGCGCTTGAGCTGGTAGACCCGCCCGACGTCCGCCCCCCGGCCGCCCCGGTTGGAGAAGACCTCGAACTCGATCTCGTCCACGTCGGTCTGCAGCTGGTCCGCGACCAGCATGTAGGTGTCCACCACGTGGTCGGCGATCGCGTGCAGCACCGCCGACGGGCCCTTGGCCAGCAGCCCGGTACCGTCCGCGTCGGCCTCCAGCCGGTGCCGCAGCTCCTTGAGCGAGCTGTGTCCGCCGTGCCGCACGGTGATCACGAAGTCCCGCCCGGCGAACACCATCAGCTCGCCGGTCTCGACCACCTCGCTGGTCGGGGTCAGCTGGTCGTGGTCGACGTACCGGATCGTCTTGAAGACGGCGAACAGCACGTCGTCGTACCGCTCGACCTTCGGCCGCTGGTGCGCGTGCACCGCGTCCTCGACCGCCAGCGGGTGCAGCCCGAACCGCTGGGCGATGCCCTCGAACTCCGCCTCGGTCGGCTCGTGCAGTCCGATCCAGCTGAACGAGCCCTCGCCCTCGGGGAGTTGCTTCGAGGCCTTGACCAGCCGGGCAGCCTCGCGCGGGCTGCAGGTCTCGCCGTGCCGCCGGCCGTGCTGGTAGACCGCGCAGTCCACCACCGCTGACGGGGTCTCACCCGGGTGGATGGAGTCGAACAGGCCCGCCGCGGTGCGGCGGCGGTTGGTGCGGACGGCTGCGCGCAGGCTGTTGATCATCGACATGGCAGGCTCCCTGGGGCAGGAACCACCGCACGACGGCGTGGTGACGAGTGGCCGCGGTGCGACGGCGGAGGAACACCGATGGAGTCCGGCGCCTGCGGTCGCTCCCGGGCCTTGCTGGGGCACACGGAACGGAACGACCGGACGTCGGTGGGGTGCTCTCCCGGCCGGACCGGAGGACCGCCGTGCCGTCCGCGCGGGGAGGACGGAACCAGGGTGCCGGTGGGGGAGCCGGTCGGCTGTCGCCGAGGCTCCCGAGGCCCGCTGTTTCAGCCCGCGAGGCGAGGGGTACGGGGAAGGCGTCCGGGCCGGGTAGAGCTGCCGGTACTGCATGGTCGGCTGGTATCCACCGCAACCACCTCCTTCGCGCCGCTGCCCCGGTGAGGGGAGACTCCCCGGTGGCCAGTCGCTCACACTAACATCCGATCGGCCTCCGCCGCGCCCGCGTTCACGTAAAGGCCGTGCCAACGGCCAGGGGGGCGCGGGTTACGCTCACCGGCATGGCCCACGACTTCCCGCTCTTCGGCGACGCTTCCGGCGACAGCGCGCACGGCCCCTCCCGGACGGCGGTCCTGGCCGCCGTCGAGGCCCGGCTGCTCACCACCTTCGGCGAGCCGAGCGGCCGCGCCGCCGTGACCTTCCTCGGCGCCGACCGGATCGAGGTGCTGCGCTTCGGCCCCGATGCCGAGGGGCTGGTCCGTTACGCCACGCTCGGCATGTCCGCCGCGCCGATGGCCGACCCGAGTGCCGCGGTCGCCGACCAGGTCCGCGGCCCGCGCGCGGAACTCCTCCTGACGATCCGGGGCGGGCGCGACGGCGTGCTCCGTCCGCTGGCCACCTTCGCGGCGACGCCGCAGGTGGAGGGCCTGGTGCTGGCTCCCGGCGGCTCGCTGGACCTCGGCGCCCCGCTGTGGGACGGCGCGCCGTTCACCTCCGTCCTGGCGGCCGAGCCCGGCGGGCTGGTCGAGGACCTGGAGCTGGACGAGCCGGCCGACCCGGTCCACTTCCTGCCGCTGCTGCCGATGACCCCCAACGAGGCGGGCTGGAAGCGGGTGCACGGCGCGGCGGCCCTCCAGGAGCGCTGGCTCCAGCACGGGACCGACCTGCGCGACCCGGAACGGCGGGGCGTCGCCCTGGACTGACGACCGGGCGCGGGGCCGGGCAGGGGAGTGCCTCCCGGCTCAGCCGCCGATCGGCTTGGCGCCGGTCGCCTGGTCCACGAGCGCCTCGTACACCTGGGGGTCGGTGGTGTGCTCGCCCAGCCGGACCGTCTTGCGGCCGCCGTGGTAGTCGCTGGAGCCGGTGGTGAGCAGCCCCAACTCGGCGGCGAGACCGCGCAGGTGGGCCCGGGTCGGCTCGTCGTGGTCGATGTGGTCGACCTCCAGTGCGGCCAGACCGGCCGCCGCGAGGTCGGCGACGACCTGGTCGGAGACGGTCTGCCCGCGCTTCACCGCCCCCGGGTGGGCGAAGACGGGCACCCCGCCGGCCGCCCGGACCAGCCGGACCGCCGTCACCGGGTCGGTCTCGTGCTTGCGGACGTCCGCCCGCCCCCCGTTGGCCAGCCAGTCCGCGGTGAACGCGTCCGACACCGAGGCCACCACGCCCGCCTCGACCAGCGCGCTGGCGATGTGCGGACGGCCTACCGCACCTTCCCCCGCGATCCGCCGCACCTGCTCCCAGCTGATGTCCGCGCCCAGCTCGCGGCAGCGCTCGACGATCGCCCGTCCCCGGCGGAACCGGTCGGTGCGCACCAGCTCGCGCTCCGCCGCGAAGGCGGGCTCGGCCGGGTCGAAGAGGTAGGCCAGCAGGTGCATCGAGATGTCGCCGACGACGCAGGAGAGTTCCGCGCCCGGGACGAGCGTCAGCCGGGTGCCGGTGGGCAGGGCGTGCACCGCGTCGGCCGCCTCGGTGTGGCCGGCCACCGTGTCGTGGTCGGTCAGTGCCACCACGTCCAGCCCGGCCCCGACGGCCGCCGCGACCAGTTCGGCCGGGCTGTCCGTGCCGTCGGAGGCATTGCTGTGGGCGTGGAGGTCGATGCGCACGGGCGGTGCTCCTCGGAGTCGGCGCGGCGCGGGCCGGCGCTGGGTGCCGGCGCGGCCGGCCGGCGGGGTGCCGCCCAGGATAGTGCGGCGGTGGCCGACCGCCCGGCGGCGGACGGGGCGTCAGCCGAGCAGGTGCGGGGACAGGGCGCCGCAGGGCAGCAGGTCCAGCTCCGCGCCGGCCTCCCGCAGGTCGGTCAGGACCAGCTCGTCGTACATCACCAGCGCCGACTGCTCGGGCCAGGCGACGGCCCAGAGCCAGAGCCCGCGGGCCTCGCCGACGAACACCGCGCGGTCCGCCGGGGCGTCCGGCACGTGGAACATCGGGGTCGGTCGGCCGGCCGCCATCAGCTTGGCGTCGGCGGGCTTGTAGAGGCCGACCGAATCGCCCGGATCGGGGCCGGGCAGCCCGGCGTACCGGGCACCGAGGCCCACGCCCAGCTCCTCGGCCACCAGCACGAGTTCGCCGAAGCCGCCCAGCGGGGCCGGCCCCGAGCAGGCGACCGCGGTGGCCCGGGCGCCCGAGATGTCGTCGCCGACGTGCGCGATGCCGGTGTAGAGCCAGCCCACCGGGAGCGGCCAGGGCAGCCAGACGGGGACCTGGGAGCGGGCGACGGCGACGCCGAGTGCCTCGATGCTCGGGGGCAGTACCGGCTGCATCGGGTGCACGGCGCCGTGCCGGTCGCACTGCCAGGTGTCTGAGAACAGACCGGGAGCGCGGACCCGACCGGCGCACCTCGGGCAGCTTGGCTCGCCCCTCATAGCCGACAACGGTCCTCCCTCCGGGCCGCCGCGTCAAGGACGATCACCCGTACGGAGGGCGGCTCGGCGGCACCTGTCGGTGGCGGGTGCCCGTCCGGCGCGGGGTGGGCGCGGTGCGGGCGGCTCCCGTTGGGAAATGTCCAGCGGGGGGCCGCGGCAAACGTCGGCGGCGTGCGCCGGGGCGCGCCCCGGCGGAGTTCGAGCCGTGTTCGATCCGCAGCGGGCCCGAGAGGCGGGCCCGAGGGGCCCGTACGCGCTGACGCCCCGTGCTCGCTGTGGCGATGACGGGGCGTCAGTCGGGTATCGGAACGTCCGGATCGGACGGGCCGGGCTCGGCGGCGGGGGAGTCCGGGGACTCCGCGGCCGCCGGCCCGGTCAGACGGCCGGGCACGGCCGGATGAGCAGGCGTTCGCCGGTGCGGGCGGCGGCCTGGACGAGCTCGCGGACGGTCTCGGCGTCGGCGATCAGGCGGTCGGTGGCGGTGCCGTGGGTGTCGTCCAGTCGGAGGATCTCGAAGCGCATGGGCGTCTCCTTTCCTGGCCCCGCGGCGCGGGGCGGTCGTGGCTGAGTAGGTATCAGCCCTTTCGGGGTCTGTCGGGTCGGGTCGTCGACCAGCTGCTGTCGCGGCAAAGAGGGCTCCCCCCTGATTGCCAAGGGCGCCGATGGGCCCTCGTGAACCACTCTGGGGTGGCGCTGCTACCGGGCCATTGCCCGTCCGTAACGTCCTGGTTTCGGATGGATCGCGTCGACCGCATGCCGACGTCACTGTCGACGATGTTTCCAGGACCGAATCAAATATTACCGCAACTAACGAATTTTGTCGCCCCCCTTGTACCAGAGGCCGCAGGGGCCGGTGGGTCGGGGTACCGCTCCGGGGCAATGAGAGGTGCTGCGGGGCGGCGGGAGGCGGTGCGGTGCGGTGGTGGGAAACGGTGCGGGGCGGTGGGGCGGCGGCCGGGCCCGGGCGCGTCAGCCCCAGTGGGCCAGCAGCGCCTCGACGGTGGCGGCCGGCTGCTCGGCGTTGGGGGAGTGCCCGGCGTCCGCGACGACCACCCGGCGGGCGCCGAGCCGCTCCGCCATCGCGGTCTGCTCCGGCACGGGCCAGGCGTAGTCCTGGACGCCGGAGAGCACCAGCGCGGGCAGTCCGGCGGTGACCGCGGCGGCCAGCTCGGCCACCCGGTCCGGCGCGGCGACCAGGTGGCCGCCGGTGGTGATCAGCGCCTGCGGCACGTTCGCCAGCCAGCGGCGGTGCAGGAACGCGGCCACCTCGGGGGACGGCCGGCGGCGCGCCCGCTCCCCGTGGGCCTTCTCCATCTGCTGGATCACCTGCCAGATCTCCTCCAGGCCCATCGTGGGCAGGACCTCGACCAGCAGCCTGGTCCGCTCCGCCTCGGCCGGGTCGATCGGGCCGGGGCCGGTGGACATCAGCGTCAGCGAGGCCCACGGAAGCGCCGCGCCGCCCGGAGCCGCCGCCTCGGCCGCCGCGGCCAGGACGGCCTCGCGGACCACCTGGCCGCCGAAGGAATGGCCCAGCAGGTGCAGCGGGCCGGTGCCGCCCTCGGCCGCCAGCGCCCCGGTCAGGGCCCGGACGTCCGCGCCCAGGGCGGCCACCGCGTAGGCGCCCGGGTCGTCGTGCGGCCCGCCGGTCTCGTACTGGCCGCGCTGGTCGACCGCGGTCACCCGGTAGCCGGCCGAGGCGAGCGGCTCCAGCAGCGCGATGAAGTCCTCCTTGCTGCCGGTGAAGCCGGGCACCAGCAGGGCCGAGCCCCGCACCGCCCCGGCGGGCTCGGCCCGCAGCGCCGCGAACCGCCCGCGCGCCGTCACCACCCGCAGCGCACGGGCCGAGGGCGGGAGGGCGAGGAACGGCGGCGTGCTCATGGACGGACCTCCGGCGACCGGTGCGAACTCGTGGGTAACTCGAGCATAGGGCCGTCCGGCCGACCGCTCCCGGGCCCGCCGGGCCGCCGCCGGACGGCCCCTGGGCGGCGCGCGGAACGCCGAGGGGCGGTCCGGATCTCCGGACCGCCCCTCGGGGAAACGCGGGTCAGCTCTCCGGGGTCGCCTCGGCGGCGGCCGGACGGCGGGCCCGGGTGCGGCGGCGCGGGGCCGGGGCCTCGCCGTCGGCGGCGCCCTCGGCGGGAGCCGCCACGGTGCCCGCCACGGCGGCGGCCTCGGCCGGAGCCGCGGCCTTGGCCCGCGAGCGGGTGCGCTTCGGCTTCTCCGCGGCGGCCGGGGCCTCGACGGCCTCGGCGACGACCCGAGCGGCGGTGGCCGGCTCGACCACGGCGGCCTCCGCGACGACGGCGGCGGCCTCGTTGGCCGCACCCTCGCCCGACGCCGGACCGCGCGAGCGGCGGCGACGGCGGCGCGGGGCGGCGCCGTCCTCGGTGCCCTCGACGGCCGGGGCCTGCGGTGCGGCGGGCGCCGTGGTGGCGTCCGCCGCCTCGTCGACGAGGGCGCCCTCGACCGAGTCGCCCCGGCGGGTCCGCCTGCGCTCGCGGGTCTTGCGGGAGGCCTTCTCCTCGGCCGCGGCCGGTTCGGCGGCCTCGGGGCGGCCGGGGCCGCTCCGCCCGGCGGGACGCGCGCCCCGCGGGGCGGAGCGCGAACCGCGTCCGCCGGTCTCGCCGAGGTCCTCGACCTCCTCCGCGCCGAGCCCGGCCCGGGTCCGCTCCGAGCGGGGCAGGACGCCCTTGGTGCCCGGCGCGATCTTCAGCAGCTCGAACAGGTGCGGCGAGGTGGAGTAGGTCTCCTCCGGGTCGTTGAACGACAGCTCCAGCGCCTTGTTGATCAGCTGCCAGCGCGGGATGTCGTCCCAGTCGACCAGGGTGACCGCGGTACCCGAGGCGCCGGCCCGGCCGGTGCGGCCGATCCGGTGCAGGTAGGTCTTCTCGTCCTCCGGGCACTGGTAGTTGATCACGTGCGTGACGCCCTCGACGTCGATGCCGCGGGCCGCGACGTCGGTGCAGACCAGCACGTCGACCTTGCCGTTGCGGAACGCCCGCAGCGCCTGCTCGCGGGCGCCCTGACCGAGGTCGCCGTGCACGGCGCCGGCCGCGAAGCCGCGCTGGGTGAGCTGGTCGGCGACGTCGGCGGCGGTCCGCTTGGTCCGGCAGAAGATCATCGCCAGCCCGCGGCCGTCGGCCTGGAGGATGCGCGAGACCGTCTCCACCTTGTCCAGCGAGTGCGCACGGAAGATGTGCTGCTCGGTGTTGGCCACGGTGGTGCCGGTGTCGTCCGGCGCGGCGGCCCGGATGTGCGTCGGCTGGCTCATGTAGCGGCGGGCGAGGCTGATGACCTGGCCCGGCATGGTCGCCGAGAACAGCAGGGTCTGCCGCTTCGCCGGCAGCATGGTGATGATCTTCTCGACGTCCGGCAGGAAGCCGAGGTCGAGCATCTCGTCGGCCTCGTCCAGGACCAGCGAGCGGACCTTGGAGAGGTCCATCTTCTTCTGGCCGGCCAGGTCGAGCAGTCGCCCCGGGGTGCCGACGACGATGTCGACGCCCTTGCGCAGCGCCTCGACCTGCGGCTCGTAGGCACGGCCGCCGTAGACGGCGAGGACGCGGACGTCACGGACCTTGCCGGCGGTCTGCAGGTCGTTGGTGACCTGGGTGCAGAGCTCGCGGGTCGGGACCACGATCAGCGCCTGCGGAGACGCGGTGAGCTGCTCCTCGGTGGCGCGGCCGGCGTCGACGTCGGCGCGCACGATGACCCGCTCGATCAGCGGCAGGCCGAAGCCGAGCGTCTTGCCGGTGCCGGTCTTGGCCTGGCCGATGACGTCGTGGCCGGTCAGCGCGACCGGCAGGGTCATCTCCTGGATGGGGAAGGGGTGGACGATGCCGACGGCCTCGAGGGCCTCGGCGGTCTCCGGGAGGATCCCCAGGTCCCGGAACGTCGTCTTGATGGGTTCAGCGGTGGTGGACAGGGTGCTGCCTCTTCCGTGTGAAGGGGCCGAGAGCGAGCGGCGGGCGGTCAGTCCGCGCGACTGTGTACGGGCCTGGACGGCCTCGAATACAGCTGCGCGGACGCACAACCGCGCCGGTCCCTGCGGCCGGCCGGTGCGCGCGGCCCGATGAAGGGGCGCGTCGCCGGCGGCGTCGGGGAGGATTCCCGTGAGGGACCTGCGCGGGACCTGCGCCGGCTGGCGCGGTCTCGGCGGCCCTCGCTCGGCCACTGATGCGGTGCCAAGGCCTGAAGTCCAAGCCCTGGTCGGAGCCGATCGGCTCTCCGACCGGGCATCCGCGTACGTTGAGTTCCCGGCTTCCGTACGACGCGTCCAGGGGGACGGCGGCGTTTCGGAGCGGGCCTGCCCGGCACACCGAGACGGCGGTGACACCGTGCGAGCACGACGGGCCTCCGTACCACCATACAGTCACCCGACGACTCGAACACGTGACGCGGGCGACATCGCAGGTCGGAGAGGTGGGTGAGGTAGCCGGGTACGGACCGGGACTAAGGTGACGGGTCATGGAGAACCGTGGTGGGACGCAGGACGACGTGGCGGCCGGCTCGATCGGCGACTGGGCGGCCTGCTCGGCCGAACCGGCGTACCGGGCCGCCGTACTGGACCTGCTCGGCGCCCTCGCGTACGGCGAGCTGAGCGCGTTCGAGCGGCTCGCCGAGGACGCCAAGCTCGCGCCCGGCCTCGCGGACAAGGCGGCGCTGGCCCGGATGGCCTCCGCCGAGTTCCAGCACTACCAGCGGCTGCACGACCGGCTCGCCGAGATCGGGGCCGAGCCGGAGGAGGCGATGCGCCCGTTCGTCGAGCCGCTGGAGCTGTTCCACCGGATGACCGCGCCCTCGGACTGGCTGGAGGGCCTGGTCAAGGCCTACGTCGGCGATGCCATCGCGACCGACTTCTACCGCGAGGTGGCCGTCCGGCTGGACGACGACACCCGTGACCTCGTCCTCGGTGTGATGTCCGACACCGGCCACGCGCAGTTCGCGGTCGACAAGGTCCGCCAGGCCATCGAGGCCGATCCGCGGGCCGGCGGCCGGCTCGCCCTGTGGGGCCGGCGGCTGATGGGCGAGGCGCTCAGCCAGGCCCAGCGGGTGGTCGCCGAGCGCGACGCGCTGTCCAACCTGCTGGTCGGCGGCGTCCAGGTGCAGGGCTTCGACCTGGTCGAGGTCGGCAAGATGTTCAACCGGATCACAGAGGCGCACACCCGGCGGATGGCCGCCCTGGGCCTGGCCTCCTGACCGACCGGCCGCACCGGCCGCACCGCACGCACCGGGCGGCCCCGGCCGCTCAGGCGGGCCGGTGCCGCCGGTGCGCGCTCGCGCGGTGTCCGCCGGTCCGGTGCCGGCGGTGCCGGTGGGCCGGGGCCCTCCCGGCGGCGAGGTCCGGCCGGGCCAGCACCGAGGTGAGCAGGGCCGAGGCCACCGCCGAGATCGCGATGCTCGCCGCCGGGTACCGGCCGTCCATGGTGAAGTGCGCGATCACCCCGGTGAGCAGCGCGGAGCCGAGGGCGGTGCCCAGGGTCAGGATCCGGCCGGCCGGGAAGTACGCGGGCAGCGACAGCAGTGCGGCGGCGCCGACGATCAGGCCGACGAGGGCGAAGGCGACGGTCTCGACCAGCAAGGATGCCTCCCCGGGGGGCCGGTGCGCGGCGCGCGGTCGGCCGCACTGTCGCCGTACCCCGGGCATCCCGTCCGTACGCCCCGTCCGCACCGCCCACCCGGGAACACGGCCGGGAACGCGGCCCCGGACGACGGCCGGGGAACACGGCCCGGGAACGACGGTGCCCCGCGCCCTCGACCGAGGGAGCGGGGCACCGGGCGAGGCCCGTCGGGCTCAGAGCGTGCCGAAGCCGACCTTGCGCACGGCCGGCTCGCCGATCTCCACGTACGCCAGGCGGTCCGCCGGGACGATGACGCGACGCCCGTGCTCGTCGGCCAGGGTGAAGAGCTTGTCGGTGCCCTCCAGCGCCTTGGCGATCGCGTTCTGGATCTCCTCGGCAGTCTGCGAGCTCTCGATCACGATCTCGCGCGGCGCGTTCTGCACGCCGATCTTGACCTCCACGGCTTCCGTCCCTCCGGGGTTGCAGCCATCCACGCGCGGCACCGGACCGCCTGGGACAAGCGTTCACGTCTACCGCGCCGTACGGCTTCACCATAGAGCACCGGATCGGTGCCCAGACGAAGGTCAGTGGATCACCGGTCGGCGGAGGACCCGTCCGCGGACTCCGCGTGCGGGTGCATCGGGAAGCCCTTGAGCCCGCGCCAGGCCAGGCTGGCGACCAGCCGCACCGCCTCGTCGCGCGGGATCTCCAGACCCTGCGACAACCAGTACCGGGCGGTGATCTGGGCCAGGCCGCAGACGCCGGCGGCGAGCAGCTTGGACTCCGCCTCCGGCAGGTCGGTGTCCTCCTGGATCACCGTGCTGACCAGCGTCGCGCTGGCCTCGGCGGCCCGCTCGACGCGCTCCCGCACGGCCGGCTCGTTGGTCAGGTCCGACTCGAAGACCAGCCGGAACGCGCCGGACTCGCTGGAGACGTAGTTGAAGTACGCCTCCATCGTCGCCGCCACCCGGAGCTTGTTGTCGGTGGTGGTCTCCAGCGCCTCGCGGGTCGACTCGACCAGGGCGTCGCAGTGCTTGTCCAGCAGCGCCAGGTAGAGCTCCAGCTTCCCGGGGAAGTGCTGGTAGAGGACCGGCTTGCTCACCCCGGCACGATCGGCGATGTCGTCCATGGCGGCCGCGTGGTAACCCTGCGCGACGAACACCTCCTGGGCGGCACCGAGCAGTTGTTCACGGCGGGCGCTTCGCGGCAGGCGGGCACCGCGCGGGCGCTCCTGCGCCTCCTGGATGGCCGTCACGGCGCTCCTCACTTCACGGGTCGTACGAGGTCGGCAAGATGGCCGAGTCTACTTTCGGGTAACCGCGTTCGCGCTTGCCAGGCGCGAGAAATACGGCCGTCCCCCTTGTCAGGAGCCCACAATACGGCGCGCACCACGGCCGTCGGCAGTGCTGGGGACCGGTGAATGGGAAGACCTTCCGGCCCGGCGCCGCCCCGGGGGCCGCGGCGACGGCGGCTCACTACCATCGTCCACCATGAGCGGTGCTGAGCAGCAGATACTCCCGCAGCCGGCCTCCCCGGGGCCCTTCCGCACCGTCGAGGTGCCCGGAGCGGTGCTGGCCGTGCACCGGCCCGCGACCGGCCCCGGCACCGCTGCGACCGCTCCCGCCCCGGCCGGCGGACGGGCGCCGGCGCTGTTCGTGCACGGGCTCGGGGGCTCCGCCGCCAACTGGAGCGCGCTGATGGCCCGGCTCGGCGGAGACCTGGACGGCGAGGCCGTGGACCTCCCCGGCTTCGGCGAATCCGCCCCGCCCGCCGACGGCGACCTCGGCCTCTCCGGCCACGTCCGGGCCGTCATCGGCTACCTGGACGCCGCCGGCCGGGGGCCCGTCCACCTCTTCGGCAACTCGCTCGGCGGAGCGGTCTCGGTCCGGCTCGCGGCCCTGCGCCCCGACCTGGTCCGCAGCCTGACCCTGGTCTCGCCCGCCCTGCCCGAACTGCCCCCGCAGCGCTCCGCCTGGCCCACCGGACTGCTCGCCGTCCCCGGCTTCCCCGCGCTGCTGCGCCGACTGCCGAACGGTGCGCGCGAGCCGGAACGGGCCGCCGACGAGCTGCTCCGGCTCGTCTACGGCGACCCGGGCAGCCTGAGCCCGGCCGAACGGGCCGAGGCGGTGGCCCAGTACCGGCGGCGCACCGAGCTGCCCTGGGCGACGGGGGCCCTGGTGGGCTCGGCGCGCGGGATCGTCTCCGCCTACACCGAGCGCGGCGACCAGGCGCTGTGGCGGCAGGCGGCCCGGGTGACCGCGCCCGTCCTGCTGGTGTACGGGCTGCGGGACAGACTCGTCTCCTACCGCTCCGCCCGCCGGGCCTGTGCGGCCTTCGCGGACTCCCGGCTGCTGGTGCTGCCGGACTCCGGGCACGTCGCGATGATGGAGCACCCCGACGCCGTCGCCAGGGCGGTGAAGGAGCTGCTGGGCCGGGCCTGACTCCGGCTCCGCCGTGGTGGCGGGGGATACCCCGCGAGAGGCCGCCGTTAACGCCATGATCGGGAAGAGGTCACTCCGGTTCACTCGTTCAGGTGGCAACCAGGCATGTGACCGATGGATTGCCCCGGGCCGGTCCTACCTTTCTGCTGTCGGACCGAACAGGTGTGGGGGAGCCGCGGCCGCCGGAGAATCCGGAGGGCGGCCGTGCGAGGGACGCCGACGGCCGGTGGCGGCCGATGGCGGCCACCGGTCCGGGCCGCCGTGTCTGCGGCGGACCGCCGCCTCCTCCGCCCCGGGCCGCCCCACGTCGCACGCGCCGCACGCGTCGCCGTGGGGCGGCCGGGCGCCGGCCGGCCCGCGCGGCCGGCACCGCCCGCCCGGCCCGGCCATCCGTCGATCCCGTTCTGTCCTGGAGGTCTCCCGTGCGCGTAGCACTGCTCACCGAGGGTGTGCGCCCGCGCTCCCCGCGTGGCGCCGGCGGCTGGTGCGACCGGCTGGTGGACGGCCTGCGCGAGCACGACTTCGCGTGGTACGTCCTGGCTGGAACGGCCGGGACGGCCGGAGGAGCGGGCGTAGACGGAGCGGAGGACGCGGCCCGGCCCGCGGTCCACGAACTCGCGCTCCAGGGGCGCCGCCCGGCCGGCCGCGCGCCCGGCGCCCTGCGTGGCCGCCAGTACGCCGCCGCCTACGACCGGCTGGTGCGGGCCCTGCTGCGCCCCGGCGAACGGTCCGGCTTCGGCCCCGGCCTCTACCGGCTCGCCGAACTCGGCCGCGCCGACGGCGCGCTGTCCGCCTTCCTGGTCTCCGACCGGGCCCGGCGCGTCCTGGAGCGGGTCTGGCGCTCGCCGGGCGCCGACACCTCCGCCGGGCAGCCCCTGGTCTGCGACGTCCTGGTCGCCGCCGACCTGCTCGAACAGTGCCTGCGGCCGCTCTCCGCCCCCTGGTACGGCACCGCGCCCGGCGGCCTCGGCGCCGCCGACCTCTGCCACGTCGTCGGCGGCGGCCCGGCAGCGCTGCCCGCGCTGGTCGCCAAGCAACTGCACGGGGTGCCGTTCGTGGTCACCGAGCACGGACTGCACCTGCGCGAGCAGTACCTCGGCTACCGCGAGGCCCCCTACCGCTGGCCGGTCCGGGCCCTGCTGCTCGCCTTCTTCCGGGCACTCACCGAGGAGACCTACCGGCAGGCCGCGATACTGACCCCGGGCAGCGCCCACGACCAGCAGTGGCAGCGCCGCTGCGGGGCCGATCCGGCGCGCACCCGGGTCGTGTACGAGGGCACCCCGGCCGTCGAGCGGCCCGCGGCCGGTCCCGAACCGGCCGCCCCCACCCTGGTCTGGGCCGGCGCCCTGGAGCCGGCCCGCGACCCCGAACTCGCGCTGCACGCCTTCGCCCGGGTCCGCGCCGAGCTGCCCGCCGCACGGCTGGTCCTCCACGGGGAGGAGGCCGTCCCCGGCTACCGGGCGCACTGCGCGGCCGTCGCCGAACGGCTCGGGGTGGCCGACGCGGTCGAGTTCGCCGGGCGGCCCCGCTCGGCCGCCGACGCCTGGGCGGACGGCACCGTCGTGGTCTTCTCCGCCCTCTCCCAGCGCCGGCCCCGTCTGCTGGCCGACGCGATGCTGAGCGGCCGCGCGGTGGTCAGCACCGATGTCGGGGTGGCCCGCGAGGTGGTCGGCCCGACCGGGCTGCTGGTGCCGCCGCGCGACCCGCAGGCCCTGGCCGGGGCCTGCCTCGCCCTGCTGCGCGACGGCGAGCGCCGGGCCCGGCTCGGGCTGGCGGGCCGCCTGCGGGCGCAGGAACGCTTCGCCGTCGAGCCGGTGACCGGCGCCTTCCGGGAGATCTACCTGGAGCTGGTCTCGCAGTGGCCGGCCTTCCCCGCTGCCGCGCCCGACGCCGGCGCGGGCCCGCGGCCCCGGCCGTTCGCCCGGCCCGCCGAGTACTGGATCACCGACAGCCGCCACACCGCGCCGGGGGAGGCCGCTCCCGCGGCTGCCGCCCCGGTGACGGTCGACGGCACCGAACGCGTCCGCACCGACGGCAGCGGCACTGGAGGCACCAGGGACCGGGCGGCCGGGCCCGGCGCCGTGGTGGCCCTGGCACGGGGGCGGATGCCGGCGGCCGGCGAGGGGCCGGGCCGGGCCGGGTCGTTCGCGGAGGCGGTCTGATGGCGGGCGGCGGGGAAGCGGCGGCCGTCGGGCTCACGGACCGGTCCGGGGATCCGGTCCGGGAGGTGATGGCCGAGTACCGGGTGCTCTGCGAACGGGCCGTGGACCCGCTGGAGATCGCCGCCGGGCTGGCGGAGGCCGGGCTGGGACCGGCCGCCGCCGCCCGGTGCCGGCACGCCGACCTGTTCTCGCTCGCCGAGGAGCTGTACGCCCGGGTGCCGCGCCGCCCGCCCTCGGCGGAGCCGGTCGAGCCCGCCGGGGGCGACCGGCGGCGGCGCGGGGCGGCGCTGCGGACGGCGGGGCTGGCGGTGCTCCCGTGCGCGGCGGCGGCCGCGCTCGGCGGGAGCCGACCGGTCCTGCTGGCGGCGGTCGTTCCGCTGGCCCTGGTCCCGGCCGCCGCCGGGACCGCCGGAGCGGGCGGTGCGGCGGCCGGGCCGTGGGCCGGGCCGGGGCCCGGGGAGGGTCCGGAGGCGGAGCTGGGCCCGGTCGAACCGGAGCGGGAGCGGACGGGTCCGCCCGCCGGGGACCGCCGCTGGTGGGATCCGGCCGTGCGGGGGGCCGGGCTGGCCGCCCTGCTGCTGGTGCCGATGGCCGTGGCGGCCGACGGGCCGGAGGAGCGGCGGGTGACGGCCGCGCTGGTGCTGGCGGCGGCGCTGTCCACCGGGTCCGCGGAGTGGGCGGCCCGGTGGTACCGGCAGGTCGGCCGCGGGCACCTGGGGGCGGCGGCGACGCTGGCCGAGTTCAGGTCCCGGATGCGGCCGGTGCTCCCGGTGGCGCTGGCGCTGCACCTGGCGGTGCTGGCCGTGCTGAGTTTCGCGGCGCTGGCCGTGCTGACCGCGCTCGCCCCGCGCCCGGGCCCGGCGCACGGCGGCGGGCTGCTGCACCTGGCGGCCGAGCGCGCCGGGCCCGCGCAGTGGGCGGCGCAGGGCGTGCTCGGCCTGCTGCTGGTGCTGCCCGTGCTGCTGGCGCGCTGCGGCCGTCCCGCGGCGGCCGCGCTGGGCGGGCTGGCCGCGGCGGCCGGCACGGCGGCGCCGCCGGCGCCGTCCGCCGGGCTGTTCGGCGGTGGCGCGGTGGCGCTGGCGCTGCTGCTGTACGCGTGGCCGGTGCTGGGCCGCCCCGATGCGCACCGCTGACCGCCCGTCCGGGCCGGACGGTGCCCGGGGGCTGTCGGACCGCCCCTCGAACTCCCGCATTCCCGTTGTTCACTCGGACCTGCCAGACCGTGCCCGGTCTGGCTTCGTGGAAGGACGCCCCCCGATGAGGGTGCTGCTGCTGGGCGCCGACGGCTTCATCGGCCGTCGGGTCACCGATCGCCTGCTCGTGGATCCGGAACTGCAGGTGACGGTACTCGGCCGGCGTGACTCCGCCGACATCCGTTTCGATCTGACCACCGGCAGTCCCGGGGCGCTGGCCCGGTTCCTGGACGCGGTCGCGCCGCAGGTGGTGATCAACTGCGCGGGTGCCACCTACGGCAGTTCGCGCACGCTGATCCGGGCCAACACGCTCGCCGTGGCGACCGTCTGCGAGGGGATCCGGCGCAGCCGGGAGCCGGCCCGGCTGGTGCACGTCGGTTCGGCGGCCGAGTACGGGCCGGTCCCGGGCGGGGTGCCGGTGTCGGAGAGCGCCGAGCCCCGGCCGGTCGGCCCGTACGGGGTGTCGAAGCTGGCCGGGACGGAGCTGGTGCTGGCCTCCGGGCTGGACGCCGCGGTGCTGCGGGTGTTCGACGTGGTCGGGCCGGGGGCGCCGACCGCTTCGCTGTTCGGGCGGCTGGCGGAGGGGCTGCGGCGGGCGCTGGAGCGCGAGGAGTCCCAGGTGCGGATGCCGGACCTGTCCGGGTACCGGGACTTCGTGGACGTCAGGGATGTCGCGCGGGCGATCCAGGCGGCCGCGGTCTCGGCCGCGACCGGGGTGATCAACATCGGCAGCGGGCACGCCGTCCGGGCCCGGGAGGCGGCCCAGCTGCTGGTCCGGGCGTCCGGCTTCGAGGGGGCGGTGGTCGAGGAGAACCGGCAGGTCGTCCTGCCCGCGCAGGCCGGCGGGCCGGTCGAGCACGTACCGGGGCACGTGCCGGGGCACCTGCCCGCGCACCACCTGCCCGGCCACCGGCCGGTGGAGCCCCGCCCGGGCGAGGGGCGGGCGCCGGCCGGGGAGCCGGTGCCGTGGCGGCAGGCCGACGTGCGGACCGCCCGGGACCGTCTCGGCTGGCGGACACAGGTGCCGCTGGAGGAGTCGCTGGGGGACGTCTGGCTGGAGACGGCCTGCCGGGTGTGAGCCGGCGGTGCCGCCGCGGTCCGTCCCGGCCCGGATGGGGCCGGCCCGTTCAGGCCGGCCCGGTCGCGGTGGCACCGGGGACCGGCTTCCGCCGGGCCCCGGAACGGTCCGCGGCGACCGTTCCGGGGTCCGGTGCGTGGTCCCACCATCCGGTGTGGCGCGTCTCGTCCCTCGGACGGGCTGTCTCGGAATACCGGGGCGGCGTGACACTGTTGGCCTAGCAGAGCCACCGCGGTGGCGGAGCAACAAGCCCCAAGAGGTTGGCCCCGGCCACCCGAACCGACGAGCAACGGAGAACCCGTGTCGCTGCCACCCCTGGTCGAGCCGGCCGACGAGCTCACCGTCGACGAGGTCCGCAGGTACTCCCGCCACCTGATCATCCCCGACGTGGGCATGGCGGGGCAGAAGCGGCTGAAGAACGCCAAGGTGCTGTGTGTCGGCGCCGGCGGTCTGGGCTCGCCCGCGCTGATGTACCTGGCCGCGGCCGGCGTCGGGACGCTGGGGATCGTCGAGTTCGACGTCGTCGACGAGTCGAACCTGCAGCGGCAGATCATCCACGGCCAGTCGGACATCGGCCGCTCGAAGGGCGAGTCGGCGCGGGACTCGGTCAAGGAGATCAACCCGTACGTCGACGTGATCCTGCACGACGAGCGCCTCGACAACTCCAACGTCATGGAGATCTTCTCCGGCTACGACCTGATCGTGGACGGCACCGACAACTTCGCCACCCGCTACCTGGTGAACGACGCCGCGGTGCTGCTCGGCAAGCCGTACGTGTGGGGCTCGATCTACCGGTTCGACGGCCAGGCGAGCGTGTTCTGGGCCGACCACGGCCCCTGCTACCGCTGCCTCTACCCGGAGGCGCCGCCGCCGGGTATGGTCCCGTCCTGCGCCGAGGGCGGCGTGCTGGGCGTGCTGTGCGCGTCGATCGGCTCGATCCAGGTCACCGAGGCGATCAAGCTGCTGGCCGGGGTCGGCGACCCGCTGGTCGGCCGGCTGATGATCTACGACGCCCTGGAGATGAACTACCGCCAGGTGAAGGTCCGCAAGGACCCGAACTGCGCGCTCTGCGGCGAGAACCCGACCGTCACCGAGCTCATCGACTACGAGGCCTTCTGCGGCGTCGTGTCGGAGGAGGCGCAGGCCGCGGCCGCCGGTTCGACGATCACTTCGAAGCAGCTCAAGCAGTGGCAGGACGACAAGGAGGACATCTTCCTGATCGACGTCCGCGAGCCCGGCGAGTACGAGATCGTCAGCATCCCCGGCGCGGTGCTGATCCCCAAGAACGAGTTCCTGATGGGCAACGCGCTGGAGCAGCTGCCGCAGGACAAGAAGATCGTGCTGCACTGCAAGTCGGGCGTCCGCTCGGCCGAGGTGCTGGCCGTGGTGAAGTCGGCGGGCTTCTCCAACGCCGTCCACCTGGGCGGCGGCGTGCTCGGCTGGGTGAACCAGATCGAGCCGCACAAGCCGGTCTACTGATCGCACCGCCCGCACCTCGCAGCACCGACCACCGTGAAGGGCCCGCTCCGGCGGGCCCTTTCCGCGTCCGGAGCCCCGGTCGGCAGGGGTCAGAGCGCGCCCTTGCGCTGGAGCACGTTGTAGGAGATCCAGCCGGGCACCACCGGCAGCCAGAAGGTGAGCGCCCGGTAGAGGAAGACCGCCGGGGTGGCGACGGCGGCCGGCACGTCGGCGACGGTGAGCGCGCCGATCAGGGCGACCTCGACCGGGCCGATGCCGCCGGGGGTGGGGATCGCGGAGCCGGCCGCGTTGGCGGTCAGGAAGACCACGGCGACCGCCGAGAAGGAGATCGAGCCGCCGAAGGCCTGCACCGAGGCGTCCAGGCAGGCGGTGAACGACAGGGTCAGCAGCAGGATGCCGCCGAAGCCGGTGACCAGCTTGCTGGGCGTCTGCATGAGGTCGAGCATCCGCGGCACCACGCCGAAGAACAGCGAGCGCAGCCGGTTCAGCACGAACCGCCGCAGCGGGGCGACCGCCGCCACCACCAGCGCCAGCACGGCCGCGCTCAGCACGCCGATGATCACCGCGCGGGAGGCGGAGAGGTCGCCGTTGGTCTGGCTGCCGGTGATCAGGCCGAAGCTGAAGAGCAGCAGCAGGTGCCCGGTCAGGCCGGCCAGCTGGGAGGCGCCGACGGAGGCGACCGCCTGGCCGGGGCGGATGCCCGCCTTCTGCAGGTAGCGGGTGTTCAGCGCGATGCCGCCGATCGCGGCCGGGGCGACCAGCTTCACGAAGGAACCGGCGATCTGGGCGGCGACGGTCCGCCGGAACGGCAGCTTCTCCGGGACGAAGCCGGTCAGGCTCATCGCCGCGGCCACGTAGGAGAAGCTCGCCGCGGCGAGCGCCACCGCCGCCCAGGCCCAGTCCATCTGGGAGAGCTTGAGCTGGGCCGGCTTGACGGTGGTCAGCGTCAGATAGGCGGCGAAGGCGAACGCGATCACCATGATCAGGCTCTTCGGCTTGAGCCGCTCCAGCCTGGCCGGTTCCATCGGCGCCTCGGGCGCGATCTGCAGGATCTGGCCGCGGATCCGGCTGAGCAGGTCCTCGCCGGCGACCGCGATGTCCTCCTCGGCCTGCTCCTGGGTGCGCTCGCCGGCGGCGACCTGCTCCAGCGCCTTGGCCTGGGCGGCGGCCTTGCGCTCCTTGCCGAGCCTCTTCAGGTCGACCCGGGTCGAGCGGCTCATCCCGACCGGCTGGAGCAGCGGCAGCGCCTGGGCGACCCGCTCGGCGCCGAGCACCGCGTTGGCGACGGCCACGGTGCGCTCCGGGCCGATCCGCAGCGCGAAGGTGGTGAGCAGCTGGGCGACGTCGATGCGCAGGGTGAGGTCGGTGGCCGCGATGTCGCCGCCGGAGAGGTTGACCAGGCAGGCCGTCTTCCCGTCGACGACCAGCAGCGACTCGCCGGTGAGCCGGCGGTGCGCGATCCGGCGCTCGTGCAGGGCGGCGACCGACTCCCACAGCGAGGCCATCACCCGGTCGGTCACCTCCTCGTCGGCGAGGTCGTCCAGGGTGCGGCCCTCGACGTTCTCGTAGACCAGGATCGCGGCGTCCGGGCCCAGTTCGGAGGTGGCGACCAGCTGCGGGGCGCGGGCGCCGGAGGCGGCGGCCGCGTACGCGATCAGCGCCTCCTGCTCCAGTGCCTGGCGCAGCGACTGCGGGCTGCGCCGCACGGCCACCGAACGCAGCCGCAGCCGGCGCCAGGCCCGGTAGAAGAAGCCGGAGGCCTGCTGCTCGCGGTCGACGATGTGGACGTCCAGCGGCGGACCGCTCTGCTGGGCGACCAGGTAGCGGCGGGTGCCGCCGGGGGCGTCGGGGGCGCGGTGGGCGCTGGCCGGGGTGAAGCCGACCTTGCGCAGGCCGATCATCAGGTGCTGCCCGGTGGGCCGGATGTTGGGCGAGCCGATCGCGTAGAGGGTGCCGTAGGCGACGGACCAGCCGATCAGCACGGTGAGCAGCAGGGACAGCGGGGTGGTGTAGCCGCCGAGCAGCTCGGTGATGCCGCTGAAGACGACCACCACCCACAGGGCGACCCGCCAGCGCGGTCTGCTCGACATACCGACCGCCGTCATATAGGCGATCACCGGGGCGAGGTAGCCGTGCACCGGATCGGTCAGGGTGCCGACGGAGTCCAGCGGGAAGCGGGTCAGCGCGTCCCGGATGTGGTCGGAGGCTCCCTCGGCCACCCACCAGTCGATGCCCAGCGAGACGCCGTAGGCCAGGACCGAGGCGAGCACGCCGTCGGCGACCCGCAGCCCGTCGCGCTTGATCAGCCGCTCGACCGCGAAGGCGAGCGGCACGGCCAGCACCGCGACGTTGGAGACCAGGCCGGTGATGGTGGACAGCACGGGGGAGAAGCGGGGCGCGTTCTCGGCGATGTCGATCTCGATGCCGGTGGTGGTCGAGGTCGCCACACCGGCGAGCACGAACACCGCGACGATGCCGAAGACGCCGGCCAGGAAGCGGATGAGGTCGGAGGGGCGGTGCGCGCGGGCGGCGAGCAGCGGTTCGTCGACGTCCAGGTGCGGGGTGTCGTCCAGCGGGTCGGGTCCGGGGTGCGGGGTCGGGGCCTCCGTGCCGTCGGTCACGGCGTCCGGTCCGGGGTCGGCGGCGGGCGGCCGGCCGGGTACGGCGGCGGGTGCCCCGGTCGCGGGGCCGGCCGGCTGGGGGCTCTTGATCGTCCGTTCCTTGATCAGGGAGACTTTCGGGGACGGCGCGGCGGCGGGCGGTCCGCCGCGACCTGCGGGCATGCTGTCGGAGGACTCGTCGGAGTCCTCGTCCACACCCACGTCAGCCGTCCCGGTCATCTGGTCTTGTCCTCGTATCACCACTCACCGCCCCGAAGATGGTGGCATGCCTCGGCGCCCCGCGCTGGACAGGGGCCGGATCGGGCGCGGCGGATCGTTCGCACGGGCCCCGCCGTCCGACCGGATGCGGAAGAATGCCGCAGGTGACGGACGCCCCCGACGAGGCCGGCCACGGCGAGCTGCCTCCCTTCGCCGAACTCGTGCTCGACCTGACCGAGCGGATTCCACCCGGCCGGGTGATGACCTACGGGGACATCGCCGAGTACCTCGGCCAGGGCGGGCCCCGGCAGGTCGGCCGGGTGATGGCGCTGTACGGCGGCGCCGTCCCCTGGTGGCGGGTGGTGCGGGCCGACGGCCGGCTGCTGCCCGGCCACGAGCACCGCGCCCTGGGCCACTACGGGGACGAGGGCACCCCGCTGCGGGAGCTCGCCGACCCGCCCCGGGTCGACCTGCGGCGCGCCCGCTGGGACGGTCGTCAACCGGAGCCGCCGGTACCGACGGGTGGGCCCGGATCGGGCGGAATCATGTGCGCGGACGGGAATGACGGGGCAGGATCGTAGGCTCGATGTACGACGGGCCCCTCGACGGGGCCCGCCGGCAGTTGCCCGAGCACGATCCCCAGGACGTCCGTGAGCTCCCCCTACCGTCTGGTGCGCAGCCCCCTCGTACCGCCCGTACCGCCCGAACTCGACGCCTACCAGCGCGCCGTGGTCGAGCACACGGGCGGTCCGCTGCTGGTGCTCGCGGGGCCGGGCACGGGCAAGACCACGACGCTGGTCGAGGCCGTCGCCCGGCGGATCGAGAACGGCACCGACCCCGAGCGGATCCTCGTCCTCACCTTCAGCCGCAAGGCCGCCGTGGAGCTGCGCGACCGGATGGCCGGCCGGCTCTCCGCCACCGCCGCCGGTGCCGGGGCCGCCGCCCCGCAGGCCACCACCTTCCACTCCTTCTGCTACGCCCTGCTCCGCGCCCACCAGGACCCGGCCGACTACGCCGAGCCGCTGCGGCTGCTCTCCGGCCCGGAGCAGGACGTCATGGTCCGCGAGCTCCTGGCGGGCGGCGCCGAGGACGCCCGGCGCGGCCGCTCCCGGATCGCCTGGCCGCTCGACCTGCGGGCCTGCCTGACCACCCGCGGCTTCGCCGACGAGGTCCGCGCCGTCCTCGCGCGCAGCCGCGAGCTGGGGCTGGGCGAGGCCGAGCTGGCCCGTTTCGCCGAGGGCGTGCGGCGCCCCGACTGGGCCGCCGCCGCGCACTTCCTCGCCGACTACCTCGACGTCCTCGACCTGCGCGGCGTCCTCGACTACGCCGAGCTGGTGCACCGCGCCGTGCTGCTCGCCGAGCGCCCCGAGGTCGAGCGGAGCCTGCGCGAGCGCTACGACGCGGTCTTCGTCGACGAGTACCAGGACACCGACCCGGCCCAGGTCCGGTTGCTGCGGCGGCTGGCCGGCGGCGGGCGCGAGCTGATCGCCGTCGGTGACCCGGACCAGTCCATCTACGCGTTCCGCGGCGCCGACATCAACGGCATCCTGGAGTTCCCGCAGACCTTCCGGCACGCCGACGGCCGCCCCGCAGAGGTCAAGGTGCTGCGGGTGTCCCGCCGCTCGGGCGCCGTGCTGCTCGCCGCCGCCCGCGAACTCGCCCGGCGGATGCCGATGGGCCGGCTGCCCAGCGACAAGCTCGCCCAGCACCGGGCCCCGCTGCCCGCCCGGGAGGGCGGCCGGGTCGAGGTCCGCACCTATCCGACCCCCGGCGCCGAGCTGGACTCGGTCGCCGACCTGCTGCGCCGGGCCCATCTGGAGGACGGCGTGCCGTGGGGCGAGATGGCGGTGCTGGTCCGGGCCGGCGCCCGGTCCATCCCCGGGGTGCGGCGGGCGCTCGGCGCGGCCGGGGTGCCGCTGGAGATCGACGGCGACGACCTGCCGCTGCGCGAGGAGCCGGCCGTCGCCCAGCTGCTGCTGGCGCTGCGGGTCTGTGCCGAGCAGGCCGTCCGCGACCGCCGGGACGGCGCCGCTGACGAACCCGACGACGGCGGCGGGGACGCCGGGGCGACCGTGCCCGACCCGCTCACCACCGAACTCGCGCACGCCCTGCTCACCGGCCCGCTCGGCGGCCTGGACGGCGCCGACCTGCGCCGCCTCGGCCGGACCCTGCGCGAGGAGGAGCGCGCCGCCCTGCGTGCCGAGGCCGCCGAGCGGGCCCGTGACGCCGAGCGGGCCCGCGCCGCCGCTGTGGACGCGGCCGTGGACGCCGCCGAGAGTGCTGCCGAGGGCGCCGTCGTGGACGAGGGCGGGGCCGCCCCGGCTGCCGCCGTCCCTGCCGCCGCCGTCCCGGTTGCCGCCGTCCCCCGCCCGGCCGGCGAGCTGGTCCGCGAGGCCCTCGCCGAACCCGAGCGCCTCGCCGTCCTCGACACCCCCTACGCCCGCCGCGCGTACGCCCTCGGCAGCCTGCTGCGCAAGGTCCGCGAGGCCCTCGCCGGCGGCTGCACCGCCGAGGACGCCCTCTGGCAGCTGTGGGAGGGCTCCCGCCGCTGGCGCGAACGGCTGGAACGCGCGGCCCTGCGCGGCGGCGCCGCCGGCCGCAACGCCGACCGGGACCTCGACGCCGTCTGCGCCCTCTTCGAGACCGCCGCCCGCGCCGAGGAGCAGGTCACCGGCCACCGCGGCGCCCTCGACCTGCTCGCCGAGCTGGAGGCCCAGGACATCGCCGCCGACACCCTCACCGTGCGGGCCGTGCGCCCCGAGGCGGTCCGGCTGATGACCGCCCACCGCGCCAAGGGCCTGGAGTGGCGGCTCGTCGTCGTCGCCGGCGTCCAGGACGGCCTCTGGCCCGACCTGCGCCGCCGCGGCTCCCTCCTGGAGGCCGACCGGATCGGCCGCGACGGCCTCGCCGAACCCCTCACCCCCGCCGCCCTGCTCGCCGAGGAACGCCGCCTCTTCTACGTCGCCGCCACCCGGGCCAAGGACCGGCTGGTCGTCACCGCCGTCAAGGCCCCCGCCGACGACGGCGACCAGCCGTCCCGCTTCCTGCGCGAGCTCTACCGCGAGGACGTCGACCCCAGGACCGGCCGGGTGCTGCGCCGGACCCCGGCCGTCACCGTCGAGGACGTCACCCACCGTCCGCGCCGCCCGCTCGCGGTGCCCGCGCTGGTCGCCGAGCTGCGCGCGGTCACCGTCGACCCCGCCCGTTCGCCCGAGCTGCGCCGCGCCGCCGCCGAACGGCTCGCCACCCTCGCCCTCGCCACCGACGAGGAGGACCGCCCGCTCGTCCCCGCCGCCCGCCCGGAGAGCTGGTGGGGCCTGGACGACCCCACCGCCGCCCCCGCCCCGCTGCGCGACGCCGCGCTGCCGGTGCGGTTGTCCGGCAGCGGCCTGGAACAGCTGGAGAGCTGCTCGCTCCAGTGGTTCCTGGACAAGGAGGTCAAGGCCCGCGGCACCTCCTCCGCCGCACAGGGCTTCGGGAACGTCGTGCACGCCCTCGCCGACGAGGTCGGCTCCGGCCGCACCCCGGCCGACCTCGCCGTCCTGATGGAACGCCTGGACACCGTGTGGGACGCGCTGGCCTTCGACGCGCCGTGGAAGTCCCACCAGGAGAAGTCCGAGGCCCGCGACGCCCTGGAGCGCTTCCTCACCTGGCACGTCATGGCCCGCGGCCGCGACGTCGTCGCCACCGAGCACGGCTTCGACGTCACCCTCGACGCCGGCGGGGTCCAGGTGCGGATCCGGGGCTCGATGGACCGGGTCGAGCAGGACGAGGCCGGCCGCGCCTACGTGGTCGACTTCAAGACCGGCAAGCAGACGCCCACCGACAAGTCCCTGCCCGACCACAAGCAGCTCGCCGTCTACCAGCTCGCCGTCCGCTCCGGGGCGCTCAACGGGCTGCCGGGCTTCGACCCGGCCACCGCCGCCGAGTCCGGCGGCGCCGAACTCGTCCAGCTCCGCAAGCCCGACAAGGCCGTGCCCGAGGCGCCCAAGGTGCAGCGGCAGGAGCCGCCCGACGGCGAGCCGTGGATCGAGAACCTGCTCGCCGACGCCGCCGGGCGGATCCTCGCCGAACGCTTCGTCCCGCAGACCGGCCTCGGCTGCGACCGCTGCACCTTCCGGCGCAGCTGCTCCGCCCAGCGCGACGGCGTCCAGCTGGTCGAGTAGGGCCCGTCCCCCGGGACCGCACCGGGCGGGAGAAGGGATCCGGAAAGCACCCGACCCGGGCCCGTGACCGGCCCCGTGACCGGCCCCGTGACCGGCCCCGTGACCGGCCCCGTGACCGGCCCCGTGACCGGCCCCGCGACCCCGACGGCGGCGGCGCCGCGTGGCCCTCGCAACACGTGGCCGTCGCCACAGCGGCGCCCGGGCTGTCGGCGGCCCCCGTTACCGTTGCGTGGTGACCGCCGTGCTCAGCCATCCCGACCAGCTCAAGGAGCTGCTGGGCATCCCCTTCAACCGGGAGCAGACGGCGGCCATCGGCGCCCCGCTGCGGCCCGCAGTCATCGTCGCCGGCGCCGGCTCCGGCAAGACCACCGTGATGGCCGCCCGGGTCGTCTGGCTGGTCGGCTCCGGTGCCGTCCGCCCCGAACAGGTCCTCGGCCTCACCTTCACCAACAAGGCCGCCGGCGAACTCGCCGAGCGCGTCCGCGCCGCCCTGCGCCTGGCCGGGGTCGGGCAGCCCCCGGAGGACGCGGGCTGGACCGCCGGCTCCGACGGCGAGGCCCTCGGCGAACCCGAGATCTCCACCTACCACGCCTTCGCCGGCCGTCTCCTCAAGGAGCACGGCCTGCGCATCGGCATCGAGCCCGACGTACGGCTGCTCGCCGACGCCACCCGCTTCCAGCTGGCCGCCAAGGTGCTGCGCACCGCCCGGGGCCCGTTCCCCGCCCTCACCGGCACCTTCACCGCCCTGGTCGCCGACCTCGCCGCCCTCGACGGCGAACTCGCCGAGCACCTCGTCACGCCCGAGCGGCTGCGCGCCCACGACGAGGACCTGCTCGACGCCCTGGCCGGCGTCCGGCTCAGCAACGAGGACCTGCGGGCGGTGCCCGCCACCGCCCGGGCCCGGCTGGAACTGCTGCGCCTGGTCGAGGACTACCGGCGCCGCAAGAGCGCCGCCGGCCTGATGGACTTCGGCGACCAGATCGCCGCCGCCGCCCGGCTCGCCCAGCAGCGCCCGGAGGTCGGCGCCCTGCTGCGGGACCAGTACCGGGTGGTCCTGCTCGACGAGTACCAGGACACCTCCGTCGCCCAGCGCCTGATGCTGGCCGGCCTGTTCGGCGCCGGCCCGGCCGGACCCGCCCCCGGCCACCCCGTCACCGCCGTCGGCGACCCCTGCCAGGCCATCTACGGCTGGCGCGGCGCCTCCGTCGCCAACCTCGACGACTTCCCGCGGCACTTCCCCGCCGCCGACGGCACCCCCGCCGACCGGTACGCGCTCAGCGAGAACCGCCGCAGCGGCGGCCGGCTGCTCGCCCTCGCCAACGGGCTCGCCGCGCCGCTGCGCGCCATGCACGAGGGCGTCGAGGCGCTGCGCCCCGCCCCCGGCGCCGAACTCGACGGCCGGGTGCGGGCCGCGCTGCTGCCCACCCACGCCGAGGAGATCGACTGGCTCGCCGACGGGATCGCCCACCTGGTGCGCACCGGCACCGCCCCCGGCCGGATCGCCGTACTGTGCCGGGGCGGCGCGGCCTTCCCCGACGTGCACGCCGCGCTGGTCGCCCGGGAGGTGCCGGTCGAGGTGGTCGGCCTCGGCGGGCTGCTGCACCTGCCCGAGGTCGCCGACCTGGTCGCGGTGTGCGAGGTGCTCCAGGACCCGACCGCCAACGCCGCGCTGGTCCGGCTGCTGATCGGCCCGCGCTGGCGGATCGGCCCGCGCGACCTGGCGCTGCTCGGCCGGCGCGCCGCCGAACTCGTCCGCACCGCGCGCCCCGAGGGCGTGGAGCCGCTCGCCGCCGCCGTCGCCGAGACCGACCCCACCGAGGTGGTCTCGCTCGCCGACGCCCTGGAGAGCTTCCTCGACGGCGACGAGCCCGAGGACCCGGACGCCCCGGCGTTCTCCGCCGAGGCCCGGATCCGGTTCGCCCGGCTCGCCCGCGAACTGCGGGAGCTGCGCCGCTCGCTCGCCGAACCGCTGATGGACGTGCTGCACCGGGTGCTCGCCGTCACCGGTCTGGAGGTCGAACTCGCCGCCTCCCCGCACGCGCTCGCCGCCCGCCGCCGGGAGACCCTGCACGCCTTCCTCGACGTCGCCGCCTCCTTCTCCGACCTCGACGGCGACCCGGGCCTCGCCGCCTTCCTCGGCTTCCTGCGCGCGGCCCAGGAGCACGACCGGGGCCTGGACGCCGGGCTGCCCGGCGGCGAGGACACCGTCAAGGTCCTCACCGTGCACAAGTCCAAGGGCCTGGAGTGGGACGTCGTCGCGGTGCCCGGCCTGGTCAAGGGCGCTTTCCCGTCCTCGACCCCGCGCGAGCGCTGGACCAGCGCCAAGCGGGTCCTGCCGCACGCCCTGCGCGGGGATGCCGCCACCCTGCCCGATGTGCGGGGCGGCTGGAACGCGAAGGCCATGAAGGAGTTCAAGGCAGCCCTGGCCGAGCACTCCGCCACCGAGGAACTGCGCCTCGGCTATGTCGCCTTCACCCGCCCCCGGGCCCTGCTGCTCGCCTCCGGCCACTGGTGGGGGCCCAGCCAGAAGACCCCGCGCGGCCCCTCCGCCTTCCTGGAGCAGCTGCGCGAGCACGCCGAACTCCCCGGCAACGGCGAGATCGACGCCTGGGCCGAGCCGCCCGCGGAGGGCGCCGAGAACCCGGCGCTCGCCGCGCCCGTCGAACGCCCCTGGCCGCTGCCGCTGGACCCGGCCGCCCAGCACGCCCGCCGCCGGGTCGCCGAGGTCGTGCACCGGCGCCTGGCCGGGCAGCCCGCCCCCGAGCCCGGACCGATGGCGCCCGAGGACCGCCGGCTGGTCGAGTCCTGGGACCGCGACCTCACCGCGCTGATCGGCGAGTTGGAGCGCTCCCGCGGCCGGGTGCGGGAGGTGCCGCTGCCGGCCTCGCTCTCCGCCACCCAGCTGCTGCGGCTGGCCGCCGACCCGGACGGTTTCGCGCACGACCTCGCCCGCCCGATGCCCCGCCCGCCGCAGCCCGCCGCCAGGCGCGGCACCCGCTTCCACGCCTGGGTGCAGTCGCGGATCGAACCGCTGATGCTGATCGGCCCGGGCGCGCTGCCCGGCGCCGACGACGACGGCATCGAGGACGAGCGGGACCTGGAGCGGCTCAAGGAGGCGTTCCTGCGCTCCCCGTACGCCGACCGGGCCCCGTGGCGGGTCGAGGCGCCGTTCCAACTGGTGCTGGCGGGCCGGGTGGTGCGCGGCCGGATCGACGCGGTCTACCGTGACGGTGACGGCAGGCCGGAAATCGGCGGCGCGTCACGCTACGAAGTGGTGGACTGGAAGACGCACCGTGAGGAGACCGCCGACCCGCTCCAACTCGCCGTGTACCGGCTGGCGTGGGCCGAACAGGCCGGCGTTCCGCCGGAGCAGGTCACGGCCTCGTTCCTGTACGTCCGGAGCGGCCGGGTCGAACAACCCGCAGGACTTCCCGACCGAAAAGAGTTGGAACGGCTCCTGATCGGGAACAGTGAAGAATGAGTCACAGAGAGCATTCAAGTCATCACGGCATCGGGCGAAACCTGTGCGTAGTGCACGTTTCGCGCCTATTGTGGGGTCGGTAACCGGTCAACCCCCGTGCTCCGGCCGCCAGCGAGGCCCGTATTCCCTAACCCTCAGTCATCACCGCAGGTGCCCCCGGGCATCCGCGTCTTCTGCTGGAGAACCGAAGTTGAGCGCGACCGGATGGATCAGAGAACGGTTCGCCGGGCCGACCCCGGGAACCGCACCCGGCGCGACCGGCACCTGGCCGAGGACGGCACTGTCACTGCCGTTCATCGGTATGGCGCTGGTCGTCGTCCTCGACTACTTCACCGACGCCGCGGTGACCGTCGAACCGGCGCTCACCGCCGTCCCGGCGCTGGCCGCCGTGGTCAGCCGGCGCACCTGGTACCCCCTCGCCATCGGCGCCTGCACCGAGGTCGCCGCCTTCGCCATGGCCGTGCACAACGACGTGCTCGGTGAGTCCGTGCACAGTGCCACCGTCTTCGCCATCGTCCTCGTCGCCGTGATCAGCTGGGTCAGCGCCACCCTGAGGCTGCGCCAGGAGCGCCTCCTCGCCGACGCCCAGCTCGTCGCCTCCATCGCCCGGCGCGTCCTGCTGCGCCCCGTCCCCGACCGGGTCGGCACCGTCCGCGCCGCCGTCCACTACGCCGCCGCCGCCGCCCACGCCCGCATCGGCGGCGACCTCTACGAAGTCGTCAACACCCGGCACGGCGTGCGCGCCGTCGTCGGCGACGTGCGCGGCAAGGGCCTCGGCGCCGTCGAGACCGCCGCCGCCGTGCTCGGCGCCTTCCGCGAGGCCGCCCACCAGGAGGCCGCCCTCGACAGGGTCGCCGGCTGGCTCGCCGACAGCCTCGACCGCGCCCTGCACGAGAACGACCACCCCGGCGTGGAGGAGGAGTTCGTCACCCTCGTCCTCATCGGCGTCTGCCCCGACGGCACCGCCGAGATCGTCAACTGCGGCCACCCCGCCCCGCTGCTGCTGCGCGGCGGCGAGGCCGTCCGTCCGCTCGAACTCGCCGAGACGGTGCCCCCGCTCGGCGTCCTCGACCCCGCCGACGTCCGGCCCCCGGTCCACCGGGTCCCGCTCCGCCCCGGCGATCGCGTCCTGCTCTTCACCGACGGCGTCATCGAGGCCCGCGACCGGGCCGGCGTCTTCTACCCGCTCGCCGAACGGTTCCCCCGGCACGCCGACGGTGGACCCGTCGAGGTGCTGCGCCGCCTGCACGAGGACGTGGTGCGCCACGTCGGACGCCAACTCGGCGACGACGCCGCCATGCTGCTCCTCCAGTACGACCCGCCGCCGGTCGCCGACCGGCCCGCCACCACCACCATCGCCGCGGCCGTACGGGCCCCGGCCGATCCCGGCGGGCAGCCCGCCCCGCCGGTCCCGCGCGCTCCGTCCGTCCCGCACGTCCCGCAGCAGAACGCGCACCTCTCCCGGCAGTGAGGCCCGTGACGGAGCCCGTGACGGGGCCCGTGACGAGGCCCGTTACAGGGAGACCCGGACCACCAGCGGGCGGTGGTCCGACACCGCCGTGCGCGGCGTCGTCGCCGGGCCCACCGCCGTCCGCGGCACCCCCACCGCCAGCACGTGGTCGAACTGCACCGCCGGCCGGTGCGAGGGGTAGGTGGGCGTGCGCGCCAGGTCGTACCAGCCCTGGAGCCGCGCCCGCGGCTCCCGCACCCGCCGCCGGCGCGGCTCCACCAGCGCCGGCCGGGCCCGCCGGGCCGCCCGCAGCTCCCGCACCCGCGCCCGGGGCGCCGACCGCTCCAGCGCGCTCGCCCCGCCCAGCACCGTGCGCGGCACCGCGCCCACCAGGTTGAAGTCCCCCAGCACCAGGTACGGCTGCGGCAGGTCGGCGATCCACCGGCGGATCGCCGCCAGCTGCGCCATGTTCCAGCCGGGGACGAACGACAGGTGCGCCGCGACCACCGTGAACGGCCCCCGGCCGCCCTCCAGTACCGCCGCCAGCGCCGCGCGCGGCTCGTCCGGAACGGGCGTCAGCCCGCGTCGTCCGGCCACCCGCAGCGGGAGCCCGAACGGCGCCGGCGCGAACCGGCGGGCCCGCCAGTGCAGCACCGGAAGCCGGGTCAGCAGCGCGGTGCCGTAGGCGGGCGACGGCTGGGTGCCGAGGTCGGCCGGCCCGTACACCTGGATCCCGAGGGGCGCCGAGGGTTCCGGCAGCCAGCCGGCCACCGGCGCGGGGCGGCCGTGCAGGGCCGCGGCGAAGCGCCAGTCGGCGGCGCCCATCGCGGCGGCGGCGACGGCGGCCTGGTCGGTGCCGCCGGAGCGGGCCTGGTGCCGGTCCACCTCCTGGAGGGCCAGCACGTCGGCGTCCAGCGCGGCCACCGCCTCCGCGAGCGGTGCCGCGGGGTCGGGCGGGAAGGGCCGCGGGGCGCCGTCGGGGGCCAGCGGTCGGCCGTGCAGCAGGTTGAAGGTGGCGATGCGCAACTGGCTCACGCGGTACGACGTTACCGGTCGCCGTCGGACCGCCCGCGTCGGCTCCCGTCCCAGGGTCCTTCGCAGGGTCCTTCGCAGGGTCTTCGCGGGGGTCCGTTGCAGCGTTCTTCGCGGGGCGTCCCTCGGGGGTCCCGGCTTGACCCGCCGAGCATACCCGGTATACATACTCGGTATGTCCATCCGCCACGGCCTGCTCGCCCTGCTCGACCAGGGGCCGCGCTACGGCTACCAGCTGAGAACCGAGTTCGAGGCGCGCACCGGCGCCACCTGGCCGCTGAACGTCGGCCAGGTCTACACCACCCTGGCCCGACTCGAACGCGACGGCCTGGTCGTCCCCGCCGGGGAGGACGAGGAGGGCCACCAGTTCTACGAGGCCACCGAAGCCGGCCGCGCCGAACTGCGGACCTGGTTCGACACCCCGGTGCCGCGCACCAACCCGCCCCGGGACGAACTCGCCATCAAGCTCGCCATGGCCGTCACCGTGCCCGGCGTCGACGTGCCCGCCGTCGTCCAGGGCCAGCGCCGGCACAGCATCAAGGCGCTCCAGGACTACACCCGGCTCAAGGCCCGCGCCCTGGCCGGCGAGAGCCGGCCCGGCGGGCCCGGGCAGCCCGGCGCGGACCTCGCCTGGCTGCTCGTCCTCGAACAGCTGATCTTCCAGACCGAGGCCGAGGTCCGCTGGCTGGACCACTGCGAGACCCGGCTGGCCCAGCACGCGGAGGCGGAGCAGGCCCGCGCGGCCGAGCAGAGCGCCGCCGGGGCGGGTGACGGCGCGGCGCCCGCGCCCGCCCGCTTCGGCCGTCGCCGCAGCAAGGCCTGACAGCCCGCCCGCACCACCGGGCCCGAACCGGCCCGAACCCGAACCGGCCTGAATCCGAAACAGCCCGAACGCGAACCGGCCTGAACCAGACCGGCCCGAACCCGAACCACCGGCCCGACCGCCGCCACCGCGCGACGGGCCCCACCACAGCAGGGGGAACCGTGTCCCACACCGATCCGACCAGGAGCGGCGCCGCCGTCCTGCACCTGGACCACGTCACCCGGGTCCACGGCCAGGGCGCCGCCGAGGTCCAGGCACTGCGCGGCGTCGACCTCAAGGTCCGCCCCGGCGAGTTCGTCGCCGTCATGGGCCCGTCCGGCTCCGGCAAGTCCACCCTGCTCACCCTCGCCGGCGGCCTCGACACCCCCAGCACCGGCCAGGTACTGGTGGAGGGCGTCGCCCTTGGCGGCCTCGGCCGCAAGCGGCTCGCCGAGGTCCGCCGCCGCTCCGTCGGCTACGTCTTCCAGGACTACAACCTGATACCGGCCCTCACCGCCGCCGAGAACATCTCCCTGCCGCGCGAACTCGACGGCATGTCCGCCCGCGCCGCCCGCCGGGAGGCCCTCACCGCGCTGGAGGAGCTCGGCATCCCCGAGCTCGCCGACCGCTTCCCCGACGACATGTCCGGCGGCCAGCAGCAGCGCGTCGCCATCGCCCGCGCCCTGATCGGCGACCGCCGCCTCGTCCTCGCCGACGAGCCCACCGGCGCCCTCGACTCCACCACCGGCGAGTCCGTGCTCGCCGTCCTGCGGGCCCGCTGCGACGCCGGCGCCGCCGCCATGATGGTCACCCACGAAGCCCGGCACGCCGCCTGGGCCGACCGGGTCGTCTTCCTCCGCGACGGCCGCATGGTCGACGAGAGCGCCAGCCAGGACGCCGGCAGCCTCCTCCTCGCCGCCGCCACCAACGCGAAGGGCCCGGTGGCGGAGTGAAGCTCAGCTCCTGGCGGGTCGCCCTGCGCATCGCCCGCCGCGACGCCCTGCGCGCCAAGGGCCGCAGCGCCCTCGTCGTCGCCATGGTCGCCCTGCCCGTGCTCGGCGTCGCCGGCGCGGACGTGGTCTTCCGCAGCGCCGACCTCGACCCGGTCGAGAAGGTCGTCCGCACCATGGGCCAGTCCGCGGCCGAACTGCGGATCCTCGACCGCGGCGCCGTCGTCCTCCAGGCCCCGGACCCCGCCGAGGACTTCCACCTCACCGACGCCTCGGAGACGAAGAAGGAGAACGGGCAGCCCGTCTACACCCCCGAGCAGCGGCTCAGCCTCGACACCGAACCCGCCGAGCTGGCCCGCCGGCTGCTGCCCGGCGCCACCCTGGTGCCGTTCCGCGAGGGCCCCTACGTCGCCACCAGCACCGCCGAGGGCCTCTCCAACGTCCGGATCACCGAGGCCGACCTCGCCGACCCGGTCTGGCGCGGCCGCTACGAGATCGTCAAGGGCCGCGCCCCCAGCGCCGACCACGAGGTGGCCGCCAGTCAGGAGTTCCTGAACACCTCCGGGCTGAGGATCGGCGACCGCACCGCGCCCCGCGGCCTCGAAGCCACCCCCTTCACCATCACCGGTGTCGCCGAGTACCCCGGCGACCTGCGCACCGCCGTCCTGTTCGCCCGCCCGGGCACCGTGCTGGACAAGCTGCCGAGCAACGGGGTCCGCAACGGGAGCTCGGAGAGCGAGGGCGTCAGCCACTGGCTGGTCGAGCTCCCCACCGGGGCCGGCGTCGACTGGCCCAAGGTGATGGAGCTCAACAAGTACGGCTTCCTCGCCTCCTCGCGCGCCGTGCTCCTCGACCCGCCGGCCCGCTCCGAGGTGCCGTTCTACGCCTACCAGGACAGCCAGGGCGGCGGCGGAACCAGGACCGCCTTCTTCGACCGGACCGCCGTCGTCGTCCTCGGCACCGTCGTCGGCATGGCCCTGCTGGAGATCGTCCTGCTGGCCGGCCCCGCCTTCGCCGTCGGCGCCCGCCGCTCCCGCCGCCAGCTCGGCCTGCTCGCCGCCGGCGGCGGTGACCGCGCCCAGGTGCGCGCCGTCGTCCTCGGCGGCGGTGTCGTCCTCGGGCTCACCGGCGCCGTCGTCGGCCTGGCCGGCGGCATCGGCCTCGTCGCGCTGCTCCGCACCCGCGCCGAGGAGGCCGCCGGCCAGCGCTTCGGCCACTTCGACCTGCAGCCGCTCGACCTGCTCGGCATCCTGCTCATCGGCCTCGTCACCGGTCTGCTCGCCGCCGTCGTGCCCGCCGTCCAGGCCTCCCGGCAGGACGTCGTCGCCGCCCTCACCGGGCGCGACAACCTCAAGCCGCCCAGCCGCAAGCTCGCCCTGCTCGGTCTGCTGATGCTCGGCGGCGGCTCCGCCCTCGCCCTGCTCGGCGCCACCGGCGGCTTCGGCAGCCGCTCCCTCGCCGTCCTCGGCGGTTCCGCGATCGCCGAACTCGGCATGGTCGCCCTCACCCCCTACCTGGTCGGCCTGTTCGGCCGGATCGGCCGCTGGCTGCCGCTCGGTCCCCGCCTCGCCCTGCGCGACTCCGTCCGCCACCGCGGCCGCACCGCCCCCGCCGTCGCGGCCGTCATGGCCGCCGTGGCCGGCAGCGTCGCCGTCGGCGTCTACGTGGCCAGCAGCGACGAGGAGCACCGCCGCGAGTACGTGGCCGCCGGGCCCGCCAACGCCGTCATCCTGTCCAGCGGCTGGGGCGCCGCCTCCGACGGCTCGATGCTGGCCCAGCAGCGCGGCGCCGTGCAGAACTCCGTGCCGGGCCTCGGCGCCCGCGCCGACGTCCAGCGGGTCAACTACCTGGGCGACTGCCGGGCCACCGGCCGGAGCTGCGGCCGCGTCTCGGTGGCCCTGCCCGAGGAGCGGCAGTGCCCGATCTGGGGCAAGGGCCGCCGCAGCCTCAGTCCGGAGGAGATCGAACGGCTGGGCCGTGAGGACCAGCGCTGCAAGGAGCGCGGCATCACCCGGGGCAACAGCTTCGGCGCCGTCCAGTCCGGCGACGCCACCCTGCTGCGCAACCTCTACGGCGTCACCGACCCGGCCGCCGGGCAGGCGATCGCCGAGGGCAAGGCCGTCGTCTTCGACGAGCGCTACCTCAAGGACGGCAAGGTCGCCGTCGAGCTGACCGAGCCCTACCCCGACGGCCCGATGGACGCCGACTTCGAGCCCGCCGCGCGCACCGTCACCGTCGACGCCGTGCTCGTCACCGGCCAGCCCAACGTCGGCGGGACCGCCGTGGTCGGCGCCGAGACCGTCCGCCGGCTCGGCCTCACCAGCACCGACGCGGGCTCCGTCTGGCTGCCCGACACCGCGCCCGCCGACGCCGCCGAGCAGCGGGCCCGGGCCGCCCTCGCCAAGCTGTCCGACGGCATCGAGTTCGAGGTCGAGCGCGGCTACCAGTCCCCGGGCGACCTGATCAGCCTCGGGCTCACCGCGTTCGCCGGCCTGGTCGCCCTCGGCGCCGCCGGCATCGCCACCGGCCTCGCCGCCGCCGACTCCCAGCGCGACCTCACCACCCTCGCCGCCGTCGGCGCCGCGCCCCGGATCCGGCGCACCCTCTCCGGGTTCCAGTGCGGGGTCATCGCCGCCATGGGCGCCCTGCTCGGAGCCGCCGCGGGGGTCGTGCCCGCGGTCGCCCTGCGCAAGGTCGAGGCTGCCGGAGCGAGCTACCCGGGGATGAGCCTCCAGGAGGAGGCGGCCAAGGGCATCGTGGTGTTCCCCTGGCTCAACATCGGGGTCACGGTGGTCGTGCTGCCGCTGCTCGCGGTGGCGCTGGCCGCGCTGCTCACCCGCTCGCGGATCTCGCTGCTGCGCCGCTCCGGCTGATCCGCTCCGTATTTCCCTATCTCCGTTGTTCTGTCGACCTGTCGACCCGTCGCCCCCGGCCGCCGCACCTCGCGCGCGTCCGGGGGTGACGGACGTTACAGGCCCCGGGGTGCCCG
The DNA here is from genome assembly GCF_034043715.1 of Kitasatospora purpeofusca. GTDB lineage: Bacteria > Actinomycetota > Actinomycetes > Streptomycetales > Streptomycetaceae > Kitasatospora > Kitasatospora purpeofusca_A. The sequence goes on along the minus strand of NZ_JAXCLC010000017.1, from coordinate 75,733 downwards.
CCCTGGGGGACCGGGGCCGCTCCGGGGTGTTCGGGCGAACTAAAGTCGTCGGTATGACGAGAACCCCGGACAGCGTCGTCCGCTCCTTCATCGACCAGCACCAGGCCGCCTTCCTCGCGGACCTCGCCGACTGGCTGCGCATCCCCTCGGTGTCCGCCGACCCCGGCCGGGCCGGGGACGTGCGGCGTTCCGCCGAGTGGCTGGCCGCCAAGCTGCGCGACACCGGCTTCCCGGTGGCCGAGGTGTGGGAGACGGACGGGCTGCCGGCGGTCTTCGCCGAGTGGCCCTCCGGGGACCCGTCCGCGCCGACCGTGCTCGTCTACGGGCACCACGACGTGCAGCCCGCCGCCCGCGAGGACGGCTGGGCGACCGACCCGTTCGAGCCGACCGTGGTCGGCAACCGGCTGTACGCCCGGGGCGCCGCCGACGACAAGGGCCAGGTCTTCTTCCACACCCTCGGGGTGCGGGCCCACCTGGCCGCCACCGGCCGCACCGCGCCGGCCGTCAACCTCAAGCTGGTCGTCGAGGGCGAGGAGGAGTCCGGCTCGCCGCACTTCGCCGAGCTGGTCCGCCGCGAGGCCGACCGGCTGGCCGCCGATGTCGTCATCATCTCGGACACCGGCATGTGGTCCGAGACCACGCCGACCGTCTGCACCGGCATGCGCGGCCTCGCGGACGCCCAGATCGACCTGTTCGGGCCGGACACCGACATCCACTCCGGCTCCTTCGGCGGCGCCGTGCCCAACCCGGCCGCCGTCGCCGCCGAGCTGGCCGCCGGCCTGCACGACGCCGACCACCGGGTCGCCGTCCCGGGCTTCTACGACGGCGTGGTCGAGCTGACCGACCGCGAGCGCGAGCTGTTCGCCGAGCTGCCCTTCGACGAGGCCGCCTGGTTGAAGGTCGCCAAGTCGTACGGCACCCGCGGCGAGGCCGGCTACTCCACCCTGGAGCGGATCTGGGCCCGCCCGACCGCCGAGGTCAACGGCATCTGGGGCGGCTACACCGGCCCCGGCGGCAAGACCATCGTGCCCGCCTCGGCCCATCTGAAGCTGTCCTTCCGGCTGGTCGCCGGGCAGGAGGTCGAGAAGGTCCGCGAGGCCGTCCGCGCCTGGGTGGCCGAGCGGGTGCCCGAGGGCATCAGGTACGAGCTGGTCTTCCCGGGCGCCACCAGGCCCTGTCTGACCCCGCTCGACCACCCGGCCCTGCAGTCCACCGTCCGGGCCATGGGCCGGGCCTTCGAGCAGCGGATCCTGTTCACCCGCGAGGGCGGCTCCGGCCCCGCCGCCGACCTCCAGGACGTGCTCGGCGCGCCCGTGCTGTTCCTCGGCATCTCGGTGCCCTCCGACGGCTGGCACTCGGTGGACGAGAAGGTCGAGCTCGACCTGCTGGCCAAGGGCGTCGAGACCGCCGCCTACCTGTGGGCCGACCTCGCCGAGAACTGGCGGCCCGGCGGCGGGCAGGAGTGAATCGGCAGCGCGCGGCCGGGGCGGTGGGAGACGCCCGCCGTCCCGCCCGCGCGGCGCACCCGACCCGTCCGGAAGACTCATCACGTGGGGATGGAACAGTTGAGCACCGTGCCTGAGACCGAACAGCCGCTGCACCTGACGCTGGCCCGGGCCGGGGTGGACCGGGCGGCCCAGCACCGGTTCGACGAGCCCTGGCTGGCGGCGGCGTGGAGCCACCCGTCCACCAAGGTGCTGCCGATCGCCGGCGGCGAGGCGTTCGTGGTGGACAGCGGGCAGGGGACCGAGCTGGTCCTGATGCCCTCCTTCGAGGCGCCGCAGACCGGTGACCGGTACTTCCTCGGCACCGACGAGGACGGCGTCTCCTACTTCGCGCTGGCGGGCGAGAGCCTGCCGGGCCGGCTGGACGGCGACGCCCGTCCGGCCGGGCTGCGCGAGGTCGGCGCGCTGCTCTCCGACCGGGACGCCGGGCTGCTGGTGCACGCCGTCGCCCTGGAGCACTGGCACCGGCTGCACAGCTTCTGCTCGCGCTGCGGCCACCCGACCGAGAAGGCCGGCGCCGGGCACGTGCGGCGCTGCACCTCCTGCGCGGCCGAGCACTACCCGCGCACCGACCCGGCCGTGATCATGATGATCACCGACGAGGAGGACCGCTGCCTGCTCGGCCGCCAGGCGCTGTGGCCCGAGGGCCGCTGGTCGACGCTGGCCGGCTTCGTCGAGCCGGGGGAGTCGATCGAGCAGGCGGTCGTGCGCGAGGTGTACGAGGAGGCCGGGGTGAAGGTCGCCGAGGTCTCCTACGTGGCCAGCCAGCCGTGGCCGTTCCCGTCCAGTCTGATGCTGGGCTTCCTGGGCAAGGCGCATCCGGACGGCACCGCGATCACCGTGGACGGCGAGGAGCTGGCCGAGGCGCGCTGGTTCTCCCGGGAGGAGCTGCGGGCGGGCATGGCGGCGGGGGAGATCCTGCCGCCGTCCGGGATCTCGATCGCCCGGCACCTGGTCGAGCTCTGGTACGGCGAGCCGCTGCCGACGGCGGCCCGCTGGTAGTTCCGGCGGGGGTGGTGCCGGCGGGGGTGGTGCCGCGGGGCCGGAGCCGCGCGTGCGGAGCCGGAAGCGCTGAGCCGGGGCGTGCGAAGCCGGGACTGCCGAGTCGGGGGGTTCGGAGCGTTCCACGGATTAGGGGCGCGCGGAGTTGATTCGCGCGCCCCCAATTTCCATTCCGAACCGGCCTCCCCAGGATGTTCGTAACCGGAGCGGCCCTGCCCGGAAGGGCCCCGGGGTACCGGCCGGACACTTTCACCGATCCCGGGCGACTTTGCCGCAAACGCCTGAAAGCCGCTCACCCGTCTCGCTACATTCACTCGGGTGACAATCCCCCGGGGCACCGCCCAATCCCCCAAATACCAGCGCCTCGCCGCGGACCTGCGCCGCCGCATCGCCGAGGGCGAGTTCACCACCGCGGCCGCCCTCCCGGTCGAGAGCGAGCTGGAGCGCCAGTACGGCGTCGCCCGCAACACCGTCCGCCTCGCCGTCGACGTCCTCGTCAACGAGGGTCGGCTCGTCCGTCTCCAGGGCAAGGGCACCTACCTGCGCGAGCACCCCGTGCTCGACCACCGCGCCTACGGGCCCGCCCCCCGCCTCGAACCGCGCGGCCCCGCCCCGCTGGACTGCCTGGCCACCCCCAGCGCCGTCTACCGGGGCGAGGCCGACGACAGCGGACGCGAACTCACCGTCGACTTCGAGATGATGATCGTCCGGGCCCGCGTCGACATCGCCGAGCGCCTCGGCCTGCGCCCCGGCGAGGCCATCGTCGTCCGCCGCCAGCTGCGCCTGCTCGACCGCGAGCCGTACTCCATCGAGGAGAGCCACTACCGGGCCGGCCTCGCCGCCGGCACCCCGCTGATGGAACCCGACCAGATCGACGGCGGCGACGAGGCCGTGCTCGCCGCGCTCGGCCGCACCGAGGTCGGGGCCGTCGACCACCTGGTCGCCCGGATGCCCGGCCCCGAGGAGGCCCAGTGGTTCCAGGGCGGCCCCGGGGTGCCGCTGGTGGTCCAGACCCGGGTCACCTACGACCGGCGCGGGCCGGTCCGGGTCATCGAGACCCGCTACTCGGCGGACCGCAGCCGACTGGTCTACGGGGTCGGGGACCTCGCCGCCCGGACCACGCTGCCCGCGCCCGCCGCCCCCGTGGACCCGGCCCGGGCCGACGCGCAGTGACCCGCGGGGCAAGCGCGCCGGCCGGGACCGCCGGGCCTCGGGCTGCCGGGCTCCCGGGTGTGAGGCCGCCGGGTGATGGACTGCCGGGTGTCAGGCCGCCAGGGCCTTCTTCACCTGGATCAGGCTCGGGTTGGTCATCACGACCCGCTCGCCGCCGCCGGTCGGCGTCACCAGCACGGTCGGCACGGTCTGGTTGCCGTTGTTCACCGACTCGACGAAGGACGCCGACGCCGGGTCCTCCTCGATGTTGATCTCGGTGTAGCCGATGCCCTCGCGCTCCAGCTGGCTCTTGAGCCGGTTGCAGTAGCCGCACCAGGTCGTGCTGTACATCGTCACGCTGCCGGACATCGAGGGGACTCCTTCGGATAGCGGATTCGGAGAGCGAATCGGGTGGAGAGGGGCGTGCGGTCGCGAACGCGCGCGCGTACCGGTACGGCGTGCGTTTCACGGCTCCGGGGGGACAACGTCCACTGCCCGGCGGTCATTCCACGGCGTCCGTCCAGGGCGTCCTTCCACGACTTCGGCCCACGGCTTCGGCCCACATCTGCCCGGCACACCGGCGCGCGCCCGGAAGCACGCGCCCCGGGTATGCCGCCACCCGCCGTCCGCGCCGCGATCATCCGGCGATCGCACCGGGCTTGTGGACAACCCTGCCCGGGATGTCCGCCCGGGCTGAGAGGATGGAACGCATGCAGGAAGACCTCTTGAGCGGCAGCCCGTTCGACGGAAACCAGGACGCGTACCGGACCGGCCACCCCGCCGCCGGCGGCCCCGACGCCGTCCTCGCCGGACTCGACCCCGAGCAGCGGGCCGTCGCCACCGCCCTGCACGGTCCCGTCTGCGTGCTCGCCGGCGCCGGCACCGGCAAGACCCGGGCCATCACCCACCGCATCGCCTACGGCGTGCGCAGCGGCGTCTACCAGCCCCAGCAGGTCCTCGCCGTCACCTTCACCGCCCGTGCCGCCGGCGAGATGCGCGGCCGGCTGCGCCAGCTCGGCGCCGACGGCGTCCAGGCCCGCACCTTCCACGCCGCCGCGCTGCGCCAGCTCCACTACTTCTGGCCCCGCGCCATCGGCGGCCCCGTCCCGCAGCTGCTCGAACGCAAGGTCCAGCTGGTCGCCGAGGCCGCCGGCCGCTGCGGCCTGCGCGTCCAGCGCACCGAGCTGCGCGACCTCACCGCCGAGATCGAATGGGCCAAGGTCACCCAGACCGGCCCCGACGACTACCCCGCGGCCGTCGCCAAGTCCGGCCGCGACGCCCCTCGCGACCCCGCCGAGACCGCCCAGGTCTACCGCGTCTACGAGGAGACCAAGAGCCGCCGCGGGAACATCGACTTCGAGGACGTCCTGCTGCTCACCGCCGCCATCCTGGAGGACCGTCCGGACATCGCCGACCAGGTCCGCGCCCAGTACCGGCACTTCACCGTCGACGAGTACCAGGACGTCTCCCCGCTCCAGCAGCGCCTCCTCGACCAGTGGACCGGCCCCGGCGGCGGCGCCAGCCTCTGCGTCGTCGGCGACGCCAGCCAGACCATCTACTCCTTCACCGGCGCCACCCCCGACTACCTGCTCGGCTTCCGCACCCGCCACCCCGAGGCCACCGTCGTCAAGCTGGTCCGCGACTACCGCTCGACCCCCCAGGTCGTCCACCTCGCCAACGGGCTGCTCGCCCAGGCCCGGGGCGAGGCCGCCCGGCACCGCCTCGAACTCGTCTCCCAGCGCGAGGCCGGGCCCGAACCCCTCTACACCGAGTACGAGGACGAGCCCACCGAGGCCGAGACCACCGCCCGGCGGATCAAGGACCTCATCGCCGCCGGTGTGCGCGCCAGCGAGATCGCCGTCCTCTTCCGCACCAACGGCCAGTCCGAGGTCTACGAGCAGGCCCTCTCCGACCTCGCGGTCCCCTACCAGCTCAAGGGCGCCGAGCGGTTCTTCGAACGCCCCGAGGTGCGGGACGCCGGCGTCCTGCTCCGCGGCGCGGCCCGGGCCGGCTCCGACCCCGTCACCGACGGCGCCCCCGACCTCGCGGGGCAGGTCCGTGCCGTCCTCGCCGCCCGCGGCTTCACCCCCGAGCCCCCCGCCGGCTCCGGCGCCGTCCGGGACCGCTGGGAATCCCTCGCCGCCCTGGTCCGGCTCGCCGAGGAGTTCGAGCGCGGCCGCGCCGCCGAGGGGCTGACCACCGACCTCGCCGCCTACGTCGCCGAACTCGACGCCCGCGCCGCCGCCCAGCACGCCCCCGCCGTCGAGGGCGTCACCCTGGCCTCCCTGCACGCCGCCAAGGGCCTCGAGTGGGACGCCGTCTTCCTCGTCGGCCTCACCGAGGGCACGATGCCGATCATCTACGCCAAGACGGACGAGCAGGTCGAGGAGGAGCGCCGCCTCCTCTATGTCGGCGTCACCCGCGCCCGCAAGCACCTCACCCTCTCCTGGGCGCTCTCCCGCTCCCCGGGCGGCCGGGCCTCCCGCAAGCCCACCCGCTTCCTGGACGGGCTGCGTCCCGGCTCCAGCGCCCCCGGCAGCCGCCCCGCCGGGCGCGGCGGACGCGGTGGGGCCGAGGGCGGCGAGCGCTCCGCCGGGCGCCGGGTCCGCGGCCCGGTCACCTGCCGGGTCTGCGAGCGCGTCCTCACCGAGGCCGTCGAGCGCAAGCTCCGCCGCTGCGAGACCTGCCCCTCGACCATGGACGAGGCGCTCTACGAGCGGCTGCGCGAATGGCGCGCGGCCCAGGCCAGGGAACAGGGCGCGCCCGCCTACGTCGTCTTCACCGACGCCACCCTGATGGCCATCGCCGAGGACGTCCCCGCCAACCGCCAGGAGCTGGCCGTGATCTCCGGGGTCGGGGCCATGAAGCTGGACAAATACGGGGCGGCCGTGCTCTCGTTGTGTGCGGGGGAGGAGCCCGAGGGGGATCCGGCGGACGTCATGGACGGTCAGCCGGACGAACCGGCCTGAGCCGGTCCGGGGCGATCACAGCCGGCGCCGGGGAGCGCCGAGGAGACCGTCGGGAAACTCGCCGGAAAAATAGTTTGCGCGCCGTACCGGGAGCGCAATAGCCTGCCGGAGCGGTCAAGGGGACGCGATCGCACGGGGTGAAACCTGTCGCTGTGCTCCCCTGCCCCACCAGCTTCACCGAGACAGACATCCGAACAGTTCGGAGCCCGGGAAACCAGGCTCCGCGAGACGCCGAGAGGAGGCGAAGACAGTGGAGACCATGATCACCAAAATGACTGGCCAGACCGTCGACGCTGCCTCCCTGCGTGCCGCCAGCCTGCGGATCACCGCCGAGCTGTGCGGAACCGGTCTGGGTCTCGACACCACCGGTGTCTCCGTTGTTCCCGCCTTCGCCGCCTCCGTTGTCAGTGGTCCTGGACACACTGGCTTCGGCAGCAATGGCAATGAGGGCGGCAGCTTCGGGGCCACCCGTGTCGAGATCGGTCTGTCCGGCGACTGGGCGTCGGTCGACGAGTCCCGCTCCCCGCGTGACGAGCGACCGACCTGGGCACCGAAGGCAGCCGTAGCCGTCGCCATGCATGGCGGCTATGCGCAGGTCATCGGTGCCGGAAACACCCAGAAGCAGAACCAGCAGCAGATCAACCGGGCCATGGTCGTCCTCACGGACGCCACGGCCCTCCGGATGCGGGCCTTCCGCGGGCCTGAACCCTGGAGAGAACGAACCTGAGCCAGCTCAGGTCGGCGCCTCCAGGGCCGCGGAACCCCGTCACACCGGGATCCGCGGCCCTTCTGTTTTGTCCGGTACGCAAGACCACCCAGGCCCTCCGGGGCCTCCGGCCCAGCCCCACCAGTCAGCTGAGCCGGACCCACTGAAAAGACGAGGAAGACGCCCACAGTGTCCACGGTCATCACACCGCCCACCCCGTCCGTACCGCCGACAAGCCAGATCAAGGCCGACCAGGCCGACCCCCCGGAGGTTCTCCCCATGCAGTTCACCTCGATCGACCAGGCCGAGCAGCTCGGTCTCCCCATCCCGTGCCGCGCCTTCGACCCCGAGGTCTTCTTCGCCGAGACGCCCGCCGACGTCGAGTACGCGAAGTCCCTCTGCGGCACCTGCCCGGTCAAGGACGCCTGTCTCACCGGTGCGGTCGAGCGCCGCGAGCCCTGGGGCGTCTGGGGCGGCGAGCTCTTCGTCCAGGGGGTCATCGTGGCCCGCAAGCGGCCTCGCGGCCGCCCGCGCAAGACCGAGGTCGCGGCGTGAACCCCGCGTCCGGGGCCGAGGCCGTCCGCCGGGCCGAGCAGCCCCTGCCGGACAACTCCCTCCGCCGCTCCGTGCGCCTCGCGGCCGCCAAGGTCGACGCCGCCCGCATCCGCCCCTTCCCGACGACACCCTCCGAGCAGGACCACCACATGACCGCCGCCGCCATCGATCCGACCGTCCGCGCCGAGCAGACCACCGAACTTCAGATCCAGAACAGGACCCTCGAAATGCAACTTCTCCACGAATCCCTGGCCCGGGCCCATATGCAAGAGCGCCTCCAGGAGGCCGAGCACCAACGGCTCGTCGGCCGGGTCGCCCGGGCCCACCGGCTCAAGCAGAAGGCCGAGCGCGCCTCGCTGCGGGCCCGGAAGGCCATCGCCGTCGCCCTGATGTGACATCGCCCCGAGGTCGGACCACCGAGAGGTGGCGACGACCCGAGGCGATATCGCCATGCCCGGGCAATGCCGTCGGGTGACCGGGACGCCGGTACCCGCACGGCCCCGCCGGACCCCCGTCGCACCGCAGGCCGCCCCCCGACACGGGGGGCGGCCTGCGGCCGTTGCCACCACGACGGGCGGCGGGACGGCGGACGGGAGTGGACGAGGTGGACGGAGTGGACGGTGGGTGGGGCGGCGTCGGCGCGGTCAGTCCCCGCTCGACGGGCCCCGGCGTCGCACGGGTGCCGACCGCTTCGCCGCCGCGCCCTTCTGGGCCGTGGCCTTCTGGGTCGCGGTCTTCGGAGCTGCGGCCTTCCGGGTCGCGGCCCTCTGCGATCCGGCCTTCCGCGACGTGGACTCCGGAGTCGCCGTCCTCGCCGTCGGACGGCTGCCCGCCGAGCCCGGCCCCGCGAACTCCGGCAGCCACTCCAGCATCTCGACCCGGAACGGCGCCTTCGCGCCCAACTGGCACAGCACCCCGATCGTGCTCAGCGTCACCCGGTGGATCAGCAGGTACGACGGCGGCAGGTTCAACTGCTTGCCCAGGTTGTACGCGGGGGAGCGGGGATCCGCGATCCGCGCCGCCTGGGCCCGCATCCACGCCCGCGTGAAGTGGAACGACTCCACCGCCGCCGGCTCGATGATCGGCACCAGATAGTCCAGCACCGCGTCCGGATCCAGCTCGATCGAGGGCTTCACGAAGCCCTCCTCACGCAGCATCGCCAGCACACCCGCCGCGTCCCCGGCCAGCGCCATCCGCAGGGACGCCCCGATCGGGGCCGGCAACCCGCCCGGCACCCGGTCCACCGTCCCGAAGTCCAGCACCCCGAGCCGCCAGCCCTCCACCGGGCCGTCGTCCTTCAGCAGCCGGAAGTTGCCCGGATGCGGATCCGCGTGCAGCAGCCCCGTCCGCGACGGGCCGGCGAACAGGAACCGCGCCAGCAGCTTGCCCGCCCGGTCCCGCTCCTCCTGCGATCCCGAGGCGATCACCTCCGACAGGGGCGTGCCGTCCATCCACTCGGACACCAGGACCTGGTCCGCCTGGGCCACCACCCCGGGCACCGCGATCTCCGGATCGTCCGCGAACTCCTCGGCATGGCGGCGCTGGGCCTGGGCCTCCAGCTCGTAGTCGAGCTCCTCGGCGACCCGCTCCCGCAGCTCCGTGATCAAGGGCTTGATATCCAGGCCCGGGATCAGCGGACCCAGCAGCCACGCCACCCGGCTCAGTTGGGACAGGTCCGCCAGCAGCGCGTCACCCGCTCCCGGGTACTGGACCTTGACCGCGACGGTACGGCCGTCGTGCCACACCGCCCGGTGCACCTGGCCGATCGACGCGGCCGCCGACGGCCGGTCCTCGAACTCCAGGAACAGACTTCGCCAGTCGGCGCCCAGCCGCTCCGCCAGCGCCGTGTGCACCTTCGCGGCCGGCATCGGCGGTGCGGCATCCTGCAGCTTGGTCAGGGCCGCCCGGTACGGTCCGGCCACCTCCTCGGGCAGCGCGGCCTCGAAGACGGACAGCACCTGTCCGAACTTCATCGCCCCGCCCTTGAGCTCGCCCAGGACCTTGAACAACTGGTCGGCGGTCGCCTGCTGCAGTTCGGCGGTCACCACCTCGGCCGACCGGCCGCCGATCCGCTTCCCCAGCCCCAGGGTGGCCCGGCCGGCTATCCCCAGCGGCAGGGCGGCGAGTCTTGCCGTGCGGGTCATTGCCTTGCGCGGAAGATCGCTCACCCGGGCCTCCAAGTCGACACGCCCCAGGCCCCCGCGGCGGGGGCCGACCGTCATACGCCATTGTGCCCGCTCGACGGTGCGCCCCCGGCCGGAATCGGTCGCTCCGCCGGGGTGGTGCCGATCGCCGTCGGGCCCGGACGGCCGGGCCCGACGGCCTGGCCGGGTCAGGCGCCGACGGCCTGGGCGAAGGAGAACAGCCGGTAGGGGTCGTACCGGTGCTTCACCGCGACCAGCCGGGGGTAGTTCTCGCCGTAGTAGGCGTGCTGCCAGTCCGGCAGTCCGGGATCGACGAAGTTCTGGTAGGTCTCGCCGGAGGAGTGCGGGTCGAGCACCGCGAAACCGGCGTCCGCCCAGCTTCGGGCCGCCGCGAGCGCCGTCTCGTCCACCGGCCCCGAGGCGATCACCGCGCCGAGGCTCGCGTTGAACAGCGCGTTGCGGTGGACGTACGCGGTGGCCGTGCGCGCCGGATCGTTGGCGGCGCCGCCGAGCGCGCTCAACTGCACCATCCGCTGCTGCCCGGCCAGCCGGTCCCGGTCCAGCAGGCCGACCGCGGCTTCCCAGACCGCGCGCGGCGGCGGGGCGTCGAACAGCCGGCCCCGGTCCACGGCGGCGGTCGGCCGGGGCAGCACGGCGGCCGGCCCGGTACCCGTCCGGTGGCACTGGTCCTGGGTGTAGGAGCCGCAGCCGTAGAAGCCCATCATGACGGACAGGTACGGGGCGGTGTAGCCGCTCCGGGAGGCCGGTACCGCGCCCACCAGGTCGATCAACCGGCCGATCTCGGCGTTGAGTTCGGCCTCGGTGCCGACCGAACCGACCAGCACCGAGACGAACGGGGTGGCGCCGGGCGCGGCGTCCCGCAGGCCGACCACCGCCCCGCCGCCCAGGGTCCGCGGGGCGTCGGGGAGCCAGTGCGTCCAGGCGTCCAGCACATCCACCGCGCGGTCGAAGGACCAGGTGAGGCTGGCCATGGTCAGGGTCGTCACCGGCACCGGGATCACCGTGTAGGAGGTGACGACACCGAAGTTGCCGCCACCGCCGCCGCGCAGCGCCCAGTACAGGTCGTCGTGCTCCTGGGGCGAGGCGGTGACGGTCCGGCCGCTCGCCAGCACCACCCGGGCCGAGGTCACCTTGTCGCTGGAGATGCCGACGTGGCGGGTCAGCAGGCCGATGCCGCCGCCCTGGAGGAAGCCGCCGAGGGAGACGGTCGGGCAGAAGCCGCCGGATACGGCGAGGCCGTGCGGAGCGACGGCGTTGGTCACGTCGACGAGCTGGGTGCCGCCGCCGAAGGTGGCGGCACCGGGCGTCACCGCGGCGCTGTTCAGCCGGGAGACGTCGACCACCAGACCGGTGCCGGTGGACCAGCCGCCACCGCTGTGGCCGCCGGCACGGACGGCTATCGGCAGGTCCTGGTCCTGGGCGTAGCGGAGGCAGAGCGAGACGTCGGCCTCGTCGACGCAGTAGGCGACGGCGGCCGGTTCGACCGAGTCGAAGCGGGCCTGGCCGATCTGCTTGGCGACACCGTAGGCCGGGTCGCCGGGGAGGACGAGCGTGCCGTGCAGACAGTCGGAGAGCCGGGACCATCGTCGTCGTCGGGCCTCGGTCGCGGTGGCGACGGCGGGCAGGGCCGGGACGGCGGCCAGCGGGACGGCCAGGGCCCCGGCGCCGATGAGCGATCTGCGAGTGATCATGTCGATACCTCTCGGTGAGGTCCTGCACGAGCGTTGCGATCGGTGCGCGGCCACCCTCGGCATCGGCCGGGCGGCCGACGCCACAGTAGTAGCTCCAGAGCCCTGCGGTACCCCCTTTTCCCGCTTCGGGCCCCCCTCCCGCATCCGCCCCGAGCGGCATGGAACGGGCCCGTGCCGGCCGCCGGTCCGCGGACCATCCCCTTTGGCTGACGTGTGATCAAAGTGGCTGCTCCTCAATCGGTTTGGCGGATCGGCATCAGCGCGGTGCGGTCGGTTGCCAGAGGCACCCGCACTCCGGGTGGCCCTTGAGGCGTAGGCGACGGGACGTCCCGTCGACCGCCGAGAGTTCGCACCAGCCGTCCAGGCTGGGTGGCCGGCCCCCGTCCAGGAACACCTGGACGTGCAGCGCGGCCAGCCCGGCGACCGAGGTGGCGAGGGCGATGTCGCAGGCCGGTGTCGGGGCCCGCCCCGGGCCGCCCTCGGCGAGTTGGGCGAGGATCCTCGGCCAGGCCGCGTCCTGGTCCTCCCGGGCCAGGACCAGGCAGTGGCCGCAGGCCGACACCCCCGGCACGACCAGGGGACCGACCACTCCGTACTCCTCGACCACGCCGACGTACAGGTGCGGGACGCCGGCCCGCAGCAGCTCCCGGGCCAGGGGTGTGCCGCCGGCGAAGGCCGCGCTGCCGTCCCGGGGCGCGAGCACCACCAGGTCGGGCGGCCCCGGTCTCGGACGCCGGTCGCGCCGGGCCGGGCTCCGGGCCGTGGCCCGGTCGACGGCCTCGCGGGCGGCGGTGGCACGGATCCGGCCGACGTCGGTCGGTGGGAGCCCGGCGGGGGAGCAGTCGCCCGGCGCGACCCGGCCGGAGTCGACCACGGTGACCGTGCCGATGCCGCCCGCCGCGAGGACGGCGCCCACGGCCGCCCCGATCCGGCCGGCGCCGCGGACCTCGACGGCGTGCCCCGGCCGCCGGGCCAGGACGGCGGGCGCGGCACCGGGGCCCGGGTGGATCAGCGACAGCGAGGCGAGGTCCGGGCCGAGCAGCTCGCGGTGCGGCTGCGGGAACAGCGCGAGGGCGCCGGCCGCGGCCTCGGCGTCGTCGAGCACCCCGGCCTCCTCCAGGAGGTCGAGGAGGGAGTCGGCCGGGTCGCGGCCGAAGCCGATCCGCTCGCTCTCGGCCAGGAGGGCGGGCCGGTCGCGAGTCCCGTCGACGAGGTCGAGGAACTCGCGCAGCACCTTGCCGGAGGCGTGGGCGAGCACCCCCGCGTGCTGGGAGACGGTGCCGAACTGCAGGGTGTCCGAGTCCCGCCAGCTGCGGGAGAGGGCGGGCTTGAGAGCGAGGCGCACGGTGGTCTTCCTCCCGATCGTTTCCGGACGGCCGACGGCAGCATGCCCGATCCGGGCCTCGGGGTGCGTCGGGTTGTCCACAGGCGCGGGGCGATGAGCGGATGATCCGTTCGCATGCCCTGTGGATAACTTGTCGTGCGGTCCGATGTCGGATTTCGGACACCTTCCGTCGGCCTTTCGTTCCCGATCGCTCCACGAAAGATTTCGGCCACGGCAGCGGACTTCTGCCAGGGGTAACAGGTAACGTCGTGTGCCATGGCAGCCGAACGGGACTCCCATCCCCCGGCGTCGCCTCGGCGTGCCCGTGCAGCGTCCGGGTCGCAAGTGGCGGCGCCGAGTACGCGTGGGCGTCCGGAGCAGCAGTGTCCGGAGCAGCAGCCGTCGCCCGCGCGGGAGCCCTTCGACCGCTCCCGGGTGGAGGTGCGGCGCAGTGCCCGCCGCAGTCGGACGGTGTCCGCGTACCGCGAGGGCGATCGCACGATCGTGCTGATCCCGGCCCGGATGTCGCACGCGGAGGAGCAGCGCTGGGTCGCGCAGATGCTGGAGAAGCTGGCGGCGCAGGAGAGTCGCCGGGTGCTCGGTGACGATGCGCTGGTGGCCCGGGCGCGGGAGCTGTCGCTGGCCTATCTGGGCGGTCGTGCCCAGCCCGCCCAGGTCCGCTGGGTGACCAATCAGAACTCGCGCTGGGGTTCGTGCACCCCGAGTGAGCGGACGATCCGGCTCTCGCACCGCTTGCAGGGGATGCCGGAGTACGTGGTCGACTACGTGCTGCTGCACGAGTTGGCGCATCTGCTGGTGCCGGACCACGGCCCGGACTTCTGGGCGCTGCTGGAGGCGTATCCGCGGACGGAGCGGGCGCGGGGCTATCTGGAGGGCGTGGTGTCGGCGGCCCGGCTGCCGCACATCCCGGGGGCCCGGCACGCGGATCCGGCGGAGCCCGGTCCGGCGGAGTCCTGCGGCTGAGTCCTGTTGCCGGGTGCCGTCAGAAGGCGGCGGATCGCAAACGGGAGGGGCGCGGGTCACCATGACCCGCGCCCCTCCCGTTGTGCTCGCGCCCCTGAACGCCTCAGCCCGTGAGGTGGCGCGCGCGGGCGACCAGGTCGCGCACCGAGTGGTCGGTGAGCTCCGGCAGGCGGTCGTAGTCGAACCAGCGCAGGTCGAGCGACTCCTCGCTGATCAGCGCCTGGGCGCCGGGCGGCGCCACCGCGATGTACTGGACGTCGAGATGGGTGTTCTCCGGCCGGTCCTTGCCGGTGCAGCGGACCTGGTGGCGGTCGAGCTTGACCGGCACCGGCGCGCCGTCGCGGGCGAGCAGCGCGAGGTCGGGGATGCCGGACTCCTCGGTGGCCTCGCGCAGGGCGGCCGCGGCGAGGTCGGGGTCCCCGGGTTCGCAGTGGCCGCCCATCTGCAGCCAGCGGCCGACCTTGGGGTGCAGGGTGAGCAGCACCCGCCCGGCGGCGGGGTCGACGACGGCGGCGCTGGCGGTGATGTGGGCGGGCAGGCAGGAGCGGTACATGCCCCCGGGCTGCTCCGCGAGGTGGCGCAGGTAGCCGAGGCGGAGCCGGTCCTGCTCGGGCTCGGCGGGCCGCCAGTCGGTCAGGGTGCGGACCGCGTCGGCGTGCAGGGCGCCACCCCGGGGGGCGTCGTCCCGCTGGGCGTCGGCGAGGTCCGTCTCGGTGGCCGTCATGCGGTGGGCTCGCCCTTTCCCTGGTCGCCGTCGCTGCCGTCGCTGCCGTCGCTGCCGTCGCTGCCGTCCGCGTCGTCCGCGTCGTTCTTCGTCAGGTCGGGCTTGGTGCCGCCGGTGGCCCCGCCCGCGGCGGCCTCGCCGAGCAGCTTGTCGAAGGCGTCGAAGTCGATGCCGCCCTCCAGGTCGCCGGCGGTGCCGCGGTGCACGAAGGCGTCCGGGTCGTCGAGGTCGGCGGCGGTGGGGAGCATGTCCGGGTGCTGCCAGAGGTCGTCGCGGCCCTCGGTGCCGCGGGCGTCGGCGAGCAGCGCCCAGAGGCGGGCGGCGTCGCGCAGCCGGCGGGGGCGCAGTTCGAGGCCGACGAGGGTGGCGAAGGTCTGTTCGGCGGGCCCGCCGGCGGCGCGGCGGCGGCGGACGGTCTCGCGCAGGGCGCCGGCCTGCGGCAGGTGGGGCTCGGCGGCGGCGTGCACGACGGCGTCGACCCAGCCCTCGACGAGCGCGAGGGCGGTCTCCAGGCGGGCCAGGGCGGCCTTCTGCTCGGGGGTGTCCTCGGGCTGGAGCAGACCGCCGGCGAGGGCCTCCTGGAGGGCCTCGGGGTTGCCCGGGTCGAGCTGGCCGACGAGCTCCTCCATCCGGGAGGTGTCGACCTTGATGCCCCGGGCGTAGGCCTCGACGGCGCCGAGGAGGTGGGCGCGCAGCCACGGCACGTGGGCGAACAGCCGCTGGTGGGCGGCTTCGCGCAGGGCTAGGTAGAGGCGGACCTCCTCGGCCGGCACATTGAGTCCCTCGCCGAACCCGGCGACGTTCTGCGGCAGCAGCGCGGCCTTGCCGGCGGGGGCGAGCGGCAGGCCGATGTCAGTGGATCCGACCACCTCGCCGGCGAGGGCGCCGAGCGCCTGGCCGATCTGGGTGCCGAACATGGCACCGCCCATGGACCGCATCATGCCCATCAGCGGGCCGGCCATGGCCTGCATCTCCTCGGGGAGGACGCCGCCCATGGCGTTGCCGACGCGTTCGGCGAGCGGGTCGACGAGGTCCTTCCAGACCGGGAGGGTGGCCTCGATCCACTCGGCGCGGCTCCAGGCGACGGCGGCGGCGGCGCCGGAGGGGAAGGTGGTGACGCCGTCGAGCCACAGGTCGGCGAGGCGGACGGCCTCGACGACGGCGGAGCGTTCGGCGTCGCCGACGGAGCGGTCCTTGCTCTTGCCCTCGGCGGGTTCGGCGACGACGGTCTGCCGGGCGATGTCCTTGGCGAGGTCCCAGTTCACCGGGCCGCCCTCGAAGGAGAGCATCTGGCCGAGCTGCTGGAAGGCGGCGCCGAGGTCGTTGGGGTTGAGGCCGCCGAACATCGCGGCGAAGGGGTTGTCGCCCGCGCCGGGGGCGCCGGGGCCGCCCGCGCCCGGTCCGCCGGGCATGCCGGGCATGCCCATGCCGAACAGGGCGCCCAGCGGGTTGTTCCCACCGAAGCCGAAGGACTGCGGACCGGCGGGCTCGTCGCCCTGGTCCTTCTTCTTCCGGTCGTCGTCGGGCTTGGCCTTGCCGTCCTCGGGCTCCTCGGGCGGAACGCCGAATCCGAAGGGAAGGTCGCTCACGGGGTCCTCGATCCGGTCGGCCGTCATACGGGGTGGTGGCGGTGTTTCTGGGCGCCCGGGGCGGTCGGCGGAGCTGGGGGACTCCCCGCCGGTGGGCGGCTTCCGGGCGGCTGGCCCGCGCCGGGTGCACCGCCGGGCCTCAGGCTCGGGCAGGATGGACGTACTGACACACGTACGTACGCACATAAGCTAACCGTGGAGGATGGCCGGTGAGTTCCCCGCCTTCGGACGTTCGCTCTGGGCTGACCGGAGGAGAGGACGCGCCGGACATCACGGCGTCGCCGCCTCCAGCCTATGCCGGAAGACCGCTGACCGTGGCGGTCACAGGTGCCGCCGGAGTGCTCGGCGAACGGGTCGCGGCCCGGCTGGTGGCCTCGCCGGGGGTCCGGAAGGTGCTGGCCGTCGACGACCGGCGCGGTGAGGTGCCCGGGGTGCAGTGGCGGGTCCTGGACGTCCGGGACCCGGCCGTGGCCGAGCGGCTGGCCGGGGTCGACGTGGTGGTCCACCTGGCGATGGACCTGGGCATGGAGTCCGACCCGAGGGCGCGCAGCGCCTACAACGTGCGGGGCGCGCAGACGGTGCTGACGGCGGCCGCGGCGGCCGGGGTGCACCGGGTGGTGCTGTGCACGTCGGCGATGGTCTACGGCGCGCTGGCGGACAACGAGGTGCCGCTGGCGGAGGACTCGGAGCTGCGGGCGACCGAGGAGGCCTCGCTGGTCGGGGACCTGCTGGAGATCGAGCGGCTGGCCCGGCGCGCGCCGAGGGCGCACCCGGGGCTGCAGGTGACGGTGCTGCGCCCGGCCGTGGTGGTGGGCCCGGGGGTGGACACGGTGCTGACCCGGCACTTCGAGGCGCCGAGGCTGCTGGTGGTGGCCGGGTCCCGGCCGTGCTGGCAGTTCTGCCACGTGGACGACCTGGCGGCGGCGCTGGAGTACGCGGCGCTCGGCCTGGTCGAGGGCGAGGTGACGGTCGGCTGCGACGGCTGGCTGGAGCAGGAGGACGTGGAGCGGCTGTCGGGGATCCGGCGGATGGAGCTGCCGGCCTCGCTGGCGCTGGGGACGGCGGCGCGGCTGCACCGGCTGGGGCTGACTCCGGCGCCGGCCGGGGACCTCGCCTACACGATGTACCCGTGGGTGGTGTCGGGGAGCCGGCTGCACGAGGCGGGCTGGCGTCCGACGCACACCAACGAGGAGGTGCTGGCGGAACTGCTGGCGCAGGTGGCGGGCAAGCACGCGGTGGCGGGCCGGCGGCTGGGCGGCAAGGAGGCGGCGACGAGTCTGGGGGCGGCGGGCGCGACGGTCGCGCTGGTGGGTACGGCGGCGCTGGTCCGGCGGGCGCGCAAGCGGCGCCGGTTCTGAGCGGTGCGGGTCCCGGGCTCCGCGGCTCGGGACCGGGGCCGGCCGCGCCCGGACCCACGCCCGGACCCGCGCCCTTGAGCATGGGCGTTCTCACGATGCGAAATTCCGCAATCGTGATGCGGAAGGCACTTGCCCCCGCCCGCCCGGCATGGGCAATCATGGGGGCATGTCCGAGAACCACGACCCGATCCGCCTGCTCGCCGTCCGCGACACCCCGCTCTCCCTCGACGAGGTGTACGAGGCGGTGGGCGACGACGCGGCCGGCGGGACGACCGTCTTCGTCGGGACGGTCCGCGACCACGACGGCGGCAAGCACGTCACCGCGCTGGAGTACAGCTGCCACCCGACGGCGGAGCGCGAGCTGCGCCGGGTGGCCGAGAAGGTCGTCGCCGACTTCCCGGTCCGCGCGCTGGCCGCGGTGCACCGGGTGGGCCGGCTGGGGATCACCGACAAGGCCGTGATCGTCGCCGTCTCCTGCGCCCACCGGGGCGAGGCGTTCGCCGCCGCCCGGCGGCTGATCGACGACCTCAAGCACGAGGTGCCGATCTGGAAGCACCAGGTCTTCGCCGACGGCGAGGAGGAGTGGGTGGGCGCCGGGAACTGCTGAGCAGCCGTCCGCCCAGCCGTTCACCGAGCCCTACGCCGAGCCGTCCGCCGACCGTTCGCCAAGCCGTCCGCCCAGTCATTCGTGCAGCCGTCCGGACACCTGCCCGGACATCCGCCCGGACACCCGTCGGCCCCCGCGACGCGCAGGCGCGCCGGGCGCTCACTCGAACGGGTGTGGGCCGCTGCGCCGGATACTCCCTGGCAGTGAGCCGATCGGCCGTGCCGTAACCCGGACGGCGCCCGCGGCGTTGTCCGTCGGGATGGTTAATCTGCTCATAGACACGACGAGCTGGGAGTACTGAGATGGCTGTGCTCGCCTGGTTGATCATTCCCTGCGTCGCCGCGGTGCTGGCCGCCGTGTGGGCGGGTTGGGCCCAGCGGGCCCCGAGAGCGACGGGGGACCCGGCCTCGCTGGCCGAGCACCAGCGGTTCATGGCCGCGATGCAGCGCACCACCGCCGGGGGCGGCCCCGAGGAGCGTTCCGGCCGCTGACGCCCCCGTCGGAGGTCCGACGACCCGCCGGGCGCGTGGTCACCGGCGTCCCGTACTGTCGAGGCATGCCACGCCGCTCTGCGACGATGCTCGCCGCCACCCTGCTGCTCATAGCGCTGCTCTGTGCCTCGGTGCTGATGAAGGTGCCGTACACCGAGATGAGCCCGGGCCCGACGTACAACACGCTCGGGGTGCAGGAGAAGACGGGCACGCCGGTGATCACCATCACCGGCCACGAGTCGTACCCGGCGAGCGGCCACCTCAACATGACCACCGTCCAGGTCACCGGCGCCAAGTACGAGCCGAGCCTGGTCAACGCGGTGGTCGGCTGGCTGCGCGACGACGTGCTGGTGGTGCCGCACGACAACGTCTACCCCAAGGGCCAGTCCGACGCCGACGCCAAGCGGCAGAACGCCGAGGAGTTCGCGCTCTCCGAGGACCACGCCCGCACCGCCGCACTGAGCCAGCTCGGCATCCCGATGGGCAGCGAGCTGATCGTCCAGGCCGTCACCGCCGGCGCCCCGGCGGAGGGCCGGCTGCACGCCGGTGACCAGATCGTCGCGGTCGACGGCACCCCGGTGGCCGACGCGGACGCGGTCGCCAAGGCGGTCACCAAGCACCAGCCCGGCGAGCCGGCGGTCTTCACCGTGGCGCCCCGGGTCAAGGAGGGCTCGGTCGATCCCGGGACCCGCACCGACATCAGCGTGCCGACCGTGAAGGCCCCGGACACCGGCACCGCGATGGTCGGCATCCGTCCGGGCCTCAGGCACACCTACCCGTTCCGGATCGACATCGGGCTCCAGGACGTCGGCGGCCCCAGCGCGGGCCTGATGTTCTCGCTCGGCATCATCGACAAGCTGACCCCCGGCGACCTGACCGCCGGACGGTTCGTGGCCGGCACGGGCACCATCGACGACGCGGGCCGGGTCGGGCCGATCGGCGGCATCTCGATGAAGCTGATCGCCGCCCGGGAGGCCGGCGCCGAGTTCTTCCTCACCCCTGCGGCGAACTGCGCGGAGGCCGCCAAGAACACCCCGTCCGGGCTGCGGCTGGTCAAGGCGGAGACGCTGGACGGCGCGCTGAAGGCGCTGGAGCAGGTCCGCTCCGGGCAGACCTCGGCGCTGCCGTCCTGCGCCTCCTAGGAACCGGCACCCGCGTAGGAACCGGCAGCACCGCGTAGGAACCGGCTCCCGCGCCCGTCGGGCCCGGCGCCCGGGCCCCGGGGCTCCCGGACGGAGCCCCGGCCGGGAAGTCCGTCAGGAGAAGGTCGCCAGCAGCGCCTCGGTGAGGCCCGGCACCAGGTCGGGGCCGGTGAGCACCTCGCGCGCGACGTCCTTGGAGCGGAGCCGCAGCGCGACCTCCCGCTTACCGCCGCGAAGCACCGCCGCGGTGATCCGCACCTCCTCGCGCTTGGGGTGGTTGGCCACCCACTCGGCGAGCTGGGCGTCGTTCGCGTTGCGCGGGCGGGACTGCTCGGCGCCCGGCGGCAGCATCAGGCGCTCGACGACCAGCGCGCAGCCGACCACCGCGGCGGGCCAGGCGATGGTGCCGAGGAACTTGTCCAGCTCCATGCCGGCGGGCAGCTCGTCCTGCTCGACCGGGGTGAGGCCGGGCTGGTCGCTGTCGGCGAGGCCGAGCTGCTCGGCGATGCGGGGGTCGGCCTTGCGCAGCGCGGCGCTGTCGACCAGGGCGAAGAGGCGGGCCGGGAGGTCCCAGCCGAGGGTGGCGGCGTACTCGTCGATCTCCAGCGCGGCCCGGGTCAGCGGGTTGCCGGCCGGGAGGGTGGAGACGTCGTCGGGGAGGTTGGATCCATCGGACATGCCTCAATCCTCACACGCCGGAGGGTGCGCGCGGGCGCGGCGCCGGGCCGGGGGCGGAGCGCCGGGGGAGGGCCCGCGCCGGGCGGGGCTGTCGTAACCGTCTGCTAACGGTGGGAACTCGACCGAAGACTGGTTAAGTTGCACTGAAGACCGACCGACTCCAGACGACACAACTGAGGTGCCACCGTGGTGTTCCAGATGCCGGAACGTTCAGGGCCGGGGTTCCGGCGCAGGGTAGGCCCGCCCTCCCGGCGGGCGCGGGTGCTCCTGCTGACCCTGGGCGTACTCGCGGTGCTCTTCCTGCTGTTCGTCATGTTCGCGGGTTTCTGGACAGACTGGCTCTGGTTCAGGTCGGTCCACTACTCCTCGGTGTTCACCACCCAGCTGTGGACGAAGATCGGCCTGTTCGCGGTCTTCGGCCTGCTGATGGCCGTGATCGTCGGCTTCAACGTGTGGCTGGCGCACCGGCTGCGGCCGCCGCTGTCGGCGATGTCGGTCGAGCAGCAGAGCCTGGACCGGTACCGCTCGGGGCTGGCGCCGTTCAAGCGCTGGGCGCTGCTCGGGGTGTCGCTGGTGATCGGGCTGGTGGCGGGTGCCGCGGCCTCGGGCCAGTGGCGGACCTGGCTGCTGTGGACGAACGGGACCTCCTTCGGCGAGAAGGACGCGCAGTTCGGCAAGGACGTCTCGTTCTACGCCTTCGACCTCCCGTTCTACGAGTTCGTGCTGGGCTTCGCGTTCAGCGCGGTGATCGTCTCGCTGCTGACCTCGGCGCTGGTGCACTACCTGTACGGGGGGCTGCGGCTGCAGGGTCCCGGCCGGCGGGCGAGCACGGGCGCGCAGGGGCACCTGGCGGTGCTGCTGGGCGTGTTCGTGCTGCTGAAGGCGGTGGCGTACTGGCTGGACCGGTACGCGCTGGCGGTGAAGACCGGCTCGTACAAGGGCGTCACCGGCTGGACGGGCCTGCGCTACGTGGACGCGAACGCGTTCCTGCCGGCGAAGACGATCCTGTTCTTCGTCGCGGTGATCTGCGCGGTGCTGTTCTTCCTGACCCCGGTGCGCCGCACCTGGGCGCCGGCCCTGATCGGCCTGGGCCTGATGGTGCTGTCGGCGGTGCTGATCGGCGGGGTGTACCCGGCGATCGTGCAGCAGTTCCAGGTCAAGCCGAACGAGCAGGCCAAGGAGACGCCGTACATCCAGAAGAACATCGATGCCACCAGGCAGGCGTACGGGATCGCGGACAGCCAGGTCATGCAGTACGAGCCGGGGAACGCGACCAACGCGGACGCGTTGAAGCCGGACGCCCAGACCATCTCGGACATCCGGCTGCTGGACCCCAACGTGGTGGGCCCGACGTTCCAGCAGAACGAGGCGCTGCGCAAGTACTACGCGTTCCCGAAGTCGCTGGACGTGGACCGCTACGGCGACCAGGACACCGTGCTCGGTGTGCGTGAGCTGGACCTGAACGGCATCCAGCGGAACTGGATCAACGACCACTTCAACTACACCCACGGCTACGGCGTGATCGCGGCCAAGGGCAACCAGGTGGACGGCAACGGCAACCCGGTCTACACCGAGTCGGCGCTGCCGACGAAGGGCTCCTTCGGCGACTACCAGCAGCGGATCTACTACGGCGAGAAGACGACGACGTACTCGATCGTCGGCGGCGGCTACCAGGACATCGACTACACCGCGGAGAACGGCACCCCGGTGCACTTCTCCTACGACGGCGAGGGCGGTGTGGACCTCGGCAACCCGCTGACCCGGGCCGCGTACGCGGTGAAGTTCGCCGAGCCGCAGATCCTCTACTCCAGCGCGATCCGGGACGGCGCGAAGGTCATCTACGACCGCACCCCCAAGGAGCGGGTCGAGAAGGTCGCCCCGTGGCTGTCGATCGACGCCGACCCCTACCCGGTGGTCGAGGACGGCCGCGTGGTGTGGGTGCTGGACGGCTACACGACCTCGGACGGCTACCCGTTCTCCTCGAAGACGACGCTGGGCGACGTCACCAAGGACTCGCTGACCAACCAGCGCGGTGAGCTGCTGACCGCCGCCAACCAGGTCAACTACATCCGCAACTCGGTCAAGGCCACCGTGGACGCGTACACCGGCGAGGTGACGCTCTACCAGTGGGACGAGGCCGACCCGGTGCTCAAGACCTGGATGAAGGCGTTCCCGGGCACGGTGAAGGCGAAGGCCGACATCCCGAAGGCCCTGGCGCCGCACCTGCGCTACCCGCAGGACATGTTCAAGGTGCAGCGCGACCTGCTGGCCGAGTACCACATGACCGACGCGGGCGGCTTCTTCAACGGCACCGACATCTGGCAGGTGCCGACCGACCCGACCACGAACTCCAACGAGGTCCAGCCGCCGTACTACCTGACCGTCCGGATGCCGGACGCGCAGGCGGCGTCGTTCTCGCTGACCACCACCTTCTCGCCGCAGGGCCGGGACAACCTCGCCGCCTTCATGTCGGTGAGCGCGGACCCGGGCCCCGACTACGGGAAGATCCGGATCGCCAAGATCCCCACCGGCTCGGGGGCGCTCGGCCCCAAGCAGGTGCAGGCGAAGTTCAACTCGGACCCCCTGGTCGCCAACCAGCTGACCCTGTTGAAGACCGGTACGGACTCCGACATCGAGTACGGCAACCTGCTGACCCTGCCGGTCGGCGGCGGTCTGCTGAACGTCGAGCCGGTCTATCTGATCGGCCGCAGCGCCAAGGTGCCGGTGCTCAAGAAGGTGCTGGCGACGTACGGGAACGAGAACGCCGTCGTCGCGGTGGAGGACAACCTGGAGAAGGCGCTGGCCAAGGTGCTGGGCGGCGCGGTGGCCGGTGCGCCGGTCACGCCCACGGTGCCGGGCACCACGCCGACGGCACCCACCACCCCGACCACGCCGACGCCGGGCGGCATCCTCACGCCCGAGCTGCAGAAGGCGATCGGGGACGTGCTGAAGGCGCAGACCGACGCGGACGCCGCGGCCAAGGCCGGTGACTGGGTGGCCCTGGGCCAGGCTCAGAAGGCCCAGAGCGAGGCCGCCAAGGAGCTGGCGGCGGCCCAGCAGAAGGCGGGCGCCCCGGCGGCGACGCCGTCCGGCGGCCCGTCGGCGACCGCGGGCCCGTCGGCCGGACCGACCGGCGGCCCCTGAGCTGTGCTGATCCCGAGGTAACCGATTTCGGCTCCACCCCGCGCCCGTGCTATGGTTCATTTACCGACGCGGGGTGGAGCAGCTCGGTAGCTCGCTGGGCTCATAACCCAGAGGTCGCAGGTTCAAATCCTGTCCCCGCTACTCAGTAGCAACGAAGGCCCGGAGGACTCGTCCTCCGGGCCTTCGTCGTTCGTCCTCCGGGCCGGCCGGGAACGCTCCGGTACCATCGAGCGTCGCCAAGGACGACGGCAACGGGGTTTGTGAGGGGCGAGTGTCGGGAAATCGACAAAGCGCCGAAGCAATCTCGTCGGCTCAGGTCCGCCTCGCCGAAATCGGCCGAGGCAGGTGTACGCGGGTTGCGGGTGATGCGACGATGGGACACATGGGGGACGCCGCACGGTCGCTGACCGGCCGTCGGGTCGATGCGGCCCCCGTGGAGCGCCCCCGGCCCAGGGCCGGAGGACGACGCCGCGACACTCTGGGGGAGCGGGAGTCGGCATGAGGCTGATCGGCAGGAACGGGACGGGAGCAGGGCCGGCGGCGACCACCGAGGCGGACACCGAGACCTGGGCGGAGAGCCCCGAACGGCGGCCCGGCGCCCTGCCCGCGCAGCGCACCAGCGGGCTGGCCGAGCGCCGGCCCGCGGGCGGCTACGGCCCGGACTCCCTGGTGCACGTCCCGGCCGGCGGCCTCGCCGCCGCGCTGGGCGCCCACGGCGCGCCCGAGGGCCGGCCCGGGCCGGACGTGGAGGGCGACCCCGGCTTCGACTCGGCCAGCTTCGAGACCGCGCTCGCCGCCCGCGAGCAGGCCGCCCTGGAGGCCCGGCACCGGCGCGCCGCCGACGACGGCGACCCGGACGCGGCCGCCCGGCTCGGCACCCTGCTGCTGCGCCGCGGCGACCTGGCGGACGCCGAACCCTATCTGCGGGCCGCCGCCGCGGCGGGCCTGCGCTCGGCCGCCAACAACCTGGGCGTGCTGCTGCACCAGCGGGGCCACCGGGCCGAGGCCGCCCAGTGGTGGCGCCAGGCGGCGGTGGCCGGCAGCGCGCCAGCCGCGCACGCGCTCGGCCTGCAGCTGCGCGACCAGGGCGAGGAGGAGGCGGCCGAGTACTGGCTGCACTTCGCCGCCGACCACGGCCACCCGCTGGGCGCCTACGCGCTGGGCGACCTCATGGAGCACCGCCGGGACGTCCGCGCCGAGCGCTGGTTCAAGGTGTCCGCGGACGCCGGGCACCGGGAGGGCGCCTACCGGCTGGCCCGGATGCGCGAGGCGGCGGGGGACAAGGAGACCGCCGAGGCCTGGTACCGGATCGCCGCCGCCCGCAGCCACGCCCGGGCCGCGCTGCGGCTGGGCGTACTGCTGGAGGACCGGTCCGGCGGGGAGTCGCCGCTGCTGGACGAGGCCGCCCGCTGGTACCGGCAGTCGGCGCAGAACGGCGAGCCGCGGGCCGCGTGCGCGCTGGGCTACCTGCTGCGCGACTCCGGGGACCTCGGCGCGGCGGCCGAGTGGTGGCAGGAGGCCGCCGAGGCGGGCGACGGCAACGCCGCGAACGCCCTGGGCGCGCTGCACGCCTCGCGCGGCGCGGCGGCCGAGGCGGAGCGCTGGTACCGCAGCGCGCTGGAGGCCGGCGACCACAACGGCGCGTTCAACCTCGGACTGCTGTGCGCCGGGGCGGGCCGCGACCAGCAGGCCGAGCAGTGGTACCGCCGGGCCGCGTACGCCGGGCACCGGGAAGCCTGCAACGCGCTGGCCGTGGTGCTGCTGCAGCGCGGTGACGAGTCGGGCGCCGAGCCGTGGTTCTCCCGGGCGGCCGAGGCCGGCAGCGTGGACGGCGCGTTCAACCTGGGCGTGCTGCACGCCGGGCGCGGCGAGCAGCGGCAGGCGCAGGAGTGGTACGCGCGGGCCGCCGCGGCGGGGCACGGCGAGGCGGCGCTGCAACTGGCGGTCGCGCAGGAGCAGCGGGGCAACGCGGCGGGCGCGCTGGAGCGCTACCGGCAGGCGGCGGCGGGCGGTTCGGCGGAGGGCGCGTTCCGGCTGGCCTCGGTGCTGGACCGGCGCGGGGACGCGGACGCGGAGGCCGAGCACTGGTACGCGTCGGCGGCGGCCGCGGGGCACCGGCGGGCGCAGGTCCGGATGGGGGTGCGGGCGGCCGAGCGGGGGGCGCTGGAGATCGCGGAGAGCTGGTACCGGCGGGCGGCGGAGGCGGGCAGCCGCAGCGCGGCGTTCAACCTGGGGCTGCTGCTCGCGCGGCAGGACAGCGAGGCCGAGGCGATGCTCTGGTACACCCGGGCGGCGGACGCCGGGCACGGGCGGGCGGCGCTGCGGCTGGCCCTGCTGGCGCTGCGCCGGGGGGAGCCGGTGCAGGCGGAGGGCTGGTGCCGGCGGGCCGCGGACTACGGCCCGGCGGAGGTCGCGGAGCGGGCGGGCCGGCTGCTGGGCGCGCTGCACGCGGAACTCAGCGCCTAGCGGTCCCGGGCCGGGCGGGGGCGGGGACGGTACTGGGAGGGGCGGTTCCGCTCAGGGTCTGTTCGTACACTGCGGACACAGGCCGCGGTAGGTGATCTCGGCCCCGGAGACGGTGAAGCCGAACCGTTCGGCCTCGGGCAGCGCGGCCAGTGGGTCCCCCAGCGGCTGGACGTCGCGGATGGCGCCGCAGCCGGAGCAGATCAGGTGCTGGTGGGCGTGGTGGGCGTTGGGGTCGTAGCGCTTGGCGCGGCCGTCGGTGGCGACCTCCAGCACCTCGCCGATGCAGACGAGTTCGCCGAGCGTGTTGTAGACGGTGGCGCGGCTGATCTCGGGAAGCCGTTCCGCCGCGCGGGCGTGCACCTCGTCGGCGGTCAGGTGGACATGCTCGCCGTCGAGGACCTCGGCCACGACGCGGCGCTGCGCGGTCAGCCGCCATCCACGTCCGCGAAGTCGTTCCAGCAGGTCACTCATGGAGCAAGGGTAAGTGAGACTCCGAGTCTGGTTCCAGTATTGACTTGGACAAAGTCCAAGTTAGGATCGGTTCGTCACGACCGGATCACGCGGAGGCCCCTCACATGACTACCCAGGACGAGCTGCGCCCCACCCTCACGACGGAGGCGGGTGCCCCCGTCGCCGACAACCAGAACACCGAGACCGCCGGTGTCGGCGGCCCGGCGCTGATCCAGGACCAGCAGCTGTTCGAGAAGCTCGCGCACTTCAACCGCGAGCGCATCCCGGAGCGAGTGGTGCACGCCCGCGGCGCGGCCGCCTACGGCACCTTCACGCTGACGGCCGACGTCTCGCGCTGGACCAGGGCGGCCTTCCTCTCCGAGGTCGGCAAGCAGACCGAGACCTTCCTGCGGTTCTCCACCGTGGCGGGCAACCTCGGCTCGGCGGACGCGGTGCGCGACCCGCGCGGCTTCGCGCTGAAGTTCTACACCGAGGAGGGGAACTACGACCTCGTCGGCAACAACACCCCGGTGTTCTTCATCAAGGACGCCACCAAGTTCCCCGACTTCATCCACACCCAGAAGCGGGACCCGTACACCGGCTCGCAGGAGGCGGACAACGTCTGGGACTTCTGGGGCCTGTCGCCCGAGTCCACCCACCAGGTGACCTGGCTGTTCGGCGACCGCGGCATCCCCGCGTCCTACCGCCACCTGAACGGCTACGGCTCGCACACCTACCAGTGGCAGAACGAGGCCGGCGAGTACTTCTGGGTGAAGTACCACTTCAAGACGGACCAGGGCATCAAGAACCTCACCCAGGACGAGGCCAACCGGCTCGCCGGCGAGGACCCGGACAGCCACCAGCGCGACCTGCGCGAGGCCATCGAGCGCGGCGAGTTCCCGACCTGGACGGTGCAGGTCCAGGTCATGCCGGCCGAGGACGCGGCGAACTACCGCTTCAACCCGTTCGACCTGACCAAGGTCTGGCCGCACGAGGACTACCCGCCGATCGAGATCGGCAAGCTGGAGCTCAACCGCAACCCCGACAACGTCTTCGCCGAGGTCGAGCAGTCGATCTTCTCCCCGGCGCACTTCGTGCCCGGCATCGGCCCGTCCCCGGACAAGATGCTGCAGGGCCGCCTGTTCGCCTACGCGGACGCCCACCGCTACCGCGTCGGCATCAACGCCGACCACCTGCCGGTGAACCGCCCGCACGCCACCGAGGCGCTCAACAACAGCCGGGACGGCCACCTCTACGACGGCCGCCACGGCCGCCGCAAGAACTACGAGCCGAACAGCTTCGGCGGCCCGGTGCAGACCGGCCGCCCGCTGTGGGCGTCGACCCCGCTCACCGGGGCCACCGGCACCCACGAGGCGCCCCTGCACACCGAGGACGACGACTTCGTGCAGGCGGGCAACCTCTACCGGCTGTTCTCCGAGGAGGAGAAGCAGCGGCTGGTCGCCAACCTGGCCGGCTTCATAGCCAAGGTCTCGGCCGACCGCGACGACATCGTCGAGCGGGCGGTCGAGAACTTCCGCAAGGCCGACGCCGACTACGGCCGGCGGCTGGAGGCCGCGGTGCGGGAGCTGCGCAAGCAGCGCTGACGCACCGCGCGGCGGGGCCCGGTGAGGGGCTCCGCCGAGCGGCGGGCCCCGGATGCCGAGGAGAACCGGCATCCGGGGCCCGCGCCGTACGGGCCGGGCAGGGGGGTCAGACGCTCAGCCGGTCCAGGGCCTCCTGGTGGAGCAGGCCGTTGGAGGCGACGGCGTCGGCGCCGCCCGGGCCCGGGATGCCGTCCAGGCCGGTGAAGCGGCCGCCGGCCTCCTCGACGATGACGCTGTTCGCCGCCATGTCCCACAGCGACAGCTCCGGCTCGGCGGCGATGTCCACCGCGCCCTCGGCGACCATCATGTAGGACCAGAAGTCCCCGTAGGCGCGGGTGCGCCAGCAGGCCCGGGTGAGGTCCAGGAACGGCTCCAGCCGGCCGCGCTCCTCCCAGCCGGACAGCGAGGAGTAGGAGAACGAGGCGTCCTCGATCCGGGAGACGCCGGACACGTGGATCCGGGAGGCCTTGGCGAGGCTGCGGCCCGTGTACGCGCCGAGGCCCTTGGCCGCCCACCAGCGGCGGTGCAGCGCGGGGGCGGAGACGATGCCGACGACGGGGCGCTCCACGCCGTCCGGGCCGTCCTCCAGCAGCGCGATCAGGGTGGCCCAGACCGGGACGCCGCGGATGTAGTTCTTGGTGCCGTCGATCGGGTCGATCACCCACCGGCGCGGCCCCGAGCCCTGGAGGCCGAACTCCTCGCCGAGCACCGCGTCGCGCGGGCGGGCCCGCTGCAGGATGCTGCGCACCAGCTCCTCGGCGGCCTTGTCGGCGTCGCTGACGGGCGTCAGGTCGGGCTTGGTCTCGACCCGCAGGTCGAGTGCGCGGAAACGCTCCAGGGTGACCGAGTCGGCCGAGTCGGCGAGGACATGGGCGAGTCGGAGATCGTCGTGGTAGTCGGCCATGCCGGAAACCCTAGCGCGGACCCGTCCCCGGACCCGGGTTCCGGCCCCCCGGCGGGTGTCCGTCGGTGGGGACGGGTGTCCGTCAGTGGGCGGAGCCGCTGAGCTGGAGACCGATCACCCCGGCGATGACCAGGGAGATCGAGACCAGCTTGAGTACCGAGGAGGTCTCCTCCAGGAAGAGCATGCCGTAGATCGCGGTTCCGGCGGCCCCGATCCCCGTCCACACCGCGTAGGCGGGGCCCACCGGGAGCGTCTTCAGCGAGAGGGTCAGCAGGCCGAAGCTGCCCAGGGCGAAGACGCAGAAGCTGACGGTGGGCCAGAGCTTGGTGAAGCCCTCACTGAGCTTGAGGTTGATCGCGAAGCCGGTCTCCAGCAGTCCGGCCAGGATCACCAGGGCCCATGCCATCGCGTGCTCTCCCTGTCGGTCGGGGGTCGATCGGGGGGTCGATCGGAGACCGGTCGGGACGAGTCTGGACCGGGCGGGACCGGTCGGCGGGACCGGGTGCCGGGTGGACCGTGATCCGGCCCGACATTCCTATGATCACCACGAGTGGGCGCTCCGACACCTCGAACACCGGAACCGGGCCGCCGTACCGGCCGTCAGTCGTCCTCCCGGGCCTCCTTGCTGGCGAGCAGCCGGCGCAGCGAGTACAGCCGGGCCTGGTCGGCGTGGCCGTCGGCGACCCAGGCGTCCAGCGCGCAGTCCGGCTCGTCGTGGCTGCACGCGCGCGGGCATTCGGCGGTGCCGGGCTCCAGGTCGGGGAAGGCCAGGATGACCCGGGACGGGTCGATGTGGGAGAGCCCGAAGGACCGGAAGCCGGGGGTGTCGATCACCCAGCCGGTGTCCAGCGCCTTCTTCGAACCGGGCTTGGCGCCGGGCGGCGGCGGCAGCCGCAGTGCGAGCGCCGACACCGTGGTGTGCCGGCCCCGGCCGGTGACGGCGTTGACGTGGCCGGTGACCCGCTGCCGTTCCGGGACGAGCGCGTTGACCAGGGTGGTCTTGCCGACGCCGGAGTGGCCGATGAACACCGTGCTCAGCCCGCGCAGGTGCTCCCGGACGGCCTCGGCGCCGGCGCCCTCCAGCTCGTCCCTGCGGGTGACCACGTACTCGATGCCGAGCGGGGCGTAGGACTCCAGCAGCGGTTCGGCCGGGGCCAGGTCGGCCTTCGTCAGGACGAGCAGCGGTTCCATGCCGGCGTCGTAGGCGGCGACCAGGCAGCGGTCGATCAGCCGGGGGCGGGGCTCCGGGTCGGCCAGCGCGGTGACGATGGCGAGCTGGTCGGCGTTGGCGACGACGATCCGCTCGTACGGGTCGTCGTCGTCCGCCGTGCGACGGAGCACCGAGGTGCGCTCCTCGACCCGGACGATCCGGGCCAGCGTGTCGGCGTCCCCGGTGAGGTCGCCGACCAGGAAGACGATGTCGCCGACGACCACGCCCTTGCGGCCCAGCTCACGGGCCTTCATGGCGAGTACCTGGCGCTCCTGCTTGGTGCCCGGGTCGACCAGGCAGGTCACCCGGCCCCGGTCGACGGTGAGGACCATCGCCTCGTCGGCGTCGTCGTGCTTGGGCCGGATCCGGGTCCGCGGCCGGGAGCCCCGGCGGGCGGGGCGGTTGCGGATGTCGTCCTCGTCGGCGTCCTTGCCGTAGCGGCGCATGTGCCCAGTCCCCGCTCAGCCGCCCGCCACCGGCCGGGTGAGCAGTTCTTCCCACATGGCGGTGAAGTCCGGCAGGGTCTTGGCGGTGGTGGCCACGTTCTCGACCTGGACACCGGGCACGGCGAGGCCGACCACGGCGGCGGCGGTCGCCAGCCGGTGGTCCTCGTAGGTGTGGAAGACGCCGCCGGTCAGCTTGCGCGGGCGGATCCGCAGGCCGTCCTCGGTCTCGCTGACGTCGCCGCCGAGGCCGTTGATCTCCTTGGCGAGCGCCGCGAGCCGGTCGGTCTCGTGCAGCCGCAGGTGGGCGATGCCGTAGAGGTGGGACTCGGAGTCGGCGAGGGCGGCGACGGCGGCGATCACCGGGGTGAGCTCTCCGACGTCGTGCAGGTCGGCCTCGATGCCGTGGATCCGGTCGCCGCCGGTGAAGCGCAGGCCCTCGTCGGTGAACTCGCAGCTGCCGCCCATCCTGGTGTACAGCTCGCGCAGCTGGTCGCCGGGCTGGGTGGTGTGCCGGGGCCAGTCGCGGACGGTGACCCGGCCGCCGGTGACCAGGGCGGCGGCGAAGAACGGCGCGGCGTTGGAGAGGTCGGGCTCGACCACCAGGTCGCGGCCGAGCAGGGCGCCGGGGGTGACCCGCCAGACGTCCTTCTCACCGCCGTCCTCGGGGGCGTCGACCTGGGCGCCGGCCAGGCGCAGCATGTCGACCGTCATCCGGATGTGCGGCAGCGAGGGGACGGGGCCGCCGACGTGCCGGACCTCGACCCCGTTGTTGTAGCGGGCGCCGGAGAGCAGCAGGGCGGAGACGAACTGGGAGGAGGCGGAGGCGTCGAGCTGGACGGTGCCGCCGTCGAGGGCGCCGGTGCCGTGCACGGTGAGCGGGAAGGTGCCGCGGCCGCCGTCGTCGATCCGGGCGCCGAGCGCGCGCAGGGCGTCGATCACGCCGTGCTGGGGGCGCTCGTGGCTGCGCGGGTCGCCGTCGAAGTGGACCGGGCCGTCGGCGAGGACGGCGAGCGGGGGCAGGAAGCGCATGACCGTGCCGGCGTTGCCGACGTCGACCGAGGCGGGGCCGCGCAGCGCGGGCGCGGGGATGACCCGCCAGGCCTCGCCGCCGCCGGTGCCGCCGGTGTCGTTGTTGACCTGCTCCTCGATGGTGACGCCGAGGGCGCGCAGGCCGTCGGCCATCAGCTGGGAGTCGCGGCTGCGCAGCGGGCGGCGCACCCAGCCCGGTCCGTCCGCGAGCGCCGCCAGCACCAGGGCCCGGTTGGTGACCGACTTGGAGCCGGGGATGGTGACGGTGGCGTCCACGGGGTCGGTCGCGACGGGGGCGGGCCACAGGGTCTCGGTCATGCCGCCAGTCTAGGGGCCGTGGTGGGGCTCGCCCGTTCGCCTCCGACGGGCGGACCGGGGTGGCCCGGGATGGCCCGGCGCGGGCGGCGCGGGGCGGTACGGGTCGGCGCGCGGGGGTCGGGCCCGGGGGTCGGGCCCGGGGCTCAGAGCGGGCGCAGCAGCCAGTCGGCGCCGAGGGCGAGGGCGGCGAGGGCGGTGACGAGGAAGAGCGTGACCCAGGCGAGGCCGGGGACGCCGGTGAGCCGGGCGAGCTGGTCGGCGTCGGAGTCGTCGGCCTGGCCGTGCCGGCGCTGCCGCTGGAGTTCCAGGACCGGGCGGACGGCGCCGAACAGCAGGAACCAGGTGCCGAGGTAGGCGAAGCCGGCCTGGACCTCGGCCGAGCCGAACCAGGTGACCAGGAAGAACGCGCCGCCGGTGAGCAGCACGCTGAGGAAGCCGAAGGCGTTGCGGATCCGTACCAGCAGGGCCAGCAGCAGGGCGATGGCCAGCCACAGCAGCAGGGTGATCCGGTCGGCGGCGAGCAGGGCGGCGCAGCCGAGGCCGAGCAGGGCGGGGGTGAGGTAGCCGGCCGCGGCGGTCAGGACCATGCCGGGGCCGGTGGGGCGGCCCCAGGACAGGGTGAGGCCGGAGGTGTCGGAGTGCAGCCGGATGCCGGCCAGCTTGCGGTTGGTGGCGAGGGCGGCGAGGCCGTGGCCGCCCTCGTGGGCGATGGTGACGGCGTTGCGGGCGATCCGCCACAGCGGGCGGGCGAGCACGGTGAGCAGTGCGGCGGCACCGGCGGCGAGGACGAGCCAGCCGGGCGGGTCGGGCTGGGTGCCGGTGACGGCGGTCCACAGCTCGTCGAGGGTCCTGGCGTCCATGGGTCTCCTCCGCCTCGGTTCGGCCGCTGCTGCGGTACGGCAGCCTGTCATGGAGGGGACGGCGGTCCCGGGGCGGGTGGTTCTCGGGGGCGGACGGGGCCGTGGCAAGCTGACGGCATGTGTGGTCGCTTCGCCGCGAGTAGCAGGCCCGAGGACATCGTCGAGCTGTTCGGCGTGCAGCAGTGGGATCCGGCCGAGACGCTGGACCCGAGCTGGAACGTCGCCCCCACCCAGAGCGCCCTGGTGGTGCTGGAGCGGCTGCCGAAGGGGGCGGCGCGGCCGGTGCGGCAGCTGCGGGCGCTGCGCTGGGGGCTGGTGCCGCAGTGGGCGAAGTCGCCGGAGGCGGCGGTGAAGATGATCAACGCGCGGGCGGACACGGTGCACGAGAAGCCCTCCTACCGGCAGGCGTTCGCGGCCCGCCGGTGCATCCTGCCGGTGGACGGTTATTACGAGTGGCAGACGGTGCCGGCGGAGCGGGGCCGGCCGAGGAAGAAGCCGTTCTTCGTGTCCCGGGCGGACGGCGCGCCGCTGGCGCTGGCGGGGCTGTACGAGTTCTGGCGCAACCGGACGGTGCCCTCGGACCACCCGGAGGGCTGGCTGGTGACGTTCACCGTGGTGACGACGGAGGCGGAGGATTTGCTGGCGCCGATCCACGAGCGGATGCCGCTGTTCCTGGACCGGGGGTCGTTCGACGCCTGGCTGGACCCGGGGCTGGACGAGCCGGAGGAGGCGCGGCGGCTGCTGGTACCCCCGCCGCCTGGCGCGCTGCGGGTGACGCCGGTGTCGCCGGACGTCGGCAGCGTCCGCAACAACCACGCGGGGCTGACCGAGCCCTGGGTGGAGGTCGAGTACGAGACCGCGCTGTTCTGACTCCCGCGTTCTGACTCCCGCGCTGACCCCTGAGCTGTTCCGACCCCGCGCGCATCCGGTGCGCGCCGCCGACCCGAGAGGACCGCAGTCGCCGTGACCGCCGACACCGCCCCCGTGAGCCGGGAGCTCGTGCCCACGCCCGCCGGGGACGCCCGGATCACCCTGCACCCGGCGGTCGTGCCGCGGGCGGTGCTGGCGCTGGGCCACGGCGCCGGCGGCGGGGTCGAGGCGCGGGATCTGGCGGCGCTGGCCGCCGGGCTGCCGGCCCGCGGGGTGTCGGTGGCGCTGGTGGAGCAGCCGTGGCGGGTGGCGGGGAAGAAGGTGGCGCCCGCGCCGCGCACCCTGGACACCGGGTGGACGCCGGTGGCCGAGCGGCTGGCGGCGGCCGGTCCGCCGCTGGTGGTGGGCGGCCGCAGCGCGGGCGCGCGGGTGGCCTGCCGGACCGGGGCGGCGACCGGGGCGGCGGGGGTGGTGGCACTGGCGTTCCCGCTGCACCCGCCGGGGAAGCCGGAGCGCAGCCGGGCGGAGGAGCTGTCCGGCACGGGGCTGCCGACGCTGGTGGTGCAGGGGGCGGCGGACCCGTTCGGCGGTCCGGCCGAGTTCCCCGAGCTGCCCGCCTCGCACGAGCTGGTGGCGCTGGAGTACGGGAACCACGGCTTCGAGGTGCCCAGGCGGGCGCCGGTGGGGCAGGAGGAACTGCTGGAGCTGATCGTCGCCGCGGTGGGGGACTGGGTGCTGCGGCTGGTGTGAGGCGGACCCGGCGGGTCGGTGCGGACGGGCGGTGCGGACGGGCGGTGCGGACGGGCGGTGCGCGTGGCGTGCGGCGTGCGGCGTGCGGCGGCCCGCACGGAGGTGGCCCGGATCCGCCCGTGGGGGCCGGGAATGCGGGCGGGACCGGCGTGGTTGACGCCCTTGTCAGCATGACTCCCGGTGGAAGGCAGGGCAGATGGGTTCGATCGCGTGCCCCGAGCGGCTCGAGGAGCGCGAGGCCGAGTCGGCGTTCGCCCCCTCGTGGTCGGACTGGATCGCCGCGGGCGAGAAGCCCGTCGGCCCGATATCCTCGCTTCCGGGGCGGCCCGCCGTGGGCCGTGTCCGTCATGCCGAGGAGGTGGGTCC
Organism: Kitasatospora purpeofusca; assembly: GCF_034043715.1. Lineage (GTDB taxonomy): Bacteria > Actinomycetota > Actinomycetes > Streptomycetales > Streptomycetaceae > Kitasatospora > Kitasatospora purpeofusca_A. Next base: position 40,674 of record NZ_JAXCLC010000017.1, on the reverse strand, counting down.
GGTCGTCGGGACCGAGCACGAGGCCGAGCCGGGCCGGGGCCCGGAGGAGAGTCTGCCCGCGGGCGAGGCGCTCACCGGTGAGGAGCTGGCCGAGGCGATCGGTGAGGACACCTTCCGGGTGTCGGCCGAGGAGACCGAGGAGACCAGGCGGGAGCGCTTCGAGCGCGACGCCCTGGGCTTCCTGGACCCGATGTACTCGGCGGCGCTGCGGATGACCCGCAACCCGGCCGATGCGGAGGACCTCCTCCAGGAGGCGTTCGCGAAGGCGTACGCGTCCTTCCACCAGTTCCGCGAGGGCACCAACCTCAAGGCCTGGCTGTACCGCATCCTCACCAACACGTTCATCAACTCGTACCGCAAGAAGCAGCGTGAGCCCCAGCGCACCGCCGCCGAGGAGATCGAGGACTGGCAGCTGGCCCGGGCCGAGTCGCACATGTCGACCGGTCTGCGCTCGGCGGAGACCCAGGCCCTGGACCACCTTCCGGACAGTGATGTGAAGGACGCCCTCCAGGCCATTCCGGAGGAGTTCCGCATCGCCGTCTATCTCGCGGACGTCGAGGGCTTTGCGTACAAGGAGATCGCGGACATCATGGGTACTCCCATCGGTACGGTGATGTCCCGACTGCACCGCGGCCGCCGCCAGTTGCGCGGCATGCTGGAGGACTACGCCCGTGAGCGCGGGCTGGTCCCGGCCGGTAGCGGGGCAGGGCAGGAAGCGAAGGGCTCGGGTTCATGAGTTGCGGCGATCCGCACGACACCGAGTGTGGCGAGGTCCTCGACCACCTCTACGAATTCCTCGACAACGAGATGGCCGAGGGTGACTGCGCCAAGCTGCGGGTGCACTTCGAGGAGTGCTCGCCCTGCTTGAAGCAGTACGGGCTGGAGCAGGCGATCAAGGCGCTGATCAAGCGTTCCTGCGGCTGTGACGACACCCCGGCCGATCTGCGCGGCAAGGTGCTGGCCAGGATCGATTCGATCCGGGCCGGGCAGCGGACGGGCGAGGCACTGGTGGTCTCGGTCGAGACGACGGTCGAGGTGTGCGCCGAACCGGCCGACGAACCCGACCGCGCCGCACAGGCGGCGGCCGGCACCTAGCGGTAGGCGCACCCAGCGGTAGGCACAGCTGCCGCACCTGTCGCAGCTGTCGTGCCTGCCGCGCGACGAACGGCGTACACCGGACGGCCCCGGGAGCATCCGCTCCCGGGGCCGCTCCGTGTCCGCTTCCCTTCCACCCGGATGCGCCGTCACTCGTTCGAGTGAGTTGGTGGTGTGCCAGCAGCGGCATTGCGCGATCATGCGTCCCCGTGCCGGGGTGGCGCCCTATCCTCCTGACGGACGCTCACCGTCGCCCGTCCGCCGCCCCTCCGGCGCGCGACCGGCCGACGGGCCAGGACGGCGCGGGCCAGGACGCGGGGAGGTCGAGATCGCTACCGACAGCGTGGACCCGGACCTGCCGCGGGGCGCCGCGGGCTACCTCGTGGCGGTGCCGGTGGCGGCGCTCTGCTGTCTGCTGCCGCTACTGCCGCTGCCCGCCCCGGTGGCCGGGGCGCACTGGCTCGGCGCCCCGGTCGACTGGCCGAAGGTCGGGCTGCTGGCCTTCCTGCACGGCTGCTGGGAGTCGCTCGCCCAGGGGCTGCCCAGCCCCTGCCTGCGACTGTTCCGGCTGCTGCTGCGCCGCCCGGGGCCGCCCGGCCGCCCGCCGGCCAGGCCCGATGTCAACGCCTTCTTCCCGGTGCTCTTCGCCGGGGTGCTGATGCTGCCGCCGGCCGCCGCCGCGCTGGTCGCGGCGCCGGCCGCGCTGCTCGGCGCCGCCGACCCGACCTGCCGGCGCCGTCAGGTGTGGAACGGCTCGCAGCTCGCGCTGTCGGCCTTCACGGCCTCGGTGGTGTTCCACCGGCTGGCCGGCCCGCAGCTGCTGCTCGGTTCCCGGTTCCCCGCCGCACTGCTGCCCGGGTGCGCCGCGCTCGCCGCGTTCTGCCTGGTCAACGGGGTGCTGGTGGGCGCCATGCGGCTGCTGGCCGAGGGGCCCCGGCGCCCCTCCGCACACCGTCGCGCGGCCGCCGTCCCCGGTCTGCCGGTGCTGGTGCACGCGGCCGGCGGGCTGATGGTGGCGGTGCTGTGGCAGGGGCCGTACGGCGCGTTCGCGGCGCTGCTGGCCCTGCTCCCGCTGTCCATCTCGGCCTGGGTGTTCGCCCAGGGGCACCGGGAGCGCGACGCCCACCAGGCCACCGTCCAGGCGCTGGTCCAGGCGGTGGAGATCAAGGACTCCTACACCCGGGGGCACAGCGAACGGGTCGGCCGGGCCTCGGTGCTGATCGCCGGCCAGCTCGGCATGGAGGCCGAGCGGCTGCGCACGCTGCGGTACGCGGGCGTCCTGCACGACGTCGGCAAGCTCGGCGTCGCCACCGAACTGCTGCGCAGAAACGGTCCCCTCACCGAGGCCGAGCGGCGGGCGGTCGAGGTGCACCCGGTGCACGGCTACGAGCTGGTGCGCGGGATCTCCTTCCTCGGCGAGGCGCACGCGGGGATCCTGCACCACCACGAGCGGATGGACGGGCGCGGCTATCCGAGCGGGCTGGCGGGGGAGCAGATCCCCGAGTTCGCCCGGATCATCTCGGTCGCCGACGCCTTCGACTCGATGACCTCGACCCGCTCCTACCGGCGCGGCCGGCCGGTCACCGAGGCGGTGGCCGAGCTGGAGCGCTGCTCGGGCAGCCAGTTCGACCCGGTGATGGTGCGGGCGCTGGTCGACGCGCTGGCCGTGCACGACTGGCAGCCGGTGCTGCCGCCGCCCGACACGATCAGGGCGGTGCCGGACATCCCGCTGGGCGTCCCCGAGCCGGTCCGGGCCGCGCCGCGCGGGGTGCCCGCCCAGGGCGGCGGCTCCGTGCCGACGGCCGGGCCGTCGTGAGCGCGCGGCGGGGCGCGGGTCCGACGGCGGGCGCCGGGCGCGGCGGGGACTCCGAGGGGTGCACCGGGGTGGTGTGCGCGGTGCACGGCGCGGCGCTCGCGCTGCTGGCGGCGTCCCTCGGGGCGGTCGCGGTGCGGGGGCTGTCCGCGCCCGGGGTGGCGCTGGCGTTCATGGCGCTGATCGCGCTCGGCGAGTGCGTCCGGATCACCCTTCCGGGCGATCGCGAGCAGGCGCCGATCGGGGCGGCGGGGGCGCTGGCGTACGCGCTGCTCGGTCCGCTGCGCGGGCTGCCGACCGGGCACGGAGTGCTCCAGGTGGTGGCGGTGACCGGCGCGGGCCTGCTGCTGGCGCTGCTGCCGGGGGCGCTGGCGCCGGCGCTGGGGCCGAGGCACGGGGTCCGCCGGCGGGTGCGGGCGCCCTGGCGGGAGCGGGCCCGCCGGGACGGCGCGGCGCGGCGGCTGCTCGGGGCGGCGTTCGCGGCCGCCGTGTTCCAGCCGCTCTACAACAGCGGGGTGGTGGACCGGTTCTCCGCCGACGGTCCGGCGTACGGGGCGTTCCTGACCGCCGTGGCCGCACTGGCCGCGCTGTGCGACGCGGTACTGGCGGCCGTGCTGCGGCGGGCCCGCAGCGGGCTGCGGTTCCCGGCCGGGCTGGAGGACGAGCTGCGCTCGCTGTTCGGGATCGGCTCGGCGATCGCGGCCACCGGGATGCTGGTCAGCCTGGCCGCCGGGGAGGTGGGCCTGTGGGCGCTGCCGTTGTTCTGCGCGCCGCTGCTGCTGGCGCAGGTGTCGTTCCGCCGGGCGGCGGCGGTGCGGGCCACCACCGGGCAGACCATCGCCAGTCTGGCCAAGGCCACCGAGGTGGCGGGCTACACGCCGCCGGGGCACGCCCGCCGGGTGGCCGACACGGCCTGCGCGGTCGGCCGGGAGCTGGGCCTGGGCACCCGGGAGCTGGCCCTGCTCGAGTACGCGGCGCTGATGCACGACGTGGGGCAGCTGTCGCTGGTGGAGCCGGTGCCGGGCGGGGCGACGGCGCTGCTGCCGGACGCGGAGCAGCAGCGGATCGCCCGGCTGGGCAGTGAGGTGATCCGGCGGACCGGGGTGCCCCGGCAGGTGGCCGAGCAGGTCGCCCGGCTGGCCGATCCGCACCCCGGGCCGGAGGGCGGCGGGCGGGCGGTGCCGCTGGCGGCGCGGATCATCCGGGTGGCGAACGCGCACGACGACCTGCTGACGGCGGCCCGGGGGCGTGGGCTGGGGGAGGCGGTGGGCCGGTTGGAGGCGCTGGAGGTGCTGCGGCTGGGGCGGGGCCGGTTGTACGACGCCCGGGTGGTGGACGCGCTGGTCCGGGTCCGCGGCTGAAAGGCCGAGGGCACCGCGGGGGCGCTCGGCGGCGTCCGCAGCGCTCGTCGGGCGCTCGTCGGGCGGCGACACGGCGCGCGCGGGGCGGACCCGGAGCGGGCCGGAGCCCGGTCCGGCCCGTTCCGGCCCGGGGTTGAGGAGCCGGGGCGGGGCAGGCAGGCTGGGGTGGGGGCCGGTTACGGGCAACCTCGGCGGTGGGGAGCGCGGGCGGCGGCCGTCGTGGTTGGATGCGGTCGTAGCGTGGAACACCGACCCGGGGCGCCGGGCCCGTGACGCGGGAGCGGACACGGGAGCGGACACCGGACTTGAGCGGACGACGACGGCAGGGACGAACGTGAGGATCTTCCACCGGGCACGGCACCGGCCGTCCGCCACCTGGCGGCAGACGACCGATCGGGCCTTCACGCTGATCGGCGACGGACGCTACGAGGACGCCGGCGCGCTGCTGGTGATGGCGGCCGACCTGGAACCGTGGCTGTCGGACTCGTGGTTCAACCTGGCGCTGCTGCACAAGTTCCGCCGCGACTGGGAGCAGGCCCGGGCGGCCGGCCTGCGCGCGGTGGCGCTGCTGGACCGCGAGCAGGGCGCCCCCGACTGGTGGAACCTCGGCATCACCGCGACCGCGCTGCAGGACTGGCCGCTGGCCCGCCGGTCCTGGCAGGCGTACGGGCTGCGGCTGCCGGGCGGCCAGGGTACGCACGGGGACGGCCCGGTCAGCCTGGACCTGGGCACCACCCCGGTGCGGCTCTCCCCGGAGGGCGAGTCCGAGGTGGTGTGGGGCCGGCGGCTGGACCCGGCCAGGATCGAGGTGCTGTCGATCCCGCTGCCGTCCTCCGGCAGACGCTGGGGCGAGGTCGTGCTGCACGACGGCGCCCCGCACGGGGAGCGGGTCGCCGACGGGGTGGCGTACCCGGTGTTCGACGAGATCGAGCTGTGGGCACCGTCGCCGGTGCCGACCTACGTGGTGCTGCTCCAGGCGGCGACCGAGGCGGACCGGAACGCGCTGGAGCGGCTGGTCGCGGACGCCGGCTACGCGGCCGAGGACTGGACGTCCTCGGTGCGGCTGCTGTGCCGGGCCTGTTCGGAGAGCCGGATGGCCACGGACGACGGGCACACCGCGCACCACGACCCGCACGACGACGGGGACGCCGCGCACCCGGGACACCTCAGCCATCTGAGTCCGGGCGCGGGCGGGATGTCCTGGCTGGCCGAACGCGAGTGCGGGATCGCCGCGCCCGCGCACCTGGTGCGGACCCTGCTGGACCGCTGGGCCGCGGCCGCCCCCGGGACCCGGGCGTACCGGGATCTCGAAGAGGTCTGCTGAGTACCCTGGTGAGGTACGCGTAGACCTATGGAAGCGGAAGACATGGCCGAGCAGCACGACCACGAGCACGAACACGACGTGGAGGGGGCGGCGCCCGAGGCGCCGGTGAAGGTGGTCGGAGCGGAGCCGGACCTGACCAAGGGCACCGCGCGTCCGATCACGGTTTTCGGCAACCCCGTGCTGCACCGCGAGGTGAAGGACGTGACCGCCTTCGACGGCGAGCTGTCCGCACTGATCGACGACATGTTCCAGTCGATGTACGCGGCGGAGGGCGTGGGCCTGGCCGCCAACCAGATCGGCGTCGATTTGAAGGTCTTCGTCTACGACTGCCCGGACGACGAGGGCGTGCGCCACGTCGGGCACATGATCAACCCGGTGCTGGAGGAGTTCCCGAAGGACCGCCAGCGGGTCCTGGACGACGGCAACGAGGGCTGCCTGTCGGTGCCGACCGCCTACGCCGAGCTGCCGCGCCCCGAGTACGCCGCGGTGACCGGCCAGGACAAGGACGGCAACCCGATCCGGGTCGAGGGCACCGGCTTCTTCGCCCGCTGCCTCCAGCACGAGACCGACCACCTGTACGGCTTCCTCTACATCGACAAGCTGTCGAAGCGCGACCGCAAGGACGCGTTGAAGCAGATGGGCGAGGGCACGGCGCGCTACGCGACCGTCCCGAACGTGTAGTCGGACAGGACAACGGCGAAGGCCGGTGCGGGCAGGGTGCCCGCACCGGCCTTCGCGGTGTTCGCGGGCTACTGGACGAACAGCCACTCCGGGCCGTAGGTGAAGCGGGGGTCGGCGGGGAGCTTGACGGCGTTGATCTGCTGGGCGGTGCGGCGCAGGTCGCCCATCAGGCCGATGGCCGGGAAGATGTCCGCCGCGCTGGGGCTCCAGGCGTCCTCCAGGGCTCGCAGCATGTCGCTGTACTGCTGGTTGAAGGTGTGCAGGAGGTCGGCGGTGGTGGCGTCGGGCTCGTTGCCGGGGGAGTTGGCCCAGCCGCCCCGCGGGACCCGGCCGACCGGGGAGGTGTCCGGCAGCGGCACGTCGGGGCCGATGAAGTCGAACTTCCCCGTCTGCTCGTCGAGGACGAACTCCTTGCCGACGGCGATCTCCTTGAACGCGTAGTAGTGGGCGAGTTCGCCCGGGACGCCGGGAAAGGGGTTCTCCGGGGAGGCGTCGGTGCCCTCGCCCTGGGACTGGATGATGTGGATGGCGTTCAGGACGTCGTCGACGGTGTTCATCGGGACGATGTTGTTGCCGGCTCCGTGGCTGGAGCCGAGCGGGAAGCTCACCTGCCGCTGACCGGTGAGCAGGTGGGCGAACTTGGGGAAGACGTCGGCGATCCGCTGGTAGAAGGCGCCGATGGTGTTGCCGTCCGCCGCGAAGCCGAGCGGGTGCTCGGGCTTCTCGATGTCGGCGAAGAGCGCGGCGGAGTCCCGGGTCAGCCCGCTCAGGAACACCTCCAGCCCGGGGTTCACGCCGCCGGGCAGCTCACCGGGGTACTTGGGGACGGTGGCGGGGTCGGTGAGGACGACGGTGCCGCCGATGCTGGTGAGCATGTTGCAGACGAGGCCGAAGTGCGACATCTCGTCGAAGACGATCTCGCGGATGGTGTGCCGGACCGGCTTGCTGTTGTCCGGGTCGGTGATCGACCAGAGGGCGGTGGCGTAGGGCGGGACGGTGGAGAGTTCGAGCATGATGGCGCGCTGGAGGGCGTCCTTGAGCTCCTGTTCGGTCCAGTCCTCCTCGGCGATGTTCATGAGCTGGACGATCGCGTCGCTCTCGTAGTCACGGATTCCGGTCGTCACGGTGGGCCCCTTTTCGTTCGGCTGTGCGGCGGACCGTAGCCGGGGGCGGATCGTGTGCGGACGTGTGCCGCCGGTGCGGCCCGGGAGTTCATCCGGACGGGCGGCGCGCGGGGCGGCCAGGCAGGAAGAGGCGCCCCCGCCCGGTGGTCCGGGCGGGGGCGCGTGCGTTATGCGGCGGCCTCGGCGGAGATGTGGCACCAGACGAACTTGCCGATGCCGCCGGCGCGGGGGCAGCAGCCCCACTGGGTGGCCAACTCGTGGACGAGGAGCAGTCCTCGGCCGGCCTCGTCGGAGTCGGAGGCGTCGCGGAGGGCGGGCTTCTCGCTGTCGGCGTCGTGGACCTCGATACGGAGGAGGCTGTCGGCGAGTCCGAAGCGGATCTGGATCAGGCGCCCCCGGGCGGTGCGGGCGTGCTGGACGGAGTTGGTGACCAGCTCGGAGAGCAGCAACTCGCCGGTGGGGAGCAGGTTTTCGCTGCTGGGGTGGTCGGCGAGGAAGGAACGCAGCTCCCGGCGGGCCGCGCCGGGGGACTTCCGGTGCCGGGGGAGCCAGCAGGCGTGTTCGGCGGGGGAGGGGGGAGTGGCGGAAACGGATTCAGGCATGGCGGGGCCACCTCTGGTCGGTCTGGGTGACAGCAGCTGAAGCAGGCATGGGATGCCCGGTGAGCGGCCCACTGTGATCACAACGTGTCCACCAGCGAGCTACGTTGAGTAGCATGCTCCTGGTGACTTCCAAAGTGCAAGTCCCTACTTTGGAAGTGATCAAAGATTGTTGTCGCGGGCCGAGGGCGGCAGACTGACAGCGCACAGATGCTGGGAGGTCACGCGTGCCGGTGAACAGGAATCCGACGGTCCGACAGCGGCGGCTCGCTCGAACTCTCAAGGAGATGCGGCTTGCTGTAGGTATGACAATCGCTCAATCGGCGAGGCAACTGGCCTGCGCCGAGAGCAAGATCAGTCGGATCGAGGCCGCTCAGTCCGGAATCAGGCTGGTGGACCTCAGACTGCTGCTCGACCTCTACGGAGTGATGGAGCAGTCGAAGCGCAGCCAACTGGAGGACTTGTCCCGGGAAGGGCGTCTGCGTGGATGGTGGGACAGGTATTCCGACACCCTGTCGCCTCTGTATGCGGACTACATCTCGCTGGAAGCCGATGCCTCCGATGCCTACAGTGTGGAGACCTTCCTGATCCCAGGCCTCTTGCAGACCGAGGACTACACCCGGGCTGTGGTCCGCGCGCAGATAGAGGATGCCAGCGTTGAGCAGGTAGAGCGGCTGACAAAGGTTCGGCTGGAGAGGCGGTCGGTGCTTACGCGCGAACCTCCCCTGCGGCTGTGGGTCGTGCTGTCGGAGTCCGCTCTGAAACACCAGATCGGCGGGCGGGCGGTGATGCGGGAGCAACTCGACTACCTGGTCACCATGGCGGACCAGCCGAACATCAACATCCAGGTGCTGCCGGAGGAATCGGACGTTCATGCTGCCCTTTTCGGTCCGCTGGTGATCCTCAGCTTTCCTGAGAGCACCGAGACGGACGTCGTCTATGTGGACAGCCTCCTCAGCACGCTCTACATCGAGGAGCCGGGAGAAGTCTTCAACTACTCCAACCTGTTCCGGCGGGCGCTGGCCGAAGCCCTGCCGCGCAAGGAATCAATTGCGCTCATCAAGCGCATCGCGAAGGGACATCACAGCGATGAGTAGCATCCACGACTCGGCCACTGCTGACCTGGCCTGGCGGAAGTCCTCGTACTCCGGCGCTCAGAGCAACTGTGTTGAGGTGGCCGAGGCGGTCCCCGCCGAGGCCGCCGGAGACGAGTGGTGCAAGAGCAGCTACAGCGCTCAGGCGAACGAGTGCGTGGAGACCAGGCAGCCGAAGCTGGGTGGAATGGCAGTCCGTGACTCCAAGGACCCGGACGGGCCCGCGCTGATGTTCCCTGCGGATGCGTGGGCAGCCTTCGTGGGAGCGGTAAGGGGCGGGGAGTTTCCGACCTACTGAACCAACCGACGGTGCCCCGCCCGGCTTTGGCCGGGCGGGGCATCGTCGTTCGTACCGGCGCGCACCGCTGACACCTACAGCCTCTTGTGCGCCTGCGCGCGTCTGTCACCGAAGAGCGGTGCCGCGCAAGGATGGATCGCGAGTCCGACGAAGGGAACGAGCGCATGGGTGAGCACGAGAAGCCGCCGCCGGACCCGGGGCAGGGGGACCCGCCGCCGGGCAATGCCGACGGGCAGGTACCGCCTCCGCCGCCGGGCGACGGGAAGCACCGGAAGTGAGCCGTGACCTAACCGACCGCCGCACCCGGCTGGACGCGGTGATGGAGCAGCGCAACGCGTGGCCCAAGGACTCGCCGTGGTTGCGCGAGGCCATGGCCGCGCTGCCCCGCGACGCGTTCGCGCCGGACCGGCTGTGGCGTTGGGACGGCCGCGCCTACGCGCCGATCGACCGCCCAACCTCTCCGGCCGCCTGGGCGGACGAGTTGTACGCCGGCCCGGACGCGGCGGCGGTCACCCAGGTCACCGGCGGGCTCCCTTCCTCCAGCCTCTCGGCGCCCGCCGTGGTCGCGGACATGCTGGACAGCCTGCTGCTGGAGCCCGGCCACACCGTGTGGGACATCGGCACCGGCCAGGGCTGGAGTTGCGCGCTCGCCGCCCGGCGCGCCGGGCCGGGCCTGGTCGTCTCCACGGAGATCGACGAGGATCTGGCCCTGCTCGCACGCGCGCGGATCGCCGCCGCCGGAGTCGACGCCGAGGTGGTCGTCGGCAACGCCACGAGCAGCATGGCGCCCGGCGGCCCGTTCGACCGGATCCACGCGACCTATGCCGTCGAGACCGTCCCCCGCACCTGGATCGAGGCCACCAAGCCGGGCGGCCGGATCGTCTACCCGTGGGGACGGCTCGGGCACGTCGCGCTCACGGTGGCCGCCGACGGCCGTGGCGCGAGCGGTCGGGTCCAGGGTCTCGGGCAGTTCATGGCCGACCGGTCCGGTCCCGTTCCGCCGGTAGCCGGCCACGACGGCTACGCGAAAGTGCGCGGCACCGCCGACCCCGCCGCCGAGCGGATCGTCGTCGGCGACTTCGCTCCGCTCGCCGACGACTGGGACCTGCGTTTCGCGGTGCGGGTCGCCGTCCCGGACGCGGTGGTGATCACCGGCCGGGACGAGGACGGCGTCAACGCCTGGATCCACGACGGCCACGCCTCGTGGGCGGCCCTGTCGGCGCGCGGCGACAACAGCGCCGTGCTGCACCAGGGCGGCCCGCGCCGCATCGGTGACGAACTGCTGACCGCCCGATCGCGATGGGAGGCGCGCGGCCGACCGACACCGTACGACTTCGGCATCACCGTCACACCGGAGCGGCAGTGGGTGTGGCTCCGTGATCCTGACGGCGTTCGACGGCCCGTCTGACGACGGAGGGGGGAGCACCGAACGGTGCTCCCCCCTCCGGACCGGGGCTCCTAGAAGTCGTCGTCGAAGGCGACCGAGCCCTCGACCGCGACCTGGTACGCCGACACCCGGCGCTCGAAGAAGTTGGTCAGCTCCTGCACGTTCTGGAGCTCCATGAAGCCGAACGGGTTGGTCGAGCCGTACCGGATCGGCATGCCCAGGCGGGCGAGCCGCTGGTCGGCCACGGCCTGCAGGTACTCCCGCATCGACGCGGTGTTCATCCCGGGCAGACCCTCACCGCACAGGTCCTGGGCGAACTGGAGCTCGGCCTCGACGGCCTCCTCCAGCATCTCCGTCACCTGCTGCGCCATCTTCTCGTCGAAGAGGTCGGGCTCCTCCTCGCGCACGGTGTCGACCACCGACATCGCGAAGTCCATGTGCATGGACTCGTCGCGGAACACCCAGTTCGTCCCCGTCGCCAGGCCGTGCAGCAGGCCCCGGCTCCGGAACCAGTACACGTAGGCGAACGCGCCGTAGAAGAACAGCCCCTCGACACACGCCGCGAAGCAGATCAGGTTCAGCAGGAACGCCCGCCGGTCGTCCTTGCTCTGCAGCGAGTCGATGTGGTCGACCGCGTTCATGTACTTGAAGCAGAACTGGGCCTTCTGGTGGATCGACGGAATGTTCTCCACCGCCGCGAAGGCCGCGTTGCGGTCCTCCGGGTCCGGAAGGTAGGTGTCCAGCAGCGTCAGGTAGAACTGGACGTGCACCGCCTCCTCGAACAGCTGACGGCTCAGGTACAGCCGCGCCTCCGGGGAGTTGATGTGCTTGTACAGGCTCAGCACCACGTTGTTGGAGACGATCGAGTCGCCGGTCGCGAAGAACGCGACCAGCCGGCCGATCATGTGCCGCTCGCCCTCACTCAGCTTCGCCAGGTCGGCGACGTCCGAGTGCAGGTCCACCTCCTCCACCGTCCAGGTGTTCTTGATGGCGTCCCGGTACCGGTCGTAGAACGACGGGTAGCGCATCGGGCGCAGCGTCAGCTCGAACCCGGGGTCGAGCAGCATCTTCTCGCGGTCGGGGGTGCTCACTGGCAGGCCTCGCAGGACTCGGGGTTCTCCAGGGAGCAGGCCAGCGCGGCCTCCTCCTCCGGGGTGAGGGTCGGGGCGCCCACGGTGACGGTCTGGGCCGGCACCGGCGCGGCGGTGCGGGTGGTGCCCGAGGCGGCCTGGGCGATCCGGGTGGCCGGGCGCGAACGCAGGTAGTAGGTGGTCTTCAGACCGACCTTCCAGGCGTAGGCGTACATCGAGCTGAGCTTGCCGATGGTCGGCGCGGCCATGAACAGGTTCAGCGACTGGCTCTGGTCGATGTACGGCATCCGGGCGGCGGCCAGGTCGATCAGCGCGCGCTGCGGCAGCTCCCAGGCGGTGCGGTACAGCGAACGGACCTCGGCGGGCAGCCAGCCGAGCTCCTGCACGGAGCCGTTGGCTTCGCGCAGCGCGTCCCGGGTCTGCTCGTCCCAGACGCCGAGCTCCTTGAGCTCGCGCACCAGGTACGGGTTGACCTGGAGGAACTCGCCGGAGAGGGTCTCGCGCTTGAACAGGTTGGACACCTGCGGCTCGATGCACTCGTAGACGCCGGCGATCGAGGCGATCGTGGCGGTCGGCGCGATGGCGAGCAGCAGCGAGTTGCGCAGGCCGGTGGTGGCGATCCGGGCGCGCAGCGCGTCCCAGCGGTCGGCCCACTCGGGCGCGGCGCTCGGGAAGTGGTCGATGTGCAGCTCGCCGCGGGCGGCGCGGGTCTCGCCGTACGCCTCGTGCCGGCCGAGCTGCTCGGCCAGGTCGGCGGAGCGCTCGTAGGCGGTGAGCATGATGCGCTCGGCGATCAGCGTGGAGAGGGCCTTGGCCTCGGCGGAGTCGAAGCCGATCCGCAGCTGGAAGAAGACGTCCTGGAGGCCCATCACGCCGAGGCCGACCGGGCGCCAGCGGGAGTTGGAGGCGCCGGCCTCGGGGGTCGGGTAGAAGTTGATGTCCACCACGCGGTCGAGGAAGGTGACGGCGGTGCGGACGGTGCTGTCCAGCCGGTCCCAGTCCATCGCGTTCAGCAGGTCGGCGGCGGTGGCACCGGCGGCGACGTGGGCGCCGAGGTTGACCGAGCCGAGGTTGCAGACCGCGGTCTCGGAGTCGTCGGTGACCTCCAGGATCTCGGTGCAGAGGTTGGAGCTGTGCACCGTGCGGCCGGGCAGCGCGGTCTGGTTGGCGGCGCGGTTGGAGGCGTCCTTGAAGGTCATCCAGCCGTTGCCGGTCTGCGCCAGGGTCCGCATCATCCGGGCGTAGAGGGTCTGCGCGGGGATGGTGCGGACGGCCTTGCCGGCCAGCTCGGCCTTCAGGTACGCCTCGTCGAACTCGGCGCCCCACAGGTCGACCAGCTCGGGGACGTCGGCGGGGGAGAACAGCGACCAGTCGGCGTTGGCGTTGACCCGCCGCATGAACTCGTCCGGGATCCAGTGCGCCAGGTTCAGGTTGTGGGTGCGGCGCGCCTCCTCACCGGTGTTGTCGCGCAGCTCCAGGAACTCCTCGATGTCCGCGTGCCAGGTCTCCAGGTAGACGCAGGCCGCGCCCTTGCGGCGGCCGCCCTGGTTGACGGCGGCGACCGAGGAGTCGAGGGTGCGCAGGAACGGCACGATGCCGTTGGACTTGCCGTTGGTGCCGCGGATCAGCGAACCGCGGGAGCGGATCCGGGAGTAGGACAGGCCGATGCCGCCGGCGTGCTTGGACAGCCGGGCGATCTGCGCGTAGCGGGAGTAGATCGAGTCCAGGTTGTCCAGCGGCGAGTCCAGCAGGTAGCAGCTGGACATCTGCGGGTGCCGGGTGCCGGAGTTGAAGAGGGTCGGCGAGGAGGTCAGGTACTCCAGCCGGCTCATCAGGCGGTACAGCTCGGCGACCTCGCGCACCGACTGCTCGGTGTCGCCGACCGCCAGGCCACAGGCGACACGGAGCAGGAAGTGCTGCGGGGTCTCGACGACCTTGCGGGTGATCGGGTGGCGCAGCAGGTAGCGGCTCTGGACGGTGCGCAGGCCGAAGTACTCGAAGCGGTCGTCGCCCTGGGGGTCGATCAGCGCGTCCAGGGTGGCGGTGTGCTTGGCGACGAAGGCGGCGGTGGCGTCACCGATCAGGCCCTCGGCGTGGCCGACGGCGATCGAGGTGGAGAACGAGACCACGTGCTGGCCCGCCGCCTCGTCGACGATCTCCAGCGCGAGCAGTCGGGCCGCGAGCTTGGAGTACTGCGGGTCCTCGGCGATCATCGACGCGGCGGCGTCGACGGCCAGTCCGCGCAGCTCGGCGAAGTCCGAGCCGGCGTGGCGCCCGCGCAGCGCGGCGGCGGCGACATGACCGGGGTCCACCTGGGGGAGGTCGGCGCTGCGGTCGGTGAGAATGCGCAGGAGCGCACCGCCGGGATCGGCGACCGTCGGGTCGGCGGGGGCGGAGCTGGAACCCTGGGCGGGCAGGACGACTGAGGCAGCGGTGGTCAAGGCGCTTCTCTCCTGGCGGCGGTCGACGGCGGTGGATCGGGGGCCGGGCCGTTCGGGGCAGGGGAGTACGCCGCGCGGGCCCGTGGGCGCCGCGCGCGATTCGTCCCCGGCCCGCCCGCGAGGCCCGGAAATGGTGCTGGTGCGCATGGCCTCTGCGGGGAGGCGCCGGCACGCCGTCGGCAGGTACTCGGACTCGCGGGCCCCCTGGGGAGGCGACCGCTCACCGCTGCGGGGCAGTCCCGGATTCACACCGGGTTCCCCTGCTTCGACAGCAGGAGTGAGCATACATCTAGTGGCGCTCGTCCGACGAAGCCCCACATGTAGTGTCGCGAGGCTGCGTGTCGTGGGTCGGGTGCGATAGGCTGCGGGGGCTTTTCGGCGCCCTCAGACCGGTCTGTGCCACTCCTGGGCGGGCTTGGCGGCGCACAGCCGCATCCGCACCTGGGGGCCGTTCCCGGTGCCCGTGGGGCCGGTCGCGGGGTTCTCCACGCACTTCCCGGATTCCTCGTTGACCAGCTGCCCGCCGTCGGTGGAGCGCCAGCGCTGGTCGGGCCGGCGGGTGCAGCCGGTGAGGACCGGGAACCCGATGTCGGGGTCCTCCAGACAGCGTCCGGCCTGGCCGACGGAGCCGTCCTCGCCCATGGTCCAGCTCTGCGCCGGGGAGCCGTCGCAGGTGGCGGCGCCGACCGCGGCCGGGTCGCCGGCCACCCGGCTGTCCAGGCAGTAGCCGGGCACCGCGGAGGTGATCGCGCCGCTGGGGCGGCCCGCGGCGACCTCGAACGAGAACGCGTCGGTGCCGAGGCCCGCGCCGCCCTCCCAGATCTCGAAGCCGGCCTGGACGGCGCACAGGTACGAGCCGGCCGGGACGTAGCCGCGCTGGACCGCGTCGCGGGTGAAGGCGCGCAGGTCGAGGCCGGTGACGACGTTGGTGGCGGAGGCCGCCTCGTAGGTGATCAGGGTGTGGCTGCTCTTCTTCGGCGCCTCGTACACCCGGTAGGCCTGGCCGCCGGTGCGCAGCTCGCCGGACTGCTTGCCGAACGGCGAGGTGCCGTTGCCGCGCAGCCAGATCATCACCTCGGCACTCTCGGTGAACGAGCAGCTGCCCCGGGTGGTGCTGTACCAGAGGTCGTAGGAGGCGTTCCAGACTCCCCCGTCCACCTGGGTGGTGCGCCAGGTGCTGGTGGCGTACCGCAGGTTGTCGACGGCGATGGGCAGCGGGCTGACGCCGTCGCCGCCGAGCGGGGTGCTGATGTGGGGGTAGGCGCCGGGGCCGCGGGCCGGGTCGGTGAGGTTGCCGCGGGCGACGGCGCTGCGGGTGACGGCGAAGGCGGCGCTGTCGTTGCCGCCGTGCACGCACAGGCCGCCGGTGGCGTTCCACTCGTTGGGGTTGATGACGTAGCGCCCGGAGTCCACCGGCTGCGAGGGGTAGCGGTTCTGCGCGGTGGAGCACAGCTCGCCCGGCTCGGCCGAGGTCAGCGGCGGCGGTGGGGGCGGCGGGGCGGCGGCGGCGGTCGAGGGGGCGCTCTCGCGCGGGATCAGCACGGCGCACAGGCAGAGCACCAGGAGGGCGGTGGGCGCGAGCCACCACCAGGCGCGCGGCCGGGGACGCCCGGGACCGGGCAGGAACGGGCGGACCATGCTCTTCGCCTCCCAACGGGGTACTGGTGTTCGGTCTGCGGGCCGGCCGGTGCCCCGGCGGCCTTCCGCGGGCGGACGGGCCCGCGGTCGGTCGAGGCTATCCGGCGGCGGCCGACGGGGAGCTCCGGGGCTTGGTGGCGGTCGGCTTCCGGGTCGGGGAGTTCACCCCGGACGGCCGGGTGCCGGTGCCGCCGGTCGGCTTGGCGCTCGGCGAGGGTGTCGCCGGGGCCGAGGGCGAGGCCGTGCCGGCGGGCGGCGCGGCGGGCGGCGGGGGCGGCGGCACGGTGAGGAGCGGCTGCGAGCGGACGGTCCACTGACCGGCGTACCGGGGCGCGGCGACCCCGGCGGCGTACGCCGCGCCGGCCGCGTCGGAGGCGGTGACCCGCCAGTCGACCTCCTTGACGGCCTCGTACCAGATCAGGCCGATGATGTCCGGGTGCCGGGGCAGTTGCTCGAACATCTCGGTGATCCAGCGGGCCTTCTGGCCGGAGCTGTCGGTGGCGGCGGTCTCGGTGATCACCACGGGCTTCTGGCTGAAGGTCCGCAGCTTCTTCAGCGTCGGCTCGAAGATCTGCTCGAAGGAGGCGTACTTCTCCAGGCCGACGGTGCCGTAGTAGCCGGACAGGCCGATCCAGTCGACGTAGTCGTCACCGGGATAGAGCGAGTCCAGCGAGGTGGCGTTCTCGTAGTCGATGTTCGGGCTCCACACCCAGACCACCTTGTCGGCGCCGGCCTGCCGGAAGAGGTCGTGGACGTGCTTCCAGGCCTGGACGTACTGGCCGCGGCGGTTGCCGTTGGCCTGCTCCGCCCACGGGTACCAGTAGCCGTTCATCTCGTGGGCGAAGCGCAGGGCGATCGGGTAGCCGAGGCTCTTGACGCCCTCCGCCCACTGCTTGATGTAGGGGTCGAACTCGCCGCCGATGATGCGGCTCAGCGCGTAGTCGGGCTGTTCGCCGCGGAGCTTGTCGACCTTGGACTCCTTGTGGAAGTCCCAGGGCTCCCAGGCGACCATCGGCATGATGCCGCGTTCGGCCACGGTGTCGAAGACCCGGCGGTCGAACCGCTTGTCCCACCAGCCGACGGAGAACTCCAGCACGTTCGGGTTGTGCTTCACGGCGGCGGCGAACTCCTCGACCGGCTCGAGGTCGTACGGGCCGGCCTTGGTCATCAGGCCCATGAAGGCGCCGCCGGGGGCCGGGAACGGGGCCGGGGCCGGTTCGACGGGGGCCGGGGCGGGGCTGCCGGCGTCCTCGCCGCCCGTCGGAGCGGGGGTGGGGACGGGAGCGGGGGTGTCGGTGGGCGTCGCGGTGCCGGTGGTGGTGTCGGCGGTCGGGGCCGGCGCGGCCAGTGCGGCGACCAGCCAGTCCGGCATCGCGGTCGGCGCCTTGCCGGAGAAGGCGTACGGCTCGGGCGCGTGGCGGGCGTTGTACTTCGGCGCCAGTACGAAGGCGTAGGCGGCCAGCAGCGTGAGCGCGAGCAGGCCGACGACCCGGGGCACGGTGATCCGCAGCATCAGCGACCGCCCTTCCGGCCGCCGCCGGCCGGGGCCGGCTCCAGCAGCTTCGCGAGTTCCCGCTCGTCGGGGCCCGTCCCGGGGCCCGCGGCGGCTGTTCCGGCCTCGTCCGGTCCGAGAGGCCCGGCCTCGTCGTCCGCGGCCTCGTCGGCCCGAGTGTCGGCGTCGTCGGCCCTGGCGTGGGCGTCGTCGGCCCGGGCGTCGTCGTCCGCGCGGCGCGGCGCGGGCAGCCCGGCGGCGGCCCGGCGCTCGGCCCGGGCGATCCGGCGCGCGCTGACGAAGGAGATGACCGGCGGCGCGATGCCGGTGAACATGCTGACGCCCGCCCAGAACCGCAGCAGCCAGATGCCGTGGTGCAGGGTGAAGCTCGCGGCGAGCAGCCCGGCCGCGACGGCGGCCCACAGCAGGTGCAGCCGGAAGGTCGACAGCCGCTCGGCGCTGCGCAGGTCGCCCTTGGCGGTCACCGCGTAGGCCAGCGGGCGGCGCAGCAGCGCGGCGATCGCGGCCGCGAGGTACACCGGTCCGGCGAACAGGGCCAGGCCCATGCCGGCCATGCCGATCTCGCGCCGCTCGTGGGCGGCCAGGTTGAAGCGCCGCAGCCAGAGCCAGAGCAGGAACCAACTGCCCATGCTGGCGCCCCAGAGCGAGGCCCAGAGCACGGTGTCGAGCTGGATCGAGGTGATCCCGCAGGCCAGGTAGACGGCGGTGGCGAGGCTGCCCAGGACGGTGGTCACGGCCACGCTCGGGTAGTAGAACTGGACCAGCCCGTACAGCACCCGCTGGCGCGTCCGCAGCCGGATGCCCTTGCGCAGCCGGGTCCTGAGCAGGATCTCCCAGATGCCGAACGCCCAGCGCTTCTGCTGGTTGAAGTAGTCGGTCCAGGAGGTCGGGCCCTCGCCCACGGCCAGGACGTCGGGGGTGTAGACGCCCTTCCAGCGGCGTCCGGTGGCCGGGTTCTCGGTGGCCTGCACCCGCATGCTGGTCAGGTGGTCCTCGATGATCGAGTCCTGGTAGCCGCCGATCTGCTGCCAGGCGGCGGGCCGGTAGAGGTGGTTGGTGCCGATCAGCAGCGGGGCGTCCAGGCCGTTGCCGCCGCGCTCGACCAGGCCGGAGAAGAGGTACTGCTGCACGGAGGCACCGTGCGCGACCCAGTTGTCGTACATGTTGCCGTACACCTGGGGGGCGACCACGAAGGCGGTGTCGGGGTCGCGGAAGTAGCCGAGGGTGCGTTCGAGGAAGCACGGCAGGGGGACGTGGTCCGGGTCCATCTGGGCCACCACGTCGTACTTGTGCTCGTGCTCGGCCCGCCAGGAGTTGTGGTTGCCGGACTTGGTCTTCGCCCGGAACTCGCCCTCGGCCCGGTTGTACTCGGGGCGGCCCTTGCGGCTGAAGTGGTGCACGCCGAGCCGGGCGGCCATCGCCTTCACCCGGTCGTCGTCGCCCTCGTCGAGGATCCAGACGTCCACCTCGCCGTCGTACTCGATCTCCAGCATGGCCGCGAGGGTCTGCTCGACGATCTCGATCGGCTCCTTGGACGGCACGATGGTGGTGAGCACCGCGACCTTGAGGCCGGGCCGGGCGGTGACGGGTATCGGGTCCTTGGCGCGGAAGGCGAACACCCAGACCGCGAGGTTCTGGACGAGCCGCACCAGTTCGACGGTGACCACGGCGCAGAAGCAGAGCCGGGCGACGTTGATCCGCCAGTCCGGGGACCAGCCGACGCCCGGCCCGGGTATGTGCGAGGGCAGCAGCAGCCAGCCTACGAACACCAGGCCGGCCACCGCGTTCAGGGCGACCAGCAGGGTCAGGACGACCTTGACGCCGAGCGAGGACACGGCGCGGTAGCGGACGGTGTCGACGCCCTCGCCGTCCAGCAGCGGGCCGGTGGCCTCGGCGCAGGCCAGGTAGTTGCGCCGGGCGGAGGCGTTGCGGGACTGGCTGCGGGTCGCGCGCCGCTGGTGCGGGGCCTCGGGGAGGCGCCTGCTGTGGCGTCCTCGTCCGCGTCGGCCGCCGGTGTGCGTCGTCCGTTCGTCGGTGGAGTCCACCAGTCCAATCCCCCGTTGTGGGCCGTCCCGTGCTCGGGGCGGCTGCGGTCGTTCTCGTACCGGCCGGTGCGTTCGTGGTGCCCGCCGTGTGGGCGGCGGGCCCCGGTGGCCGCTAGTGAGCATAAAGGCACCCCCCGGTGACGGGTCACCGGGGGGCGGGGGCAATGTCCGGACTCTGTTCGTCCGGATGTCTCCGAATCAGGGGGTGATCTTCACCGAGTTGGCTATCTGGTCCATCAGCGTCAGGGCCGGGGCCTCGGCGGCCTGGTCGAGGCAGATCTGCAGCACCGGCACGGTGGTGGCGCCGGCCGCCGGGGTCACCTCGAGGACGCCGCAGTAGGCGTCGGGGGTCGAGGAGCCGCTGGACATCGGCACGTGCCAGAGCGCCAGGTAGCCGTCCATACCCTGGATCTTGACGGCGGACTGCTTCAGCGGCTCGGGCGGCGTGGGCGCGTCGGAGCCGAAGCGGGTGTTGTAGAGCAGCTGGCCCATGCCGAGGACCATGGACTTCGCGTCGGCCCAGCCGCCGTTGAAGACCCGGAGGTTCTGGACCACCAGGCCGCGGGTGCAGGCGCCGCTGCCGTGGCCGACGCAGGCGTACGGGGAGACCGCGTAGCGCACGTCGGTGGGGTTCTTGGCGTCGGTCTGGACCTGCCAGTCGGCCGGCAGCAGGAAGTTCATCTTCGACTCCTGGCCGGTCACCTGCTTCCCGCCGGGGAACTGCTGGCCGCCGGTCAGGGTGGCGCCCATGAAGCCGTTGGGGCTCTTGGGGTCGGCGGTGGCGGTCGGGGAGGTGCTGCCGCCGGCCGTCGGGCCGGCGATCTTGTCGGTGCTCCGGTGGCCGACGAAGTAGCCGGCGCCGGCCATGACCACGGAGAGCAGTACGGCGCCGACGCCGAGCAGCAGCTTGCGGCGGCCGGTGTTGGGCTCGACGGTCTCGAACACGACCGGGGTCGGCGTGAACGGCTGCCGCGGCGCGGCCGGGGCGGCGGGCGTGACCACCGTGGGCGTCGCGGCGAGCGAGGGGGCGGGGCCGAACGCGCCCGGAGCGCCCTGGCCGGCGGCGCCGGCGGGCCCGGAGCTCACCGTCGCGGCGTCGGCCGCGGACCTGGGCCGGGTACGGCCGCTCCATGCGGAACCGTCCCACCAGCGCTCCGTATCGGCCTGGCCGGAAGGATCGTCGTACCAGCCAGCCGGCGTGTTCCCCGTCGTCATGCGGCGGATCCTAGCAGCGCCCAAATCCGATCGTCATACCCGATGGTGGATCGTCATCCCGGCCTCGAAAGTCGTCCGGCCGGAGCCGGACGGACGCTCAGAACAGCATGCTGTAGACCATCAGATCGATCCCGGGTACCGGCGACCAGTCCCGCTCGGGGGCGCGGCCGAAGCCGACCCGCTCGTAGATCCGGTGGGCGGTGGTCATCGCCGGCTGGGTGGAGAACGCCATCCCGGCCAGGCCGAGTTCGCGGCTGCGGGCGAGCGTGGCGCGGACCAGGGCCTCGCCGACGCCGCGCCCGCGGGCGGCCGCCGCGGTGGCCAGCATCCGGATCTCGCCCTCCTCGGGCCCGGCGATGTCCGCCCAGGTGGTGCCGCCGACCGCGAAGGTGACGCAGCCGAGGACGGTGCCGGCGGCCGGGTCGACCGCGACCAGGAGTTCGGCCTCCTCGGCCCGGCGGGCCGCGTCGCGCAGCCGGTGGACGTAGTCGCCCTCGGGTGCGGTGTGGCCGTCGCCGACGAAGGCCTCGACGGTTATGCGGCCGGCTTCCTCGAACTCCTCGGGCCGGGCCGGCCGGATGACGATGTCCATCCGGCCAGTCTGCCGGAGCCGCCGGGCAGGACGGTGAGCGGGGGTCCGGCATCGGCGCCGGTGGGGGCGGTGGCGGTGGGGGCGGGGGAAGCGGCGGTGCGGACGGTGGCGGGGTCGGCGGACGGGCGGAGCGAGGCGGCGGGCATGGTGCCGTGGAGCCGGTCGGGCAGGGCGGGGTCGACGGGGTAGCCCCCCGGACGGTGCCAGTTGTCGCGTCCGGTGGCCTTCTGCGCGGCCACCTCGCGTCCGATCAGGGCACCGAGCAGGCCGAATCCGCCGACCGTCCCGAGCAGGGCCAGTGCGCTGGCGAGCGTGTCGGAATCCATGTCTCCACTCTCCCGTCGGCACGCGCGCCGGACGAGTGGCAGGAATGCCCGAATGCATCGAAAAACTGCCATCGCCGGGGCTACCCTGTGGGCATGCTCAAGAACGTGGTCGCGGTCGTGATGGAAGAGGTCCACCCCTTCGAACTCGGGGTGGCCTGCGAGGTGTTCGGCCTCGACCGGACCGAGGACGGACTGCCCGGCTACGACTTCGCGATCGCCGGCGCCCGCCCCGGCCCGCACCGCACCCACGCCGGCTTCACCATCGACGTCCCGCACGGCCCCGAGCGGCTCGCCGCCGCCGACCTGGTGGTGGTCACGGCCACCACCATCAGCCGGGAGTACCCGGAGCCGCTGCTGGAGGCACTGCGGGCGGCCCACGCCCGGGGCGCCCGGGTGCTCTCCATCTGCAGCGGCGCGTTCGTGCTCGGCGCCGCCGGACTGCTGGACGGCCGCCGCTCCACCACGCACTGGCGGTACAGCGCCGAACTGGCCGCCCGGTACCCGCGGACCAGGGTCGAGCCGGACGTCCTGTACGTGGACGACGATCCGGTGATCACCTCCGCCGGTACGGCGGCCGGCATCGACGCCTGTCTGCACCTGGTCCGCCGGGTGCAGGGCGCCGAAGTGGCCCGGGGCATCGCCCGCCGGATGGTGGTGGCCCCGCACCGGGAGGGCGGGCAGGCGCAGTTCGTCTACCGGCCGCTGCCGGAGGGGGACGGCGACTCGCTCGCCCCGCTGCTCGACTGGATGCGCCACCACCTGGACGAGGAGTCGACCGTCGAGCAGCTGGCCGCCCGGGTCCACATGTCGCCGCGCACCTTCGCCCGGCGCTTCCACCAGGAGACCGGGACCACCCCGCACCGCTGGCTGATCGGGCAGCGGCTGCTGTTCGCCCAGCGGCTGCTGGAGTCGACCAGCGAGCCGGTGGACACGATCGCCGCCCGCTGCGGCTTCGGCAACGCGGCCACCCTGCGGCACCACTTCGGCCGCCGGCTGGGCACCACGCCGCTGGCCTACCGGCGCTGCTTCGCCGAGCCGGCCGCCAGGGTCGCCGTCCGGGCCTGACGGCTCCGGACGGCCCGGACGGCCCGCCGCTCCCGTTCAGCCCTCCCGCTCGGTCCTCCCGCTCGGTCCTCCGTTCAGCTCTCCCGTTCAGCCCGTGTGCTCCAGGTGCCCGGTGTCGTTCCAGTGCTCGGGCCGCAGCCGGCCGGCCTCGGCGCGCCAGAGGCTGGTGGAGCAGTTGCGCACCGGCTCCAGCGCGATCAGCTGCTCCTCGGAGAGCCGGTCCAGCGCGTAGCGGAGCATGAGCACCGTGCAGTCGTGCGCGATCAGCAGGACCGGCCGCCCGGCGTCCTCGGCGCAGACGTCGCGCAGCACGCTGCGCACCCGCAGGGCCACGTCGGCCCAGGACTCGCCGCCGGGCGGGCGGTAGTACAGCTCGCCCATCTTCCGCCGCCGGGCCGCCTCCTCGGGGTGCTCGGCCTCGATCGCGGCCCGGGGCAGCATCTCCAGCACGCCGAGTTCGCGGTCGCGCAGCCGCTCGTCGTAGCGGACGGCGAGCGAGACCGGGACGGCGCCGAGGCCGGCGGCCTGGGCGAGCGCGATCCGGGCGGTCTCGGCGGTGCGCACGTACGGCGAGCACCAGACGCTGCGCGGCCGGTCGGCGCTGGGCAGCCCGGCCCACCAGCGGCCGAGGGCCTGCGCCTGCTGCTGGCCGCGCATCGAGAGCGGGATGTCCGCGTCCCGGCAGCTGATCGGGACGCTGAGCGCGCCGGCCGCCTCGGCGTGCTGGAACTCGACGTTGGCGGTGGACTCGCCGTGGCGGGTGGCGATCAGGACGGAGGGGACGGAGGACAGGCCGGGGGCCGCGGTGGCAGCTGCGGGCCGGTGCGGGGCGGCCGTCCGGGGCCGTCCGTCGGTGTGGTGGTGCTGGCCGTTGAGGGTGGTGCCGATTTCTGCCATTGCCGCCGCTCCCCATGGGTCGATCAGTTGCCGGCCGGCTGTCGGTCCGGTCTGGTTGGTGCCCTGGTGTGTGGTGCCCAAATCACGCGGCCGTTCATACATATGATCGCGCCGTCCCCTCCAGTGTTGACGGAGGGGACGGCGCGAACACAGGGCGCGCACAGTACGTATCAGCGCGCTGCCACGGGCTCCGGCGCGTTCTTCGGCTCCACGTCGCCGCTCTCGGCGCTGTAGTCGCCCGGCCGGGTCTCGTCCGGCCCGTCGGGCGCCTTGAGGGCGCGCAGGACCAGCGTGAGCGCCACCGCGACCAGCAGGTTGAGCGCGAAGGCGGTGAGCCCGATGTAGCCGAACTCGCCGATGCCGGGGATCTCGGCCGCGTTGCCGCCGAAGTGCTTGGTCTTCGGGCTGGCGATCCCGTACGCCTTCCAGGTGCCGTAGACCATGCCGGCCGCCCAGCCGGCGAGCAGCGCCCAGTGGTGGAACCAGCGGGTGAACAGGCCGCCGACGATGGAGACGAAGGTCTGCAGGATCCACAGGCCGCCGAGCAGCTGGAGGTTGATCGCCGCCTGCTTGTCCATGCCGAGCACGAAGACCAGCGCGCCGACCTTGACCAGCAGCGAGACCAGCTTGGCGACCCGGGTCTCGTCGGCCGGGGTGGCGGCGGGCCGCAGGAACTCCTTGTAGACGTTGCGGGTGAACAGGTTCGCCGCCGCGATGGACATGATCGCGGCCGGCACCAGCGCGCCGATCCCGATCGCGGCGAAGGCGACGCCGGTGAACCAGTCGGGGAACATGTTCTCGAACAGCTGCGGCACCGAGAGCTGGGTGTTGAAGCCCTTGTCGCCCTTGCCGACGCCGGCCGCGATCGCCATGAAGCCGAGCAGCGCCAGCAGGCCGAGCATCAGCGAGTAGGCGGGCATGATCGCCATGTTCCGGCGCACGGTGTTGCGGGACTTGCTGGCCAGCACGCCGGTGACCGAGTGCGGGTACATGAACAGGGCCATCGCCGAGCCGAGCGCCAGCGTCGCGTACGTCCACTGCTTGTTCTCCGGCACGGTGAGCGAGCCGCCGGACTTGGGCGCGGCGAACCGCTCGCCGACCGTGTCGAAGATGTGGCCGTAGCCGCCGAGCCGGATCGGGATGTAGATCACCGCGACGATGATCACCACGTAGATGAGGGCGTCCTTGACGAAGGCGATCAGCGCCGGCGCGCGCAGCCCGGAGGAGTAGGTGTACGCCGCGAGCACCCCGAAGGCGATGAACAGCGGCAGGTCCTTGACGAACCAGCTCGCGTTCTCGCCGCCGCCGACGCCCAGCACGTCCAGCACCGCCTGGATGCCGACCAGCTGGAGCGCGATGTACGGCATGGTGGCGAGGATGCCGGTCAGCGCGACCATCAGCGACAGCGGCCGGGAGCCGTACCGCCCCCGCACGAAGTCGGCGGGGGTGACGTAGCCGTGCACCCGGGAGACCGACCAGAGCCGGGGGAGGAAGAGGAAGACCAGCGGGTAGGCGACGATCGTGTAGGGGACGGCGAAGAAGCCCGCCGCGCCGGTCGCGTAGACCGCGGCGGGCACGGCCACGAAGGTGTAGGCGGTGTAGAGGTCGCCGCCGAGCAGGAACCAGGTGACCCAGGTCCCGAAGCTGCGTCCGCCCAGGCCCCACTCGTCCAGGTGGTGGGCGTTGTCGGCCCGCCGCCACCGGGAGGCCAGGAAGCCCATCACGGTGACCAGCAGGAAGAAGAGGACGAAGACCGCCAGCGCGGGCACGTTGACCCCGTTCACCGGACCTCACCCGCCTTCCCGGCGCGGGCGGCCCGGCGGGCCTTCTCGTCGCGGTTGATCAGCAGGTAGGCCGCGACCGTGAAGACGGCCGAGGCCGGCACCCAGAGCAGCTGGTACCAGTAGAAGAAGGGGACGCCGCCCGCCTCGGGGCCGAGCTTGTCGTACGAGCCCACCCAGAGCATCGCGACGATCGGCACCAGCAGGGCCAGCACGGCCAGCACCCGCTCGGGGGTCACCGCCGGCAGGGGTCGGCCCGGTGGTTCTTCTGGCTCGGGCATGACAGGTCGGTCGGTGTCAAGGTCTGACGACATGGTTCGGCTCCGCTCCGGAGGGTCTCACCTCGCCGGCGCCGCAGCCCCGGGAAACCGCACAGCCCCGTGGCCCGCCGAGCAGCACCACTGGTGATCGACAGTCAGTATGGATGCGGAATCTAGAGCATCGGGTGATCCATGTCACCGGATTCGGCGCAGATTCCCGCCATCCGGACCTGCCGCGCGCCCCGGGCGCACCACGGGCCCCGGCGCGTGCGCCGGGGCCCGGAAGCGGTGGGGGTGGTGCGGGAGGGCGTTCGCTACGCCGGCTCGGGCCGCTGGAGGCGGGTGATGAACTTGTAGCGGTCGCCCCGGTAGATCGAGCGGACCCACTCGACCGGGTCGCCCTCGGCGTCGAAGGAGTGCCGGGACAGCTGGAGCATCGGCAGGCCGAGGTCGGAGCCGAGCAGTCCGGCCTCGCGCGGGTCGGCCAGGGTGGTCTCGATGGTCTCCTCGGCCTCGGCCACGGTCACCCCGTAGACCTCGCGCAGCGCCGTGTAGAGGGAGTTGTGCTTGGCCAGGTTGCGGCGCAGGGCCGGGAAGCGCTTGGCGGACAGATGGGCCACCTCGATGGCCATCGGGTCGCCGTTGGCCAGCCGCAGCCGCTCGATCCGCAGCACCCGCCCGCCGGGCTTGATGTCCAGCAGCGGGGCCAGCCGGTCGTCGGCGGTGATGTAGCCGATCTCGATCAGCCGGGAGGTGGGCTCCAGCCCCTGGGCGCGCATGTCCTCGGTGTAGGAGGTCAGCTGGAGGGCCTGGGCCACCTTGGGCTTGGCGACGAAGGTGCCCTTGCCCTGGATGCGCTCCAGCCGCCCTTCGACGACGAGCTCCTGCAGGGCCTGCCGGACGGTGGTGCGCGAGGTGTCGAACTGGGCCGCCAGTGCCCGTTCGGGCGGTACCGGGGTACCGGCGGGCTGGGTCTCGGTGAGCTGCAACAGGTGGCGCTTGAGGCCGTAGTACTTCGGCACCCTGGTGGTGGGGTCCGTTCCGCCCTGGGCGGCGAGGCTCTTCACCTGGGGGTCGTTGACCTGGGCCGTGCTGCCCCCGTCGCTGCTCATCGGACGTGTCTCCCGCTTCTCGCGGGGCCCCTGGGGAGCCTCGCCACTTCATTAACGGCTCACATCGTTGCATGTATGGCTACGGAACGAATACCTCATCACGCGATGAACGATGTGCGGTGTCGGCTTGATAACGGGTGGTCCTGATCGGTCGAACAGCCGTTGACAGGCCCATTGGTCTAGGCCAAGCTCCAGGCATCTGGTCTACACCACTAGGCCGGTCACTATGAATCCCCCCACCCGTTCGCTGGAGTCCGCGGCACCATTCCTCCCACCTCGTGTGGGTATGCCGCTGCCACCCGACGGGGGTAACCAGGCATCCCTCAGGAGGATGGCGTGAAGCGTCAGCTCATCGCGGCGGTCGGCGTCGCGGCCATGGTTGTTGGTCTTGCGGCCTGTGGCTCGGACGCCAAGAAGGACGACAGCGGCAACAACTCCGCGTCCGGCAGCTCGTCCGCCGCAGCCGGCGGCAAGAAGGACTACAACGGCAAGACGCTCAAGGTGTGGCTGATGACCGGCTCGGCCCCCAAGGGCTGGGAGGACTCGGTGAAGACCGAGTTCGAGTCCACCTACCCGGGCTCCAAGGTCGACTTCCAGATCCAGGAGTGGACCGGCATCGGCCCCAAGGTCACCGCCGCGCTCTCCGAGGGCTCCGTCGACGTCCTCGAGGTCGGCAACACCCAGACGGCGGGCTACGCCGCCACCGGTGGTCTGCTGGACATCACCAAGGACAAGGCCGCCATCGGCGGTGCCGACTGGGCCGCCAACCAGAGCGAGTCCGCGATCCTGGACGGCAAGCAGTACGCCGCCCCGTGGTACGTCACCAACCGTGTCGTCTCCTACAACAAGGACCTCTGGGCCAAGGCCAACCTGAGCGTCCCGAAGACCCTGGACGAGTTCTACACGGCGCTGGAGAAGCTCAAGACCACCGAGGGCGTCGCCGACCCGATCTACATGCCGGGCCAGGAGTGGTACGTCTACTTCGGCCTCCTCACCAGCGAGGGCGGCAAGCTGGCGAAGAAGGACGGCGACAAGTGGGCCGGCGGTCTGTCGTCCCCCGAGGCGCAGAAGGCCTTCGAGACCTACAAGAAGCTCCAGGGCTACTCGATCACGGGTGCCAAGGACAAGGACGAGGCCAAGCCGCAGCAGAAGGACGTCTTCGGCAAGGGTGACGTCGGCGCGATGATCGGCCTCGGCTGGGAGCTCCCGGACGAGAAGGCCATGGCCAAGGACAAGATCGGCTTCTTCCCGCTCCCGGGCAAGACCGCCGACAAGCCCTCCGGCGTGTTCCTCGGCGGCTCGAACCTGGCCGTCGCCTCGGCCAGCAAGAACACCGACATGGCCAAGGACTTCCTGAAGGTCGCCCTCAACGACAAGAACGAGGGCGCGGTCGCCGCCACGGGCCTCATCCCGAACAAGGCCTCGCTGAACGACAAGGTCGTCGGCGACTTCGCCTCGGCCGCGAAGCTGGCGGCGGGTGTCGGTGGCATCACGCCGACCACCCCGAACTGGGCGAGCGTCGAGAACGACCCGAACCCGATCAAGGAGTTCCTGACCGCTGCCCTGACCGGCGACTACGCCGCCGCGGCCAAGAAGGCGGACGACGAGATCGCCAAGCGTCTCAACGCCAAGCAGTAGCAGTCGAGCGGCGTCGCTCACCGGCCCCCGGCGGGGGGCCGGTGAGCGACGCCTGTCCGTCGTGGTCGGGTTGTCAGGAAGAGAGAACGATGGCTGTGCATTCGGAGCGGGTGCAGACACAGTCCCCGGAGTCAGGGAACGCCGCTGTGGCCACTATTGAGACGAGCGCCGCCCGTGGCGGCGGCGCCGGCACCGCGAAGAAGAAGAGCGCCAGACCGGCGGACGGGCGGAGCCTCGGCGCCCGGCTCGCGCCGTACCTGCTGCTCCTGCCGGCCACCGTGGCCACCCTGGGTCTGCTGGGCTGGCCCCTGCTGAAGACCGTCCTGGTCTCGTTCCAGAACCTGAACGCGCGCCAGCTCGTCCAGCACCTGACCGAGTGGAACGGCTTCGAGAACTACACCGAGCAGCTCAAGGACCCGCAGTTCTGGGCCGTCACCGGCCGGTCGGTCGCCTTCACCGCGCTGAACGTCTTCCTGATCATGGTCGGCGGCGCGCTGGTCGGCCTGCTGCTCAACCGGCTCGGCAAGAAGATGCGGCTGCTGCTGTCGATCGGCCTGCTGTTCGCCTGGGCGATGCCGGTGGTCGCCTCGACCACGGTCTACACCTGGCTGTTCGAGACCAGGTTCGGCGTCGTCAACTGGCTCCTGGACGCCCTGGGCTGGCACTCGATGGCCACCTACAACTGGACCGGCAGCCAGTACTCGACCTTCTTCGTGATCCTCCTGCTGCTGGTCTGGGGCTCGATCCCGTTCGTGGCGTTCAACATGTACGCCGCGCTGACCACCATCCCCAAGGAGCTCTACGAGGCGGCCCGGATGGACGGCGCCGGGCCGGTGAAGATCTTCACCGCGGTGATGTTCCCCAACCTCAAGCCGTTCTTCCTGGCCACGACCTTCCTCGAGGTCATCTGGATCTTCAAGGCCTTCACCCAGATCTACGCGATCAAGGCCGGCGGCCCCGACGGGCTCACCCGCACCCTGCCGATCCACGCCTTCCTGGAGGGCTCCGGCCGCCAGCACTACGGCAGCGGTGCCGCGATCGCGGTGCTCACCATCCTGATCCTGGGCGTCCTGATGGCGTACTACTTCCGGATCATTCTCAAGCAGGAGGACGAGCTGTGAGGCGCTCGCTCATCGGACGCACCTGGCCGAACGTCGTCGCGGTCGTCCTCTTCGTCTTCTTCGCGTTCCCCGTCTACTGGATGATCAGCACGGCGTTCAAGCCGACGAAGGACATCATCAGCAAGACGCCGGTGTTCGTGCCGTTCGACGCGACCCTGGAGCACTTCAAGACCGCGGTCAACGTGCCGAAGTTCTGGACGTACACCGCCAACAGCTTCATCGTCACCATCCTCGCGGTGGTGCTCTCGCTGGTGATCGCCACGCTGGCGTCCTTCGCGATCGCGCGGATGCGCTTCCGCGGCCGCAAGGCCTTCGTGCTGGTCATCATGGCCGCGCAGATGGCGCCCTGGGAGGTCATGACCATCGCGGTCTACCTGATCTCCCGCGACAACGAGATGCTGAACAGCCTCGTCCCGCTCACCGCCTTCTACATGATGATGGTGCTGCCCTTCACGATCTGGACCCTGCGCGGCTTCATCGCGGCGGTCCCGAAGGAGCTGGAGGAGTCGGCCATGGTGGACGGCTGCACCCGCACCCAGGCCTTCGTGAAGGTGATCTTCCCGCTGCTGGCGCCGGGCCTGATGTCCACCTCGCTGTTCGGCTTCATCACGGCCTGGAACGAGTTCCCGCTCGTCCTCATCATCAACAAGACGGACGGCCAGACCCTGCCGCTGTGGCTGTCCTCGTTCCAGACCGCCTTCGGCAACGACTGGGGCGCCACCATGGCGGCGTCGACGCTGTTCGCCCTCCCGGTGCTGATCCTGTTCGTCTTCCTGCAGCGCAAGGCGGTCGGTGGCCTCACCGACGGCGCCGTGAAGGGCTGATCCCATCGTGAGCATCCTCGTTCCCACCCTCCCGGCCTCCGACCAGCTGCACCGCGACGCGCTGACCGTCCTCCAGCCCGGCTTCGTCGGCACCGAGCCGCCGGAGTGGCTGCGCCGGCACCTCGCGGCCGGCCTCGGCTCGGTCGCCCTGTTCGACCGCAACGTGGCCGACCTCGGGCAGCTGGCCGCCCTCACCGCCGCGCTCCGGGCCGAGAACCCCGATCTGCTGATCGCCATCGACGAGGAGTCCGGCGACGTCACCCGGCTGGAGGCGGGCTCCGGCTCGTCCTGGCCGGGCAACCTCGCCCTCGGCGCGATCGACGACCCGGCGCTGACCCGCGACGTCGCCCGTGAACTGGGCCGGGCCCTGGCCGCCGCCGGCGTGAACTACAACTGGGCGCCCACCGCCGACGTCAACTCCAACCCGCGCAACCCGGTGATCGGCGTCCGCTCCTTCGGCGCCGACCCGGAGCTGTGCGCCCGCCACACCGCCGCCTGGGTCGAGGGACTGCAGTCGGCCGGCGTCGCGGCCTGTTCCAAGCACTTCCCGGGCCACGGCGACACCGCCGTCGACTCGCACCACGGGCTGCCGGTCATCGACGTCGACCTGGACGTGCTGCGGGCCCGCGACCTGGTGCCGTTCCAGGCCGCCATCGCCGCCGGGACCAAGGCCGTGATGACGGCCCACATCATGATCCCGGCGCTCGACCCGAAGCTGCCGGCGACGCTCAGCCCCGCCGTGCTGCGCGACCTGCTGCGCGCGGCCCCGCAGGACGGCGGCCTGGGCTACCAGGGCCTGATCGTCAGCGACGCGATCGAGATGGGCGCCATCGCCGACACCTTCGGCATGGGCGAGGGCACCGTGCTGGCCCTGGCGGCCGGCGCGGACGCGATCTGCGTGGGCGGCGGGCTGGCCGACGAGGCGACCGTGCTGATGCTGCGGGACGCCATCGTGGCGGGCGTGCAGTCCGGCCGGCTCCCGGAGGAGCGGCTCGCCGACGCGGCCGACCGGGTGCGCGCGCTGGGCAGCTGGGGCCGGATCGCGGCCCAGGGCGAGCGGCCGGAGGCGGACCTCGCGGTCGGCCTGCGGGCGGCCCGCCGGGCGCTGCGGGTGGTCCGGGCGCCGGGCCGGGAGGTCCTGCCGGTGACCGAGCGCCCCTTCGTGGCCTCGTTCTCCGCCGAGCCCAACATCGCCGTCGGCGACGTCACCCCGTGGGGCGTGGCCGGCATGCTGGCCGACCGCTTCCCGGGCACCCGGACCCGTGAGGTCGGCCCGGAGGCCGCCGCGCCGCAGGTGCTGGACGCGGTGGTGGCCGAGGTGCTGGCCGCGGCCGCGGACCGCCGCCTGGTGCTGGTGGTCCGGGACGCCCACCGGCACGAGTGGATGTCGGCCGCGCTGGCCCGCCTGGTGGCGGCCCGGCCGGACGCCGCGGTGGTCGAGATGGGCCTGCCGCAGTCCGAGCCGGTCGGTGCGCTGCACATCGCCACCCACGGTGCGGCCCGGGTCTGCGGCCTGGCCGCCGTCGAGGTGCTCACCGGGCAGCCGGGGGCGGTCGGCTGAGTCCCCGCCGGACCGCGACACCGGGGCCGCGAGGCGCCCCGCCGACGGGCCCGTCATGCGCATGGCGCATGGCGGGCCCGTCGGCGTCCCCGGACCGCGGTGGGCCGGCCGACCCGCCGATTCGGCCGATCTGACGGTGTTCCCTCAAATCTCCCTTAAGGCACCCTTAAATCCTACTGAGGGTGACCGCCGGGCAACTGATCGCCCACGGGGTACAACAGGTCTGCAACGGCGGTTCCTGCCAGGCCATTTGGCGTTGACACCAGAAGTGGTCTAGGCCAGGCTCCAGTCCATCCGGTTCGAATTTCAATTTCACCGGATGTGGTATCGGCCCACCCCGAAGCTCTTCGCCGCCCTTCCCGGACACCGTCCCGACGGGCGCCAGCACGCTGCCGGCGGGTACAGCTCAAACACCTCGGAGGATGGCGTGGGAAAGCGTCGGTTCATGGCGTCGGTCGGCATCGTGACGCTGGCCGCGGGCCTGACGGCCTGTTCGTCGGGCGGTCCGGCCTCCGGCGGCAAGTCGGCCTCGGCCGACCCGCAGTCCGCCACCGGCACCGTCACGGTCTGGCTGATGGACGATGCCCAGAAGAGCTGGCCCGACCTCGTCCAGCGGGTCAACGACGAGTTCGCGGCCAAGTACCCCAAGGTCACCCTGCGGCTGGCCTACCAGGGTTGGGCCGACAAGGTCGCCAAGCTCGACCGGGCGCTCGCCGACGGCACCGCCCCGGACGTGGTCGAGCTCGGCAACACCGAGACCATGAAGTACGTGCTCTCGGGCGCGCTGGCGCCGGTCGAGCGGAACACCTTCGACAACGCGGACAGCTGGATCAAGGCGCTCGCCAACACCTGCACCTACCAGGACAAGCTCTGGTGCGTGCCCTACTACGCGGGCGCCCGGGTCGCGGTCTACAACTCGGCGGCCCTCCAGCAGGCGACGGGCAGCGCCGACTTCCCGAAGACCGAGGACGAGCTGCGCACGGTCCTGGACCGGGTCGCCGACAAGAACAAGGCCGACCGCACCTACTCCGCGCTCTACCTGCCCGGCCCGTACTGGTACGCCGCGATGAGCTACGTCTCCGCGTACGGCGGCGCCATCGCCCGCTTCGACAGCGGCGGCACCTGGCACGGCACCCTGAACGACCCCAAGTCGCAGCAGGGCATCAGCCACTTCGTCGACCTGGTGCGCAAGTACAACAAGGGCGACCTGACGCTCAACGAGCAGAACCAGTACGAGGCGATGGCCCGCGGCCACGCGGCGGCCTTCTACGGCAACGGCTACGAGGCCGCCAGTGTCACCGCCCCGGTCACCGGCGACCCGAGCCTCAAGGACGCCGTCAGGGTGGCGACGATGCCGGGACCGGGCGGCAAGCCGCTGCCGACCTTCATCGGCGGCTCGGCGCTCGGCGTCACCGCGAAGTCGCCCGCCGCGGCCCTGGCCACCGACTGGGTCCGGATGTTCACCAGCACCAAGTCCGAGCAGGCGCTGGCGGACAAGGACATCCTGCCGAACAACCTCACCCAGCTGAACCCGCTGAAGAGCAAGCCCGCCACCGCCGCCGCGGCCAACGCGGTGCCGGACGCCTGGTTCACCCCGCTGGCCCCCGGCTGGGGCCTGGTGGAGAAGCAGAAGATCCTGCCGGACATGCTGACCGCCATCCTCAAGGGCAAGTCGGTGGACCAGGCCACCAAGGAGGCGGACGCCGCCATCGACCAGCTGATCAACAAGGCCGGCTGAGCAGCCGCCACCCCGGGTCCGGAGCCCCTCCCCGCACCGCCGGGAGGGGCTCCGCCGTCCCGGGGGCACCCCCGGCGACCGCCGGACCCGGCGCGGCCACCTCCTCGGATGTGCCGCACCCGGGCGGTCCCCGTAGGATTGCCGCAGCAATCACCGGAGCGAGTGTGCGGACTCGCCGCCGTAGAGGTCCCCGCCGGGCATTCCCGCCCGGGCGGGGTGGAACCATCTCATCGGAGGCACCCCACGATGTCCGACACGCAGACCGTCCCTGGCCGGATCATGGCGGCGGAGATGGCCGAGCAGCCGGCCGTCCTGCAGCGCATCCTCGACGAGGGTGCCCCCAAGATCTTCGAGATCGCCGGGCAGATCGCCGCACGCAAGCCGCGCTTCGTCCTGCTGACCGGGCGCGGCACCTCCGACAACGCGGCGCTGTACGCCAAGTACCTGATCGAGATCCTGCTCGGCAAGCCGGCCGGTCTCACCTCGATGTCCACCACCACCGCGTACGGGGCCCGGCCGGACCTCACCGACGTGCTGGTGATCACCGTCAGCCAGTCGGGCGGCTCGCCCGACCTGGTCGCCTCCACCAAGGCGGCCCGCGAGGCCGGGGCCATCACCCTCGCCGTCACCAACAACCCGGGCTCGCCGCTGGCCGAGGTCTCCGAGTTCCACATCGACGTGCTGGCGGGCCCGGAGAAGGCGCTGCCGGCCACCAAGACCTACACCGCCGAGCTGCTCGCCCTCTACCTGCTGGTCGAGGGCCTGCGCGGCGGCGACGGCGCGGCCGCCAAGGGCCTGCCGGAGCTGGCCACCGGGATCCTGGCCCGCCAGGACGAGGTCAAGGCGCTGGCCGAGCGCTACCGCTTCGCCCAGCGCCTGGTCATCACCTCGCGCGGCTACGGCTACCCGACCGCCCGCGAGGCGGCGCTGAAGCTCATGGAGACCACCTACATCCCGGCCTCCCCGTTCTCCGGCGCCGACCTGCTGCACGGCCCGCTGGCCATGGTCGACAACGTCTCCCCGGTCATCGCGATCGTCCCGGACGGCAAGGGCGGCGAGGCCCTGCAGCCGGTGCTGGACCGCCTGCGCGGCCGTGGCGCGGACCTGGTCGTGGTCGGCCAGCAGGCGCAGGTGGAGTCCGCCTCGGCGGGCTTCGCGCTGCCGGCCGGCGTGCCGGAGGAGGTCCAGCCGATCCTGGAGATCCTGCCGCTGCAGCTGCTGGCCTACGAGGTCACCATCGCCCGGGGCCAGGACCCGGACGCCCCCCGCGCCCTCGCCAAGGTCACCGAGACCCACTGACGCGGACAACGCGACAACGCCGAGACCCCCGTCCACAGCCTGTGGACGGGGGTCTCGGCGTTGTCGCCCCTCGGGGCGGAACGGGCCTGGAAAGCACTACGGGCCACGGCGCCGACACGGGACCCTCAACCCTCCCTCCTTGCCCGCCAGCGGGCAGGAGGGGCCCATGGCACCGCAGCCCGGGCCTGGAAAGCACTACGGGCCACGGCGCCGACACGGGACCCTCAACCCATGCGGCACCGCAGCCCGGAGCTGTCGTCGGGCGCCGTGTATGACCGAGAACTGTGCGGGGTCCTCGCTCGGCGGCGTCCGACCGAGAAGGGGCCTCGCGCGGTCAGGGCAGTTGCGCGGAGGGCCTCTCCTTGGTGCCCTTTCATTGTGGACTAGACCAATCTGGCTTGTCCAGGCCGACCCCAAAATTGGTCTGGACAACTTGGGGAGCGGCTGCGGACACCCGCCGCCCGGGGGTGCGCCCCGCCCGGCCGCGCGCCCCTGGAGCTACGCTCGCCCTGTGCCCTCGCTGAACGAACTCGTCCGCCGCCACACCACCCTGACCGGTGCCGATGTGGAGTGGCTGCACCTGCTGGTCTCGGAGTGGCAGCTGCTCTCCGACCTGTCCTTCGCCGACCTGGTCCTGTGGATCCCCACCTGGGACGGCATCCGGTACGTCTCGGTCGCCCAGATGCGGCCCAACACCGGCCCGACCTCCTACCAGGACGACATGGTCGGCCACCTCGTCCCGCGCGGCCGCCGCCCCCTGCTGGACGCCGCCTACGACGAGGGCCGGATCGTGCGCGAGGGCGACCCGGAGTGGCGCGAGGAGGTGCCGGTCCGGGTCGAGTCCATCCCGGTGCGGCGCGAGGGCAAGGTGCTCGGGGTGATCGCCCGCAACACCAACCTGCTGACCGTCCGCACCCCCAGCCGGCTGGAGCTCACCTATCTGCAGAGCGCCTCCGACCTGGCCCAGATGATCGCCGCCGGCACCTTTCCCTACCCGGGGGTCGAGCAGACCGACATGGACGCCGCGCCCCGGGTCGGGGACGGCCTGATCCGCCTCGACGCGGACGGCGTCGTCACCTACGCCAGCCCCAACGCGCTCTCCGCCTACCACCGGCTCGGCCTCACCACCGACCTGGTCGGCAGCCACCTGGGCCGGGCGACCGCCGAACTGGTGCCGCCCTCCCGGGCGGCCGTGCACGAGGCGCTGGTCAAGCTGGCGAGCGGCTGGGCACCCCGGCAGACCGAGGTGGAGGTCCAGGGCGGAGTGGTGACCCTGCGGGCCATCCCGCTCAAGCCCAAGGGAACTCTGACGGGCTCACTGGTGCTCTGCCGGGACGTCACCGAACTGCGCCGCCGCGACCGCGAACTGATGACCAAGGACGCCACCATCCGGGAGATCCACCACCGGGTGAAGAACAACCTGCAGACGGTCGCGGCGCTGCTGCGCCTGCAGTCCCGCCGGATGGAGTCGGACGCCGGCCGGGCCGCCCTGGACGAGGCGGTCCGCCGGGTCGGCTCGATCGCGATCGTGCACGAGACGCTCTCCCAGGCGCTGGACGAGAAGGTGGCCTTCGACGAGATCGCCGACCGGGTGCTGGCCATGGTGGTGGAGCTGTCCCAGGACGGCCGGGTGGCGACCCGGCGCAGCGGCAGTTTCGGCATCCTCTCGGCCGAGGTGGCCACCCCGCTGGCGATGGTGCTCACCGAGCTGCTGCAGAACGCGCTGGAGCACGCCTTCGGGCCGAGCGCCTCCGGCAGCCTGGAGGTCAGCGCGCTGCGCGGCCGGGCGCCGGCCACCGGTATGGGCTGGTCGGACAGTTGGAACGGCGGGGTGCGGCCGGAGGAGTACCTGCTGATCACCGTGCAGGACGACGGCAAGGGCATGCCGGAGGGCTTCGACCCGCAGCAGGCGGGCAATCTCGGGCTGCAGATCGTCCGGACGCTGGCCACCGGGGAGCTGGGCGGCACCTTCGACATGGTGGCGGGCCCGAACGGCGGCACCAAGGTGGTCCTGGAGATCCCGGTTCGCTGAGGGGTCCGAGGGCGTACCGGGGTGCGGGGGGAGCGTGCGACTGGCGTGAGCGCCGGTGGCCCGCTCCTTCACCACCGTCCGAGGTGTGAGGACGGCGGAAGACAAAAACGAGGCCCTGTCGACCGGGGGGGGTGGGTCGACAGGGCCTCTCAACCCGTTCCGGCCGTCGGGGGGAGTCGGCCGGAACGGGGGCTCTATTAGCGCGCCACTCGCCGGTGCGTTGCACACGGTGAGCGCCACAGCTCCACAATATTGCTCTCAGTGAACAGTATCAAGTGGCTGGGCGGGCAAGTGTCGCAGAACCTTGTCGGGCAAGGCCCTTTGTACGGAAGGCTTCACCAGGAAGTGCAGGCGAAGCCTTTGATCATGTGTTGATCGGAGCGGTGGTTACCGCCGGTACTACGGCGTGTGATCAGCCGCTGTTGGTCAGGCCGTGCGGGCGCGGTTGCGGGCGGCGCGGCGCTTCATCGCGCGACGCTCGTCCTCGCTCATGCCGCCCCAGACGCCGGCGTCCTGGCCGGTTTCGAGGGCCCACTGGAGACACTGCTCCATGACCGGACAGCGGCGGCACACGGCCTTGGCTTCCTCGATCTGCAGCAGAGCAGGACCGGTGTTCCCGATCGGGAAGAAAAGCTCCGGGTCCTCTTCGCGGCAGACAGCGCGGTGGCGCCAGTCCATGGTCGTCCAACTCCTCCTGCCGACGGGGGTCGCCCGCACGGCACATCGATGGTCCTTGTGAATGTGAACGCTTTCACGAATCCCGCAACAGCAAAAGAGACCAAAGGCCCATGGGGCCCGGGAGGTCTGTGCTGGGGAGGGATTCGGCGATTCGAGGGACACCCCGCGGTCGGCATCCAACAGGTTCTGCGGTTGCCGTCGCTGCGATGTGTCCCGATCGCCATGTAGAGGTTCGCAAACCTCGGGCCCGGATACAACCCCCTTCAGGGAGGAATTTTTGATTCTTCGGTGTCGCCTAGCTCACAGCCAGTACTTCTATGGAGTGAAGGGGGCTTGTGCGTTCGAGAAGAAGGGCGAAGGGCCCTTCTAGTCACACAATCACACGCAGTGCCCGCCGTACGCCTGTGAAACTGACGCGACTCCTGGACCCAAGGTGGTCCCCATCGACCTGGAACGGGGCCGGTTCCTCTGAAACCAAGGTGAAGTGCCGGACGTCGTGATAGGAGACGACGTGCTTCCCGGAGGGTCCCGGCGACGCGGCGCCGTCGCTCGAAGGCCCGTGCGACCGCAGGATCTGACGGACCGTTCGAGCAGTGCCGAACGCCGTCATCCGGGTGATGCCGAAGACGTCGAGGTCCGCGTCGAAGGACGCCAGCGGCGAGGGATAGACCGGGCGGTTGCCCAGGAACGTCCACGGCGAGGTGTTGCTGACTATCGCCAGCGCCAGGCCGGACACCGGCCCCCGGCCCGCCAGTTGCAAGGAAACCGGGCCTGATCTGCGCTGCTCACGCTGGGTGACGAAGTGGCGGAGCGCCTGGGTGACATAGAGCGCGTGCGTGGACTTGCGCCCCGCCCGGCGCTGCTCCTCGACCCGGCCGACCACCCCGGCGTCGAAGCCGAGTCCCGCGGTGAAGGTGAACCAGCGGTCCGGCAGTCCCTCGGTCATCGCCTTGCCCAGCCCGATCGGGCGCTCCCGCCGGCTCTCCAGGGCGTTCAGCAGTGCGCCGGTCGCCTCCACCGGGTCGTTCGGCAGACCCAGCGCGCGGGCGAACACATTGGTCGAACCGCCCGGGACCACGGCCAGTCGGGGGACCTTCTCGCCCGGGCCGTGCGAAAGCAGGCCGTTGACCGCCTCGTTGACGGTGCCGTCGCCGCCCAGGGCCACCACCAGGTCGACCGCGCCGTCCTCCACCGCCTCGCGGGCCAGGTCGCGCGCGTGGCCCCGGTACTGGGTCTGCGCCACCTCCAGCTTGAGGTCGCTGCGCAGGGCGTGGATCAGGACGTCCCTGGTGCGGCCGCTGGTGGTGGTCGCTTTCGGGTTGACGACCAGGAGAGCGCGCATGTGCTCAGCCTACGGGTCGGTACGGACCTCCCGGCGGCTACCCTGCTGGAGTGACCGCAGAATCCTCCGCACCCGTACCCGCGCCCGGTGCCGGCCGTCCGACCGCCCTCACCGTGGGCGCCGCCATCACGGCCGTCGCGGGCGCCGCGCTGGCCGTCGTGGGCGTCTGGGACATGGTCGCCGCGCTGTCCGGCCAGTCCAAGCAACTCGCCCTGAACGAGTTCGGCGGCCTGGTGATCGTGCTGCTCGGCGTACTGCCGCTGCTCGCCGCCCGGGCCCTGCTCCAGGGCCGCCGCTGGGGCCGCAGCCCGGCCGTGCTGACCAACTCGATCTGCCTGCCGGTGGCCTACTACATGTGGCAGAGCGGCGGCACCATGGCCGCCGTCGGGGTGGGCGTCGGCCTGCTCGGCCTGGTCGGCATCGGCGCGCTGCTCAGCCCGAAGTCGACGGCGGCCCTCTACGCTCCGCACGAGGGCTGAGCGCGGAGGGCCGCCGCCTTCCGGTACCGCACCGACCGACGGCCGCCGCCCGGCGGCCGTCGGTCCTGCTTTCCCGGTCCTACTCCTCCACCAGCAGCTTCTCCCGCAGCTGCGCGAGCGTCCGGGCGAGCAGCCGGGAGACGTGCATCTGGGAGATGCCCACCTCGGCGGCGATCTGGGACTGCGTCATGTTCCGGAAGAACCGCAGCACCAGGATCTTCTGTTCCCGGGGCGGCAGTTGGGCGAGCAGCGGCTTGAGCGACTCGCGGTACTCGACGCCCTCCAGGGCCTCGTCGGTGGCGCCCAGGGTGTCCGCGACGGCCGGCGACTCGTCGTCGTTGTCCGGCACGTCCAGGGACAGCGTGGAGTACGCGTTGGCGGACTCCAGGCCCTCCAGCACGTCCTCCTCGGAGATCCCCAGGTGCTCCGCCAGCTCGTGCACCGTGGGGGAGCGGCCGTGCCGCTGGGAGAGCTCGCTGGTCGCCGTGGTGAGCGACAGCCGCAGCTCCTGGAGGCGGCGCGGCACCCGGACCGCCCAGCCCTTGTCGCGGAAGTGCCGCTTGATCTCGCCGACGATGGTCGGCGTCGCGTAGGTGGAGAACTCGACCCCGCGCTCGTGGTCGAAGCGGTCCACCGACTTGATCAGCCCGATGGTGGCGACCTGGGTGAGGTCGTCCAGCGGCTCGCCCCGGTTGCGGAACCGCCGGGCCAGGTGCTCGACCAGCGGGATGTGCATCCGCACCAGCTGGTTGCGCAGCTCGACGCGCTCCGGGGAGCCCTCGGGCAGCGCGGACAGCCGGACGAACAGGGCCCGGGCCGCCTCGCGGTCCGGGGCACCGCTGCGCTGCGGACCCTGGGCGGGTACCGCGGCGCGCAGCGCCCGGGCCGCCTCGGCGGCGGTCCCGTCCTCCGGGCCGTCGCTGTCCGGGCCCCCGTCCGGGCGGTCGGCCGGCGGGAGGTCCGCGGCCGACGGCACGGGCGGGGGCGACTGATCGGGCGACGACTCGGGCGTCGGCTCGGTCGGCTGGCTCATCCGGTGGGCGTCCTTCGGGTGCGCTTCGTCGTTGGCGGCGAGGCCGGGGACGCTCGCCTGGGTCGGTACGGCAGGGCCCGCCGTCGCGAGGCCGGTACGGTCCAGATCACTCACGGCCATTCCCCCGTTCCGTTCCGGGAGCACCGGGACCGCCGGTCCCGGTTCGTCTCGATGGTC